>JADGDV010000061.1 GCA_016744695.1 Hahellaceae bacterium
TTGATGTAGTGGATGTATCAACCGATATTGAACGTCAAAAACAAAGCTTCTCTTTGTTGGTAAAAGTGATTGATACGGATATGAACTTTGAAACAAAAGCGCTTGTTCGACGTTGGTTTAGCCGTATGACGGATACCTTTAAAAACCTGAACTATTCAGAAATGAATAGTGATGCACACAATAAGTATTTGGGGCAGATAGATGTATTGTTAGATGAATCGGTGCAGTTATGATTACAGATCTTTTCTTTTAAAAGGTAAGTATTCAGACGCATTAGCGTGATAATCATTAACTGCTGAATTTTCTTGCTGTAAAAAACCGGCAATGGCACGCTGAAAGTCAGAGTCAGCTATCCAGTGATTAGAATAGGTATAAACGGGGCGGAAACCCCGTTGTATTTTATGCTCACCTTGCACCCCTGGGTCAAAGCGTTTTAAGCCTTCACGAATGCAATACTCTATACCTTGGTAATAACAGGTCTCAAAGTGCAGATGTTTGAATTCTTGCATACAGCCCCAGTAACGCCCATATAAGGCCTCATTGTCACGAAAATTCAATGCCCCTGCGATATATTGATCCTCTTTTTTAGCCAGCACTAATACAATAGATTCAGGCATTGTTTCCGCTAATAATTGAAAAAATGACTGGCTCAAATAACCGCCATGCCCGCTGCGCTTTGCATACGTCATTTGGTAAAAATAATAGAAACGATCCCATATTTCTTCTGGAATATCATTACCGGTAAAGACCTCAAGGCTTATGTCTTGGTCCCAAACCTGTTGGCGTTCTTTTTTCAGGTTTTTGCGTTTTCGTGAATTAAATGTTGAGAGAAAATCATCAAAGCAGGAGAAGCCCTCATTAAACCATTGAAAATGAACGGCTGTGCGTTGCATTAATTGAGGTGCGATTTTCTTTGATACGTCTTTTGACGGGAAGAGTAAGTGCCAGGAAGATAATTGTCTGCGCCCACAGTAGGCAATCATGTATTCATTGATCGCGTTAATGATGGGGTCATGGTCATGGCCTTCAGCAACACAAATACGAGGCCCGCTCACGGGTGTAAAAGGAATAGCACTCACCAGCTTTGGGTAGTAGGCCCGACCATGATGCTGATAGGCGTTGGCCCACGTATGATCAAATACATACTCCCCGTAACTATGCCGCTTAAGGTAGCTGGGCATTACGGCAATAAGCTGATCATTCGTGTATACCAATACATGCTGAGGTTGCCATCCACTGTCTTGGTCGCCAACACCACCCACTGCACCACTCAATTCTAATGCGGAGAGAAACTCATAACGGGTGAAAGGGTAATCGCAGCCCGTTACTGCATTCCAGTCGGTTTTACTGACTTGGTTCAAACTGGTGATAACGTTAAAAGTAAATGACACAGTGGTTAAGGCCTGTTTGTTCTTTTAAAAATATGACATTAGCGTGTGATATCCTATGCGGTCAAGCTTTGTTGTTTAATAGAGCTTCTTCCACCGAGTGTTGTAAGCGACTTTAAAATGAAAATGATAGGCATTGGTGATGAGCACTGCAAACTGGCTGTTTATATAGGCAATAGACCGCCCTTGGATGAATATGTTGATAGAGAGCGGCTGCTTCCGGCTAGGGAAGGTGAGCTGGCAAGAATAGGCCGTGAAACAGGGAATCATTGGCGTAAAATTATTAATATCTATGCTAAGTTGGGACACTTGTTAGACCCACAGAGCTTTCCTACTTGGCAGGCCTATAGAGATGACTTCTTGTTGATGAAAGAGTCACAGCAGGCCTTACTTTTTAATAAGAATTTAGTTGCTCAAGCACAAGGCAATATTAGTCTTATTTGTGGTAAAACCCATGCCATGACACTGGTCGATGAAGGTGACCTACAATGGATTGATAGTGACTTTGCAATCAATCGATCTCAACGTTTGATTGTTACGCCTTATTTCGATTATCGACAGCTATCTAATGTGAAGTTGGAAAAGTTGGTGGACATTATTGGCTATCTATAGTCATTAGCACTACCTTGTTATTATTCTAATTTTCCAAATTAGGTGTATCTTTTGAAGACACCACTTTGGAGACATTCATATCCTAATAATTTTTGTGACGCCCATTAGTCATTCCCGCGAAGGCGGGAATCCATTAAACTCCGAAACATCAACCAGCGGCTCTAAACACACCATCTCTTTAATTAAGGCGCCAAGCGTTCTATTGACCAGCCTTCGCTTCCTTGCTTTGTATATTTAAACCGATCGTGTAAGCGGTTCTCTTGCCCCTGCCAAAATTCAATAGAATGAGGAACGATACGATACCCTCCCCAAGATGAAGGTAAAGGAATAGTACCTGACTTAAATTTATCTGCAGCTTCCCGATATTTTTGTTCTAAAAATGACCGAGACTCAATCACTTCACTTTGATCACTGCACCAGGCACCAATCTGACTGCCCCGTGGGCGAGTTGCAAAATATTTAAGTGACGCAGCGGTAGAAATTTTTTCGCAACGCCCTTCTACTTTTACTTGCCGATTTAGTGGCAGCCAGGGAAAGAGCATAGCAACTTGGCCATTGCCTTGAATTTGTTTTGATTTTTGACTGTTATAATTGGTGAAAAAGACAAAACCCTTTGCATCAAATAACTTAAGTAATACGGTTCGAAGAGAAGGACCTGATGTAATGTCATACGTTGCTAGGCTAAAGGCATTTGCGTCTTGAATTCCTGCCTCGGATGCTTGCTGAAACCATAATTCATACTGTTTGATAGGGTCTTTATCTAAGTCATTCAGATCAAGGCCCTGACTCATATACTCTCTTCGGTAATCACTAATATCCATGTTTGTCTCTCTGTTGTTGACCTTAAGAGTGTGCCGTCTTCGGGTCAACAAAACAAGTACACACAACATAGGCCCCAAAAGTAATGGCTATTAATATCTGAAAACTAATAACAGGATAAGAAATAGTCGCAACGATGCCATATTTTCATAATTTTTTGCCTATTGGCGGATTACGATACGGGCTTATATTCTACTTTCAATAGTTGATCACAAACTGGACCAATCAACGGGGCGCTGATAAGCTTTTCTTCAATACCTTGTTTAATGGCTAATTTAGTTTTAGACGCTAAAAGCAACCTTGAGAGCAAACGATGATGATCGACGATAATTCAGGTCAACCAGAACAGTCTGAAGTACACGAAGCGCAAAATGAAGCCATGTTGAGCCCGTTAGAAGCGCGGATTCTTGGTGCATTGATGGAAAAACAGCTCACTACGCC
The DNA here is from genome assembly GCA_016744695.1 of Hahellaceae bacterium. Classification (GTDB taxonomy): domain Bacteria; phylum Pseudomonadota; class Gammaproteobacteria; order Pseudomonadales; family Oleiphilaceae; genus Alkalimarinus. The sequence goes on from JADGDV010000061.1 coordinate 3,261, forward strand.
CAATGCTTACCCTTTAACGCTCAATAGTTTAGTGCTGGCATGTAATCAGAAGACCAGTCGTGAGCCAATAATGAGCTTAGACGAAGGTGAGGTGCAGCATGCTTTATATGCGTTGCAAGACCGAAAGTTAGTCGAATTTGAGTATGGGTCACGTGCCAATAAGTTTAAGCAGTGTTTAACACGAACCCTTCATTTTGATGAGGCGGAGCATGCTGTATTTTGCATTATGTTGCTAAGAGGCGCGCAAACAACAAGCGAACTTTTGAGCCGGTCTCGCCGGATGCACGAATTTGAAAACGCGACAGAAGTGAATGAATTGTTAGCGAAGCTTGTGGGTAAAATTTCACCGCTCATTAAAAAAATGCCACAACAGTCAGGCCAGCGTGAGGAAAGAGTGATGCACTTGCTCTGTGGTGAACCTGAAGTATCTGAGACGAATAGTGCTGCATCAATCCATTCCACTCGAGCGTCGACTTCAGAACTTACTGCACGAGTCGAGGAACTAGAAAAGCAGGTTGCATGGCTGTTGGAGCAAATTTGACCTGCTGGTTTGAAGTACGGGTTGATGACTAAGCCGCAGCGGGTTTACTGTGCCTTTCATGCAAGAAGGAAAGCACCTGAGCCCTGTAATGGTTGTAGGTTGGGTTATCTGCCAGAGCAAGTCGATTTCTGGGTCTAGGCAAATCGATGTGAAGAATTTCTCCAATGGTGGCTTCTGGCCCGTTGGTCATCATGACGATGCGATCTGACAACAACACCGCTTCATCAACATCATGGGTAATCATGATCACGGTGCTATTCAGGTCGGCCTGAATTTCCATGAGTGAGTCTTGTAAATGGGCTCTTGTGAGTGCATCTAGCGCGCCAAAGGGTTCATCCATCAGTAATACTTTAGGTTTCATTACCAAGGCTCTGGCAATACCTATACGCTGTTTCATACCCCCTGATATTTCTCCCGGACGTTTCTTGGCCGCGTGAGTCATATGCACTAAGTCAAGGTTGTGCATCACCCACTCATGACGCTCTGACTTGCTCATGGTTTTTTTGAATACGGTATCTACCGCGAGTTTTACGTTTTCGTAGCAGTTAAGCCAGGGAAATAGAGAGTGGTTTTGAAATACGACTGAGCGTTCAGGCCCAGGTTCATTGACTTCTTTCCCCTCAAGAATAACACCGCCCGTAGTGGCTTGATGCAAACCTGCCACAATATTGAGTACGGTTGACTTACCACACCCTGAGTGACCAATAAGAGAAATGAACTCGCCTTTGTCTATTTTAAGGCTAACCTCATCAAGTGCTTTAAAGGGCCCTGTGGGGGTAGGGAACTCAATAGAAACCTGTTCAATACTTAAATAAGATGCGCTCATAATATTGTTTCCTGTACTTATAAATAGGCTTGATGTGTCGATAATCAATTATTTGATGACGGCTGTTTTGTCCCAAGATACCGACTTTTGTAGGCTTAGCATGAGACGATCTAAGATAAACCCGATGAACCCGATGGTGAGTACCGCAACCATGATGCGTCCTAATGAGTTCGAGCTGCCATTTTGAAATTCGTCCCACACAAATTTACCTAAGCCTGGGTTTTGAGCTAGCATTTCTGCTGCGATCAATACCATCCAGCCAACACCTAGCGATAAGCGCAGACCTGTAAAGATCATAGGTATTGAAGAGGGCAGTACAATTTTCGTTAACTTTTGGAACCAGTTAAGCCTTAATACTCGGCTTACATTGATTAAGTCTTTATCGATTGAACCAACACCCACAGCAGTATTAATGAGTGTGGGCCACAAGCAACATAGCATTACGGTAACTGCCGAGGTCACAAATGATTTTGCAAACATGGGGTCATCACTGACGTATAAGGCACTAACAACCATGGTGACAATCGGCAGCCAAGCTAAGGGTGATACCGGTTTAAAAATTTGAATAATAGGGTCTAGTGCCGAGTAAATCGTCTGATTAAGACCGCAAATAATACCAATGGGAATGGCGATAAAACTAGCCAGAATAAACCCGGTAAAGACGGTGTAAAGACTGGTCCAAATTTGGTCTAAATACGTGGGTCGACCGTTATAGGTGCGTGTCTTTACTTTTGCTTCAGGGTCTTTTGCTAATTTTGCTGCGTTTCTTTTTTCTTGGCGAGCATAAAAGGCGCTTTCCTTTTCACCCTCGGCATAATATTCATCAACCAGGCTTTGCGCTTGTTCAAGTACCTGGCTTGGCCCGGGAACTTGCCCTAGGCTAGTATTGACCTTAGAGGCTGAAACATCCCATAGGAATAAGAAGATCGCAAAGGCGAACACAGGGAGACCGATGGTTTTAAGAATGATACTGAGTTGCTCACCTGGCTTCTCGCCTTTTGACATACGGATAAACGGGACAAACCAATTAAGCCCCGTTGACTCAAAAAAGTTAATCATTCGTGTAGACATAGGATACAGCCTTAAAATTTGGAGTAAGAGGTATTTGTAGTTTTTTAACGCAAGGGTTTATCGCTATATCAGAGCGGTTAATGGAAGCGCCGATATAGCGATGTGATACTAGATTTTATCTTTGCCTTTTAGGCCGATTTTAAATGACTCAAGGTAAGCATTAGGCTGCTTTCCGTCATAACTAACGCCGTCAATGAAATCACTTTGTGGTGGCTTGAAACCATCCTCTGTGTTGAAGTCCGGGAAGTCGCTCGCCTTTAATTTACCCTCTGCAATCAACTCTTTGGCTGCTTGAGCGTAAATGTCTGGACGGTAAACACTTTTCGCGATATCCATATACCAACTATCAGCCTTTTGTTCTTCTATCTGCCCCCAACGTCGCATCTGAGTTAAGTACCAAATCGCATCGCTGTAGTAGGGGTAGGTCGCGTTATAACGAAAGAATACGTTGAAATCGGGTACCTCTCGCTTATCTCCTTTTTCATACTCGAAGGTACCAGTCATGCTGTTGGCAATCACGTCGTAGTCAGCCCCTACGTAATTCGGCTTTGACAATATTTTTACAGCTTCAGGGCGGTTACCATTTTCGTTAGCATCTAGCCATTGAGCAGATCGAATAAGTGATTTAACCACGGCGATGTGAGTATTAGGGTATTTGTCGGCCCATGCTTTACTGACACCGAAGACTTTTTCTGGGTTATTTTTCCAAATTTCATAATCGGTAATCACGGGCACACCGATGTTTTTGAATACCGCTTGCTGATTCCATGGCTCGCCTACGCAATAACCATAAATCGTACCGGCTTCCATAGTGGAAGGCATTTGAGGCGGAGGGGTGACAGACAAGAAGGCATCAGCGTCGATTTGCCCTGAAGTATCTCCTTTGTGAGGTGCGTATAGGCCAGGGTTGATACCGCCTGCGGCCAACCAATAACGTAACTCATAGTTGTGAGTCGAAACAGGGAATACCATCCCCATGTTAAATGGCTTGCCTTCATCTTTATATTTTTCAATAACGGGTTTTAAGTAATCGGCCTTTATTGGGTGAACCGGTTTACCGTCTTTATCTTTAGGGATATGTGGTTTCATTTCATCCCAGACCTTATTAGATACGGTAATTGCGTTACCGTTAAGGTCCATACTGAATGCAGTAATAATATGTGCCTGAGTACCAAACCCGATGGTGGCCCCTAGTGGCTGACCTGCCAGCATATGAGCACCATCAAGTTCACCTGTAATTACTCGGTCTAGTAACACTTTCCAGTTTGCTTGGGCTTCTAACTCAACAAATAAGCCTTCATCTTCAAAGAAACCTTTTTCATAGGCCACGGCTAGTGGAGCCATATCAGTGAGCTTTATAAAACCAAATTTTAAATCTTCTTTCTCAGGTTCTGCTGCAAATAATAGGCTCGGTAAGGTCATAGCTGCCGATATTGAAAGTGGCAATACTAGTTTATTAAAGTATTTTTTCTTGGTGCTGAAAATGCCCATAAGGACCTCTTGTTAGATATTCAATTATAAGTTGT
>JADGDV010000010.1 GCA_016744695.1 Hahellaceae bacterium
TGTTTCATGACACGCACGAGGGTTTACCAGACAACTGGTCATTTTTCCGCTAAATACGTTATCAAGGCAGGCCTGGTTACATGCGATACAGGTATTAATTTCGTCACTTCTGTTTTCTGCTGCTTTATTAACAAAATCAGGATCGGCAAGGAACGGTCTAGCCATTGAAACCATGTCTGCATCACCGCGTGTTAGCACTTCTTCGGCTACTTCAGGTGTGTTTATACGGTTTGATGTGATTAATGGCACAGATAGTTCTTTTTTGAAGCGGGCCGTTACCCAAGTGAAAGCCGCTCGGGGTACTTTGGTTGCAATGGTTGGAATGCGGGCTTCATGCCAGCCTATGCCAGTATTAATAATCGTTACGCCGGCTTTTTCGATTGCCTTACCCAATTTAACGATCTCGTCAAAAGAGCTTCCGCCTTCTACTAAATCGAGCATTGATAGTCGGTAAATAATGATGAAGTCAGTACCTACCGCTTCTCTTACACGTCTAACCACTTCTACAGCTAAGCGCATTCTATTTTCATAATCACCGCCCCAATCATCATCTCTCTGATTCGTTCTTAGCGCTAGAAATTGATTAAGGAAATAGCCTTCTGAGCCCATTATTTCAACGCCGTCATAACCACCGACTTGCGCTAATAAAGACAAATTTACAAAGTCTTGAATTTGCTCTTCTATGCCTTCTTCATCTACTTCTTTCGGTGTAAAGGGGTTGATAGGGGCTTTTATCGCCGAAGGCGCTATCGATTGCGGGTTAAATGCATAGCGACCTGTATGGAGAATCTGCATACAGATTTTACTGCCTTCTTTATGAACGGCGTCGGTTATTACCCTGTGCTCTAGTGCATCTTCTTCGGTTGAAATTAAATTAGTCTGAGGGTGTGTTGCGGCCGCAGCACTTGGGCCAAAGCCTCCAGTGACGATAAGGCCTACACCGCCTTTTGCACGTTCGCTGAAGAATGCAGCCATACGTTCGTGACCATTCGGCGCTTCTTCAAGACCGGTGTGCATAGAACCCATCAATACTCTATTTTTAAGTGTCGTAAAGCCTAAGTCTAATGGCTTAAGTAAATTAGGAAAGTTGTTATGCATTAGGTGTCTCCGTGTTGGGTTCAGTTCTCAATTCTTTTATCATTATTCACAGTGTGCCTTGATCTGGAATACATTGCCTTATCATTTGTTAATGAGATGAGTGTAGCCATTGAACATAATTATACCAAATACGGAATCAACACCTGAGGATGCCATGTATAACTATAAAGCCCCATTAAAAGACATGAACTTTCTGCTTAACAGCATGAGCGATAGCGATGATTCACACGATGCAGCTTTAGTGCTTGATCAGGCTGCTCTGTTTGTTGAAAAAGAATTGGCACCCATTAACCGAACATGTGACGAGCAAGGGTGCACCTTTATAGACGGCAAGGTTTCACTGCCCAAAGAGATGAGTGAGGCTTTTTTACATTATGCCGGTGCCGGCTGGATGGGGATGTCTATGCCTGAAACGTGGGGCGGACAGGGTTTGTCGAGCCAAATGGCCGCTTGTGCGGGGGAGATGATCACCTCGGCTCATCATGCCTTTAGTATGATTCCTGCTTTGAATATGTCTGCTATTAGAGTACTGCTTAAATTTGGTTCTGATGAACTTAAGTCTCGATATTTACCTAATATGATCAGTGGGAAGTGGCTTGGTTGCATGTCATTAACTGAGGCTCATAGTGGTTCTGATCTTGGCTTAATCAGAACGTCAGCAACACCTGATGGTGATGCTTATTCTATAAATGGCAATAAAATATTTATTTCAGCGGGGGCGCATGACGCTTGTGAGAATGTTATTCATTTGGTATTGGCTAGGGTAAAGGGCGCGCCAGAGGGAATAAAAGGCTTATCTCTATTCTTGGTTCCGTCAATTCTGGCTGATAATGCGTTTAATAATGTTCACTGCATTGGCATAGAAGAAAAAATGGGTATTCACAGTAACCCAACCTGTGCGATAAATTATGAAAATGCCAAAGGCTTTTTAGTGGGCGACCTCAATAAAGGCATTAAGGCGATGTTCATCATGATGAATGAAATGCGCATGGGGGCTGCATCCCAAGGCGTTGGTTTAAGTGAGGTGTGTTACCAGCATAGTTATCACTACGCCTCTGAAAGACGACAGGGAAGAAGCCTTAAAGGCATTGTTGAGCCTAATCATGAAGCAGATACGTTACTGGTACACGCTGATATTCGGAGAATGCTACTTACCCAAAAAGCATTTGCCGAAGGGGGGAGGGCATTGAATCAATATTGCTCTCAATTGCTTGATCACGTTGAAGGCGCTGGCAACCCGATTGCTGATTTGAATGTAGATGAAAGTAATCAGTTGTTGAACTTTTTAACCCCTATTGCCAAAGCATTTTGTACTGAAACCGGTTTGGAATCATCTAGTTTAGCTATTCAGGTGTTGGGTGGACATGGCTATATTCGCGAGTCTGGGGTTGAGCAGCTGTATAGAGATGGTCGAATTGCTACGCTTTATGAAGGCACAACGGGTATACAAGCATTAGACTTGTTAGGGCGAAAAGTACTTGGGTCACAAGGTAAAAGCTTACTTTTATTTACGAAAAAACTTCATAAACTATGCCAGCTAGAAAAAGGCAATACTAAGCATAAAGCAATGATTAACCAGCTGGCCGCTTATACAAAAGAGTGGCCTAAACTAACGCAAACAATTGGCATGAAAGCCATGCGTGACCATGAAGAGGTTGGGGCGGCTGCGTATGATTATTTGATGTATTGTGGTTATGTGGCCTTAGCCTATTTTTGGTTGGATATGTCGATCAAGGCAAGCGCTTTGTTGGCAGATGCACAGCATGACGAGGCGTTTTTAAAGGCAAAAATAAATACCGCTGTATTTTATTTTTCACGTTTATTACCTAGAGCTGAGTCGCACAAAAGTGCCTTATTAACTGGTACTGAAACCCTTAAGCTGTAACATATGAGTATTTACGCATTCTCATGAAAGGTTAAAAGGGTAAAACATGCTGACGTATGAGCAATTAGATTTTATAGCTGACTTATACATACCGATTATCGGCATCATGTCGCTCTGTTTTTTAGTGAACGTAGTGCGTGTTGCTGGATTATTAAACGCAGTAACCTATTTGGGTTTGTTAGGTGCTGGGGTTGTTTATATTTATGGCTTAATGTTCGTTGATCGGTATTTTTTAATATGGCCATCGTTAGGGCTTGATTACAGTACTCACACCGCATTAGCGTTAGTATTCGTTGTATTTTTGGCTTTAAAAAGTGTTCGGTTGATGATTTTTTCTGTGCTGTCGATGCTTTTTTACGCGGGGTTGATGGTCTATCAGGGTTATCATTCGGTATTAGATATTGTTAGTACGGCCTTGATTGTTACGCCTGTACTGGTCTGGTTATTTACAAGCAAGGTATCCTGCGGTCAAACCGCAGGATAATAAAGTGCCTACCTTTTTTTCTTCGGTGATTTGCTTTTTACCGGTTTGTTTTTAGAGGGGCTACTCTTTGACACTTTGTTTCGAACGATTTTGGTTTGGCTTACTTTGTTTTTGCGTGCCGGTTTGTGCTGTTCTGCCAAGTTATTCCAAAGGCTTTCACGGCTACTGACTTCAAACCCTGGTAAGCTCACGCGCTCAATAACCCCACCAATTAAACGTTCGATATTATCTAAGGCGCGTTCTTCTTCTCTGCTTACAAATGAGATAGCTTGGCCTTTTTGACCGGCTCTGCCAGTACGACCAATACGGTGAACATAGTCTTCTGGAAGGTAAGGTAAGTTGAAGTTAACCACATGGTCTAAGCCTTGTATGTCTAAGCCTCGTGCAGCTACTTCTGTCGCGATTAACACCTGGATTTTAGCGGTTTTAAAATCAGCTAATGCTCTTCGGCGCGAACCCTGACTTTTATCACCATGGCATATGGCTACATCGACCTTCTCTTTTTTAAGCTTTCGCAAGAGTGCGTCGGCCTGGTCTTTGGTGCTGGTAAATACTAACACTTGAAACCAGTTGTATTTATTAAGTAGCTCTAAAAATAAATCATTCTTACGTCGTTCTTCTACTGGGTAAACTACATGCTCTACGGTATCGGCCGTTGCATTTTGTTTTGCCATACTTACTGTTTGGTGCTTGATGAGTAGCTTGTGTGCTAACTCATTAACAGTAGGTGAAATAGTGGCAGAAAAGAGCAGTGTCTGACGCTTTTTAGGTGTTTTTTGCAGTAGTGATTGAACATCTGCAATGAAGCCCATATCAAGCATTCTGTCGGCTTCGTCGAGTACAACAAACTCAACCTTAGAAAGGTTTACATTGCATTGTTCCATATGTTCAAGCAAGCGACCGGGGGTTGATATGATGATATCTACACCGGCTTGCAGTTTTTTCTGCTGACCACCCATTTTTACGCCGCCGTATAACGCGACGATTTTTAAGGGTAAAAACTGAGCATAACGATTAATGGTTTCTGCTAATTGCTCTGCTAATTCTCGAGTAGGCGTGAGAATTAATGTACGTGCGTTGCCTGGCAAAGTGGGTTTTGGCTTATCAACCATTTGCTGCAGAATAGGAATCGCGAAGGCCGCTGTTTTACCGGTTCCTGTTTGCGCGTTGGCAAGAATGTCTTTACCCCGTCTGGCTGGGATAATGGCATTTTGTTGTACGGGCGTCATTTCAGTATAGCCGCACGCGTCTAAGGCTTTTTGAATTTCAGGAGTCAGGTCTAAAGATGAAAATATCATGTTCAATTCACTATTCGAGCAAAGTTATTAATTTAGCGTTTAGCTAAATACAAAGTAGTCAGCATCGTAATTTAGAGTGCTTTCACCCACTATTTCTTCAATGGGGCCTGGGTCTGACTCTTTTTTGAATACTTCGTAAGCAGCAACGCTTACCACTAAGTCGCCGTTATCTTCTTGAAATAAAACATGACTTTTGTTTACGGCTTTTAGTAATTGTTTTTTCTGGTTGTTAGATACGGCTATTTCTTGAATACTCATAGTTTTCCTGGCAGATTGGCTGCGCGAAGAGGGTACACTTAATGATGCGCATTATACTGTAGTTTGTGATTGGTACAAAGGTCTGGGGAAAAGAGTGTATTTTAGTTATAGTGTGCCCCCGTTTTTTTAATGAATATTACCATGCAACCGCAAGCGGCGACGTTTATTTATAAGATGTTAAAGAAGGCTTGGATATGAACTTACAAGAATCAATTACGTTAATTAAAGGGTTTAACCCAAACGAGTTAACTTTAACAATGGCTACAGGGGGCTCTTTAAGTATAGAGCTAGAACAAAAGCGGACGGTGGTATTACCCCCTGAGCTTAAAGAGTATCTTGATAGTGTATGCCCGTTATTGAGTTTAAATATTGAGAGTGTTGGGCACCCAGTAGAGCTATTATCTAGAGATGAAATATCTTGGGATATGCCTGGTTATAATGTTAACCCTGCAACAAAAGAGTCCATACCAGACTGGGATGATGCTTGGTTTTTAATCGCAACGGAAGGGGGAGACCCCATTATAGTTAACCTGAGTGAGCACAATGAATCATCCGTTGTTTATAGTGCCATGCGAGGCGCAGGGGCCTGGGAATTTTGCCCGATTGCTGACTCTATTGCTCAATTTTTACTGTGTGCGGTAGCCGTTGAACATGCCTTGAATTTCCCTGGTATTAAAGAGCCTTTGGATGATGAGTTTAATTTGGTAGGAGAGGCGGCTCGTTGGTTGTTTCCTTTTTTAAAAGCACATGCTGAAGAATATTATGATGAGTGGGCGTCTGTTTTTGAAAATTATTAATCGTCGTTTACAGTCTCTTTGTCTCATATTCTTATGGGCTGTGAGTGCATTTACTTTTGCGGATAAACTTGAACTAGTAAAAGGTGATGTGATTAATGGTCGCTTTGTATCGGCTACGTTTGAAAATGTTATTTTTGAGTCAGATAGCTTTGGTTCCATTACGATAGCGTCTAATAGAGTAAAAAAGCTGAGCCTAAGCGATGGGATTCAAGTAGAGAATGTGGGGCGTTGCTCGCTTGAACACTTCTCTCCTGAGAAAGTGTGGATCTTATGTGGTTTTGAAATCTATTCGGTATCACATGCCTTTTTGTCTCCCTCCATAAGAATGGAAGCATTGGAAGACATTAATCCACCGTGGAGAAGTTCTGGTAAGCTCTCTGTAGCGGGTGAGAAAGAACGAGGTAATGCTAATGGAAATGAATGGGAGGTTGAGTTTAATTACAGTCTTCAAAAAGAAGTGCATCGTAATCGCTTCGCTTTAGAGTATGAAAATGACATTAGTGAGGAAGGTGCTAATGAAGAAGAGTATTACCTCGCGTATAACTATGACTGGTTTTTCACAGACAATTGGTTTTTAAACGGCAATACCTCTTGGGAAAAAGATGACACCGATAATATTGCTGAAGAGTTTCATTATGGTGTGGGTGCCGGTTACCAGTTCTGGCAAACACCGGTTCACAATTTAGGTGTAGAGTTTGGTTATGCTTATATTACGCAAGAGTTTACAGATACAAGCCCTAAGTGGGGCGATAACAAAGAATACAATGCATTAACCTGGTCGGTAGATTGGTGGTGGATGCCGGTTGAGAAAATAAAATTATTTCATAATCACCAGTTAACTCAGTCATTGAAGCACACCTCCGATTATCAGTTTGATACTGAAACAGGCTTTAGGCTTTTTATGACGACTGCATTATATGCTCAGATAAAATATGAATGGGATATAAAAGGTGAGCCTGCTGAGGGTAATACAAAAACAGATGAAACCTGGACCTTAGGGCTTGGGGTTAAGTGGTAATGGCTAGTAGTAATGTGCTTCCCATAACTCAGTTTTTGCCGCAAGTAGCTTGTAGCTTATCAAATCAAAATAACTTGGTGCTACAGGCTGAGCCAGGAGCGGGTAAGTCAACCGCTCTGCCATTAAGTTTGATCAATGCTGAATGGTTAGGTGATAAAAAAATTGTGATGCTTGAGCCTAGGCGTGTAGCGGCTAAATCAATCGCTTATTATTTGGCAAAGCAATTGGGAGAAAGCGTTGGGGGCAGGGTTGGTTATCAAGTAAAAAATGATCGAAAAATATCTGAGAACACGGTTTTAGAGATTGTAACCGAGGGTATTCTAACAAGACGGCTTCAAAGCGACCCTGAGTTGACCGATGTGGGTCTTATTATTCTTGATGAGTTCCACGAGAGGTCTATTCATACAGACTTAGCCTTAATGCTCGCGCTGGAAGTTCAGCAGACGATACGTGAAGACTTAAAAATACTCGTCATGTCAGCTACTATAGACACCGATGCGATATCTCGCTATTTAGATAATGCCCCTATCATCAAGTGCCCGGGGCGGGCTTATCCCGTCAGTGTTGATTATATGCATGGTGGCTCTTCTCAAGAGAATAGTTTTCTTAGTGTAAAGGTGATGAAAGCCTTAAGGTCAGTTTTATCGACCAGTACAACGGGAGACACGCTTGTCTTTCTCCCTGGCCAAGCGGACATAAAAAGGTGTCTCTCTGAGGCAGGCCGTACATTTCATGAAGAAAGGGATTTAGTTTTTCTCCCGCTATATGGTGGTTTATCCATTGGCCAGCAAGAGCAAGCCTTACTGCCTGACCCTTCAGGTAAACGACGTGTCGTTTTTACTACTAACATTGCAGAAACAAGTTTAACCATAGAGGGTGTGACTTGTGTCATTGATAGTGGTTTAGAGAAAGTCTCGGTTTATGACCCTTTGAGCTGTATGACTCGCTTAGAAACGTCTTATATTTCTAAGGCTTCAGCGGACCAACGTAAAGGTCGGGCAGGGCGATTGCAAGAAGGGGCGTGTATTCGCTTATGGAGTGAGTCTAAGCAGTACTCCCTTAAAGACTTTCAAGGCGAAGAAATATTATCGGCTGATTTAGCCAGCTTAACACTCGACTTGCTTGCTTGGGGCTTAACTGATTATCAAACAATAAACTGGTTAACTCCACCGCCCTCAGCTCATTTTGAATCAGCTAAACAACTATTAACATCGTTAGGCTTGGTTAATGAAGGAATAGGCAGTGACTTAGGTAAGATCACTCCACTAGGCACCAAAGCCTCCAAGTTAGGGCTGCACCCTAGGCTGGCTGCTATGTTACTTCAGGCGCAAAATCCTTTAGAAAAAGGAATGGCGTGTGAGTTGTCGGCCTTGTTGTCAGAGAATGATATTTTTTACAATCGACGAGGTGTCGATATTATTGAGCGTATGATTGCGCTACAAGATTATAAAACCCAGAAAAAATCAGCCCTTCAACAATGGCCCCTCAAGGCGGCTATTGTCGAGCAAGCCCTCAGTACGACAAGATCGTTAAAAAGCAGTTTAAAAACATCCACTAAAGCGACTATTTATTCGCTGACTGATTTACAAGACAATATTGGCAAGCTTCTCTTAATGGCTTATCCAGACCGCTTAGCTAAACGGCGTTCTGAACATTGTGGTCGATATCAACTCGCGAATGGACGGGGTGTGCAGTTATTTGATGATGACCCTTTATTTGGCTCTGATTGGTTGGTTATTAGTGACTGTAATGCGCAAAAAAAAGAAGGCCATATTTTTAGCGCATCAGCCATTACACTTGAAGATATACATGAGTGTGTCGGGCACTTAATGACAGAAAATGATGAATATCGACTTGATGACAAAAAGCAAAATATCATAGGACGAAGGGTTTCTAAATATCGGTCTATAACGCTAAGGTCACAACCTTTAACTAATATCCCCGCGGAAGAGTTTCATAAAGTTTTAAGTAGTATTCTTAAATCTGAAGGCCTTAAAATACTTAACTGGTCCGCGAAGTGTGAAGGTTGGTTAGCAAGAGCGACATGGTTGGGGGATATTGTTCAGAGCTTCCCCCAGCTAACGCCAGAGTTATTAATTGAAAATGCTGATCAATGGTTACTCCCTTATATAACCCACGTAAATAGTTTGGCTCAACTTAAGCAGGTTAATGTGTTTGAGCTTATTAAAGGCTCTTTGTCTTGGGATGAACAAAAGCTGTTAGAAAAAGAAGCCCCCTTGGTTTATGTGACGCCTAGCGATAAAAAAATCCCTATTGTTTACGATAAAAACCAAGGGCCAACCGTATCTGTACGTCTTCAAGAAATGTTTGGGGAGGTTGAGTCGCCAAAAATTGGAGGCAATACTGTTCCTCTTAGATTTGAGCTTCTATCACCTGCACAGAGACCTATTCAAACCACAAGTGATTTAGCTAATTTTTGGAATACATCCTATTTTGACGTTGCCAAAGATATGCGTGGTAAATATCCACGGCATCGATGGCCAGAAAAACCATTGCTAGAGAAACCAGGGCACTCTATTAAGAACAGAAGGTAATAATTTAATATTATTCAAATCAACCTAGAGTTTAAATTGGCATAGATAGGCTATTCCTTTAGTGTTGACTAGATAATTTCATCAACTCTTTTATCTCGATGGTTTCATCGGCAAGTTGGGCTGGCATGATGGATAGTTTTTCAGCAATTATTTTTTTACTCAACATAAATTCTTGCGGGCGGTTAACACAATCGACTGATATCAATTGCCCGTCTTTAAAATAAAAAGCAGCGAAACTGCGGCCTGCAAGCTTATCTCCACGTATACTGATTTGGTCATAACCTAGACTTAGACCAGCAATCTGCAATTTTAGATTGTATTGATCAGACCAAAACCAAGGCAGGCTCTTATATTCCTTGCTAACTCCACATATTGAAGCAGCAGCCGATTTACCTTGTTCGCTGGCATTGGGTACTGATTCTAAGCGAATGCGACGATTGTAAATTTTGTTGAAGTGATTAGTGCAATCACCGGCGGCAACGATATTGGCGTCGTTGGTGCGACAGAATTCGTCCACTATTATGCCGTTGTCTACCTCAATGCCGGCTTCAACGGCCAATTCAATATTAGGTAAAATGCCCACACCCACGATCACTAAATCAACAGGGAATTCTGTACCATCGGCACAGATGACTTTTTCAGTGTGGGTTTCGCCTGTAATTTCCGAGACAGCGATGCCAGTATGAATATGCACCCCTTCTTCCGTGTGAATACGTGTGTAAAACTCAGACAGTTCGGGTGCGGTTACCCGTTGTAAAATTCTTTCTGCCATTTCTAGAACAACCACATTCATGCCTAACTTTCTCAGTGCCGAAGCGGCCTCTAAGCCGATATACCCTCCACCAATAATCACTACATGCTTATCTTTTTCTACGTGAGCCTTAATGCCTTCAACGTCGGTGATATCGCGTAGGTAATGTACCCCTTCAAGTTCACTGCCAGGTAGAGATACTTTTCTGACGCGTGAACCCATACACAGTGCAAGCTTGTCATAAGACTGTTCTTGACCATCACTGAGTGTGAGAGTTTGCGTGGATCTATTGATAGCTGTAACGCGGCCTTGGCGAAACTGAATGCTGTTTTTTTCATAGAATGCCGCAGGACGAATAGCCAAACCTTCAGCGGTTTTTTCACCAGCTAAAAAGGATTTGGAAAGAGGAGGGCGATGGTAGGGGAGATAGGGTTCATCGCCTATAATTATAATGTCGCCATCCCACCCTTCTTGTCGTAGGCTTGGGGCCAATTGCGCTGCTGCGTGGCTGGCCCCGATAATGATGCACTGTTTTGTCATGATTTTTTCGCCGTGAGTTTAACCATCAGTTGGGTATAACCCCTGACGAAATTTGATTGTACATACTGTGGGTCGTCTACCACTTCAATATTTTCAAAACGCTTTAATAACTCTTCCCACAGTATGCGCAGCTGCATTTCAGCTAAACGATTACCCATGCAGCGATGAACACCAAAGCCGAAGGAAAGATGTTTTCTGGCATTTTTACGGTCAATCATAAATTGGTCTGGCTGATCTATAGCGCGTTCATCGCGATTACCTGACGCATACCACATGACGACTTTATCGCCTTTTTTAATGGTTTGACCGTTTAGCTCAACATCTTCTTTGGCTACTCTGCGCATGTACGCCAACGGTGTTTGCCAGCGAATAATCTCAGATACCATATTGGGTATCAAACTTGGATTATCTTTCAGTTTAATAAACTCGTCAGGAAACTGATTCAATGCATGAATACCACTGGTCATTGAGTTACGTGTGGTATCATTTCCTCCCACTAATAACAATGCAATATTGCCCATAAACTCCATGGGTCTGTCTATCATGTCTTTAGTATTTTCATTGGAGAGTAGTAAGCTGATTAGGTCGAAACCAAGTTCTTTACCCGCGGCTTTTTCCGCTTCTCTTGTACGCCATAACTCAGAGAACTTTTTAGCAGCTGTCGCAGCGACAGTAAAAATTTCATCAGTTGATCCTGTTCCACCGGTAGTCTCTGGGCTGCTTGCTGCCACATCTGACCAATAGGCCAGTTTATGACGTTCTTCGTAAGGAAAGTTGAACAGTGTTGCAAGCATTCTAGATGTTAATTCAATCGATACGTTTTGCACCCAGTCAAAGGGGACGTCAGTAGGCAGATTATCTAATACATCTTCAGCTCGACTGCGAATAAGCGATTCCATTTCTTTTAGATTTTTGGGTGCTACAACGTCTTGTACCGCTTGTCTTTGCAGGTCATGCTTCGGTGGGTCCATCGCGATAAAGGTTTCTATCGCAAGCCCATCTGGTCGTCCTCCAAGTGAAATGATCGGCTCTGCAGAGAATAGATCATGGTGTTTATCCACAAACATGATGTCTTCGTAGCGCGTCACTGACCAGAATGGTCCGAAAGGGCTGCTCTTCTGATAGTGCACCGGGCATTCATCACGTAAGCGCTTAAAGTAGGACTGCCAACGATTCTGTTTATACAGAAAGGGACTGCTGACATCTATATCTTCTATGGCCAGTGTTTCTACATCCGGTAAAGGCGTCTCGATGAATACAGGAATAGGTTTACCTTTTATGATTGTTTTCTTAACTTTCTGGAAGACATGAGCGCCTTTAATTTGTAGGTGTATAGGGACCAGCGCAGCCCCTTTTTCTATTGCAGGAGATAATATTTCGGCCCCTTTTTCGAGCGCGGGAGATAGCAGCTCAGT
Organism: Hahellaceae bacterium; assembly: GCA_016744695.1. Lineage (GTDB taxonomy): Bacteria > Pseudomonadota > Gammaproteobacteria > Pseudomonadales > Oleiphilaceae > Alkalimarinus. The sequence goes on from JADGDV010000010.1 coordinate 12,100, forward strand.
ACCTTTTTCTATAGCGGGAGATAGAATATTCATGTCAAATTCTCAGTAAATAGATATGGTTTTTTTTATTATCTCTTCTCACAAACTGATCGGTTAGACCTTACATTTGAAATTCTGGAAGGCGTACAACCATTCCGTCCATGGCTTCAGTTGTTGTAATTTGGCAAGATAGTCGGGATGTATCGGCTTTTTCAGGCGTCATATCTAGCATGAGTGTTTCTTCTTCTGTCACATTGCCAGTCTTGCTCGTCCAATTTGCATCTACAATTACATGACATGTTCCGCATGCACATTCGCCACCGCAATCGGCATCAACACCCGGTACGCCATTGTCCATGGCTATCTGCATTAGGGATTTACCTTCTTCGATTTCAACGGCATGTTGATCACCACTATGTTCTATAAACGTAATACTACCCATAAGATCCTCAGCTAAATTCTATTGATTATATATTTTCAAATCACTTAGCTTAGATTACGGCGTTGAGGCATTGGATAGGAGGTCATATCTTGACAATAGGGGGTCATTAAAAGACACTGAATGTGGCAGTTTACTTTTAAGTTCGCTATTTTTGGAATCAATATGTCCAGGGCTAATTAATTATAAGAGGTGATATTGTGACAAATTATGTTGAAGATACTCGGGCAGTTGTTTCAAATGTCGCTAATATTCCCTCCAATTATTCGAGACTGATAGCACGCGTTTTAGAATTGCAAGTTCGCGACTTACCTGTGTTACTGGCGTTGACTCAGCTGACTATCGATCAGTTTATGAAGGAAGATACTCTGCTCACTACCCAGCAACAAATTCAGATACTGCACAATGCTTTGCGACTGTCTAATGATGAGGTATTTGGTTTGCGTTTAGGTAGTCGTCTAACACCGCCGACTCATGGCGCCATGGGTTTTTTGGCTAACAGTAGCCCCAACTTGTTAATGGCGTTAAAAGCAATTCAAACGTACTCGCCTACGCGTATGAGCTTTACTCGGCTGGAGTTGGTTTCCAGTGAGGAATGGCTGGAGTGTTACTTTTATATCGATTTAGATGTAAGTGAAGATATTCGCCGCTGCGTGTCTGAGGCCTCTGCTATGACATTTTTTGAGTGCGCAGAGTTTATTGTAGGGCGACCTTTAGATGAGGCAAAATCAAGTTTTTCCCATGCAGAACCAAGTTACAGTGAGCGTTACCCTGATTATCTACCCGGTCAATTTGAATTTTCTACACCACACATCATGGTCAAAATACCTATGGAGTTGTGTCTAGTACCTAATGCATCAGCCAATCATGAGAACTATTTATTGGCATTGAAACAATGTGAAATGATGCTGACACAACTTCACTCCAATAAGGATACATGTAAATACCAAATACAAAAAATGATGCTGTCTCACCCTCCAGGTTTTTTAAATGAAGATGAAGCGGCGGCGGCATTGTTTATAAGTAAGCGTACGTTGGCCCGAAGACTTCAAAAAGAAGATACTGCTTTTCGTCAAATTCGGGATGAAATTTTATCGCAACAAGCAAGCGGTTATTTAAGAGATAGTCAGATGTCTGTAGAGGCGATTGCTGCTTTACTTAACTATCATGACAGTGCCAATTTTAGGCGGGCATTTAAACGCTGGTTTCAGTTATCCCCAGATCAATATCGACAGCGATTAATTAAAGAGTGAATTAGGTAAAGTAAGGTAAGCTACGGTTGTTTTATCGTGCTTGAAATATTAGTTCATGATGTCCGGGTAGGCTTGATTTAATGTTGACCAGAGCATCTTCAATGGGGCGACTTTGTGTTTATGATATTGATCTCATAGAGATCCCCATCGGCTTCTACTTGAGTGAGTTTTACTAGTAGGTAATCCCACTCTTTGGCAAACCACAAGGTACTCTCTCTTTTATCTGACTCTGTACGTACTTTTTTTATAATAATGGTTGTTACATTGCCAAGTTCAGTGTTTATTGTTTCTTCCCCATGTCGTTTAAAGCTGAACTGTTTGAGGTAGCCTCCATCCGCGACTTGATAGCGTAAATCCTGCTTGCCTGCTTTTAGGTCGAGCCTGAGTTGTAATTGGTAGCCTAATTTATCAATTGCCCCCTCTGGGATGGACATAGACCAAGGGATTCCTTGTACGTCATTCAGTACTTTGTGTTCCTTCCAGTTGAACTCCAATGTGGCTCTTCTATTGTTTACTGCCCAGCCACTGCGTTTAAAGTGATATGTGATGGGTAGTACTTTTTTGCCGGTCCATTGAAAGTAAACCGATTCATTAATTTCGGCGAAAAAAGAGTCAACATTAAATTGGTAGCGCCAGATTTTATTGGAAAGCTGAACTAGGGTGTGTGTGGCGGTGCCACTGATAGGAAGGCCGTTTTCGAATGAGGCTTTATATTGAGTGATGCTGGGTTTGAGCTCTAAGGCAGCTAGTGCAGACGATAGCACTAGCATAAGTAGAACGGAGCTTAATTGTTTTAAATGCAGTGTGTTAAGTAATTGCATTTAACTATGTTGTTCTATTTTAGATTTGGGATCAAGCGAATAAACTAAAGTTAATCGTTATTCGCTCGCACCATCTATATGTTGCTCACCTGACTCTGAAAGTAATGTTTGATCAAGACTGGCCTGGCTGCCTTCCATTTTTAATCGACCCTGCGCGAACCACTTTATGGCTCTGGGGTAGATTTGATGTTCTTGAATCAAGATTTTGGCTGCCAGTGTGTCGGCTGTTTCAGATGAACTGATAGGCACCCTTGCTTGTAATACATTAGGGCCTCCATCTAGTTCTTCTGTTACAAAGTGAACCGTCACGCCATGCTCACTTTCACCGTCTTCAATGGCTCGTTGATGCGTATTCAAACCTCGGTACTTTGGCAGTAATGAGGGGTGAATATTTAGCATACGGCCACTGTAATGACGCACAAACTCGGGTGTTAGTATTCGCATAAAGCCAGCGAGTACGACTAACTCAGGTGAAAAATGATCAATTTTGGCTTGTAATGCCTGATCAAAGTCTTCTCTGCTGTCGAAGTCTTTATGAGAGATAACGACGGTAGGAATACCGGCGTCAGCCGCTCTTTTTAAACCATACGCACTTTCTTTATTACATATAACCGCACTGATTTTTGCTGGAACTATTCCGTTTTGGGTCGCATCTATAATTGCTTGTAGATTCGACCCGCTACCGGAAATAAGAACAACCATTGATAGTTCTGGCTGGCTCATTAAGCATTCAGTCCTTTCAGATCAACTTGTTCTTCATCTGCTTGTGCTGTTTCTATGTTACCCATTACCCAAGGTGATTCACCTTCAGCTTCTAATAATGCAATAGCGGCATCTACGTTTTCAGCAGGTATTACAAGAACCATGCCTACACCGCAGTTTAAGGTACGGTACATTTCACGCATCTCAACATTGCCTTTTTCCTGAATCCATTTGAATACAGGAGGGATATCCCAGCTTGTTGTGTCAACAACCGCTTTGGTTCCTTCTGGCAATACGCGTGGAATGTTTTCTAGTAAACCACCGCCAGTAATATGTGAAAGCGCATTTACTTGGCTGTCTTTAATAAGATTAAGTAAAGGCTTAACATAAATGCGTGTTGGCTCCATTAGCGCGTCTTTTAACGGCTTGCCACCAACCACTTCATTAAGATCTGCATTAGATACTTCAATAATCTTTCTGATTAATGAGTAGCCGTTAGAATGTGGGCCTGAAGAGGGAAGGCCAATAAGTACATCGCCAGCGCCAACTTTGCTGCCGTCGATTAACTCAGATTTTTCTGCGATACCTACGCAGAATCCGGCTAGATCATAATCACCGCCTTCATACATGCCTGGCATTTCAGCGGTTTCACCACCTACTAAAGATGCGCCAGATAACTCACAACCTGCACCAATACCTGCGACTACGTTAGCGGCAACATCAATATCAAGTTTGCCTGTTGCATAGTAGTCAAGAAAGAATAATGGTTCTGCGCCAGCAACAATTAAGTCATTAACACACATGGCTACAAGGTCTATGCCAATGGTGTCGTGCTGATTTAGATCCATTGCTAGGCGAAGTTTTGTGCCCACGCCATCTGTGCCGGAAACTAATACAGGCTGCTTGTAACCTGTTGGTAGTTCAAAGAGTGCACCGAATCCACCTAGCCCTGCCATTACTTCAGGACGACGTGTTTTTTTAGCAACGCCTTTAATACGTTCAATCAGGGCGTTTCCGGCATCTATATCAACACCGGCATCTTTGTAGCTTATGGACTGCGTTTCTGGCTTGTTTGTCATCGGTTTCTCGGCTGCTGAGGCTTTAAGCATTTAATTAAAGCACGACTATTTTAAGGGCAAAGCGATAAAGCGCGGTATTTTAACAGTTGCTGAATAGAACAGCCAACATAGGAACAAATGTTTTATTGGTGTATTATCTCTATTCTATTGATTTGTGGTTATTTATGGGTACTGATTTGATTAGAAATAATACAGAAAAGTTAATAAAAACATTGAGTAAGCTGTTTTTTGTAATTTTATTTGCTTCTTTTTCAAGTTTAATTTCTGCCTCTCAGATTCTTGGACTTTATCAATCTGAGGTTTTAGTGAGCTCTCAAGAAGCAGAAGAACGACAAAAAGCATTTAGTTTAGCGCTAAATGAGGTCTTGGTTAGGGTCTCAGGTAAGATGTCTGTACTTGATAATACTGAGTTAATGATGGCGCTTACACAGCCAGAAAAATTAGTACAAATATTCAGTTATAAAGCAATCGAGGCCTCCATTGACAACGATATGCCTTCAAATACTCACCCTGGCACATTACAGACGCTTCCTGACGAAGCGTTATCTGACCCGCATGTAATTTCTCATGCATTGAGTATTTCTTTTTCTCGGTTGGCGATTAATAACCTACTAAAGCAATATGGTGAACCTGTGTGGGGAGGGAACCGGCCTGCTGTATTATTGTGGGTGGCGGCAGAAGAAAAAGGTGTTCGACGAGTTGTTAGTGCTTCCGCTGATACTGCATTTACTTCCGCTATTAAACGGGCTGCAAAAATAAGAGGAGTGCCTCTTTATTTGCCTACGATGGATCCTCAAGATCGTCAACTAGTGAATTCTTCTGACATTTGGGGGCTTTTTATTGATTCATTAAAAGAAGCGTCTAGCCGGTATCAAGCTGATGCGCTGTTGGTGGGAAGAGTCGGCCAGAGGCAAAATGCTAATGGCGTGGAGCTATGGTCTGGCCAATGGGTCTTTGAGCTTAAGGGTGTTGTTTATAGTGGTGAGCTTGAGGCATTATCGTTAAATGAAGCGGCTATGTCTTTAATTGCGCCTATTGCTGAAAACTTATCTGAGCGTTATGCCATTCTTGGCGGGGATGCTTTGCTCAATAGTGAAATAGAGCTCGAAATCAGCGATATTAAATCAATGGAAGACTATGTTGGGGCAACACGGTATATTGAATCGTTACCGCCGGTTAGTTCTGCCAAATTAACATGGGTGAAGGGCGAGCGAATTCGCTTTTCTGTGAGTTTAAAAGGATATTTAGAACAATTGGAAGAACATATTGAACTTGATTCAAAGTTGTCAGCTGAAATTACTCAGTCGTTCGATCTTAGTGAGCGCTCACGACTTTACTATCGATGGTCTACGTTGAACTAGCATGATTCTTCAATGGCACTACTTACCCAATATGCTGACTCTTTTGCGGATTGTATTAGTGATCCCTTTTGCCACCAGTATATATTTCGAATCTTATCGGCAGGCGCTTTTACTCTTTTTTGTGGCTGGGGTTTCTGACGGTGTTGATGGTTTTTTAGCGCGACATTTTAACTGGAAGTCTCGCTGGGGTGAAATAGCTGACCCTTTGGCTGACAAGCTGTTACTTGTTACCGCTTATGTGATGTTAACGCTGACGGGGCATCTTCCGTTATGGTTAACGGTTTTAGTTTTTTCCCGAGACATAATTATTGTTGCAAGCGCGCTAATTTATCATTATTGGATTGGGGCTTACAAAATGAAGCCTTCAATGCTTAGTAAAGCAAATACCTTTCTTCAAATTGTTTATGTGTTAATGATCGTTGTCTCATTAGCGGGTATTAAAATGCCTCAGTTTGCATTGGATTATGGTGCGTGGGTTGTGGCAGTAATAGCGGTGCTTAGTTGTGTTCAGTATGGAGTGGTATGGGGGCGAAAAGCCTACCAGTTAAAGATGTAGATGATGAAACGAAATAGCGATATAGGTCAGCCTCAGCAACTTACTTTACCCGTTAAGCTTAGGCAAGACTTCACTTTTGATAATTTTCTTGGTGCGGCGAATACTAAGAATAGTCATATTCTTAGTCATGCATTGAGTAATGAAGAAGCTTTCATTTATCTTTGTGGCGAGCAGGGAAGTGGTAAAACGCATTTGTTGAATGCGTGCTGCAATATATTGGAAGCCAAGCACAAACGTGTAATGTTTATATCTTTAAAAGAATTGGATGGTTTGAGTTCAAATTTGTTTGATGAGCTTGAAATGTTTGACGCGGTTATTCTTGATGATATTGATACCTTGTTTGAAAACTCCGAAACTGAAGTGGCTTTGTTTGATCTGTATAACCGTTTAAAACTAGCCGAAAAAATGCTTATCGTTTCGGCCGCAGGCCCTGTTGCTAATCAATGCATTATATTAGCAGATTTGAGATCTCGCCTTGGGGCAGGTTTGTTATTGCAGTTATTACGCTTAACCGACGATGAAAAAATGCATGCTTTACAGTCTCGAGCTCAAGAAAAAGGTTTTTTCTTAGGCGATGATGTCGCGGCTTATGTTATGAAAAGAAGTGGTCGCAATTTGGGTGAGTTATTTAATGTATTAGATACATTAGATGATGCATCGCTCAGTGCAAAACGACGATTAACTGTTCCATTTGTGAAGACCGTTTTGGGCTGGTAGAACTGGTTACAACTTGAGTGCATCTTGACTAAAATAATATTTTTAAAACTGGGGGAATCATGAAACGCGTTGTATTTAACTTAAAAGGTGGGGTAGGGAAATCTAGCATTACCTGTAATCTAGCTGCTATTAGTGCTGCTGAAGGTTTGCGAACATTAGTTGTTGATCTAGACCCTCAAGGCAATTCAAGTCAGTATTTATTAGGCAAGCCTACCGCTGAATTGAAAGATACGGTAGGAGACCTTTTTGAACAGACGGTCGCTTTTAATATATTCAATAAAAAGCCTGAAGACTTTGTTCATGCCACCCCATTTAGTGGTCTGTATGTTTTGCCTTCTAGCCCCGAGCTTGATTACCTTGAGCGTAAGTTGGAAGCGAAGCATAAAATTTATAAATTAAGAGATGCTTTAAGTAAGCTCGGTGAAACATTTGACCGGATTTATATCGATACGGCGCCTGCTCTAAATTTTTATACTCGATCAGCATTAATAGCTGCTGATCGTTGTTTAATTCCTTTTGATTGTGATGACTTCTCTCGCCAAGCGCTATATCAGATTTTTGGTGAAATTCAGGATCTTCAAGAAGACCATAACCCTAATCTTACTATCGAAGGTATTGTTGCAAATCAGTTTCAGCCAAGGGCTACATTACCTAGGCAGTTAATTAATGAACTGCTTGAAGAGCAGATGCCGGTGTTACCGGTTTATCTTTCGTCGTCTATTAAGATGAAAGAGTCTCATCAGGCTAAAAAACCACTTATTCACTTTGCGCCGAAGCACAATTTAACGAAACAATTTGTTGATTTGCATAAGGTATTGAACGGTGAAGAAGTAGCGGTAGAAGCGCTTTAGTTCGCTAGAAGCTTACACCACACACTATTTTCCCAAAAGAAGCGACTCTGTTCGCTTCTTATCTAAAATAGAGTTGAACCTTGGCCCGTAAAGGCTATGCTTAAATTTAAGCAGTGTCTTATCTGGAAACCTTTTTGTGCTATTAGTTTTAACAAATCATATTCAACGCTATCAAGACTTAATTGATCAGCTTCATGAACAAAAATTGTCTTTGGTTGTGTTTGAAACTGTACCTGAAGTTCAGCATTGGCTTGAAGTTAATCATGAGCCGACAGGCTTGTTGATTGATTGTTCTAATTCATTGTTTGAAGCTTTTTTAGTTAGATTCTCATTACAATATACCGATACACCCACCTTATTATTGCTAGATCAATCTCATGTTCAATTGCAGTTGAGGCTTCGTGCCTTTATTGATCAGGTTGCAGTGAGAAAACAGGATCAGGGGCAAGGGCGTATATTATTTGTTGATGATTCAAAAACAGTGCGAATGCTCTATCGCCGGGAGCTTGAATTAGATGGGTTTTATGTAGATTTAGCTGAAAGTGCAGAGCAGGGATTTGAGTTAGCCCTCACAGGGCAATATGATCTGGCAATTATTGATTACTTTATGCCAGGGGATAACGGCGCTGAATTATGCCGCCTCTTAGGCGCCAAGGATGAAACTTCAGATTTGGTTCGTGCTATTCTCACTGCACAATATGACCCTGATATTGTAAATGAATGTCTCGAAGCGGGCGCCAGAGAGTGCATGTTTAAAAACGAGTCTACCGATTTATTTATCTCTCGTGTAAGAGCCTTATATAGATCTGTGCAACGAAAAATTCAGGTAGATAAAGAGAGAAGTCGTTTGATTGGGCTTTTGCACTCTGTTCCCGAAGGGGTTTACGGCGTTACACCTAATGGAACGATACAGTTTGTAAACCCTGCCACGATAAAGCTATTAGGGCGCAGTGTGGTTGAGTTACTCGGAGAGCGTCCTCATAAGTTTATACACCCGGTTGATACGGGTGGAAAACCGACCTCAGAAGAATTTTGTTTCTTACAACAAGCCTACATGCTTAAAGATGAGTTGCGAGAGTGGCGTACATTATTTTCTCATGCTGATGGTTCGTTGTTTCCTGTTGAGTGTAATGTAACGCCTTTGGGTGGGGAAGGAAGTAATGAAGGTTCAGTTGTTGTGTTTAGGGATATCTCTGAGCAGCAGCGTTTAGAGCAAAACTGGCAATGGCAGCTTAGTCATGATCACCTTACGGGGTTATTAAATCGTAGTGCATTTGAGGATCTTCTCGCGAGGGAGTTAAGCCATCTTAAGCGTTTTAAAGAACCGTCTTTATTGTTATTTATTGATTTAGACAAATTTAAGCAGATTAATGACGAACTAGGTCATGCCGCCGGTGATCAGCTGCTGATAACACTCGCAGAGCAGCTTAAAACAAACGCACGAGAAACCGACCAGTTGGCTAGGCTTGCTGGGGATGAATTTACGATACTATTGAGCAGTATAAAAAATGAAAATATTGCTGATTTGGCAGAAAAGTATAGACAGCTATTTGAGCAGGCCAGCTTAGATTGGGAAGGAAAACAATACCAAATTACAGGGTCAGTCGGGGCTGTTTTACTTGATGAAAGATCTGGTTCATTAACCGAAATGTTAGCAAAGGCTGATGCTGCATGTCAGCAAGCTAAGCAGAAAGGCCGTAATCAATGGGCGCTTTATTCCGAGGATACTGAGTTACCGTCTATTCAGGGTAACTGGCATGAGCGTTTAACGTACGCGATTAAAGAAAACTTATTCATCATGTTACAACAGCCCGTGTTTACTGCGAATGCACCGGTTGGTAAGGAACGGACCTTGATGGGTTATGAGTGCTTTTCAAGGCTAAAAGAAGGGAATAGCTTAGTTACACCGTCTTTGTTTATGTCCAATGCACTTCGATGTGGTGTGACCTCTGAAATTGATCAACTTTTGTTGATATTGCTAATTAATCACTGCAAGCAAGCTCGAATCTTAAAGGCTATACCTGCAGAACTGAATTGGTATTCGATCAACTTGTCTATTGAAACATTAGCGGATGATGATTTTAGAGAAACGCTTTTAGATAAGTGGAAGCACTCAGGTTTGGCTGCATCATATTTAATGATTGAGATTAGTGAAGCTGAGTTATTTAAACTACCAGAGTGGAAAAAATGTCTTCAACAACTTAAAAAGCAAGGTTTCCGCATTGCATTGGATCACTTTGGAATGAATACAAATTCGATACTCAATTTGGCAAACATGCCTATTGATGTGATTAAATTAGATACTTCCTTAACACGCACTCTGGCCACAGACCTTGCTCGCAGAAACTTAATTGATGCCATTGTCGCAACTGCAAGGCAGTGCAATATTCAGGTGGTTGCATGCCATATGGAGACCGCCGTTGAGTTGGACCTTGTTCAAGCTAGGGATGTTGACTTTGTTCAAGGTTTTTACTTAGGTAAGCCTGATCGCTTTTACCCAGTTACTCATTAGCTTCTAATTTGAGTCATAAATCCGCCAATAGAGCACCCGAGCTTTTCTGATCGCTCTGGGTTACGAAACTGTGCCAGTACGAAAGGGCGCATATCTGGTACAAACATTAGGTCGGCTACTTGCTGGTTAAACACTGTTTGCCCATTAGCTAGTGATGCTAGCTTATCAAGATAGACTTTCATTAACTCCCCTTGTTTTAGTGCTGCCCAGCAATGCAAACCAATACTCTGAAGTATCGCTGCTTGATTTCCGGCCGCCGACGTAAGTACATCATGAATACATTGAATAATCGGCTCGGCTGTTTCTGCTCGAGCAATGGCTGCTGTTCCGCTACTGAAGAAGCTATCAGGTAAGGTTTTTTCTGATGGATTTGATATGGCTTCGTTAAGTCTTGATGCAATAGTCGTAGCTAAGTGTACTGATATTTTTTTGTTTTTAAGGAAGTTGCAGAGCGCTTCAAATACGGGGGCATCAACACGGGGTATTGCGTTGGATATAAGTGAATTTATTTGTTTTTCTGATACCCGTTCAACAATATCTGCAAAGCCCTGTAAGCCTAGTGATGACCAAGCAATATCTGAATGTTCATTCGATAAATAGTCGCTTACGGCTTGGAACCATGCGGACGGAGGCTCTGCAAGCATTTTACTGACTTTTGCATGAATGGCGGCCTTTTGTAAATCATCTGGGTCAAACGTATATAGAGAACTTTGGTTTTCTTGTTCTGTCGCTTCACTTGTTTTTTTTGTAGACAGTATGCCCAGCATAACGAGCAGTTCTTTAATTAATGTGTCCCGTGCAGGTGGAATAATCAAGCCTTGCTCATCTAAGGGGAGCTTAAAAAACCAAATAGTATGCTGCTGATCTTTACCTGGGTTCCATACAACAAGAGCGAACCAGGCCTGATAAGCAAGAGGCCAGGGGTAGGGTGTATGACAAGACTCTATAGAATCAAATAACTCATTGCTGATGCTTCGGATACCTCTGCCCATATTAATCCAGCGGTACTTCAAACCAGTTGATTCTAAGAGGGCGTTCAGTGATGATGGATAGTCCATAAAAGTCTCAAAGTGATTAGTTGTTCAGTCGGTAGGGCGCTATTCTAAAACCTTTACTGATCCTGTCAAAGGTATTATTGGCACTAATCTAAGGGTAAGAAAATTTGGTCGCTTTCATTCAGGCGCAAACCTTTGCGAATTTCCTGAAATAATTGAGGCAGTTTATCACTGGGTAGGGGGGTAGAATATAAGAAGCCTTGCACATAACGACAACCGTTAATCTTTAAAAAGGCCTCTTGCTCTCTGGTTTCGACACCCGTAGCAAAGGTTTTAATATTCATTTGCTGGGCGATATTAATTAATGTTTCTGTAATGGTCATATCATTCTGATCATCTGGAATACCCTTAATAAAGGTCCGATCAATTTTAATGATATCAATGGGTAGCTTCTTCAGATGACTAAGTGATGAAATACCGGTTCCAAAGCTATCAATGGTTAATGTTAAGCCTAATTGCTTTAATTTTTTGAGTGTAATAACTGATTCATCAAGTTTGTTGGTGATGGTGTTTTCTTCAATTTCTAATACTAGGCATCGCGGGTTAAAGCGAGTTTCAATTAAAACGCGCTCTATGGTTTTGACCAGTTGCGGGTGGCTATATTGCCTGTTTGATAGGTTAAGTGTAATTTGTACCGGCGTTTCACTCATTGCTTGTACTGCTTTGCCTTGTAAGCAAGCGTTTATCAGCGCCCATTCACCGATGGCTAGAAGTTGACCTGTTTGCTCTGCTACATGTAGGAACTCATCAGGAGATAAAAGTCCCTTTTTAGGGTGCACCCAGCGAAGGAGGCATTCAAGGGCGACGATTTGTCCTGTTTCTATATCGATTATTGGTTGGTAATAAAGCTGAAACTCATGGTTTTTTATAGCCTGTCGCAACTCTTGCTCTATAGTGAGTTGTCGTTGCATTTCTTCGTTCATATCAGGGCTGTAAAATTGAATGTTATTTCGACCTGCGCTTTTGGCTCTATACATTGCCATATCAGCGTTTTTAAGTAAGTCTGTGTAATGAATGCCGTCATTGGGTGAAATGGTTACGCCAATGCTGGAGGTGATTACTAGCTCTCCACCTGGAAGGGGGATGGGTTCCATAATGGCATCTAATATATTTCTGGCAACGATTTCTGCACCTTCTACACCATTAACATTGGCTAGTAGAACTGCAAATTCATCGCCTCCTAGCCGTGCAATAGTGTCTTCATCCCGTACACAGGATGTAAGCCGGTTGGCAATTTCTTTTAATAGTTCGTCACCTGCGTCATGACCTAAGGTATCGTTTATTCGTTTGAAAAAATCAATATCAAGGTTGATTAAGGCAATGGGGTGTTGATGTCTTATCGCTTGTTTAATGGCTTGGTTGCAGCGATCTTCAAATAGTCGTCTATTTGCAGTGCCGGTTAGCATGTCAAAGTGGGCGAGGTTATGAAGCTGGTCTTGGGTGATTCTTATCTCTGTAATATCTTGACCAATGAGTATAACTTGAGCTTGCTCTTCATCAGAGTTTGAAATGCGGTTAATATTCCAAAGCATTGTATGTGATGAGCCATCATAAGCATTTGTTTCGCTTTCAAGGTTTTCTTTGCCTACACCGCTTTCAACGACTTTGGTGATTTTCCAAGCGGTTTCGTCTTGATTGTTTTTAGGCACAAAACAGGCGACATAGTTTTTGCCAATTATCTCTTCTCGGCTATAACCAAATAGTTGTTCTGCCGCACTGTTCCACTGCTTAATAGTGTATTTTGAGTCCATTACGATAATGGGGCTGCCGGCGGTTTCAATGAGTGCTTTATATCTTCGTGAAGAGGTACGGAATGATTTTTCTGCTTGCTTGCGTACATACACTTCATCAATAAGTTCAAGGTTCGCTTCCTGCAATTCTTGTGTTCTTTGCAGTACGGTATCTTCAAGCTTGTTAGATGTTTTTTGGCGTTCTTCAAGTAAGGCGCTGACATAGAGTGTGGTGCTGATAATAATGGCCAAAAGCACCTCTAGCATAATAAGGTCGTATAAATTTCCTTCTGTAACGCCTAATGAATCTATTGATGTTAATGCGATGAATGATAGTGATAGTGTAATGGTAACGGCTAGTGTACAGCCTGGTTGGCTAAACCGTGTTGCAGCCCAAATGGTAAGAGGAAGTACAAAAAAAATACTTTGGATACCCTGAAAAAAAGCTAAGTAGGTTATTAAGCCTAAGCCAATTGACCAAGCTGTCCATTCTAATAACTTTTCGGTGATATAGCTTAACCCCGGGTATTGATAATGTGACAGTATTAAGGGGGTTATTAGTAATATGCCGGATATATCTGCAAGCACAAAAATCAGAAGCATTGACGTAGAGTCAGCGGTTGGCGTTTCAGTAAAAAAATTTGATAAGAGAGTAAAAAGAGAGGAGCTAAGAACGGTAACAATGACTGAGCCTAGCAAGAACGCCAGAAGACTAAGGTCTTTATCAAAAGGGTATTTAAACCCTGTAATACTACTAAAAAAATGATAGATGAGATAAGGCTGAAGTGTATTTATGACGGTAAACGATAGAGTAAGTGCTAAATTATTAATAATTGAACCGGATGAAAATAGAAAGTCCAGTGCTGATGATGCTAGTGCGCCTGAAAATATACCGAGCAGTGAGCTATGCCCATAAATGAATATCATCGCCAGTGAAAATCCGGCAGGTAGCCAAATAGGTGAGATAGGCGAGTCAAAGATGGTAATTTGAACGGATAGGCGTGCGAGTATAAGGTAGATAGCGAAGATCGATATCATCCTTAGAGGGTGTTCTTTTATAGGTGAAAGCCAATTAGGCTTTGGTTGCTCGGAATGTTTACCGATAGCCATCTGTTATTGCATCCACTGCATATAATTTTTATAGTCAATATAACGTTCTATCAATGTCACTTAATGTCCAGTCTAATCTGAAATACAATGTAGTCGTGAAACCAAATGTTTTGATATGTTACATTGTGTAATATCTAATAGGGCTATGGTTTAAAGCGAAAATCTCATTGATAAATCAATGGCTTTACAGTCTTTTGTTAACGCGCCTATTGAAATGTAATCAACGCCTGTTTCTGCGATAGGCACTAGGGTTTGATCGTTAATGCCACCAGATGCTTCAAGTTTTGCTCTTCCTGCTGATAAGCTAACCGAGTTGATTAACGCTTTATTGTCGAAGTTATCTAACATAATAATATCAGCACGAGCATTGAGCGCTTGTTCGAGCTCATTCATACTTTCAACTTCAACTTCAACGGGTTTTCCAGGTGCTATTTCATGCGCTCTTGTGATGGCTTTTTTGATGGACCCACACGCCATAATATGATTTTCTTTTATTAGAAATGCATCGTATAGGCCTATGCGATGATTATGACAGCCTCCGCACTTGACTGCGTATTTTTGCGCGCGCCTTAAACCTGGGATGGTTTTGCGTGTATCGAGTAGTTTAACTTTTGTGTGGGAAACCAGTTCTGCGTACTCTCGGCATAAGGTTGCTGTGCCGGATAAGGTCTGTAGAAAATTAAGTGCAGCCCTTTCTCCGGTTAACAAACCTCTAGCAGGCCCTTCAAGTGAAAAGAGCGTGGTATTTGCCTGAACCCGGTCTCCTTCCTTAATATGCCAGACTACTTTAATTCGCTTATCAACTTGTCTAAATACTTCGTTAACCCATTGAGAGCCACAGATAACACTGTCTTCTCTGGTTATCACGTGTGCTTTCGCTAGGGTGTCTTCAGGAATTAACTGAGCAGTAATATCTCCACTACCGATATCTTCTGCTAGTGCATCAATCACATTTTTTAGAATGACAGAGTCTAAATCGTTGGTCATAAGGCGTTATCTGGTCTATTTATTAAGGTACTTAAATTAAAAACTAAGGTCTATTTTGAAGACAAAGGCATTATAAAGAGTTCTCAAATCAATGCTAACTATTATTTAAAAGGAGTGTGACAACAAAAAAATGACACTTATGATTATAGATAATGTGAGCTGCTTCTCGTAGTGACACTTCGTGACATTTGGTGACACAGACAGTCTATAAAAGATTGAATATAAATGGAAAGATGGTTTTGTAAATAACGTCAAATACCTAGATCGCTACTTTATTAATGAAGAGATTATGACAAATACAAATAATGTCGTTGATTTAAATACAGGAAGATCAAGCGCTAGCTCGCAAGCATCTGCGGCGCCTAGTAACTTGCCTGTTCCATTAGTAAAGGTGAGAGATAAAGCAATAGGGCAGCTTAAAACGCTATTGCGGAAGTTGTTTGATAGCGCTGATGACGCATTATTTGAATTAGCAGATAACGCTGCATCAAACGGTGAGCAAGCCAAGTACTTTGATGCTATGCGTGAGCTAAGACTTCAGCGTAAGCACATTGCACTATTAATGTTGCAGTCAGCGGTTAAATCTTTTAATCAGGCGGGGCGTTTTAAGTTAAGCGCCGCTCACGATACAGATACAGCGACTAGTCTGGATTCATTGAGCTTGGTTCAAAATGATGAGCTGGAAGAGCGTGTAGCTATTGAAAGTATGGTGAGTAAAACACGTAGTGCGTGTGGACAAGAGCTCGATCATTATGAAATTCGTGTGCTATCACTGCTTCCTAATATGAATATTGATCAGGCTCATACGCCTTGTAGCCCTGAGACTCATATTCATGGTTTTGTTGATGGTTGTAAAGATCTCGATATTGATATTACGGCCAAACTAGTTGTATATAAATTATTTGATAAATATGTATTAAGTGGCACTGATAGTATTTATCGCGAGGCAAACAAGGCGCTTATTGCTGATGGCGTGATGCCAGATCTAAAGCAAGTTAGAAAAACTACTAAGCAGTCACAAAGCGCGTCTGATCCTCAGTCAAACTCTACTATTGACGGTGTTACAGGGGAGCTTATTAATGAATCTGTTGATGATATATATGAAGAAAACGGCGGATTATTTGAAAATTTGCGAGAAATGCTTAATGCTAAGAGGAATGGACATTCAAGTGCAGGCGGAACGGTAGGTAATAGTGCATATAGCAGTGGGAATTCATCAGCTTCAATGGCTGTAACTGAAGTAAGTCGTGAACAGGTTATTTCTGTGTTGTCTGGCGTGCAGCACAGCCTTCCTTCGGCCCAAGGAAATGGCAGTGACCTTGGTGTAATGAATTTTAAAACGCTCCTTATTGATCAAATGAGTGCCTCAGGTATTGAAGAGCCGCAACTAAAGCGGGTTGATGATGATGTTATTAACCTGGTCTCGATGTTGTTTGAGTTTATCTTAGATGATAGGCAGCTTCAGCCAACTATGAAGGCATTAATTGCCCGATTACAAATACCAATGCTAAAAGTGGCGATGCTTGATCGTACTTTTTTTAATAAAGACGGACATCCCGCGCGTAAATTATTGAATGAGATTGCCACAGCGGCCATTGGTTGGAATGAAAAGCCAGAAGGCAAAAGAGATCCGTTAAAAGAAAAAGTTGAGTACATTGTTCAGCACCTCATTGATGATTTTGAAAGTGACTTTAGTGTATTTGATGAGCTATTGAGTGAATTTAAGCGTTTTGTTGATGTAGAAAGTCGCCGTGGTCAATTGGTTGAGCAGCGTACTCGCGATGCTGAAGAAGGCATGGCTAGAAATGAAACATCTAAAGAGTATGTTCAGCATAGTTTGGCGCGTATTACCGGAAACCATGAGTTGCCAGAGCCTGTTCAAGCGTTGTTAGAAGGGTGGGGGCAGTATATGTCTCTCACTTATTTAAAGCATGGAGAACAAAGTTCCGAGTGGTTAATGGCTCAGTCTGTTGCCGAAGATCTCGTGTGGAGTGTTTGTCCTGATCATCGAGTACCTGATGCGAGAAGTAAATTACTAAAACTGATTCCCCGGTTGTTAAAAAGCGTCAGAGCAGGGCTTTCGGAAGTTTCTTTTGATTCATTTAAATCAAAAGAACTGCTTAAATCGTTGGAAGGTCTGCATGTAAATTCGCTGCAGTTACTGGCCCCAAAGCCTATTGTTGAAAAGACGGTTGTTGAGGCTGATAAGATTGTCGCTGAGCCACCAATAACGGAGGAGCCTATTGGTTCGTCATCAATGCTAAGTGATATGGACTTAGCCTTGGATGATGTCGATTCCATACTCGATGGAATAACTGAATCTCTGGAAAAAAATGAGCTTGGTTCTGTTTCAGGTGTTCTTGATAATGTGGTGCCCGTAAATGACCTAGCAAAACCGGTTGATGCTGTGAAAATGGCAGACGTAAGTGAAGAGAGCCTTAAGATGGTTGACTCACTCCGTGTAGGTTCATGGCTTGAGTTTCATAGTGACGGTGCAACCACTCGGTGTAAATTGGCAGCGCTGATTCGGGTGGCAGATAAATACATATTTGTTGATCGAAGTGGCATTAAAGTCGCTGAAAAAAACCGAAATGCACTACTCGAAATGGTACAGGCAGGCGAAATTAGTATGATAAATGACGGCTTGCTGTTTGACCGGGCGCTAGAGTCTGTTATTGGAAACTTGAGAGAAAGTAGAAAAGATTAAAGACTTATTATACGTTCTTTATGTTAACTCTGTGACTTAAGCTAAAGGCTATGTAATACTTTTACTTAACGATGAACAGGGTGAATGTTAAAGGCTTGATATGGTAGATACAGATATAATTGATGGTTGGCTCTGTGGCGCTCGCCCAGTAGCTTCACCTAATTTTAATCAGCGCCCTGATGGTGCCGTTATTAGCCTGCTAGTTATTCATAATATAAGCCTTCCACCCGGGCAGTATGGTGGTAGTCACATCGAACATTTTTTTACTAACCAGCTTGATTGTTCCTTACACTCGTTTTATAAAGAAATTGAAGGTGTAGAGGTTTCGTCTCACCTGCTAATTAAGCGAACAGGTGACGTTGTTCAGTTTGTTCCTTTTTCAGAAAGAGCATGGCATGCAGGGCGTTCAAGTTTTAATGCGTGTAAAGAGTGTAACGATTTTTCTATAGGTATAGAGTTAGAGGGTACTGACGATGACCCGTATACTGAGCTGCAATATCAATCTCTGGCGGCTATTACTCAAAGTATAATGGCTAAGTATCCTGAAATAACGAACGATCGCATTGTCGGGCATAGCGATATTTCTCCTGGTAGAAAAACTGATCCGGGTAAGTCTTTTGACTGGAATAATTACTTTGTGAGGTCAGGGCTGGAGAGGTCTGATTTATGAATTTTTTAGCGCTTTTATTAAGCTATTTCCTCCAACAAAAAATGGACCTTTCATTAAGTCGTCAATTTGATAAGGCTGTTTTACAGTTGCTTCGCCCTCAGCAGTTTTCACTTATGGTGAAAACTAAAGGCACTGGCTTACTTTTAGTGTTACTTATTAGTGCTGCTTATTTTTCGCTAGTGTATGCGTTCTTTTTCTATATAGAATCGCTTTTTTTTGGTGTGTTAGCGCTCGCATGTAATGTGTTCCTACTTTTATTGTTGCTAGGCCAGGCGGGCTTTAAAGAAAGTCTTGTGCATTATATTGAGTCATTGCGTCGTGGAGACTTTGAAGCCTCAGCTATTAAGCAGCAGGTATTGTCGGGCATTAACTCTCGCCGGTTAAATGATCCGGTAAATATGCAAAATGAAGTGTGTACCGCCATTTTATATCATAATTTCAATCGTTTTTTTATTATCATCTTCTGGTTTGTTTTTGCCGGGCCTGCAGCGGCTGTGGCGATAAGAGTGATTGATCTTGTTTCTCAACACTCTTCTCATCAACTTAACACTTCAGCCATGTGGGTTAAAAAAATAGTAGAGTGGATTCCTGCCCGTTTACTTGCCCTCAGCTTTGCATTAGCCGGTGATTTTAAGGGGGCTATTGGCTACTGCCTAAAAGCATTTTTTGATTTTCGTTCAGATACTTCAACGGTGCTTCGTGGTGCTGCGTCTGGTGCGCTTGATAATTACGACATGAATTTTACTGTAGACGCCACAATGTCTTTAGATAAATTGATCGCTACGGGGGTGACGGGTATTACGGCCGTTCGTGATTTGTTGAGTCGAAGTATGGCGCTCTGGTTGGGGGTTTTTGCGATCGTTGCCATTTTTCTTGGCTGACCGCATTTGTTGCTCTATTCGGCGCCTTCGCTGTATTCTTTTAGGGTGGGAGTTAGGGTGTTAATTAATTCGGCAATATTCTTAGCGAGTGTTTCGTGTGCTGCATAGCCTGGGCGCTCTAATACGACTTCACCGCTTTCATTGTCTATTGCAATAACCTGATCGTCGCTTGTGCAGCCAATGAAAATGGTGATGGGTAAGCGGTTTTTTATCTTCGCGAACGCATGACCTAATAAATTTTCTTTGAGCATTTCTTCGTCTTGTTGGTTCCAAATTTGAATGAGACTGACTTCCCCTCTTGGGTGTGTGGCTATAAGTCCGTCAGACCAAAAGCTGTTATAAAAACTAACAATATCTGGGTGGAATTTAAACTCGAGTGCGTTTTCAAGCGACGAAAAAAGCTTGGTGTAAGGGCGGGCTACGGGCTGCCATTTAACTTTCCCATGCTCGTCAGGGCTTGTATTCGCTACAACACATTCAGAAGCCCATTCTTCATCCCATGTTACAAGGGGGAGGCTGTTGTTAATCTTCTCTGACAAGGCAATGAACTGTTCGAATAAGTTTTGTAGTGCCTGTAAGGCTGATTCATTTGTGTGGGGCAGTTGGTTTTTTTCGGAGGACATTAAATAATATTACTCATGATTAAGAGGTCAAAGCAAGAGGCCAAAGCCATGCAGCACCTCTGACGCCACTTGAATCGCCGTGCTGTGCTTTGAAAATTTTGGTGTTGACCTTATCTGAAAATACATAGTTCTTCCACTCATTTTCTACACCTTGGTAAATGGCATTAGTATTAGACATTCCCCCACCGAGAACAATGACTTCAGGGTCGAGAATATTAATGACAGTCGATAGTGAACGGGCGAGTCGGTTGATGTATCGTTCAATGGCCATATCGGCATGAGGGTCTTGGTTTAGTCGTCGAGTGATTTCAACGGCCGTTTTGTTTTCTTTGCTTAGAGAAAAGTAATCACGCTCAAAGCCTGGGCCTGATAAATAGGTTTCAATACAGCCGTTTTTACCACAATAGCAGGGTGGAAGTGGTAAGTCTGATTCGTTTGTCCAAGGGATTGGATTATGCCCCCATTCACCGCATATGGCATTTGGGCCGCTAATGATAGATTGATTTATTGCAATGCCTCCACCTACGCCGGTACCTATGATCACCCCAAATACCGAGGAAGCACCAGTGCCTGCACCATCACTGGCTTCGGATAGCGTAAAACAATCTGCATCATTGGCTATGCGCACTTCTCGTTTAAGTCGTATTTCAATATCGTTTTTTAGGTTTTTGCCAATTAAACATGTTGAATTAGCGTTCTTAACATGACCGTGGTCAGGTGAGAGTGTGCCTGGAATACCAATGCCTAAAGACCCTTTTTCTAATAGGGTGGATTCTGCATCTTGTACTAGAGATATAATCGCGTCGAGCGTATTTTTATAAGAGCCCTGAGGTGTTGGTATTCTTTTTCTTAGTAATACTTCACCGCTTCCTGCCAAGGCGATTAATTCTATTTTAGTGCCCCCAAGATCAATGCCTAAACGCATAGTGTGACTCATTAGTTATGGTTAAATTGAATACTTAAAAAACAATTGGTTACAAAATAATAGTAAAGTAGTACTTAACTGTTAAGCCGTGATGCCGATAGTATATGTAAATATTAGTACGTTGATGGCTGTATATTTATGAATTTGGCCATAAACGCTGCAATTCTTTAGAATTGAGCTAGAGTTATTATTAATATTAAATGTTACATAAGAATAAATAAAAAGCTAATAAGAACAAACTGATAAGTTGTTTATCTTTGTTCGTTGGAGATTGTGCGTGAAAAATCTGTTGTTGCCAGCCATGGCGTTGATGAATAGACTGACCTATGTCTATAAATTTACTCTCATCAGTATTCTTTGGCTAATCCCTATTGTCGGACTGACTTACCTTCTTGTTAGCCAGTTAAATACCTCTATTAGCCAGGTTGCTAATGAGGTTGACGGTTTAAACGCATATAAGTCTTCTTATAAAATTCTTCTAGAAGCGACTAATTATCGTGATTATCGTACTGTAGCCAAATTAAGACCGATTGAAGGCGCAGATATGGAATCGGTTAAAATTCGCAAACGAATTTCAACATTGCTGTCTGAGTTAGAAGAAGAGAATTTTGCTTTTGATGTAAATGGTGATCATAAGAAGCAGGTAGAGGGCTTAATTAAAGCTTGGAAGCACATAACAACAGAAGATCGATTTGAAAATACATTCGAGTATCAATTCAAATATTATAATGCCTTTGTTGAGAAAGCCCGAAGCCTATTGACAATAACCATGCAAATATCTGGTTTGGCACAAGACCCTTCAAAAGAAATTCAGCTACTACTTGAGCTTTCTAATGGATCGACCCAGAAAGTAATTGATACATTAGGTGTTGCTCGAACTATGGGTATATTTGCCTTAAATGAAGGCACCATTAATTATGCTATGAGCGATTCACTTAATGAGATTTTTGATCTACTGGCTACCGTAAACAGTGCATTTGAACCGGCTGTTGAAATAGCCTTGAAATCAAGCCCTGCCGTTAGCGCGAAGTTAAGCTCTCATGCAGAAACCCTTAAAGGAAGTTTGTTTCCTGTTCAGGATAGCTTAGACCAAGACATTATTACCCCTATCCGGATTGAGAAACCTTGGACTGAGTTTGACGCATTAGTTAAGCCAGTGATTGATAAATATACTGAATTTAATGACCGCATAATGATTTATGTAGGTAATACATTACAATCTCGTCTTGATGAAGAAACACAAGCAAGGATGACTTTGTTTCTCGTGTTGAGTATGCTTCTTCTGGTTATTGTTTATCTTTATATGGGGTTCTCTGTTTCAGTAAGAACCACTATTGAAAGCTTTTCTCGTGCGGCTCGTAAAGTGGCTAGTGGTGATCTCACTGTACGTCTGGATAAGTACACCTATGATGAAATGGGTGAGTTAACTAATGAATTTAATCATATGACTGAAAAAATGCATCAGTTAATTCAGGTCGTTAGTGGAACGGCTTCAGATGTTGATCATCAAGCGACACGTGTAAATGACACGGCTATATCAAATAGCACAGCCGTTACAAAGCAAATGGAAGAGACCGCGCAAATATCTGAAGCAATGCATCAACTAGTTGAAACGGTTCAAGAGGTCGCTGCGTCCTCACAGAGTGTATCTGATGCGGCTAATGCAGCCGATGATGAAGCAAGTAATGGTAAATTGGTCGTCGATGAAACCCTACAGGCCATCGATAATTTGTCGGCTGAAATTAAATATTCAGTTGATAGGATTAACCGAGTAAGTAAAGATAGTGAAGACATAAGTCATGTGATGGTTGAAATTAGGGCGATTGCCGAACAAACTAACTTATTGGCACTTAATGCCGCGATTGAAGCAGCCCGAGCGGGTGAGCAGGGTAGAGGATTTGCTGTTGTAGCTGATGAGGTACGAACGTTATCTCAACGTACGCAAAAATCGACAGAAGAAATTGAGTCAATGATTGAGCGTTTGCAAAAAGGTGTTAAAGAGGCGGTGCATTCAATGCAAAGTAGCCAGACCACCACAGATGTATCAGTAGATCAATCTCGTAAGGTATCTGATGCGCTGGTAAATATTGTTGGAAGCATATCGTCAATTGTTGATCAAAGTCATCAAATTGCTAGTGCGGCAGAGGAGCAGAGTGCCGTTGCTACAACGATTGATAATAATGTGACGCTTATTTCTGATTTAGGCCGAGAGACGGCTGAAAATGCGGATGATACATTAGCGGCCAGTAAAGAGCTTTCTTCTTTAACAGGTTCATTACAAAACTTGATTAACACGTTTAAAACCTAATTATTAAACTGCGTCTTCATTCTTTTGAGTAATTCAGCATTAACCGGGAACGGTATGGTATGTTCATTGGCAATCGTTTGAATATACCCATTCATAAAATCAATTTCTGTTGGTTTTCCTGCACGAACATCCTGAAGCATAGATGAAATATTATTAGCGGTTTTTTCCAATACCTCTTCAACCTTTGTTTGAATATCTTCAGCACTTAACTCTATTTTATTTAATTGTATAGCTGAGGAAAGCTCTTGGCTGAGCGGTGTTATGCTTGACTTAAAAAGTTGATGTTCTCGTATTTCTCCATTTTTACAGTTTAATAATGCTGTGAATGGGTTGATAGCGCAGTTAATAGCTAGTTTGAGCCATAGGCGTTGCCATATGTCTTTGGTACTAAAAACATCAAGTGTTGAGCTTGAAAGTAGTGCTGTAAGATGTTCTGTTTCAATTGTGCATTCAGGCTTTTCTTTGGATATATCGCCTAGCCATGTTTCTCCTTTACCTGCATAAATAATCGTTCCTTTTGTGGGGCTGTTAGCACCTTCTGTTGTTGATGCCGCATAAATACGATGATGGGGTAGGGTTTTGATTAATGTTTGCTGGCAACCCATACCATTCTGGAAAAGTATGATTTTACTGGATGGACTGAGACGGTGTTCAATCTGGCTAAGTGCCAAAAGGGTGTCATAGCTTTTGGTGAAAACTAATAAAACATCGATAAGGTTGTTTGTGCTAGTTGCTGATTCGCAAGGGAGGGAAACGTCAGTTGTCAGCTCTTGTTCAATAAACTGATAGTTATGAGTTTTGTGTGTGGGGTTTCTGAGTATTAATATGACCTCGTTGCTCTTTGAGAGTTTTGCTGCCCATAAGCTACCAAGCGCCCCTGCTCCCAAAATGTGAATAGTTTGTTTCTTCGGCATAACCTTACGCAAAATAAGAATATATCGCGGCTCAAAGCCGCGATATAAATCAAAAAATTAAATAGCTTTAATCTTTTCTAGTTGCTCATGGAGTCGATCAAAACTAGCTTGAGCATCGCTCAACTTAGCCTTTTCTTTTTCAACTACATCAGCAGGTGCCTTGCTAATAAACTTCTCGTTTGACAGCTTACCTTGCAAGCGCTGTAGTTCTTTGGAAATTTTATCCACTTCTTTACCGAGACGAGCAACTTCTGCATCTTTGTCGATTAAGCCTGCCATAGGCACTAGAACTTCCATGTCACCGACTAGCTGAGTAGCGGCTAGTGGCGCTTCTTCATCACCTAACCAATTGATTGATTCAATCTTGGCAAGCGATTTAAGGAAGGTCTCATTCTGGGTTAAACGACGCTTATCTTCATCACTACCGTTTCTAAGTATTAATGGGATAGGCTTCGCAGGAGAAATGTTCATCTCACCACGAATATTTCTGACACCAATAATTACACCCTTAAGCCACTCAATATCACCGTCGGCCTCGGCATCAATGCTGCTTTCATCTGCCACAGGGTAAGGTTGTGTCATAACACTATCACCCGACTTGGCGGCTAATGGTGCTATTCGCTGCCAAATTTCTTCAGTGATATAAGGCATTAATGGGTGCGCAAGGCGAAGGATTGTTTCAAGTACTCTTACCAGTGTGCGGCGAGTACCTAATAAAACTTCTGGGCTTGCGTTGTCATCCCATAAGACGGGCTTAGATAGTTCTAGGTACCAATCACAGTATTCATTCCAAACAAACTCATAAATGGCTTGAGCCACATGGTCTAGGCGGAAATTATCCATGGCTTTGGCCACTTCAAGTTCGGTCTGTTGTAGGCGAGAAACAATCCAGCGATCTGCAAGGCTTAGAGTGTAGTTGGCATTATCGCTCTTTTGTCCACAATCATGTTCTTCTGTATTCATTAACACATAGCGTGCTGCGTTCCAGATTTTGTTACAGAAATTTCTGTAACCTTCAACGCGGCCCATATCAAACTTTATGTCGCGACCTGTTGATGCAAGAGAGCAAAAGGTGAAGCGCAGTGCGTCAGTTCCATAGGCTGAAATACCTTCTGGGAACTCATCTTTAGTTTGCTTGGCAATCTTCTTCGCCATTTTTGGCTGCATCATGCCTGTAGTGCGTTTTTCTAATAATGTGTCGAGATCAATGCCGTCGATAATATCTAATGGGTCAAGTACATTACCCTTAGATTTAGACATTTTCGCGCCTTGAGAGTCTCTTACTAAGCCGTGAACGTAAACGGTTTTAAACGGTACTTGTGGCTTTCCGTTTTCATCTTTAATGAAGTGGGTCGTCATCATGATCATTCGGGCAACCCAAAAGAAAATGATATCGAAGCCGGTCACTAATACGTCGGTGGAGTGGAATGTTTTTAGATCTTCAGTTTGCTCAGGCCAGCCTAGTGTTGAGAAGGTCCATAGTGCTGAGCTAAACCAAGTATCAAGGACGTCTTCATCCTGATGAATTTCTGCACTGGCATCTAAGTTGTACTTAGTGCGAACTTCGTCTTCATTGCGCCCAACATAAATGTTGCCGCTGTTGTCATACCATGCAGGGATTCTGTGCCCCCACCAAAGCTGACGAGAAATACACCAGTCTTGAATGTCGCGCATCCAAGAGAAATACATGTTTTCGTACTGCCTAGGTACAAATTGTATATCACCATCTTCGACGGCTTTGATAGCGTCTTTTGCTAGCGGTTCAGTTTTTACATACCACTGATCGGTTAACCATGGCTCGATAACAACCCCTGAGCGATCACCGCGAGGTGTCTTTAGGGTATGAGGTTCGATTTTTTCGAGAACGCCGAGTGAATCAAGTTCTTCAACGATTTTCTTGCGGGCTTCAAAGCGCTCTAAGCCTGCATAGGCTTCGGGTGCTTCTTCACCGTGCTGTGATTCATAGTTATCGAATGTGATGACGGTGAATTCAGATAGAATATTTGCATCACGATCTAGTACGTTAATGAGTGCCAGGTTGTGACGTTTTCCCATTTCGTAGTCATTAAAATCGTGGGCCGGTGTGATTTTTACACAGCCAGTTCCAAAATCACGATCTACATAATCATCGGCAATGATTGGAATTAAACGATCAGTAATGGGTAGACGAATATTCTTGCCAATGAGGTGAGCATAGCGTTCGTCTTTAGGGTGTACTGCAACGGCGGTATCACCTAACATGGTTTCTGGGCGCGTGGTGGCTACCACTAACTGGCCGGACCCATCTTCAAGAGGGTAACGGAAATGCCACATTGAACCGTTTTCTTCTTCTGAAAGTACTTCAAGGTCAGAAATGGCGGTATGTAGTTTCGGGTCCCAGTTAACCAGTCTTTTACCACGGTAAATTAGGCCTTCATCATAAAGTCGTACAAATACTTCTTGAACTGCTTTTGAAAGACCTGGGTCCATGGTGAAGCGTTCACGGCTCCAGTCTACTGATGAGCCAAGGCGACGAATTTGCTGGGTGATGGTTCCGCCTGATTTTTCTTTCCAGTCCCATACCTTGTCTAGAAATTTCTCTCGGCCAAGATCATGGCGAGTAACGCCATCGGCAGCCAGTTGGCGCTCTACAACCATTTGGGTTGCGATGCCTGCGTGATCTGTGCCGGGTTGCCAAAGTGTATTGCAGCCTTGCATGCGGTGATAACGGACTAATGTATCCATGACCGTGTTGTTAAAGCCATGCCCCATATGAAGGCTGCCAGTAACATTGGGTGGTGGGATCATAATGGAATATGACTCGCCTTCACCGGAAGGTTTAAAGTGACCGGCTGCTTCCCACGTGTTGTACCAGTGTTGTTCTATTTCGCCTGGCTGGTAAGTTTTTTCCATAATATCGTCTGCAACGCTGTATTTGAAAGTAATGAGTTGAATATGCTGAGTTGAAAAATTCAACCATTATACATGCCTCTAATAGCAACGGGTAGCATTTGAGGATGCTCTGCCGAATGATTTTTAGCTATCGACACACTCATCAAGGTAGAGTGAAAGTTCTTTGTCTATTTGCGCTTCTATTGCGGGTTTAAGTTGCGATAGAACCTTCTCTGTGATTGCTTTAATGGTTGCTTCTTTTACGGTAAGCGGTTTCTCACGTATACGGTTTGATTGAAACCCTTTGTATTGGCTTTCGTGTTTCATATTTTCAGTGAAAGCATCTAACTCTTGTTTGAATTTCTGTCTTTCTTGCGCCAATCGAGCAAGATGTTCATAGGGGAGGAAAGGGTTTTCTTTAATGGTTGATTCTATTGCTTGCTTGTTAATTAACTTGTTGGGTGTATGTGATTTATTTGATTGTTTGAGGTTTGTTTCAGCAACAAAGTCTTGAAGTAGAGGTATATCATCCATGAGTGTTTCTAAGGTATCCATCTTGTCTCTTCTTTAGTTCTTACGAAAATTGTGAATAATCGCCTCAATACCTTCGTTTTTTATTTCCCGATAGTGAGTACGTAATTCTTTTAATATTATATCGTTTTGAATGACGATTTCTGCGATTCGTTTAAAGTTATTGTAAAAGCCAGGCAATTGACTGGCAAAATTAATTAATAAGTCGTTGTGATGCTCACAGCGTGAGGCGAACCCTATAGTAATGGGTGCGCTCGGTTTTTCTCTTGCACTTTGTTCGCTTGAGTTCAGGTTGTGAGGCAAAAAGCTTTCTATTTTATAGGACCATAAGTAGTCGTCTATTTCGGTTGCTTGTTGCAAATCATTGGTATGTATATAAATAGAGTGGCCAAGCCCTGTCGCTTTTTCAATAAGACGACAAAGGAATTCAAGGCGTGCGTTATGGTCACTCTTATTTAAAATATAAAAATCTGCTTTTGCCATAATTTCTTAAGTATCAGGTGTTTTTAAGCGTTTATTCAGTTGATCGTAGGGTGTGCCGTGCGCACCGAGCTCTTAAGCATCTTTTGGTGCGCACGGCACACCCTACAAATTATTAACCTACTTTATTCAAAATATACTGTGTGAGCAATGGTACGGGTCTACCTGTTGCGCCTTTGTTTTTTCCTGATACCCAGGCTGTACCTGCGATATCTAAATGAGCCCATTTCATTTTCTTGGCAAAACGAGATAAGAAACAAGCTGCAGTAATGGTTCCTGCCGCTCTGCCGCCTATGTTCTGCATGTCAGCAAAATTACTGTCTAGCAGGGGTTGATATTCGTCCCACAGGGGCATTCTCCAAGCTTTGTCTTCAGCACTCATGCCAGCCTTCAGAAGTTCATCGGCTATTTCATCGTTATTTGCTAGTAAACCTGTGGCGTGGTGGCCAAGAGCAACAATGCACGCGCCTGTTAAGGTGGCAATATCTACAATGGAGGCAGGGTTGAAGTGTTGTTCTGCGTAGGTGATGGCATCACACAATACTAAACGGCCTTCTGCGTCTGTATTAAGAATCTCTACCGTTTGACCTGATAATGTTTTAACGATATCGCCTGGTTTGGTGGCCTTACCGTCTGGCATGTTTTCAGCGGCGGCTATAACAGCCGTTACATTGATTTTTGGTTTTAACTCAGTAATGGCGTTCATGGTACCGAACACACTGGCAGCACCACACATATCGTATTTCATTTCATCCATTGCTTCGCCAGGCTTAAGACTGATGCCTCCGCTGTCGAAAGTAACACCTTTGCCAACCAATACATGAGGTTGATCAGAGGTTGATCCACCTTTATATTCCATAATGATAAGGCGAGCGGGCTCTTCACTGCCTGCAGAAACGGACAGTAGCGAATGCATTCCTAGCGAGAGCATTTCTTTTTCTTTGAGGATGGTTGCAGAGACTAGCTCGTTATCTTTTGCCAATTGTAGAGCTTCTTTTGCCAGGTATATTGGCGTGCAAATAGCACCCGGTAGGTTACCTAAATCTTTAGCAATTGATACACCCTTTGAAATGGCAGATCCTATAGATATGGCTTCTTTAAGTTCTGTGGTATTGATTGACGCACCACAATAAAATGAGACGTCTTTAAATGTTGGCTTATCGGATTTTTTTGTTTTGAATTGGTCAAAGCAATAAATAGAGTCATTAATGGCTTCAATGGCAAAGCGTGTCGTCAATTCTGCGGTTTTATTGTGTACGGTAATGCCGTCTAAAGAAATTAATAAACTCTCTGCTTGGCTTGTTTTAATGCTGGCTATTGCAGCTTGAATTGCTTTCTTAAAACTGGCCGCGGTAAGTTCTTCTTGTTTTCCAAGACCTAAAAGCAATAGGCGCTGATGTTGCTCTTCTTTTATGGGGAGTAATAGAGATTCGCAGGCGCTGCCTTTGAAGTCTTTGCGTTCAATAAGTGTTTGTATTATTCCATTTTCGCAATCGTTAATGAGTTTGGCTACGGGGGTGAAATCACTACTTTTAAGTTGGTCTGAAAATAATGGAATAACAATACAATCTGATTTTTGTTTTTCTGGTGTGTTAATCTCTAAAGAGTAGTTCATTCTTGCTCCTGTTTATTCAGGGATAAGTAAGGATAAATTAATGTTAAATATATTTTCATCGAAGTTTACGTTAAACGAAGGTGTTTTTCATAATTCATTCACGCTAAAATATTAAATTAAATTTTGAGCCTTGGATGGCAGGTAAGACAATTTGTATATTATCTTTCGTTATTTAGCTAAACAAATAATAATAAGTATGTTTGCTGTCTCTGGCATATTGCTTTTGATTTTTATGAGTGGGCGATTCATAAAATATCTTGCTCAGGCTGCTTCGGGAGGCATATCTGCCGATGTGTTGTTTATTCTTATGGGTTATCGAATGCCCGGTTTTCTTGAGTTAATACTCCCGCTTGGTTTGTTTATCGGTATATTGCTGGCTTATGGTCGCATGTATCTTGAAAGTGAAATGACGATTTTATTTGCTTGTGGGGTCAGTGAGAACCGGTTACTTGTGTTGACTATGGGGGCCTCTTTAATTGTAGCTGTTCTCGTGGGGGCAATGAGTTTGGTCGTTTCTCCATGGGGCATGCAAAATGTCGAACAAATATTTCGTGACCAATCTAAAATGACCGAGTTTGAAATGCTTGCTCCCGGAAGGTTTCAAGCCCTTAAATCGGGGCAGCGTGTCACTTACACTGAAGCGTTAAGTGCTGACAAAAAAGAACTGCGTGAAGTTTTTATCTCTGAAAAAACAAAAGATGGAAAGTCGATTATTCTAACGACGGCTAAAACAGGTACACAGTACGTAGACCCCAAAACGGGAAGCCGTTTTTTGGTTTTACATAATGGTAAGCGCTTCCAGGGAATGCCTGGTGAGCCGCAGTTTAAGGTTATTGAATT
Organism: Hahellaceae bacterium; assembly: GCA_016744695.1. Classification (GTDB taxonomy): domain Bacteria; phylum Pseudomonadota; class Gammaproteobacteria; order Pseudomonadales; family Oleiphilaceae; genus Alkalimarinus. Next base: position 42,617 of record JADGDV010000010.1, read on the forward strand.
TGAATCTTATGGTTTAAAAATAGCGGAACCTCCTGCTGAGAATAAAAAACGTAAAGATGAAGCGATAGATACGATAGATTTATGGGAGTCTTCTAACCCCAAATATTCTGCGCTTCTTCAATGGCGAATATCTTTGCCCCTCCTTGTGCCTATTGTTACATTGCTGGCTGTACCCTTGAGTCGCGTTAATCCAAGGCAAGGACGATTTTTTCATTTATTTCCTGCTATGTTAATTTATATCTCTTATTTAGGTTTGTTGATCGTTGCTCGAAATGCGATTGGAAAAGAAAAAATACCAGTATGGGTCGGCGTTTGGTGGGTGCATGGTTTGTACTTTTTACTTGCAATGCTGTTGTTATTTAAAGGGAATATACAGCGCCGATGGAGAGCGAAGAATGCGTAAGCTTGATCATTATATTATTTCTACGGTTGCTGGTTCTACGCTATTAGTACTAATGGTTGTGTTGTCTTTAGACCTAGTGTTTGGTTTTATCGCTGAACTTGAAGAGCTTAAAAATAATTATCAGGTTGTTGAGGCTTTTCAATTCATAATCACGACGCTGCCTCGCCGAATTTACGATTATTTGCCTATGGCTGCCTTTATTGGCTCCCTTGTTGGCTTAGGCGCATTAGCTAATAGTAGTGAATTAACCGTTATTAGGGCGGCGGGAGTATCAACTCGTCGCATAGTCTGGTCTGCAATGAAACCAGCCATTGCGGTGGTTCTTGTAGGGTTGTTGTTGGGTGAGTATATCGCACCTTATACCGAGAAAATTGCTCAAAGCAAGCGTGCTGTTGCTCAGGGTACTGAGTCTAGCTTAGGTTCAAAGCGTGGAGTTTGGCACCGTGAAGGGGATACCTTTATGCATTTTAATGCCGTTGAACCTAATGGTGAATTGCATGGGATAACCTTGTTTGAGTATACCGATGAAGGCTGGTTGAAAAGCGCCCTTTTTGCGAAACGGGCGATTTATCAGCGAGGGCAATGGTTGCTTGAGAGTGTCAACGAGACCGTGATGGATGAAGGTGGAACGTCGGTTCTTAATCATAATACGCTTGATTGGGAGACTGAACTTTCGCCCGAAGTTTTGGGTGTGCTTGTGATTAAACCAGACAATCTTTCCATCAGTGGTTTGTATACATACTCATCTTACTTGGTTGAGCAGGGTTTAAATGCCAGTGTTTATTTGATGTCTTTTTGGAAGAAAGTGTTGAGACCATTAACGACTGCCGCTTTGGTTTTGGTGGCTATTTCTTTCGTTTTTGGGCCTTTGCGATCTGTGACCATGGGTTTTAGGGTGTTTACGGGTATTATTGTGGGGCTGATCTTTAAATATATGCAAGATTTGCTAGGGCCGTCCAGTTTGGTGTTTGGCTTTGACCCTGTATTTGCGACCTTATCCCCAATATTAATTAGTTTGGCTTTAGGGTTTTATTTATTGCGTCGCGCCGGTTAGCTCGGCGTTCGTTAGCTCTTTTTCTTTGGGATTCTCACCACAACCGATTCTGAAAATCGGTCATGCCAAGCTTTTTTGTCTTTATCAATTAATATCCAGATGTATCCAGCACCAGCGGGTATAAACGATATTATTGCCATAATAAAACGTAGAAGAGCCTGCAGCCAGCTAATAGAGGTTGAATCTTCATTTTGAATGCGTAAGTGCCAAACCTGCATGCCTAATGTCTGTCCACTTCGGGTCCAGAAATAAGCAAAGAACAAATAAAGAGTAATAAATAAAATGGAGGATAGTAATGGGTCCCCCGATGTGGATTCTACTCCAGTAAATTCATAAGTAATTGCCGTATAAATTCCTGTTGTCACCAGCATTAATGCAGCGCAAATCAGGGTGTCATAAAGCATCGCCATAAGCCTCTTGATAAGGGTGGCTTTGGTGATAAGGCTGCTTTCTTCAGGGAATATTTTCTTTGGCATAGACTTAATAAAACCTTAAAAATGTACTGTGGGGTTCAAAAATGGGCACTATAGCATGAGTGAGAGTTTGTCTCATACTATAAGAGTAGCAATACAATCTCGCTTATTCCAAACACTAAATATAGTCGGCCTGTTTTAGGGGGGAGGTTTTTATTATTTTGGTCGTTATTATATTCAGCAGAGGAGGGCAGTGCTTTTATTATATCCATAGCGAATAGTGTGGCAGGAAATAATATTAAGACCTTTAGCCATTCGCCACTTAGGGTGATGATGGGGATGATCGAAAGAAAGCCAAAAATAATACATAAGATATAAAGTCTTTGGCCCACTCGGTAACCTAGGCGTACGGTAAGGGTTTTTATACCTTCTTTCTTATCGCTAGTGTAATCGCGTAATTCATTGGAAAGCAGAAGTGCTGAGGTGAGAAAGCTGGCTGGAAGGGATATGATTATTGCGTATAATTGATGCTCCCCTATTGCTGCATAAAAAGCGCCATAAATCATTAATACGCCCATAAAAAAGAACACTAATATTACTCCAAGCCCCCTGCGTTTGTAGTTTATAGGTTCAGTTGTGTAAAAAAGTGCTCCGCAGCCTCCGATAATGGCCAATATAAGTAAAACCCCCCCTACCTGAGAGACTAAATAAAGACCTATTGCTGAGCATAACAAAAAACACGTCCAGCCTACCTTATAGTTGAATGCAATATTGCTAATGTCTTTTGGGCTTAGCTTTTTTAGTGTTACTGGGTTTTTAATGTCGGCATGATCATTAATTAAATTGACGCCAGTTTGTAATAATATGCCAGCGAGAAGTATTAAAAAAACTATACTCATGTTTAATGTCTGAAAATTGCTTGCCGCAGAGATTCCCAGGCTGCAGGTTATAAGGGCGACGGATAAAGAAAAGGGCCTTAATGCTTTTTTAAAGTGGTACTTAGGCTGAGTGATCAGAGCTTGGTTTTTATATTGAATATATTTCATCATTATTTACTTGTAGGTAAATGCTCTAACAGGTCGGTTTATTAAAACTAGGTGATCTTAAAGTTTTACCAGAAATTGCCGATAAGCTCCATATGAAGGTGTGACTTAATGGTGTTTTAGAGTCGCCTAAACGTTTTTAGTGCAAATTAGAAGAATAATACTGCTCTTATTATTGAGGATAGAACGATGGACTCTATTTCAGCCTTGTTGGGAAAGTTTGATGGTTTACCGAATAAATTTCAGCATGAAGATCATGGTAAGCATTTACAGCAATCTTCAGGGCATCATCACGACCGGCCATCCTCCTCACAATCAAATCAAGCTTCTCTGTATGAGGTGTCTCTCAGTTTTTCAAGTTCGTCGATTTCAATGCACGATAAAGGTGTGCAGGTATTAGAGCAGGAGCTTGAAGTTCATTTTACCGGTGCCCGTTTTTCTCAGACAGCCGCGCCTTTTGTGCCGACCTTTGAACCGCCTTCTGCTGATGAAGTAGCTAATAATGTTCTTGGCTTTATTGAGAATAGAATTAAGCAAGAGTCAGATTCTGGTGCATCGCCTGAGCGTATTGATAATCTTTTGAATCAGGCTCGAATAGGCGTGGAGCGTGGGTTTGGTGAAGCTTTAGAGCAAATCGAGAAAATAGGTTTGATGACGGATGAGCTGTCTGAAGATATTGATCGGAGTTTTGAAAAAATAAATACAGGCATTGATGATCTTGCTACCCAATATGTAGTGACGGTACCTGTTGAAAATGAATCTGATGAGGCCACCGTCTCTGCTAACCAAAGCTCTGATGTTGAGCAGGAGAAGGTTGTCACACAAAATGAATCGTCTAGGTTGCAGGGGCGTGGGGTGAATGCGGGGTATAGTGAATTTAATGCTTTATCAGAAAGTGCCGCTATTCAGATAACCACACAAGATGGTGATGTTGTTTCATTTAACCTTGAGCAAATACAGGCCTCATTTGAGCGTGGAGAAATTTCTGGAGGGCGATTTGGTTTTGAGGCAACTCAGATGGCAGGGCAGTATGCCAGCGGGAGTTACAGTTTTTCAGTTGAAGGTGAGTTAGATGAAGGTGAGATTGAAGCGTTAAATCAATTGATGGTGCAAATAGAAGGAATGTCTGATCAATTCTTTTCGGGTGACTTTCAGGGGGCTTTTCAAAGCGCAATGGAGTTAGGTTTTGATAGTCAGGAAATTGCGGAGTTCTCGGTTAATTTATCTCAAACCAGTGTTCAGCAAGTGTCTGCTTATCAGCAGGTTGCCGATCTAGGGGGGGCGAGCGATGTAGGAAGTGCGGCGACTAGTGGGCGTTTTGATCCTTTGTCTCAGTTCTTTGATAGTCTTCAAGCTGCCTTCGATAAGGCAAATACCTTTGCCCAGCCAGCAGATCTAGTTTCTTCACTATTTGATCGAGTTGTGGGTGATAGGATGGGGCATGAGCAGGCCTCGCCAGAGGGTGTGGATGCTACTACACCGTTTGAGCAGATGAACGAGTATGTGCATGCTTTACTTGAAAATATGTAAGAGCTCCCCTTCTTTTTTGAAAAAGGCCTGACTTCATCAGGCCTTTTTAATTCCTAGTTTTCAAATTTTTTATTCTGGTAATTTTTACTCAGTGCTTTCTATGGTAGAGTACGCCGTTTCTTTTTCGCATTAATAATTATAAGCTCGCAGACGGTTCTAATTATGAAGACAGCAGCGGTACGTAAAGCGTTTCTAGACTATTTTAATCAGCAAGGGCATGAAGTTGTAGCCAGTAGTTCTTTGGTTCCGGCAGATGACCCAACGTTATTGTTTACTAATGCGGGTATGAACCAATTTAAAGATACTTTTTTAGGGCGTGAACATCGCTCTTATGTGCGGGCTACTAGCTCTCAGCGCTGTGTTCGTGCAGGCGGTAAGCATAATGACCTTGAAAATGTAGGTTATACCGCAAGGCATCATACTTTTTTTGAAATGCTGGGTAATTTCAGTTTTGGTGATTACTTTAAAAAAGAGGCGATTCGCTTTGCTTGGGAGTTTTTGACTTCTGATAAGTGGATGAATATCCCTGCAGATCGACTTTATGTTACCGTTTATGCCACTGATGATGAGGCTTATGGTATCTGGACTAAGGATATGGGTATTCCAGAAGAGCGCATTATTCGGATTGGAGATAAGGGGGCTAAATATGCCTCTGATAATTTCTGGCAAATGGGTGATACAGGGCCTTGTGGACCTTGTACAGAGATATTTTATGACCATGGTGCTGATATTGAGGGTGGTTTACCAGGAACCCCAGAAGAAGATGGTGATCGCTTCATAGAGATCTGGAATGTGGTCTTTATGCAATTTAATCGTACCGCTGACGGTGAAATGCATCCTTTACCTAAGCCGTCTGTCGATACGGGTATGGGCTTAGAGCGTATTGCAGCCGTTATGCAGGATGTTCATAGTAACTATGAAATTGACTTGTTTCAGAGCTTATTAGCCAGCGCATCAGCGGTGCTGGATGGCGTTGCGACCACAGAAGCGTCTTTACGTGTTATTGCTGATCACATTCGATCTTGCTCATTCTTAATTGCCGATGGTGTTATGCCTTCTAATGAGGGACGTGGTAACGTTTTACGTCGAATTATCCGACGAGCGGTACGTCATGGTAATAAATTAGGGGCTAAAACGTCTTTCTTTTATAAGCTGGTTTCTCATCTGGTTGATGTAATGGGTGAGGCTTACCCTGAGCTGGCAAAAGCCCAGCTACAAATAGAAAAAGTATTATTACAAGAAGAAGAGCAGTTTGCTAAAACCTTAGATAAAGGGCTCGCGCTGTTAGAGCAGGATATTAAAGAATTAAGTGGAACGGTTATTCCTGGGGAAACGGTATTTACACTATATGATACTTATGGGTTTCCGGTTGATTTAACAAATGATATTGCTCGAGAGCGTGGATTAACACTTGATACTGAGGGTTATGAAAAGGCGATGGAAGCTCAGCGTGAAAGGGCTAGAGCTGCTAGTAAATTTGGCGTTGATTATAATGAAGGGCTTGTTATTGATGGCTCTACTGAATTTACAGGTTACGAACAATTTAACGCCAAAGGTATCGTCTCTGCGGTTTTTGTAAATAGTGAGTCTGCGACGGCTGATAAAGGGCAAGAGGCTGTCGTTGTTCTTGAAGAGACACCTTTTTATGCTGAGTCTGGTGGTCAGGCGGGTGATAGCGGTATCTTGCGTTGGGATGGTGGCGAGTTTGAAGTAACGGATACGCAAAAAGAAGGGGATAATCATCTTCATGTTGGTCGCGTGCTATCTGGTGCGCTTGCTTCAGGTCAGTCTGTAACTGCTATTGTTGACCGTGAAAAACGACAAGCAACAGCCTTGAACCATTCCGCAACACATTTATTGCATGCCGCATTGCAAAAAGTGTTGGGTGAGCATGTGGTGCAGAAAGGTTCACTGGTTAATAGTGAGCGTTTGCGTTTTGATTTCTCACATTTTGAGGCAGTAACGGCTGATCAATTGAAAGAAATTGAGCAAATGGTGAATCGTCAGGTGCGAGAAAATACCACGGTAGATACCGAGGTAACTGATATGGATACGGCTCGTGAAAAAGGTGCTATGGCGCTTTTTGGTGAGAAGTATGGTGATGAAGTCCGGTTATTGAGTATGGGGACGGAATCATTTTCAGTAGAGTTATGTGGTGGTACACATGCCAAACGAACAGGTGATATTGGCAGTATTATTATTACCTCTGAGTCAGGTATCGCGTCTGGTGTGCGAAGAATTGAAGGGGTTACTGGTTGTGCTGCAGATGTATGGCTTGCCGCAGGTGAAGCTCAGTTAAAAGAAGTAGCTTCATTGGTTAAAGGTAATCGAGATAACTTGGCTGAAAAAGTTAAGAGTGCTTTAGATAAAAGCCGTTCACTTGAAAAAGAAATTGAACAACTCAAGGCTAAGTTAGCGAGTTCTGCGGGCGATGATCTAGCAGGTCAGGCTGTTGAGGTTCAGGGCGTTAATGTGCTTGCTGCAATACTTGAAGGGGCTGACCGAAAGACCTTAATGGATACTGCTGATCAGCTCAAAAACAAACTGGGTTCTGCCGTGGTGCTTCTTGCAACCATAGATGAAGGTAAGGTTACCTTGGTGTCAGGCGTGACAAAAGACATCTCCGGAAAACTGAAAGCTGGCGACTTAATGAAAGAGGCTGCTTCAATTGTTGGTGGTAAAGGAGGTGGTCGACCTGATATGGCGCAAGGCGGCGGTACTGATCCAGCTAAGGTGCCTGAAGCGCTGGGCATGGTTAAGGCTTGGGTAGAAAGTAAGATTGGATAAAGAGATATATCCCTTTTTGGGGTCAGTTGATAAAATTTTTGATAAGAAGTGAATTAGGTAATGGCATTATATGTTCAGAAGTTTGGTGGAACCTCTGTTGGGACTGTTGAGCGGATCGAAGCGGTAGCAGATAAAGTTAAATCATTTAGGGATGCGGGGCATGATATTGTCGTCGTTGTTTCTGCAATGAGTGGTGAGACTAATCGTCTTCTTGGTTTGGCTAATGCGATAATGGATGAGCCTACTCCAAGAGAGATGGATGTTTTGGTCTCAACCGGTGAGCAGGTGACGATCGCTTTGCTAAGTATGGCGCTAAATAAGCGTGGTTGTGCAGCCAAGTCTTATACTGGTGGTCAGGTAAAAATAACAACCGATGAAACTCATACAAAAGCACGTATCCGTTCAATTGATGAAAAAAATATGCGAGCTGACCTGGACGAAGGGCGAGTGGTTGTCGTTGCTGGTTTTCAGGGGGTTGATGAATATGGCAATATTACGACACTAGGTCGTGGTGGTTCAGATACTACTGGCGTGGCTTTAGCTGCAGCGCTGAAAGCGGATGAGTGTCAGATTTATACCGATGTTGATGGGGTTTATACGACAGACCCTCGAGTGGTGGATAGTGCGCGAAGAATGGAGCGCATTACCTTTGAAGAAATGATTGAAATGGCGAGTCTGGGTTCGAAAATTTTACAGATTCGTTCAGTTGAGTTTGCAGGAAAATATAATGTGCCTCTACGGGTGCTTTCCAGTTTTAAGGATGGCCCAGGTACTTTGATTACTATTGAAGGTGACGAAAAAATGGAACAGCCGGTTATATCGGGTATAGCATTCAATCGTGATGAAGCGAAATTAACGGTTCAGGGTGTGCCTGATATCCCAGGTATCGCTTCTAAAATACTACGACCCATTAGCGATGCAAATATTGAAGTAGATATGATCGTTCAGAATATGGGGGCGGATAACCATACTGATTTTACATTTACAGTGCATCGTAATGATTACAAAAAAGCAAAAGTTATATTGGATGATGTTTGTGAAGTACTAGGAGCAAGAGAGGTTTCTGGTGATGATAAAATAGCCAAGGTGTCTATTGTAGGCGTTGGCATGAGATCACATGCCGGTGTTGCGACTCAAATGTTTGACTCGCTCTCAGATGAAGGTATTAATATTCAGATGATATCTACATCTGAAATTAAAATTTCCGTTGTGATTGCGGAGAAGTATCTTGAGCTTGCTGTACGCTCTTTGCATAGTTCATTCGATTTGAGTGAAGCTACAGAGGCCTAGCAGGCGCAGGTTAACTTATCTACAGCAGATGCTTTTACAAAAAATTTAAATAACTGCTATAGTTGAGGAAGTTGTAGGGGGAGGCTTACCAGTCATTGCGTTGGTGGTGGGTTTCATCCTTTTTGGGGTTTTGATAAATAATAATCACAAAGTCAGAGTCCTTTTGGTTGAAGTAATGCTTTGCTGCTGGTGTAATTTTACTATCAGTATTACAGTGTTCTTCAAATTTGGAACAGGTCTAATATCTAGTTTAAGGAGATAATCAATGCTTATACTGACCCGAAGAGTGGGCGAAACATTGATGGTAGGGGATGACGTAACGGTAACTGTACTGGGCGTTAAGGGGAATCAGGTTCGTATAGGTGTAAACGCACCTAAAGAAGTTGCTGTGCATCGTGAAGAGATTTATCAGCGAATTCAAAATGAGAAAGCTAACGCCAGTCCAGAAGAGTGATATTAAGGTCTCTTTTAGCTGAAGAGACGCCTCTTAGTTTCATATCAAATATAAAAGTGACAATTAAACGCAAATAGCTCTTTGAATTTATAAAATTTGTGGTATTATGCGTCGCGTTCTGTGGAGAGGTGGCCGAGTGGCTGAAGGCGCGCCCCTGCTAAGGGTGTATGGGTTAACACTCATCGAGGGTTCGAATCCCTCCCTCTCCGCCATTTAGTTATTTAAAAGTAAGTGCATAAAAAAGACACGCGGATGTAGCTCAGCTGGATAGAGTACCTGGCTACGAACCAGGCGGTCGCAGGTTCGACTCCTGCCATCCGCACCATTTTTTATAGTATGTTTTAGATGACAAATGTAGGGCAAAGGTTTTGCGGATGTAGCTCAGCTGGATAGAGTACCTGGCTACGAACCAGGCGGTCGCAGGTTCGACTCCTGCCATCCGCACCATTATTAAAAGGTCACCCAATGGGTGGCCTTTTTTTATGTCTGGAATTTACTTTTTGCTCTTTATTTAGTACATATGAGTCTGTGAAGGGCTTTAATTATTTAAAAATAAGGTAAATAATGGGTATTCATGCTATCTATAGTGTTGAAAAACAATAAGATAGCCTAATGAAACACCCTGTGCGTAGCTGTTTCTGTTGATTAGGAGGCAGATAATAGGTACATTACGCAAGATTTTGTGCGTGCGGAATAATATTATTTCGTCGCAAAAGTGGAAACACAACGACAGGTTGCATAATAATGACAGAATCATTGATGTCTCAAGCACTCGATCTAACAGTTGTAGGAATGGGGTTTGTTTTCGTATTCCTGATTGTATTGATTGGCGCTACTACGCTTATGTCGAAGTTGGCTATGAAACTTGAGCCACCTGCACCGGAAACACCGGCTGCACCAGCTCATCCAGCTACTCCGATGAATGACCCTCGACTGATGGCTGTTATCACGGCAGCAGTTGCTAAGTATCGCTCACGCCCATAAGCAGTGAGTTTGATAGAACGGAAAAACCTTTAACAGAAGGCTTAAATGCAATGACAGATGCTAAAAAACCGTTAGGTATTACCGACGTTGTTTTACGTGACGCTCACCAGTCACTATTCGCAACGCGAATGCGTATCGACGATATGTTACCCATCGCAGAAAAATTAGATAAAGTAGGCTACTGGTCCCTTGAATCTTGGGGTGGAGCTACTTTTGATACTTGTATTCGTTTTCTTGGGGAAGACCCTTGGGATAGAATTCGCGAATTCAAAAAAGCGATGCCTAACACTAAGCATCAAATGTTGTTGCGTGGCCAAAACCTACTAGGCTATCGCCACTATGCTGATGATGTAGTTGATAAGTTTGTAGAGCGCGCGGCGGAAAATGGCGTAGACGTATTCCGTGTGTTTGATGCGATGAATGATCCTCGCAATCTTGAAACAGCACTTAAAGCGGTTAAGAAGCAGGGTAAGCACGCACAAGGTACGTTATCTTATACCACAAGCCCTGTGCACAATACTCAGGCATGGATCTCGCTGGCTAAGCAGATCGAAGATATGGGTGCAGACTCTATCGCGATTAAAGATATGGCGGGTATCATCTCTCCATATGAGTGTTTCGATTTGGTTTCACGCCTTAAGCAAGAAACTGATCTTGAAGTTCAGTTGCATTGCCATGCAACGGCTGGTATGTCCGATATGGCGATCCTAAAAGCTATTGAAGCCGGTGTTGATCGAGTAGATACAGCGATCTCTTCAATGTCGATGACATATGGACATTCAGCAACAGAAACTGTTGTAGCGGCTCTTAAAGGAACCGACAGAGATACAGGTCTTGATCTCTTATTGCTTGAAGAAATTGCAGCTTACTTCCGTGAAGTTCGTAAGAAGTACGCAAAATTTGAAGGTGCATTACGCGGTACCGATTCTCGTATCTTGGTTGCACAGGTTCCTGGTGGCATGTTAACTAACATGGAAAACCAGTTGAAAGAGCAAGGCGCTGCCGACAAATTTGATGCTGTGCTGGAAGAGATTCCAAGAGTTCGTGAAGATCTGGGGCATATTCCATTGGTAACACCTACTTCACAAATTGTAGGTACTCAAGCTGTTATCAACGTGTTAACAGGCGAGCGTTATAAGTCTATATCTAAAGAAACTCAAGGTATCCTTAAGGGTGAGTATGGCGCAGCTCCTGCACCATTTAATAAAGAGCTTCAAGATAGAGTGCTTGACGGTGCCGAAGTTATTACATGTCGTCCTGCTGACTTGCTAGAAAATGAACTTGATAAAATTGTTGCTGATGTTGAAGCGCTTGCCAAAGAAAAAGGCTTCAAGCTGGCAGACAATATTATTGATGATGCGCTTAGTTATGCGTTATTCCCTCAGGTAGCTGAAAAGTTCCTTGAGAATCGTGGTAACCCAGATGCATTTGAGCCTGTACCTACAGGTAATGAAGTGAAGGTATCTTCTGGTCCTGAGACTTATACTATCAATGTTGAAGGTCAGAATTATGTAGTGCAAGTTGAAGAAGGTGGGGATATCTCTGCTGTAGCTCCTGCTGGTGGTGTAGCGGCTCCTGTTGGCGCACCCGCTGCAGCAGTGCCTGCAGGTGGTGGTGATCCAGTTGCAGCACCTTTAGCTGGTACTATCTTCAAAGTTATCGTTGCTGCCGGACAAGCTGTTCAAGAAGGCGATGTGTTAATAATTCTTGAAGCAATGAAGATGGAGACCGAGGTTCGAGCTGCTAAAGCTGGTACAGTCGGTAGCATCAATGTTGCAGTTGGCGATTCTGTTGCAGTTGGCGACACGCTATTAACGTTGTAATAGGGTTATAAGACGATGGAGAAGATACTAAATTTATGGACCGGTAGTGGTCTATATAATATATCGATTGGGCAGGTTGTGATGATCGTCATCTGCCTTGTCCTTCTGTATATGGCTATTCGAAAAAAATATGAGCCATTACTGTTACTACCCATTGGTTTTGGCGGTATTCTTGCGAATATCCCTGAGGCAGGGCTTGCTCTTTCGGCTGTTGAAAATGCTATTCATTTTCAGAAGCCAGAAGTTTTACTTGCGTTAGCTGATGCACTAAAGGTGCCATTTGAAGCTGGGCAGAGTATAACCAATGAGGTGTTATACGCATTCAAAGACGCCTATAAGTATGCTGATAGCTCAATGTTAGCTGCTGCCAAAAATGTGGCGGCCGATAGCGGGTATACCAACGGTATGCTTACTAATTTCTACAATGTTGTTATTGGCTCAATGGCTGGTCCTCTACTTATATTTATGGGTGTAGGTGCCATGACTGACTTTGGTCCGATGCTAGCTAATCCGAAAACAATTCTACTGGGCGCTGCTGCCCAGTTTGGGATATTCGGTACGGTTGTCGGTGCAGCGTTTTTAACAAGTTTAGGTATCGAGGGAATGGCCTTTACTATTGAAGAAGCGGCTACCATTGGTATTATCGGTGGTGCTGACGGTCCAACATCTATTTTCGTGTCGAGCATGCTTGCTCCTCACTTATTGGGTGCTATCGCAGTTGCGGCATATTCTTATATGGCGTTGGTTCCTGTAATTCAGCCGCCTATCATGAACTTACTAACGACCAAAGAAGAACGTAAAATCCAGATGGTTCAGCTTCGCACAGTCAGTAAATTAGAAAAGATACTTTTTCCAATTGCTGTGCTGCTTCTCGTTGCGCTGTTCCTTCCTGATGCAGCACCTCTTTTAGGTATGTTCTGTCTTGGTAACCTAATGAAAGAGTCTGGTGTTGTTGATCGCCTTTCTGATACAGCTCAGAATGCTTTGATCAATATCGTGACTATATTCTTAGGTTTGTCGGTGGGTTCAAAGTTAAGTGCAGATAAGTTCTTAGACCTTCAAACTCTGGGTATTCTGTTCTTAGGTATGGCTGCATTTGCAGTTGGAACGGGCACGGGTGTAATGATGGCTAAATTAATGAACTTATTTAGCACACATAAAGTCAATCCACTTATTGGGTCTGCAGGAGTATCTGCTGTACCAATGGCCGCTCGTGTATCAAATAAAGTAGGTTTGGATAATAATCCTCAAAACTTCTTGTTGATGCATGCCATGGGGCCAAACGTGGCTGGTGTTATCGGTTCTGCGGTTGCTGCTGGTGTTATGATCAAGTTTCTTGGTTAGGCATTAGCCACTCACGTCAGCTTATGTTGATGATTGAGTAAACAAAAAGCCATTACTTTATGAGTAATGGCTTTTTGCGTTTTTAGGTTTACAATCTAAGCAGGTTTACTATTTAACTAGGGGTCGAATGACACTTTGTCGCGTAGCCGTGATGCAGTGCAACGGAATCAAGGGGGGCTTATGAATGAACAATTTATCACGCTTAAAAACTTAAGCGGTGCACTAAATAATGCTTTTCACAGTAAAGATTGGGATAAAATTGCCAATCTTGATTTAAAAGCTCAGGCAATAATTAATGAAAGTGCACTGCTCATAAAAAGTGATGCAGATAAAGTTGTGTTTACTGCGCTTATTGCCGAGTTGCAATCATTCTACGATCAACTCACCGCTGAAAATAATAATCGTCGTTCAGAGCTTGGTTCAGAGCTTAAAAAATTGAATAGGGAGCATAATGCGATTAGTCAATACTTGAAGTCCTCAGCTTACTAGACTGATCTAAAATACATAGTTAGCTCTTTCCTTATCTTGTTCATTGTGCCAAAAAAATGTTCATTTTCAATAAATGTCACAAAAATGATGAAAATCACGTCATAAATTTGACCAAACCTTGTTTGCATACTTTACTGTTCATATATGTGATAAGAACGATCTATAGGCCTCTGATTTAAGGGAATATTACCTTTCTTAATTCGTACGATGCCGGTCTTTGTTTCTGTCTATTTGTATTGGCTTTAGTCATTTTTTGCATAGCTAAGATAAGGGTTTGCTGTACCATGCGGAAGGATATGAAAATTTTATTAGTTCACGATGATCTTGTACTACGTCGTGATTTAAAGGTTGTTCTTGAGTTTTTAGATGAAACAGTTGTTGAGTGTGGAACACAAGAGTGGCAGGCAGCGATTGATGAAAATTTTGAGTCCGCTGAAGATCTAGCACTTATTTTTACTCAGTGTGGGTCAGAAGAGTTACCTGACTTTTTAGCCTTAGTCGATGAAATTGATGTTTCTGTGCCTGTGCTGTTATCAGGCGAGACGTCACTAGATAAAGTTGATGACGTATTAAAGAAAAAAGTAATAGCTCAGTTAGACTCACCGCTTAACTATAATAAAACAATCGACAGCTTATACCGAGCGCAGGTTTATCGTGAGCAGTATTCAAATAGCGTGGCACGTGGCAAACAGCGTCAGGTACAGCTATTTAGAAGTTTAGTAGGTACCAGTAGAGGGGTTCAGAGTGTTCGTGAGCTGATGTCTCAAGTGGCGGACAAAGAAGTTAGTGTGCTTATTACCGGGGAGTCTGGAACAGGTAAAGAAGTCGTTGCTCGTAATCTTCACTACAACTCGCATCGCCGAAATAAACCTTTTGTGCCTGTGAATTGTGGGGCTATTCCTGCAGAACTTTTAGAAAGCGAATTGTTCGGCCATGAAAAAGGCGCGTTTACAGGTGCTATTACCACTAGGGCGGGTCGTTTTGAGTTGGCTGAAGGCGGTACGCTCTTTCTTGATGAAATTGGCGATATGCCTCTCAGTATGCAGGTTAAAATATTACGTGTGTTACAGGAGCGTACTTTTGAGCGAGTAGGGGGAAATAAAACCCTTAAGGCTGATGTGAGAGTTATTGCTGCAACACATAAGAGTCTTGAAGATATGATTGTTGATGGGGGCTTCAGAGAGGATTTATATTATCGATTAAACGTATTTCCTATTGAAATGCCTTCATTAAAAGAACGTGTAGAAGATATACCTTTGTTGATGAATGAGCTGATATCACGAATGGAAAAAGAAAAGCGTGGTTCAATACGCTTTAATTCAGCGGCTATTATGAGTTTGTGTCGCCATGAGTGGCCAGGTAATGTGAGGGAGTTAGCCAACCTTGTGGAGCGTCTTTCTATTACGCATCCTTATGACGTTATTGGTGTAACGGAACTGCCCAATAAGTATCGTCATATTGAAGATAGTGATGAAGATTTCACTATTTCAGATAATGGAATGAAAGTTCCTTCTGTAATATTAGATAGTGATGCACCTGCTTTGCTTCCAGTTAATGGTGTTGATTTAAAAGAGTATTTAGCTAACTTAGAAAAAACGCTAATTCAGCAAGCGCTAGATGAGTCCTCTGGTGTGGTGGCCAGAGCGGCAGAAAAGCTTCGCATAAGAAGAACGACCTTGGTTGAAAAGGTTAGAAAATACGGTTTAAACAATAAAGAAGACGAATAATAAATCCTTCATTTTTTATGTAGGGTGTGCATGACACACCCTGCAGATTTTCAATAGTCTCTCCCTCCTAGCTTTATTTCTGAATTCAATTGATAGTGCCATATTATTGACTGCTTTAGGTCTGTTTAATTTATATGGCATTGAAAATAAAGAGTATTTTTTCTGTGGCACGCAATATGCTTTATCTCCTGTATATCAGGATTGATGACTTTTTATTGTCAGTCTAAATAATAATACGTTTTCTTAGTGGTTGTGTCTTAAACAGAAAGTAGGAAAGGTGAGCATCATGAATTATCAGGAACCTATTATGTTGGCCAATGTTGCCGGTATGCCGAAAGGACATATCGTAGAAACACTTGGTGATATTGACGATATAGATGCATTGTTTGCCAAGACTGAATTTACCACCACTGAGTTTGATAAAAATGATTTGCCTGATGCAAATAATGATGAGGCGCCAGTTGAGCAGGCCTTAGAGTTGTTTAGTCGCATGTCTGTGCAATTAACCGATTCGTATAGAACACTAGAGAAAAGAGTAAGTCAGCTTAATGGTGAGCTTACAACAGAGGTTGAACAGCGCAGAAACGAACTTGAAGAAAAGGAAAGAATAGCTGATAGGCTTTCAACCCTTTTAGATGTTCTTCCTGCTGGTGTTGTGTTGTTGGATGGTCACGGTGTAGTAAGTGAATCTAACCCTGCTGCAACAGGTTTGTTGGGTGAGCCACTTGAAGGTGAGAGTTGGGTAAATATTATTAAGCGTTGTTTTGCTCCTAGGCATGATGACGGGCATGAGGTTTCATTAAAAGATGGTCGACGAGTGCGAATAGAAACTCGGTCCATGTCAGAAGGGCCTGGTCAATTGGTTTTGCTAACCGACCTAACAGAAACAAGAGAGTTGCAATCAAAAGTTAGCCGAACTGAGCGCTTATCTTCATTAGGGCGAATGGTTGCATCTTTAGCACATCAAATTAGAACACCGCTATCTACCGCTATGCTTTATACCGGTCATCTCACTCAAGATAATATTAGTGATGATATGAGGCATAAATGTGCAGAGAAAGTGATGTCACGTCTGACCCATTTAGAGCATCAAATCAGAGATATGCTTATTTTTGCTAAGGGTGAAACACGTTTGGCCGAACGCGTTACTGCCTCAGACTTATTTGATCAACTTAAGCAGGCGGCAGAAACACCCGTTAATAATGCAAATGCGCAGGTCGAATGGGAGGATTCATCAAGAAATGTCTCCCTTTTATGTAATAGAGACACGTTAGTAGGGGCTTGTTTAAATTTAATAAACAACAGTCTTGAGGCGTTGCCTGACGGTGCTAAGTTAAAAGTAAAAGTGGTGTCGCCAGGGAAAGGTTTTGTGAATATTGAAGTGCATGATAATGGCCCCGGTTTTACGTCGGAACAAAAGAACAAAATAATGGATGCTTTTTATACCACTAAATCTCATGGTACAGGTCTTGGTTTGGCGGTGGTTCAGGCAGTTATCAAAGCGCATCATGGAAAGTTTTATATAACGTCTAGTGATGATGGGGCTAAAGCGGTTATTACGCTGCCCATTCATGAATAGCGGAGAATTGAAATGACTAAGACAACAATATTAATTGTAGAAGATGATCGAGAGCTTAGAGAGGCTTTAGCGACTACCTTAGAGATTGCAGATTATGCATGTATAACGGCAGACTGTGCTGAGGCCGCAATCCCTTTACTAGAGAAGCGTTTGATCGACTTGGTTGTTAGTGATGTAAATATGCCGGGTATGAATGGGCATGAGTTACTTGATCATATACATCGCCAATTCCCTGCTGTACCTGCCATGTTGATAACAGCGTATGGTCAAATAAGTGACGCAGTATCTGCTATGCAGTCTGGCGCGGTTGATTATATAGTTAAACCCTTTGAGCCAAGCGTACTTATTGATTCCGTAAAAAGAGTGCTTGGTGAAGTGTGTACCTCTAAAGAAGGGTTGCCTGTTGCTGAAGATCCTTTTAGTCGTCAGTTATTTCAGTTAGCTAAAAAAGTGGCATCATCAGACTCTACTGTGATGATTTCAGGAGAGAGCGGTACCGGTAAAGAGGTGCTTGCACGATATATACATTCTCAGTCACCTAGAAAGAATAAGCCATTTATAGCACTTAACTGCGCCGCTATTCCTGAGAATATGTTAGAGGCCATTTTGTTTGGGCACGAAAAAGGCGCGTATACAGGTGCTTATAACAGTGCGCCAGGAAAATTTGAGCAAGCCAATGGTGGAACCATACTACTCGATGAAATATCTGAAATGGATATTGGTCTGCAGGCGAAATTATTGCGTGTGATTCAAGAGCGTGAAGTGGAGCGTGTCGGAGGACGAAAAACAATTTCGCTTGATGTTAGGGTGCTAGCAACAACGAATAGAGACTTAAAAGAATATGTGAGTGAAGGGCGCTTTAGAGAAGATCTTTACTATCGTCTAAGTGTTTTCCCTATGCAGTGGCGCCCGCTCAGAGAAAGGCCTTTGGATATTGTTCCTTTAGCTGAAAGGTTGCTGGATGATCATATTAATAAAATGAAGTTGCCTTGTGTGAGTCTTGATTACTCTGCTAAAACCGCCATGCAAGCTTATCCGTGGCCGGGTAATGTAAGAGAGTTGGATAATGCGATTCAACGCGCGCTTATTCTGCAGCAAGGTAATGTGATCTCTAGTGCCGATTTGTGCTTGGACCTCAATGGCGGGCAAGGCTTTGTAGGTGAGACATTTTCGCCAGACCTTTCTGTGGCGCCAGGTGTGAATTACTCAGATCAAGAATCAGTTAGCCCTCCTGTTGGGTTGGTTGAGACCGCGAATCTTGAGATGGCGAGCAGTGATGGTGACGGAGCCAGTGCTCTGGGTAACGATCTCAGGCAGCGTGAGTTTCAAATAATTATCGATATGCTTCGAAAAGAAAATGGTCGTAAAAAGCAGACGGCCGAGAAGCTGGGGATCAGTCCAAGAACACTTCGTTATAAATTAGCTAGAATGAGAGATTGTGGTATAGATCTAGATGCAGAGTTATCTGCTGCCTAATATTTAAAACTGTTTCAGTCTGGGGAGCTTATGCTCCCTTTTTTTATGCCTGAATTTTCTTGTCTACCATAAATGGTTTAGTTGGCCTGCTTCGTGCATTACTAAGAGTATATAAGGGTATTGGGTTTCTAGAAGACGAGAAACTGACAAAAAGTTGACGGGTTTGTGAATAATAGGAGGTAAGCATGTCTGGTATAGGTCAAGTTACAGGCAGAGCTGATATTAATCAGGTGTTGGAAAATATGCGCAATATGAAAGCGCAGGTTCAACGCCCGGAAGAACTCCGGGAGCCTTCGCCGACGACGAGCGTCACTTCAGTTCAGCCCACAAACGGTACGCCTGATTTTGGTTCTTTACTCTCTCGTGCAGTAGATGGCGTTAACGAAACACAGCAAGAGGCAAGTGCCTTAAAAACATCTTATGAGCAGGGTGATCCTACGGTTGATATTACGCGTGTAATGGTTCAGGCACAAAAAGCCACCGTTTCATTTCAAGCTTTAACACAGGTTAGAAATAAAGTAGTTCAAGCATACGAAGATATAATGAAAATGCCTATTTAATGGCAGGTTATACGTAAAAACCATCAGCAAAAAATGATTAGTTAGAAACAAAAATAAAGGGTTAAAGTCATGGCGAGTGTTCCTGTAGCAACTAACAGCGATCTACCTGGAGCGGGTACAGCATTAGCTAATACCGCTTCATCTGAGCCTGATAATGAAATGTTCATGGGCTTTAATAAACTCAACCTGATGCGTCAGGTGGGCTTAATGATAGGTCTAGCTGCCAGTGTCGCTTTAGGCTTGTCGGTGGTGTTGTGGGCGCAGGAGCCTAACTACCAGCCTGTTATGAGTAACCTAAACAATATGGATATTGGCGAAGTAGCCGATATTCTTAATCAAAATGATATTTCTTATAATATTGATCCCGCATCAGGGGTGCTTTTAGTTGAAAGCAGTGAGATTCATCGAGCACGTTTGAAGTTAGCCGCAGCGGGTATTACTGAAGATAAGCCTCTGGGCTATGAGTTGCTAGATCAGGAGCAAGGTTTAGGCACTAGTCAGTTTATGGAAAGTTCACGTTTTAAGCGGGGTCTTGAAGGTGAGCTAGCTAAAACAATATCAAGCTTGAGGAATGTCAGAAGTGCGCGTGTTCATTTAGCGATTCCAAAGCGTTCTGTTTTTGTTCGGGATATAAGAAAGCCCACAGCCTCTGTCTTTTTAGAGGTATTTACAGGTCGACCGTTAGTTAAAGGGCAGGTTGATTCAGTAGTGAATTTGGTGGCAGGCAGCGTGCCTGAAATGAATAAAGATGATGTGACGGTTGTAGATCAGAAAGGCAATTTATTGTCTAGAAACGATGAAAGTGATGAAGATCGTATGGCCTTGAAAGAATTTGATTACTCAAGGAAGATGGAGAAAGTGCTTAACAGCAGAGTTTCCAGCATGCTCGAGCCTATTTTAGGTAGTGGCCGTTTTAGGTCAGAGGTGACAGCCGATGTTGATTTTACCGCCATAGAGCAAGCCGAAGAAATATATAACCCCGATATGCAAGCGATTCGAAGTGAACAAACACTCGATGAGCAACGTGGTGTTGCGGGAGCCTTAGGGGGCATACCTGGTGCTTTATCAAATCAACCTCCTGGTGCGGCTACAGTACCAGAGGTTGCAGGTGCTGCGGGAGAAGAAGGTGGGGCAGGTGGAATGTCTGACTTGCGTAAACAAACCACGCGAAACTACGAGGTTGATAGAACGGTGAGCTACACTAAGAATCAGCAAGGCACTATTAAGCGCCTTACTGTAGCCGTAGCTATTGATGATATTCGCAAAATTGACCCAGCAACAGGAGATGTTAGCTTTGTGCCATGGACAGAAAATGAACTACAGCGCCTTACCTTATTGGTTCGGAATGCCGTAGGCTATTCTGCATCAAGAGGGGATAGTGTAAATGTAATAAACACGCCTTTTGCTGCAGAAGAAATTGTGCCTTTTGAAGAAACACCGATATGGCAGCAGCAGTGGTTGCTAGATTTTGTAAAACCAATAATGGCCGGTATCGTATTATTGATTTTAGTGCTTGGTTTAGTTCGTCCAACGCTTAAAAGTCTTGCTCAAAGTGGACAGAATGCTAAAGAGCTTGCTTTGGCAGGTGATGAAGATGGCTTGGCTGAGCTAGATCAGTTAGGTGCTGGTTCGCCAGAAGGGAAAGTGACACTCAGCTCTACGGATGAATTTCTTTTACCTGGTGCCTCAGAGGGGTATGATAAACAACTAAATGCCCTTAAAGGACTTGTAGTGGAAGATCCGGCAAGAGTAGCGCAGGTAGTAAGACAATGGGTAAATGCAGATGACTGATGAGCAGGCTGGTGGGGCGGATAAGAAAGTAACCAAGGTTGGTCGTGTGGATGCTGCCGCAATGCTATTGATGTCTTTAGGTGAAGCGGATGCCGCACAAATACTAAAGCACATGGGGCCAAAGGAAGTACAGCGAGTCGGTACGGCAATGACTCAGTTAGCCGACGTGACTCAAGAGCAGGTAGAAGCGGTTACTGGTGAGTTTCTTGAAGCCGTGGGTGATCAGACCGGAATGGGAATCGGGGCTGATGACTATATTCGTACCATGCTGACCCAAGCCTTGGGTGAAGATAAAGCGTCTAGCCTAATTGACCGTATTCTTATTGGCGGAAACACCACCGGACTCGACACTTTAAAATGGATGGATGCGAGAGCCGTTTCAGATATTATTCGTTACGAACACCCTCAAATACAAGCTATTGTTATATCATACCTTGACCCAGACCAGGCTGCAGAGATCCTCGCTAACTTTGATGAAAAAGTCCGTCTTGACATTGTATTGCGTGTCGCTGCGTTAGACTCCGTTCATCCGCAGGCATTACAAGAATTAAATGCTATTCTAGAAAAACAGTTCTCAGGCAGCTCATCAACGAAAACCAGCAAAATTGGTGGTGTAAAACGTGCGGCAGATATCATGAACTTCTTCGATAGTACTATTGAAGGTGAGTTGATGGATAGCATCAAAGAAACTGATGCTGATTTGGGTGGTGAGATTGAAGACTTAATGTTTGTATTTGATAACCTTAAAGAAGTTGATGATCGCGGCATACAAGCCTTGCTTCGCGAAGTGTCTTCGGAGGTGTTGATTATTGCCCTTAAGGGCTCTGATGAAGAAATGAAAGAAAAAATATTCAAGAACATGTCTAAACGAGCGGCAGAGTTGCTACGGGATGACCTAGAGGCCAAGGGGCCTGTTAAGGTCAGTGAAGTTGAAGGCTCACAAAAAGATATTCTTACTATTGCTCGTCGTATGGCTGATGCTGGTGAAATATCATTGGGTGGTTCTGGCGAAGAGATGATTTAATTATGAGCCGTAATGAGGTTCTGAGTGACTGATAAAAAAAGTAAGCGCATTCCAGCTGATGAACTAACGGCCTATGAGCGTTGGGAATTACCTGCCATGGAAATGGGAGGCAATGACATCGTGAGAACTCGAGTCTCAACGGTTGAGATGGCCGTTAAACCACTGACGGCGGCGGATTTAGAAAATATCCGCAAAGAGGCTTACCAAGAAGGTTTGGAGCAGGGTAAGACGGAAGGTTTTTCTGCAGGCCATAAAGAGGGCTTTGATAAAGGGCATCAAGAAGGTCTGGAGAGTGGAACGCAACAAGGCTTGGAAGAAGGAAGGGCAACAGGTCAGCAATTAAAACAAGCAGAAGTTGATGAGAATTTAAAGCAGCTGCGCAGCATAATGGAGCAGCTTCTAGACCCTATACGGCTTCATGATGATGAAATAGAAGAAGCACTACTGAATTTAGTCTTAGCTATCAGTCGTTCAGTTATCAAGAGAGAAGTATCGCTTGATAGTCAGCAGATTACGGCTGTGATAAGCGATGCACTTGCATTACTTCCCCCTACCGCAAGTAATATAAAAATATCAATTAATGCGAGCGATATCGATAGCGTATCAACCATTGTTGAATCCATTTCCGGTGGTGCTCAATTGATCTCATCGGATGAAATTCTTCCGGGTGGCTGTAAAGTTGAAACCTTACACAGTCTGATTGATTTCACTATTGAAAAACGATTTCAGAAAACAGTTCAGCAAATGTTAGATCGACATTCGTCAAGTGTCCCATTAGATGAAGCGCCCGATCTTGCTGAATCAATGGATGATATGACTGATTTTCATCGGGAAATACTTGAAGAGCCTATAGTTGAGGCTGCTGAAGTTGAAACTCCGATAATTGAAGAGCCTATGGTTGAAGCTACTGAAGTTGAAGCTCCGATAATTGAAGAGCCTATAGTTGAGGCCGTTGAAGTTGAAACTCCAATAGTAGAGCCCCCAATTACTGAAATGCCTAATGAACCTTCCTGACCGCATTAAGAAGTATCAAGAGCAGGTTCCTAGTGACATCTTGCCTGAGGTTACCGGGCGCTTAACGCGTATGGTGGGCTTAACGCTAGAAGCGGTTGGTTGCCCTATGGTAGTGGGTGAGCGTTGCCTGATTGCGGGTAGTGGTTTGAAGCCTGTAGAAGCTGAAGTGGTTGGCTTTGATGGGGATCGAATGTTTTTAATGCCATTAACTGCAATTGATGGTTTGAAGCCAGGTGCGCGTGTAATCCCCATTGATAGTGCAGGACATATTCCTGTTGGATTTAATCTTTTGGGTCGAGTGATTAACGGCGCGGCAGAGCCTTTAGATAGTAAAGGTCCGCTACTACCCGACTCTCATGTTCCTTATAACGGCGAAAGTATAAACCCATTGGATCGAGCACCTATTCGAACATCTATGGATGTGGGAATTCGAGCAATTAATAGTATGCTCTCGGTGGGAACTGGCCAGCGATTGGGTTTGTTCGCTGGAAGCGGCGTGGGCAAGAGTATGCTGCTAGGCATGATGACCAAGTTTACATCAGCAGATATTACTATTGTGGGGTTGATCGGTGAGCGTGGCCGAGAGGTTAAAGAATTTATTGAAGATATACTTGGGCCAGAAGGGTTGGCTAAGTCAGTAGTGGTTGCTGCACCCGCAGATGACTCTCCATTAATGCGCTTAAGAGCAGCGATGTTAACGACACGTATAGCGGAGTATTTTAGAGACCAAGGAAAGAATGTGCTGCTATTGATGGATTCTCTAACACGTTATGCTCAGGCTCAGCGAGAAATAGCGTTGGCTGTGGGTGAACCTCCCGCGACAAAAGGGTACCCGCCTTCAGTGTTTGCCAAGTTACCTCAATTAGTTGAGCGAGCAGGGAATGGCGTGCCAGGTGGTGGCTCAATTACTGCGTTTTATACCGTATTAACGGAAGGTGATGATCAGCAGGACCCTATTGCCGATGCATCAAGAGCCATACTGGATGGTCATATTGTTTTATCCCGAAGCTTGGCTGAAGAGGGACATTACCCTGCCATTGATGTTGAGGCATCAATCAGTCGAGTGATGCCTCACATTGTAAGTGAAGAGCATATGAAAGCAGCGCAAAAATTTAAGCAGGTTTATGCGCGCTATCAGCAGGCGCGTGATCTTATTAGTGTTGGCGCCTATGTGCCGGGTTCAGACCCTGAAACAGACTTTGCTATTGAGCGAATAGACATAATGAAAGCTTTTCTGCAACAAAGCCTAGAGGGTAGTTCTCCTTATTCAGAAAGTGTTGAGCAACTTATTCAAGTGATGAATATGCCACCTTCTGGTGGTCAGGTTGCTCCGTCGAGGCCTGTTTAAGGAATTTAAATAATGAGACGATCAAAGCGCTTGCAAGTGGTGCTGGATTTAGCAAAAAGAAAAGAAGACGAAGTGCTGAAAGCATTACAGGTAGCGCAGGGTAGTCTTATGAGTCAGAAGCAGAAGCTGCAAGAGCTGACTCAATATCAACGTGATTATCAACAATCTTTACGAGAAGCCTATCAAACACACGCTACTGCAGAGAGTTGTGCGACGTATCAGCATTTTTTAGCTCAGGTAGGTGATGCCATTGAACAGCAACAGCAAACAGTCGCTTTGGCCGAACATCAGTTTGATAACGTTAGAAAGCACTGGCTAACGTTACATGAAAAGCAGCAGGGTATGGGCAGTTTGATCGATCGCTTTAAATATGAAGAAGATAAAGAGCTAGATAAAAAAGAACAAAAAATGATTGATGAGTTGTCACAACGCAAAAGGCCTTAAGCCTTAGTCCCCCTCTCTTCTATATATAGTTTTCAATTTACTTGTTTTTCTTAGCAAATTCTTAAAATCCTACTAAAGTTATTAAAAGAGCCGAAGATATTTCTGACCAGGTGTTTAGTTGCGTGGTTTTTATAGCTATTAACTTAAAGTGAATTGTGTTGATGAGTGATCAATTGGAAATTCTACTGGAAAGTAACTCTGGAATTGCACAGGCTGAATTATTAGCCGGACGACTAGAGGAAGCCTTCCAAAAAAGTATCCCAATTATTATTGATGGATCTGCCATTACACGCGTAGATACGTCTGTACTTCAGCTGCTTTATTCCTTTTGTGCGGCAATGAAAGAAACAGGTGTGAGTGTCTCGTGGAAAGAGCCTTCCGATGAACTTTGCCAGGCTGCAGATAACTTAGGCGTTAAAACACTGTTAGGTTTACCGTTTTAATATTTTAAAAAATAAACAAGAACTTAAAATACAAACTGGAGTTACAAATGGCAAGAATTTTGGCTGTGGATGATTCAGCGTCAATGCGCCAAATGGTTAGTTTTACCTTAAAAGGTGCAGGTCATGATGTGATTGAAGCATCTGATGGTAAAGAAGCATTAGGTAAAGCAAAAGGGACTCAAGTAGACCTTGTATTGTCGGATGTAAACATGCCTGTTATGGATGGTCTTACTTTAGTAAAGGAATTGCGAGCATTACCAAATTATAAGTTCATTCCCATCCTGATGTTGACCACTGAGTCAACAGGAGACAAGAAGATGGAGGGGAAGCAGGCTGGAGCGACAGGGTGGTTAGTAAAGCCATTTAACCCTGATCAGCTGTTGGCAACTATTAAAAAAGTTTTAGGGTAACTGATTGTTATTGTTGGTTAAAACTTATTTATTATAAATATTAATATAAATATTGGATCAGGGCGATGGGTATTGATCTCAGCCAGTTTCACCAAGTGTTCTTCGAAGAGAGTTATGAAGGTCTGGATGTTATGGAGTCTGCGTTGCTTAATTTGCAGCCAGATACCGTTGATTCAGAAACCATTAACGAGATTTTCAGGGCCGCTCATTCAATAAAGGGTGGTAGCGGAACATTCGGCTTTATTGATGTCGCTGACTTTACGCATGTTATCGAGACTTTACTTGATGAAATCCGAAGTGGAACGCGAAAAATCACTTCTGAAACGGTTGATCTGTTTCTTCAGTCGGTAGACTGTATACGTAAGCTGATTCAACAGCATGATGCTGGCGAGCCTTGTGTAATACCAGAGGCTGTAGAGCTTAAAAAAGTATTTGAAGGTATTCTTTCTGGTGGTGATTCAGAAAATGAAAGTGTCTCATCACCTGAACCCGCGAGTACTATTACAGAGATTGACGATCAAACGGGTGATGGTTCGCAGGCTGATAGCCCGTTAACTCATGGTTGGAAAATCTACTTTAAACCTGAGCTTGATATTCTTAAAACAGGTAACGATCCACTGCGCATGTTTCGTGAGTTAGCGTCTTTGGGCGCTTTAAGTATCACCGCAGACATATCACAAGTTCCCCCTATTGGCTCTATAGACCCTGAAGCCTGTTATATGGCTTGGGAACTAGAACTTGATGCTGATGTGAGTAAATCAGCGGTTGATGAAGTGTTCGAGTGGGTTGTTGATGAAAGTGAGTTGCGTATAGAGCCCTTGGGTTCTGACGATGCGGTGTCTGACGTTAAGCCTGAAGTATTGGTTGAAACGGCGATTGAAGAAATAACACTTGCGCCTACTGCTTCTACCCCTGAAGTGGTTGTACAGCCAGAAGAAATGACCAGCAAGCCTAAAAAAGATGCCTCTAAAGTTGAAGTATCTTCTATTCGTGTTGGCATTGATAAGGTTGATGACCTGATAAATATGGTGGGTGAGTTGGTGATCACTCAGTCCATGCTCGGTGAGCTTGGTCTTGATTTTACCATGGATAGTCTTCCTCGCTTACTCGAAGGTATAGAGCAGTTAAGTCAGAATACGAGAGAGTTACAAGAGAGTGTGATGCGTATTCGAATGCTGCCTATTAGCTTCACGTTTAGCCGATTCCCTCGTTTGGTTCATGATTTAAGTCGCACAATGAACAAAAAAATAGAGCTTAAATTAACGGGTGAGCAAACAGAGCTTGATAAAACGGTGATGGAGAAAATAGGCGACCCTCTGGTTCATTTGGTTCGTAATTCTCTCGATCATGGTATAGAAATGCCTGAAGACCGAGTAAAGGCTGGCAAGCCTGAAACAGGTACCATTACATTAAATGCATTTCATCAAAGTGGCAATATTGTCATTCAAATTATTGATGACGGTGCAGGGCTAAATAAACCAAGAATTCTCCAAAAAGCAATAGAGAAGGAACTTGTTTCAGAAAATGACAATCTATCGGACGATCAGATTCATGATTTGATTTTCAAACCCGGTTTTTCAACCGCAGATCAAGTCTCTGATATTTCTGGTCGAGGCGTAGGTATGGATGTTGTCCGACGGAATATAAATGAGCTTAATGGTTCCGTCGAAGTAGAGTCAACGGAAGGTCAGGGCAGTGTCTTTACTATCCGGTTACCCTTGACCTTAGCTATTTTAGATGGGCAATTAATTAGAGTAGGGGACAAGGTTTATATCTTACCACTGATTTCTATTGTTGAATCTATTCAATCATTTCAGGGTATGCTACATCGCGTGGTAGGTGGTTGTGACCTCTTACGACTTCGTGATGAATATGTACCTATTATCAAGCTTTCAAGCATCTTTAATATTAAGTCAACAACGCAAGAGATGGAGGATGGGCTACTGGTTGTAGTGGAAGGTGACAATATGAAAGTAGCGATTCTAATTGATGACCTTGAAGCGCAGCAGCAAGTGGTTATTAAGAGCCTTGAAGAAAACTACAAACGGGTTGATGGTGTATCAGGTGCAACTATTTTAGGAAACGGAACGGTATCTCTTATTTTAGATATCCCAGGCTTAATAAAGCTTGCTGGGGTGCAGCGCTATGAATATAAAATGGCAAACAATGATGATGATCGCGCGGCATGATTGATGGGACAGATATATGGTAAATAATGAAACAGAAAGCTCATCAATAACGCGTATTAACGATGATACTGAGGACTCTGTTGCTCATGAACCTTCTGAGCAGTACCTGACTTTCTATATCGAAGATGAAATATATGGTGTTGATATTTTATCTGTGCAAGAAATAAGAGGGTGGGAACCCGCCACTGAAATCCCCAATGCACCTGAGTACATTAAAGGTGTTATTAACTTACGGGGAACAGTAGTGCCTATTACTGATTTACGCTGCCGATTTGGGATTAAACAATTTGAATACAGTGGTGTAACCGTGGTTATCATTGTAAAAGTTCAATCGGGAAAAAGTGACAAAACGATGGGGGTTGTTGTTGATGCTGTCTCAGATGTGAGTAATTTTAACAAAAGTGAGATCCACCCCGCACCAGAGTTGAGTGAAAATAAAAATACAGCCTTTGTTAAAGGCTTAGGGAGTACTGAGAATAAAATGGTCATACTCTTGGATATTAATAAGTTGATGAATACGTCTGATGATACCGATTTAAGTCGTGTAAGTCAGGTAGTGTCAGCATGACAGAAATGGAACATCAAATAAAAGCGCTCAGGGCAAACCATAAGCCAACCGAAGAGCGTGAATTCCCTATGACGGATGAGAACTTCACTGTTATTAGTGAGCTGTCTCATAATTACACTGGCATTGTTTTAGGTGCCCATAAGCGAGATATGGTTTATGGGCGTCTCGCGAGGCGAACACGTTCACTAGGCTTATCTAATTTTGATCAATATTGTGCGCTAATTTCAGACCCATCATCTACAGAGATTAGTTTCTTTATAAATGCCATAACAACTAACCTTACATCCTTTTTTCGAGAATCGCATCATTTTGACTATTTGAGAGAAACGGTGTTCCCAGAACTTAAAAAGAAAAATGCTCATAGTAAACGGCTCCGAATTTGGTCAGCTGGAAGCTCTACAGGAGAGGAGCCTTATAGTCTTTCTGTTGTAATGAATGAGTGCATGGACATGAGAACTTGGGACTGCAAAATATTGGCAACCGACCTTGATTCTAACGTGTTAGCTCACGGCCAGCAGGGCGTTTATGACATTGCAAGAGTTGATACCGTTTCAGAAAAAAGCAAAAAACGCTGGTTTTTAAAAGATACTCATAACCCAGAGCAGGTTAAGGTTAAGCCAGATTTACAAGAATGCTTGAGCTTTAAGCGATTGAATTTATTAGAAGAATGGCCAATGAAAGGGCCCTTTGATATTATTTTTTGTCGAAATGTAGTGATTTATTTTAATAAAGATACTCAAAGAAAGTTATTTGATCGTTATGCCAATATTCTTGCAGATGGCGGGTATTTATTTATTGGGCATTCAGAATCACTTCATAAAGTAACGGATAGATTTACTTTGCTTGGAAAAACAATTTATCAGAAAAAGTAAAGAGTCTGAAGCGGAGAAAATATTAACGAGTATGTATATATTAACGGATAGTGCATGACGCAAATAGCTACAGGGTATCAGAGTCCTCGGGTATTACCGGGATTTGAGCATATTAATCGATACTGGGATAAACGAATGAACCTGGCTGCTGCGAAAATAATGCCAGGGGAGTTCTATGTTAGTTTGCATGGAGAAATGATTGTTACTGTACTCGGCTCGTGTGTGTCAGCTTGTATTAGAGATAGGGTGCATGGAATTGGTGGTATGAATCATTTTATGTTGCCCATGCAGGGGGAGCATTCTTCCGCTCAGTGGGGTAGTAGTACTGTTAGTTCTGCCTCCCGTTATGGTAATTGGGCAATGGAGTTTTTGATTAATGAAATTCTAAAAGCGGGAGGAGAAAAGAAAAACCTTGAAGTTAAGGTGTTTGGCGGAGGAAATATACTTTCCAACATGACCAATATAGGAAAACGAAATATTGAATTTGTTAAAGGTTACCTTGCCAATGAAAACCTAGAGGTTGTTGCCGCTGATGTGGGTGATTTATACCCTCGCAAAGTGTTGTACTTCCCTGATACCGGTGCAGTAAAAATCAGGAAAATGCGCCAGATGAGAAATGACACGGTCATGCAACGAGAGAAAGCGTACATTGAAGACATTAATAAGAAACCAAAAAGTGGTGATGTTGAGTTATTTTAACGACTTCTGATTTTTTAACTGCGTAGAGGAAAGTAGGTGCGTAAAATACAAGTGCTGGTTGTAGATGACTCCGAGTTAATTCGTCAAATATTAAGTCAGATAATTAACTCAGCTGATGATATGGAAGTCGTCGGAGTGGCTGTAGACCCTTACGATGCAAGGGATAAAATAAAACAACTGAAGCCCGATGTGCTTACATTGGATATTGAAATGCCTAAAATGGATGGTATTTCGTTTCTTCGTAATTTAATGAAGCTCAGGCCTATGCCTGTCATTATGATCTCTACGCTTACCGAAAATGGGGCTCCTGCTACATTAGAGGCATTGGAGCTAGGTGCAGTTGACTATTTACCGAAACCTAAAGCGGGTGACTTACACGGTCTGCAAGCCTATTCACAAGAGATTCAGGAGAAAATAAAAGCAGCAGCTTCTGCTAATATGTATTCGATGGAGCGAAGCCAGCGAGCGCGTACTGATATCCCTGTAGAAAGAGAAAAAGCGTCGCCCTTTAGTTTTAGCCCAGGACGTATAATTGCTATTGGCGCTTCAACAGGCGGTACCGAGGCGATTAAAGAAGTGCTTTTAGGGATGCCTACAGATTGCCCTCCGGTTGTACTTGCTCAGCATATTCCTCCGGTTTTTAGCACAACGTATGCGGAGCGAATGGACCGCCTTTGCGATATTACTGTCTATGAGGCAGAAGACGGTATGAAACTGGAAAATGGCTGTGCCTACTTAGCTCCCGGTGATTATCATTTGAAGATTGAGCGAAAGGGGAATGCTTATTATACAAAGCTCGACCATTCAGACCTTGTGAATCGTCACAGGCCGGCGGTTGAAGTTTTATTTGATTCAGTAGCCGACGTGGCTGCAACCAAAGCGATAGGAATAATACTGACCGGTATGGGAAGAGATGGTGCCGAGGCTTTATTAAGAATGCGAGAGCTTGGTTGCCACACCATTGCGCAAGATGAGGAAAGTAGTGTTGTATGGGGAATGCCTGGAGCGGCGGTCAAAATAGGTGCTGCTTGTGATGTTCTACCGCTTGAGAAGATATTCTTAAAAGCACTTCACTATTGTAGGAAAATCTAAATGCTGGTCACTTTGATGTAGCAAAAATTATTTAGATATAGTAAAAGTGGTTTTAATTGCTGTATTTACGCAGCGTATTTTGTTTAGGGGACAATATGTCTATAACAACGAGCAAGTCAACGGATGGTAGTGTTTTAACTATACTAATTCAGGGACGTTTTGACTTTAGTTCTCATCAAGAGTTTAGAGACTCTTATGAACATGATGAAAGCATTAAAGAGTATTTAATTGATATGAGAGAAACAACGTACCTCGATAGCTCTGCTTTAGGTATGTTGTTATTACTAAGAGATTTTGCAGGTGGTGATCATGCTAATGTATCCATCACAAACTGTAATAGCGACGTTAAGAAAATATTGACTATTTCAAATTTTGAGCAATTATTTGCTATAAAATAGACGGTCAATTAGCTTGGGTCTTGTCGCATAATAATAAAAGGTGAGTCAATGAGTGCAGAACCACTTAAAATTTTGATCGCCGATGATAATGACTCTGACCGAATGATCTTGCAGGCGATTGTTCGTAAGCAAGGCCATAAGGTTGTGACTGCTAGAGATGGTGTTGAAGCGGTAGAGCAATTTAAGACCACCTCTCCAGAAATTATTTTACTGGATGCCTTAATGCCCCGAATGGATGGCTTTGAGGCAGCTAGAATAATTAAACAATTGGCAGGGGAAGAGTTAGTCCCTATTATCTTTTTAACTTCTCTTACCGATGCAAAATCACTAGCGCAATGCTTGGACGCGGGTGGCGATGATTTTTTATCTAAACCTTATAATCGAGTTATTTTAGAGGCGAAGATTAACGCCTTTAACCGCATGAGAATAATGCATAGTACTTTGCAGTCTCAACGAGATCTTATTGCGGAAAACAATGACCACCTTTTGCAAGAGCAGCAGGTTGCGAAAACCGTTTTTGATAACGTTGCTCACCTTGGTTGCCTCCATGCCAAGAATATCAAACATTTACTTTCTCCTTTATCTGTTTTTAATGGTGATGTTTTATTCGCCTGCCAAAAGCCTTCTGGTGGTATGCATGTATTGTTAGGTGATTTTACCGGGCATGGTTTGCCTGCTGCTATTGGTGCCATGCCCATTGCCGAAATCTTTTATGGTATGACTAATAAAGGATTTGCTATGACGGATGTGTTGAGGGAAATTAATCAAAAACTTAAACAAATCTTACCTGTTGGCTTCTTTTGTTGTGCTTGCATGATTGATATGAGTTTTGCTCGAGGTGATGTTGAGGTTTGGGTGGGGGGCCTGCCTGAAGCGGTTATTTATAAATCAGGTGGTGAGCTAATTAAAATCCCATCTAATCACCTTCCTTTAGGTGTATTAACTGCTAGCCGTTTTGCAACAGAAACTTATCGTTATGACATGTCAGAGGGCGATCGCATCTTCATGTGGTCTGACGGCATTATTGAAGCGAGAAATGTTGATGGTGATATGTTCGGAGAAGATCGCCTTTATGAGGTCTACCAAGATGTAAAAAATCCCTCCACCATATTCTCAAATATCAAACAACAAGTGCATAATTTTATTGGCGAAGGCGAGCGGGATGATGACCTGACTATCGTTGAAGTTGAAATGGTGCCAGAAGATCGGTTAGGCCTTGATGCTGACGTACATTTATCAAAAAGTGCTTTGATGGGGCCTGTAAATTGGGGGCTAAGTTATGAGTTAAGAGGCGAAACATTAAAAGACTTTAACCCATTACCTTTATTGTTACATGTTATTATGGAAGTGCCTGGTTTACGTTTATTTAGCGGGCAGGTTTATACTGTATTGGCAGAGTTAATTTCTAATGCGCTTGAGCATGGCGTTTTAAAGTTAGACTCAAATTTAAAGACAACATCAGAAGGGTTTGCGCAATACTATGCCTTAAGAATGCAACGATTATCTTCTTTAGACGATGCTTGGGTGAGAATAAGCATTGATCATCAGCCAGAAAAATCAGGTGGTGTGCTGTCTATAAAAATTGAAGATAGTGGTGAAGGTTTTGATTACTCTGGCTTTAAAGACGCGAAGATGAATAAAGACCGCTACTCTGGGAGAGGGATCCCTTTACTCGATTCCCTTTGTCGTCGTTTTGAATATATGGGTGCAGGAAACATAGTTGAGGCAGAGTTTGCCTGGAAGACTGAATAGTACGATTTGAAGACCTAATGTCAGTAAGGCACTGTATGAGTGGGGTAGGGTATGAACGATAAAGTGGAGCACCTAGATTTTTCAGCATTAGCTGAGTTGCGAGAGGTTATGGAAGATGAATTTGAAATCCTCATAGAAACGTATTTACATGATTCTGCTGAACGGGTAATACAGATAAAAGAAGCCGCTCAAGCAAGGGATGCTGAGGCATTATCTCGTGCTGCTCATAGTTTTAAAGGGAGTTGCACTAATGTTGGGGTGCCAGTGCTTGCTAACCTTTGTATGGAAGTAGAGCAAAAAGGAAAAATAGATAACCTTGAAGGTATTGATGAACTTGTTGCATCTATAGAGCAGGCTTTTTTAGAAGTATCTGAATTAATGAAAGATCAAATTTGAATATATTTCACTCTAGGCATACAAATATCACTCTAGCTTAAATGTATTGTGTTGTTATTCCCTTCCCGTTAAAAGTACGTACAAATGATCAGCATTAAAAAGCTGGTCTGCATTTTGCAATTAGATCTAATTATTAATTTTGATTTTATCATTGTCATTTGTAGAGCAGCTTATGAATCCGCAACCAGTATCTCTAGATTTCACAAAGAATGTAGCAAGTAACGCTTCAGCAAATTCTTCTAAGTCCTCTGCGGACAGCAGTAAGACTGAAGATAATCAATTTAAAAAAGAGTTAAGCAAGCAAGAAACTAATCATCGCTCAGATGAAGAGGTTAAAGCCAAGCCTCAAAATAATACTGATAAAAAAGAAACTGAACCGGTGTCTGAAACAGAAAGAAGGGCATCTGTTGCCGCTGAAGAGGTTCAAAACGGCGAAGCGTTGCCAGAATCTGAGGTGGCTACTGAAGTTTTAATTGAACATGTTCTGCCTGCATCACTGATTAATGAAATCCCCCCTGAAACCTTGGTGTCTGTGCCTGATTCAGTATTAGCTCTGCCTTTAGATTCTGACTTCTCCGCCGTAATGGCTGAGTTGAATACTTCCACAATTGATGACCCGGGAGCAACGAGTCTCCTTGAAAGTCAAAGTGCTTATCTAGTTACTCCTGGTGCCGTTCCTGGCTTGGTGCCTGTGAGTTCCAAAATAAATACTGATGCCAAGTTGAATACACTTGATTCCGTTTTAGGTTCAGAGGCTCAGCCTGTTGATAAATTGATGACCTTGAATCAAATTAAGGCGTCACTTGAAAATAGCCTTGAAACGATGACTGAGTTAGAAATTGATGTGGATATTGATACAGAGAGCTCAGTAAAAGAAGTTATGCGGTTTAATGATATTCAATTAAAAGAAAATCAATCTACGCTTAAATCTTACACTACATCAGTGCCATTACCCATGTCTCAATCGGCGTGGGGAGAGCAGGTTAGTGATAAAGTTGTTTGGCTAGCGAATCAAAAAATCCAATTTGCTGAAATTCATATTAATCCTCAGGAGCTAGGGCCTGTTGAGGTTAAAATTAATATGCAAAATGAACAGACTGCTATTACATTCACTAGCCCGCATCAAGGTGTACGTGATTTGCTTGAAATGAATGTAAATAGACTTCGTGAAATGATGAGTGAAAACGGCGTAGATTTGACGCATGTGGATGTTTCAGATCAGTCTTCTCAGCATGAGCCCCAAGAAGAGGACGAGTCTGGCGGTACAGGCTTGGTTGGCGCCGAGGGAGAGTTGGTTGGGTTAGAGGGAGAAGAGGCCAATGTTTTGGCCAT
This sequence comes from Hahellaceae bacterium, assembly GCA_016744695.1. Lineage (GTDB taxonomy): Bacteria > Pseudomonadota > Gammaproteobacteria > Pseudomonadales > Oleiphilaceae > Alkalimarinus. Next base: position 77,345 of record JADGDV010000010.1, read on the forward strand.
TGAACAGGTAAACCTTGTTGATTATTATGCTTAAGTTGTAATTCACTTTAAATGCACAACGTAGGTTGGAGCTATATGCTAGCCCAGCCTGCGATGAAACTTTCATTCAGTACCTTTTATTTACCCTCTTGTTAAACAACCTTCAGATTTATCTCTTAGCTCGCGGACTTTAGTTATAATTGCGCTACAATGAATATTAGAAACAGGTTCTAACTGTTTGAATAATCATAATATGTTGGCATAAGGCTTGCTTTATTAGCTATATACTCGATGTCAGCAATAATAAAGACGAGAAATTGACATGGCAAAAAAAGAAAAAAAAGCAGAAGATCAAGCTGAAGGTGCTGGCGAAGAAGGTTCTGAAGGCGGAAAATCCAAGAAAAAATTAATTATTATCGTAGCAATAGCGGTACTAATTTCTATTGGTTTAGCTGTTGGAGCTACTTTATTCTTTTTGAATGGAGACAATAGCGAAGAAAGTGGAGCTGAAGATGACGCCCCTGTTGAAGAAGTTAAATTGCCAGCTGTGTACTTAGATATTAAACCACCTTTTGTAGTAACGTATGATGTGTCGGGTAAGCAGCGGTATATGCAAGTATTTGTTTCTGCACAAAGTCGTGATCAAGCTTCTCTTGATGCTATGGAGTTGCATATGCCTTTAATTCGAAATAAATTAATTATGTTGTTCAGCGGAGAAAACTTCGAGGGATTACAAACCCCTGAAGGAAAAGAAAGTTTAAGAGCGAGTTCTTTAACTCTGATAAATGAAATGCTTGAAAAAGAATCCAGTGGCTCATCAATTGAGCAAGTATTATTCACTAACTTTGTAATGCAGTAGCGAGTAAGCCCGTGCAAGATTTACTTTCACAAGACGAAATTGATGCGCTCTTACATGGCGTTGATGACGGTGACATTGATACAGATGAGGACCTTGACGAAGAGGGTGTTAGGTCGTATGACCTTGCCAGTCAAGATCGAATAGTTCGTGGGCGAATGCCTACATTGGAGATGATCAATGAGCGATTCTCCCGCTATACTCGAATTAGTCTGTTTAATTTATTGCGACGTAATGCTGACGTGGCCACCGGTGGAATACAGATACTGAAGTTTGGAGAGTACATTCACACGCTTTATGTACCTACCAGTTTGAATCTTGTAAAAATACGTCCTCTTCGGGGGACCGCTTTATTTATTTTTGATGCTAAATTAGTGTTTAAATTAGTGGATAACTTTTTTGGTGGTGATGGCCGCCATGCAAAAATTGAAGGACGTGAATTTACGCCCACTGAAATTCGAATTGTGCAAATGGTACTTGAACAAGTTTTTATTGACATGAAAGAAGCATGGACAGCTGTGATGAAGGTTGATTTTGAGTATGTAAACTCTGAAGTTAACCCTGCTATGGCGAACATTGTAAGTCCGAGCGAAGTGGTTGTTGTGAGCACCTTTCATATAGAGTTAGATGGAGGAGGAGGTGACTTACATGTTGCTATTCCTTACTCCATGATTGAGCCTATTCGTGAAGTGTTGGATGCGGGGGTTCAAAGTGATATAGATGATGTAGATGAACGCTGGGTTACTTCGCTTCAAAGAGATATTCTTGATGCTAAAGTGCCTATCAACGCGACATTGGTAAAGAAACAGATCTCATTGAGAGATATTTCAAACCTTGAAGCGGGTGACGTTATTCCGATTGATATACCTGATACGGTGACGATGACTGCTAATAACGTTCCTATGTTTGAGGCAAAAGTCGGGAGTTTAGGCGAAAGTTTAGCCCTTAAAGTGATGAGCAGAGTTAAGCGCCCAGGGTCCTTCCTTAGTAAAGCTGAGAGTGATAAAAGTGATGAGTGATAATGAAGAGCAAGAGGGGCAAAGTAACGACGCCATGAGTGAAGATGAAAAGTTGGCAGATGAGTGGGGCGCCGCAATGGAGGAGTCCGGCGACAGTGAAAATAGTGTGGATGATGAATGGGCTGCAGCGATGGCTGAAGCTGATGCGGTTGAAGATGAGCCAGTACAAGCCGCCCCGCTAGAAAGTTTTGAAAATACTGGGGATCAAAGTGGGGGCTTAGGTGCTAACCCTGATTTAGATGTGATTCTTGATATACCAGTAATGATTTCCATGGAAGTGGGAAGCACACAAATACCTATTCGTAATTTATTACAACTTAATCAAGGCTCAGTGGTTGAACTGGATCGTCTGGCGGGTGAGCCCTTGGATGTTTTAGTGAACGGCACCTTAATTGCCCATGGCGAAGTGGTTATGGTTAATGAAAAATTTGGTATTCGTTTAACTGATGTTGTTAGTCCATCAGAAAGAATTAAGCGGCTAAATTAGAACATGAAGAAAATTGATCCACTAATAGCGCAACCATTTTTATGGGTGCTTATCGTTTTAGTTGCCTTGGGAAGCCCGTTTTCTTTTGCTGAAGACGTACCCATAATGGATCCGAGTGAGTCTTCTGCCGTTTTAGATGAAGTTGATAAAACGGCTGCTACTAATAGCGTGCTAAAAGGTTTTTCTAAACCCTTTACCGCTGGAATTACACCTTCCCCTGGTGTAGATTCAGGGGCATGGGTTAATGCTATTTTAGGTTTAATTGCCGTTGTCTCGCTTATTTTTCTGGTTGCCTGGTTTGTAAAACGCTTTACAGGGTTTGCAGTGAGTAATCAGCAGCAAATGCGTATTGTGTCAGCCATCCCCGTGGGGACAAGAGAGCGCATTGCTTTGGTTGAGATTGCAGATAAGCAGATTTTAGTTGGCATTACCCAGCACAATATAAACTTACTCCATTCTTTTGAAGAGCCGGTTGTTAATAAAAATGATAAAACAGGACCTGACTTTGCGAGCCGTTTGCAGTCTATTCTCTCTAAAGGTAGCGCAGATACTAAAAGCACATAGGCGAATGTTCCAGGCAGTGAGTAATTCGCTGCCTTTCGTGCTTTTATTTAGTGTGTGTTCTCTTCCACTTTCTGCCATGGCGGAAGGCACAGGTATTCCGGCATTAACGCTGGTAACAAACGAAGAGGGTGGTCAGCAGTATACGGTAACGATACAAATACTTGCCTTAATGACTGCATTGACGTTTTTGCCTGCAGCGTTAATGATGATGACATCGTTTACTCGTATAATTATTTCATTTTCAATATTACGTCAGGCGATAGGTTTACAACAAACGCCATCTAATCAAATTCTTATTGGCCTCTCGCTTTTTTTGACCATATTTATCATGTCCCCTGTATTAGAGGAGGCAAACCGAACCGCTATTCAGCCTTACCTTGAAGAAAAGCTAGCGCCAGCTGAAGCTTTGGAGAAAGCGAGCTTACCTTTTAGAGAGTTTATGTTAGCTCAAACCCGTATGGATGATCTTGACCTATTTGTGCGGATTTCTGGTAAGGAATACGAGACGGTAGAAGACGTATCATTTTGGGTTTTAATGCCTGCCTTTGTGACGAGTGAGCTTAAAACGGCTTTTCAGATTGGTTTTATCTTGTTTATTCCCTTTTTAATTATCGATATGGTCGTGGCCAGTGTATTAATGGCAATGGGTATGATGATGTTGTCACCCATGATTATATCTTTGCCATTTAAAATAATGTTGTTTGTATTGGTTGATGGCTGGGCGCTTATTATTGGCACGCTGGCCGCTAGTTTTGGTCTTTAAACAGTCTTAATAATTTAATAGGAGGGCGTAATGACACCTGCTGTTGCAATAGAAATTGTACGTGAAGCACTTTATTTAATACTGCTAATGGTTTCTGTCATTGTTACTCCAAGCCTTATTGTAGGTTTAATGGTAAGTGTGTTTCAGGCGGCGACTCAAATTAACGAGCAAACCTTAAGTTTTTTGCCACGATTACTCGTTACGCTTACGGTGATTATTGTTATGGGGCCGTGGATGGTACAGCGTTTAATGGAGTTTATTGAACGCCTTATCAGTAATATACCTATTTTAATTGGTTAACTTTACGTTTTTCTGAACGTTACAGACATTCATGTATTAGGCGTCAGACATGGAAATGACAGATCAGGCTATTATAGACTGGATTAGCAGGTATTTATGGCCGCTGTTTCGAATAGCCAGTTTCTTTATGATCATACCTATTATCGGCACACAATTAGTGCCTGCAAGAATCCGCTTAGGGTTGGCATTACTAGTGACTATTTTAGTTGCGCCCTTAATAGAAGAAATACCTTCTATCGACCCCTTGTCACTATCTGCCGTTACTGTTCTGCTTCAGCAGGTGTTCATTGGTGGCATGCTTGGGTTTATGTTTATTCTATTTGTTCAGTTGTTTGCAGTGGCTGGCCAGATAATCGCTATGCAGATGGGCTTGGGGTTTGCCTCTATGGTAGACCCGACTAACGGTGTTTCTGTACCTGTTTTATCTCAAATTTTTCTTATTTGTGTCACTTTATTGTTCTTGGCCACCAATGGTCATTTAGTGATGATTGAGGTTTTTATTGAAAGTTTTCGAGCGTGGCCGATTACTGAGACATTTTATTCGGAGGGTGGTTTCTCACCAGAAATGATTTGGCTGATGGTGCATCGAATATCTTGGCTATTTGCTTCGGCATTGCTGGTTGCCTTGCCGGTTATTACCTCTGTTTTGGTGATTAATATTTCATTTGGCATTATGTCGCGTGCATCCCCTCAAATGAATATCTTTGCTTTAGGTTTTCCTATATCACAGCTATTTGGAATGTTAATTATCTGGGTTGGTTTTGTAGGTTTTTTACCTCAGTATCATCGATTTACGGGTGATGTTTTTATCTTTTTACGCACGTTGTTGGGAGCCTGATTTAAATGTCAGAAGGTAAAGACAGCAGCGCAGACAAAAGTGAGGAACCCACCCCCAAACGGCTTGAAAAGGCTCGGGAAGACGGGCAACTGCCTCGGTCTAAAGAGCTTAATACCATGGCTGTACTTATGGCGGGGGCTGGCGGCCTGATTATTTTTGGTGAAGACCTTGGTTTGGCGCTTAAAAATGTAATGGTGCATAGTTTTTCGTTCCCGAGAGAGGTTTTGTTTGATATTAGGCAGATGCCTCTTTTTCTTGGCGCTAGTTTTTTTGAAGTGGCTTGGGCCATTGCCCCTTTTTTGGGTGTGTTATTAGCGGCGGCGATCATTGGTCCTATAGGGTTAGGTGGTTGGAATTTTTCAACGAAAGCATTAGCGCCTAAAGCCAGTAGAATGAACCCTATTGAAGGCCTAAAGCGTATGTTTTCAGTTAAAGCGCTGGTTGAGTTGGTTAAGGCGGTTGCCAAGGTCACAGTGGTGGTTACGATTGCTGTATTGTTACTTGACCTTCATACAGCAGAATTACTAGCTATTGGTGCAGAGCCTGTTATTCCGGCTATGGGGCATGCCCTTGAGGTGCTTAAGTGGATTGTATTTTGGCTTGCGTGTTCCATGATTGTTATTGCTGCGGTGGATGTTCCATTCCAGATATATGATCACACTAAAAAGTTAAAAATGACCAAGCAAGAGGTTAAAGATGAATATAAAGACACCGAAGGAAAGCCTGAAGTTAAGCAAAAAATCAGACAGTTGCAGATGGAGATGTCTCAGCGTCGTATGATGCAAGATGTTCCTCAGGCTGACGTTGTTATTACTAACCCTACGCACTTTTCTGTCGCCTTAAAATATGATGGTGATTCAATGGCTGCGCCTATCGTACTAGCAAAAGGGGGGGATGAAATAGCCTTAAAAATTCGGGAAATTGCTAACGAACATAATGTTGAAATTGTAGCGGCCCCGCCTTTGGCTCGTGCCATTTTTTATAACTCTGAAATTGGGGAAGAGATTCCAGAAGGCTTATATGTAGCCATTGCCCAGATATTAGCTTACATATTTCAGTTACGACGCTTCCGACAAGGTGGAAACCCTAAGCCACAAATGCCTGATTTACCTATCCCTAATGATTTAAAACATGATTAAGTCGTAAACCGGTACAGTTCCTGCAGTACACGTATTTGTACGTATTTAGCATTTAAAACGTCAATAAAGCGTCGACAGGAAAAGTATGGAACGGGCATTCAATATAAATTCATTAAAAGGCTTGGCTCAAGGTAACCTGGGTATTCCTGCACTGCTGTTAATTATACTGGGCATGATGGTGTTGCCCATGCCTCCCATTCTGTTAGATTTATTATTTACTTTTAATATTGCTTTAGCGATTGTCGTGCTTCTGGTTTGTGTTTATGCCATGAGGCCTGTTGATTTTGCCGTTTTCCCTACCGTATTACTTGTTGCTACTTTACTTCGTCTTGCACTAAACGTTGCTTCTACTCGTGTCGTTCTTTTATGGGGACATGAGGGTGGTGATGCTGCTGGTAAAGTGATTGAAGCTTTTGGTGAGGTGGTTATTGGCGGTAACTATGCGGTCGGTTTGGTTGTGTTTGCCATTTTAATGATTATTAACTTTGCCGTAGTAACTAAGGGTGCCGGTAGGGTATCTGAAGTAAGTGCTCGTTTTACGCTGGATGCAATGCCGGGTAAGCAGATGGCTATTGATGCCGACTTAAATGCAGGTCTTATAGATCAGGAGCAGGCAAAAGAGCGTCGAGAAGATATTGCAAAGGATGCTGAGTTTTATGGATCAATGGATGGTGCCAGTAAATTTGTGCGGGGTGATGCGGTTGCAGGTCTGATGATACTGGTTATCAACCTTGTAGGCGGTTTGGCAATAGGTATCATGCAGCATGATCTTGCGTTTGCTGATGCCATGCAAAAGTATTCATTACTAACCATTGGTGATGGCTTGGTTGCACAAATACCTTCTCTTTTATTGTCGACTGCTGCTGCGATAATGGTAACGCGGGTTAGTACGACCCAGGATATGTCAGAGCAAATTTTTAGTCAGATGTTTTCGTCACCTAAGTCTTTGGCTATTGCCGCAAGTATTTTGTTTATTATGGGTATTATTCCTGGTATGCCACATATGGCGTTTTTAGGCTTGGCTTCATTGGCTGGAGCAGGTGCCTATTTTATTTGGTATAAACAAAATAGAGGGCAAGTAGAAGAGGGTATTGCAAGACCAGGAAAACCGATGGGTGGTGCGCCTGGTAACGCGTCAGCGACACCTTCTGGGGGCGGCCAGCCTATTGCTCCACCACCTACTGAGACTAAAGAACTTGGTTGGGATGATGTGTTGACCGTTGATGTGGTGGGCTTAGAGGTTGGATATCGGCTTATCCCGTTAGTGGATAAGTCACAGGGTGGTCAGTTGTTGGGTCGCATTAAAGGCGTGAGAAAGAAGCTATCACAAGAGTTGGGTTTCCTTATGCCTTCCGTTCACATTAGAGATAATCTTGATTTAATGCCTAATGTTTATCGAATTACATTAATGGGCGTTAACCTGGCAGAGGCCGAAATTCATCCAGATAGAGAGTTGGCGATTAACCCTGGTCAGGTGTTTGGTAAGTTAGAAGGTATTGAAGGTAAGGACCCTGCATTTGGTTTAGATGCCATTTGGATTGAGTCTAGTCAGAAAGACCATGCTCAAACGCTAGGTTATACCGTAGTGGATGCAAGTACAGTGGTTGCAACGCATTTAAATCAAGTTTTGCAAAAGCATGCTCATGAGTTAATAGGTCATGAAGAAGTTCAGCAGTGGCTTGAGCAGTTAATTAAAGCCTCTCCAAAGTTAGGTGAAGAGTTAGTTCCAGCCACACTTTCAGTGAGTGTATTGTTGAAAGTATTGCAGAGTCTTTTAATTGAAAATGTACCTGTACGCGATATGCGAAGCATTGCAGAGGCTATTGTGAATGCTACACCTAAAAGCCAAGACCCTATCGCATTAACCGGTGCTGCACGTAAAGCTTTGAAGCGCATGATTATTCAAAACATCTGTGGCGCGGAAGATGAGATACCTGTAATTACCCTAGACCCTGAACTGGAACAACTATTGCTTAAGTCTGTACAACAGGCACAAAAATCTGGCATAGGTGATGATGTGGGGCTTGTTCTTGAGCCCAAGATGATAGAGAAGCTGCAGCGATCTTTAAGTGATGCGGCTCAGCGTCAGGAAATGATTGGTAAGCCACCAATCCTGCTGGTATCGGCACCTTTAAGGCCTGTACTGGCAAAGTTTGTAAGGTTTGGGATAGAAAGTTTACATGTATTGTCGTATCAGGAAGTACCTGATAATAAGCAAATCACTATTGTTGCGACGGTAGGACAGTAATTTGACACTTTAACTTTTTTTGACGGTTTACCGTTTGTGTCACTGAAACATTTTTTGAATTTAGGAGAATTATCATGAAAGTAAAACGTTTTTTTGCAGCAACGATGCAGGAAGCGCTGCGCCTAGTTCGTGACGAAATGGGTGCCGATGCGGTGATTCTTTCTAATCAAAAAGTGGATGGTGGTGTTGAAATAGTAACAGCGCTTGACTACGACGAACAGTTAGCCATGAGTCAGGTAGATCTGGCTGATAAGACTGACAGCGCCCCATCACCGACTCAGCTAGGAAAAATGCAGGCTGATAAACATGTACGCTTACAGGAAGAAATGGATAGAGCCCGAGAAAAGATAAGTGGCGTTAAAAAGCAGCGTGCTCACCATGAACCTGTTAACAAATATTCTGCTGAGCCAACTTACAAACAAAACCTAAGTGTTGTTCCTGATTCTGAAATGGAAATGATGAAAGCAGAGATCCTTCAGTTGAAAGATTTGCTAGATCAGCAGGTGCGCATGAGTAATAAGGTCGCAGTGGGAAGTGAATCTGAAAGTTCTATTGTAAAAAAGAATATATCTGAACGTTTGGTCGGTATGGGGGTTGAGAAAAGATTAGTCGATTTGTTAATGCCTACAATCAAGGCCGGTGCTGATATTACACAAGCCTGGAATCGAATTTTAGCCGAACTGTCTCACGTATTGGCGGTTGAAGAAAATGAGCTGATTGAGCAGGGCGGTATTTATGCGCTGGTAGGTCAGACGGGTGCTGGTAAGACTACAACGATTGGGAAGTTGGCGGCTCGGTATACGCTTGAGTATGGTGCCGAATCTATCGCGTTAATTACTACAGATCGATATAGAATTGCGGCACATGAGCAGCTTATGGTTTTTGGTCGTATTTTGAACATACCCGTGAGAGTGGTTGATGAGCAGAATTCACTTGATGATGTTATTGAGTCACTATCGGATAAAAAGCTCGTACTTATCGATACGGCAGGATTAAACCATCAGGACCCAGATTGGGCTGAACAACTGCATGAGATCAGAGACTCAAAGTTTAATATTAAAAGCTATTTAGTAATTTCTGCCATTACTCAAACACAAATCATGAAGTCAACGTACCACTATTATAAAATGGTAGGTTTGTCGGGTTGCTTGGTAACTAAGCTAGATGAGGCTGTGAGCTTGGGAGAGGTGATTAGCTTTTTGTACTTAAGTAGCTTACCTGTTGCTTACATTACTGACGGACAAAAAATTCCTGATGATATTCATTTGGCAAAATCGCATGCTATAGTCAGTCGAGCGGTGAGTTTATTTAAAGAACAAGAGAAGTTTGAAGCCGAATTATTATCCAGTAGCCATGGTCGTTTACAGAGCTCTGAGCGTGTTTCTGAACAAAATGCCATGTATTTTGGAAGCACTGCTTGAAATTAAAAACAAAAAACTAAATGCTCTGCTAAACTGATGAAAAGTTTAGTTGTTTTGTATTTAAGGTCGATTATTTTTTAACCTGTATTTATATCTTTTTTTGATAAATATTGGTTGTAGCGAAGGGGTCACATTTCTGCATGAGTAATTCTAACCCTGTTCAGGTTATTGCTGTTACCGGTGGTAAGGGTGGTATTGGCAAAAGCAATGTTTCTATTAACCTTTCTCTGGCTTTGTCTGCGCTAGGGAGGCGGGTTGTTGTATTGGATGCCGACCTTGGGCTGGCAAATATTGATGTACTTCTGGGTATTACGGCGAATAGAAATCTAGCCGATGTACTGTCTGGAGATTGCAGCCTTAGAGAGGTTATGGTTGAAGGGCCTGGTGGTATAAAGGTAGTGCCTGCTACTTCTGGAACGCAGAAAATGGTGTCTTTAAGCCCTATGGAGCATGCAGGGCTTATTCATGCGTTTAGTGAAATATCGAGTGAACTTGATGTGCTTATTATTGATACGGCTGCCGGAATATCGGAGGGTGTGATTAGTTTTCTTCGTGCCGCTCAGGAAATTCTGGTAGTAGTTGTTGATGAGCCAACTTCAATTACTGATTCATATGCATTGATAAAATTGTTGAACAGAGATTACGGTGTACAACGTTTTCGAGTTTTAGCAAATATGGTTAAAACACAACAGGAAGGTAGGCATCTTTATTCAAAGTTAACAAAGGTGACCGATCGCTTTCTTGATGTTGCTCTTCAATACGCAGGCAGTATCCCATTCGATGAGGCCGTTAAAAAGGCGGTTCAGCGTCAGAGAGCAGTATTGGATGCCTATCCACGTGCGAAGGCGTCTTTAGCGTATAAATCTTTAGCACAGCGAGTAGAGGGTTGGCCCCTTCCTTCATCCCCGAGAGGTCATCTTGAGTTTTTTGTTGAGCGATTATTACAGGCTTAATTTATTGATTTTTTGGGCTGTCATACGGTTGGATAATGTATAGCGATTCAAATATAGAAAGAGCAGATGGTTTAGTTCGTCAACATGCGTCTTTAGTAAAGCGTATTGCTTTTCATTTAATGGCTCGGCTTCCTTCTAGTGTTCAGGTTGATGACCTTATTCAGGCAGGAATGATAGGTTTACTTGAAGCTTCAAGAAAATATGAGCCATCTAAAGGTGCGTCATTTGAAACCTATGCGGGTATTCGAATTCGGGGTTCAATGATGGATGAAATTCGCAAAGGTGATTGGGTTCCCCGCTCAGTACATAGAAATGCTCGTAAAATATCCGAAGCTATAAAGGTGGTAGAGGGTCGGGAAAGTCGTGATGCAAAAGATCATGAAGTTGCCAAAGAGCTTGAGATGTCTTTAGATGATTACCATGTCTGCCTGAAAGATAGCGCGAGTGGAAAATTATTTAGTTATGATGAAGTGCTCGAGGGTGGGGATGGTTCCGTTGATCAGTTGGAAAGTCATTCAGAAAACCCGTATTTAGAGATTCAAGGTGATGCGTTTAAGGAAGGGCTTGCCAAAGCAATTTTGACATTACCTGAACGAGAGCGAATTGTTCTTTCATTATACTATGATGAAGAGTTAAACCTTAAAGAGATTGGCGCAGTGCTATCTGTTAGCGAGTCAAGAGTGAGTCAAATTCACAGCCAGGCTGCATTACGCCTGAGGTCACGGTTGACGGAATGGACCTAGATAAATGCTTGAAATGGATGTGAATAAAATTCTTAGCGTGCAGTAATAAACGCTTACTGATATTAAACATTAAAAAAAACTGGATACCCGTCGAACTCAAGCTAGACTACAGTTATACAATTACTTTAAACACGTAATGCTATGAAATTAAACAGGGTTCTGAATTTTTTGGGGTTCCAGCTTCGGCATTTTGGAGGTCGACTTGGATAAGAATATGAAAATCTTGGTGGTTGATGATTTTTCGACCATGAGGAGAATTATTAAAAACCTGCTGAGAGATCTTGGCTTTACCAATGCAGATGAAGCAGATGATGGTAATACCGCTTTACCTATGCTTCAAACGGGGAAATATGATTTTCTCGTGACTGATTGGAATATGCCAGGTATGACCGGTATAGATTTGTTGCGAGCAGTAAGAGCTGATGATAGTTTGAAGAGTTTGCCCGTTTTGATGGTTACGGCGGAAGCAAAGCGAGATCAAATTGTAGCTGCAGCTCAAGCTGGCGTTAATGGTTATGTTGTTAAACCGTTTACCGCAGCAGTACTTAAAGAAAAAATCGATAAGATTTTCGAGCGAATCGATTCATGATCGCAGGCTAGGGCATGACAAATAAAGAAGATGACTTGCAAAACATGTCAGGATTTGAAGAACAATTAAAAAGTCAGGCGGCTAACCTAAAAGATCTAGTTGACTCTGGAGATATCTCTGAAGCACTAAAAGTCATTGCTGACTTAAATGCGACAAGAGATCAAAGCCTTTATCAGGAAGTAGGGCGGCTTACCCGGACCCTGCATGAGTCAATACGTAATTTTCATATTGATACGGCCGGTCAGAGTGATGGTCAGGATGATCTTTCTAAAATTGATGATGCGTCTGATAGGTTGTCTTATGTTGTTGACATGACAAATAAGGCTGCAAACAGAACGTTAGACTTAGTTGAAGAGAGTATGCCAATTGCTTCAGAAATGAAGGAGGAGGCTAGTATTCTCAAAAGCGACTGGGGTAAGTTGCGTCGTCGTGAAATGAAACCTGATGAATTTCGTTTGTTGTATAAACGCATGGATTTGTTTCTTGATAAATTAAGTAAACAATCTGATCAAGTTTATCGCAATTTGTCCGACATACTATTAGCACAAGACTTTCAGGATCTTACTGGTCAGGTTATTAAACGAGTAACCGGCCTGGTTCAGGAAGTTGAAGAAAATTTAGTAAGTTTAGTTACTATGGCCGGTAAGGTGGATCAAATTACCGGAACCGTTCATGAAGGATTTGAAAAAGAACAACAACAAGAAGATATTGAACGTGGCGAAGGACCTCAAATGCATGCTGAAGAGCGTGTTGATGTGGTTTCAAGTCAGGACGATGTGGATGATTTACTCTCCAGTCTTGGTTTTTGAGGAGTGCTTGCATGGGGTTTGAAGCGGATGAAGAGATTCTTCAGGATTTTTTAGTTGAATCTGGAGAAATTCTTGAGCTTCTGTCAGAACAACTGGTGGATTTGGAGCGTGATCCTGATGATTCGGATTTGCTCAATGCGATATTTCGCGGGTTTCATACAGTAAAAGGCGGAGCAGGCTTTTTACAATTAGATGCGCTAGTTGAATGTTGCCACGTGGCTGAGAATGTTTTTGACATTCTTCGTAATGGTAAACGCAGAGTTAATGCAGAGTTAATGGATGTAGTGCTACAGGCACTTGATGTCGTTAATGAAATGTTTGAGCAATGTCGAAACAGAGAACCTCTTGTTTCTGCGTCGCCAGAACTTCTTGCTGCACTGGCTATATATGCTGTGCCAGAAGCAGATGCTCCTGCTCCTGTCGTTGAAGAATCAGCACCTACGCCATCAGTTGAAGAGCCTAAAGGTGACATTACAGACGATGAATTCGAGCAATTATTAAATGCTTTAGATGAGCCCGAATCTACGGAAGGAACTGATGTTGTTGATGACTCTACACCTAAATCAGCTGCTTCTGATGAAGAAATAACCGATGACGAGTTTGAAAAACTACTTGATGACCTTCATGGTTCAGGTAAGCATGGAAACGTTGAAGCGGCTAAACCTACGCCGCCGGCCTCGGAGCCTGAGTCTGGTGAAATTACAGATGATGAGTTTGAACGGCTGTTAGATGATTTACATGGTAAAGGACAGTTTAGTGAAGATTCGGTTTCGGGTAGTGCTGACACTACATCCGAGTCTAAGCCTGCTTCACCTGCTGCCGGTACACCAGAATTAATTGATGATAATGAGTTTGATCAATTACTTGATGAGCTTCATGGTCAGGGTAAAGGGCCTACAATCAATGGGCCTGATAGCGGGGGTTCTAAACCTAAACCTAAACCTCCTGTTCCGCCAAAACCTACGCCAGTTCCTAAGCCTAAAGTTGCTGCAAAACCTCCTGCAGCACCTAAACCAGAGGCCGCTGCGAAAAAGCCAGCAGGTAAAGAGCAGTCCATTGCTACAGAGACAACCGTTCGTGTAGATACCCGCCGACTTGATGATATTATGAATATGGTTGGCGAGCTGGTATTAGTTCGAAACCGTTTAAAACGTCTTGGGGATGAAAGCGAAGAGGAAGCCATGCAGAAAGCGGTTTCCAACCTTGATGTGGTAACCGGAGATCTTCAATCTGCAGTTATGCAGACTCGAATGCAACCTATTAAAAAGGTGTTTGGTCGTTTTCCACGTGTTGTACGTGATTTGGCTAGAAACCTTAAAAAAGAAGTTAATCTTGTTCTACAGGGTGAAGAAACAGACTTAGATAAAAACCTTGTTGAAGCATTATCCGATCCACTTGTTCACTTGGTGCGTAACTCGGTTGACCATGGTATTGAAACACCTGATGTTAGAGAGGCTGCAGGTAAACCTCGCATTGGTCGTGTTATTTTAGCGGCTGAACAAGAAGGTGATCATATTCTGTTATCTATAGACGATGACGGTGCAGGAATGGAACCTGATGTTCTTAGGCGAAAAGCCGTAGAAAAAGGTTTATATGATGAAGATGCCGCTGAACGATTAACGGACAATGAATGTTTTAATCTTATATTTGCAGCAGGCTTCTCAACCAAGACGGAAATCTCTGAAGTTTCCGGTCGTGGTGTGGGTATGGACGTTGTTAAAACTAAGATCTCACAGTTAAACGGAACAATATCAATTGATTCAGAGAGCGGAAAAGGCTCACGTATTGTTATTAAGGTCCCATTAACACTGGCTATTATGCCTACGTTGATGGTGAATCTAGATCAACAGTCATTTGCTTTTCCTCTTGTGAGTGTTGTCGAAATTTTCCACTTGGATCTGTCTCAAACAAACATTGTTGATGGCCAGGAGTGTATTGTTGTTAGAGACAATGTATACCCTCTTTTTCATATAAAACGATGGTTAGTTAAAGGCGCTGCCGGTGAGGAAGATGGAGAGTCTGCACATGTGGTTATTGTTTCGGTGGGAACCAAGCGTGTAGGATTTGTGGTTGACCAGTTGGTCGGCCAGGAAGAAGTGGTTATTAAGCCCTTAGGTCAAATGTTGCATGGTACAGCTGGAATGGCTGGAGCGACTATTACCGGTGATGGACGAATTGCCCTGATTCTTGATATTCCAAGCTTGCTGCAACGTTATGTATAGTCAACAGCAATCGTGTCGGTAAATCATGGAGACTCGCACTTTTCTGGAGATTCATGAATGACGGTTTCCGTCTTAATTGTCGACGATTCAGGTTTTTTCAGACGTCGTGTCTGTGAAATACTTGAATCAGTAGGTTCAATCAAGGTCGTAGGCACGGCTAGCAATGGACGTGAAGGCGTTGAGCTGGTAAAAAAGCTCAAACCTGATGTTGTGACGATGGATTACGAAATGCCAGTTATGAATGGCGTTGCGGCTGTTAAACAGATTATGCAGGAAGCACCCACTCCCGTTCTTATGTTTTCATCCCTCACTTATGAAGGTGCCAGAGTTACTCTTGACGCTCTGGATGCCGGGGCTGTCGATTTTTTACCCAAAAACTTCGAAGATATTTCTAGAGATTCCAGCAGGATGCAGGAAGTGCTTAAGCAACGGATACTTACCGTAGCTGCAAGTGGAAAAAAGAAAGGGGTTCCTGCCTCAACGAGGCAAGCGGAACCACAGAGCGTGGCGACAAATATTAAAGTTTCTTCTGAGCGACACGCTATTGCGACACCTGTTGCCAAAAAACGGACTCGTAATACCACTTTGGTGCCACCTAAACGTGCCGCTGCTCAAGATATAGGGGGGCGAGTTTCAACTAATAAAATTATGCACCCTATAAGTTTAGTCGCTATCGGGACCTCTACTGGAGGGCCCATCGCGTTGCAAAAAGTAATATCAGGTTTACCGGGCAATTTTCCAAAACCAATCATTCTTGTTCAGCATATGCCAGCCTCATTCACCCCCGCTTTTGCAGAACGTCTTAACCGTCAGAGCCAGATAACCGTTAAGCAGGCAGAGGATGGTGATTTGCTTAAACCCGGTGTTGCACTTTTGGCTCCTGGCGGCAAGCAAATGTTGATTGAATCACGGTCGGGCACTGCACGCATTAAAATACTAGAAGGTGACGATCGCTTGAATTATAAGCCATGTGTTGATGTGACATTTGGATCCGCTGCAAGAAGTTTCCCAGGAAAGACGCTAGGTATTATTCTCACTGGAATGGGGGCTGATGGCAAAGAGGGTTGCCGTTTAATGAAGCAATCAGGTTCAACTGTTTGGGCTCAGGATGAGAAGAGTAGTGTTATCTATGGGATGCCTATGGCCGTGGCTAAGGCTGGCTTGGCTGATGAAGTTCTGAGCTTGAATGATGTTGCAGGGCGAATAGTCGAGGGGCTTAAGTAATGGATTTACTGAGTATCATCGGAGTTATATTAGCCTTTGGTGCGATCATTGGCGGTAATTTTATTGAGGGCGGTAGTATTGATGCCCTAATAAATCTGCCTGCTAGTATTATTGTGGTGGGCGGTACGTTTGCTGCTATTATGCTGCAAACAACCGTTAAGCTGCTTAAGCACTCTGCTGGCATGTTGACATGGGTTTTCATGCCTCCTTATGTCAGCCTTGAAGACGGCATAGATAAGGTCGTTAAGTGGAGCATGAGAGCAAGGAAAGAGGGGTTATTAGGACTTGAGGCTTTAGCCAGTAAAGAGGGAGAGCCCTTTGCTAAAAAAGGCTTGCAACTGTTAGTTGATGGTGCCGAGTCAGATACGATCCGAAGTGTAATGGAAGTTGATTTAATCGCAAAAGAGAATCGGGATATAGACGGTGCTAAGGTCTATGAAAGTATGGGCGGGTATTCCCCTACTATTGGTATTATCGGTGCGGTGATGGGTCTTATTCATGTCATGAGTAATCTTGCAGACCCTTCAACATTAGGTACCGGTATTGCTACTGCATTTGTTGCGACTATTTACGGGGTTGCCTTTGCCAACTTGTTCTTATTTCCTGTCGCGAATAAGTTAAAATCGGTCATTAAGCTAGAGTCGTTATATCGTGAGTTGATGATAGAGGGCTTGGTTTCCATTTCTGAAGGTGAAAACCCTCGCTCTATTGAGTTAAAGCTAAAAGGCTTTATACATTGATCAGACGGCAGCGAGATGAGGAAGAGGCGCATAATAAAGAGCGCTGGCTTATTTCTTACGCCGACTTCATTACTCTGCTATTTGCTTTTTTTGTCGTAATGTACTCAATATCATCGGTTAATGAAGGCAAGTACAAAGTACTTTCTGAGACACTTGACGGTGCTTTTAATTCAGTGCAGCGAACTACAAACCCCATTCAAATTGGCGAGCATATTCCGCGTTCCGACGGTGAAGATGTAGGTGAGACAAAAATACAGGAAGTAGACACTATTCCCCGTGGAAGCGAAGGGCAGCTTAAAGATCGTACTAAAGGTATGCGTGAAGTTGCTGACAAATTTGCGGCTGAGTTTTCTGGCATGATTACGGACGGGTTGGTGTCGGTCAATGAAAATGAGGATTGGGTTGAGGTGTCCTTATCAAATAAAATTCTATTTAAGAGCGGTGAGGTAGAGCTGTCTTATGATGCCTTTCCTGTTCTAGAAAAAATTGCTTCAACAATAAAGGGGTATGATAATGCCGTTTTGGTTGAGGGATTCACAGATAACACGCCTATTCGAAACCGTTCTCATGCATCTAATTGGGAGTTGTCGACAGCACGTTCAGCGGCTGTTGTTAGAATGCTGGCTTATGAGGGTGTTGCCCCTTCAAGAATGGCAGCAATCGGTTACGGACAACATCAGCCTATTGTTCGAAATGACACGGCTCAAGGTCGAAGTCGTAATCGACGTGTTGTTTTAATCATATCTAAAGATCCTAATGCCAGAGTCACTTTGCGTAATAGCGGCTCGTGATTTTTTTGTAATAATTCTCTATGGCATGATTCCTGCTATTTATTTAATACGTGCTAATAAGCATACATAAACGCGTCAAAATAACGTTTCAATTGGTTATCAATAATATGAGTGGCAATATTGTGCCCATTGATAAACTATTTAAGTTATTTGGTGAGTTGTCGATATAAGTTATTCATATAAAAACAATGATAAGAGGTTACGCTGTGCGTATCTGGGCAATTGCAAATCAGAAGGGTGGTGTTGGGAAAACAACAACAACCGTTGCATTAGGTGGGTTATTGGCCAAGGAAGGAAAGAGAGTCTTGTTGATGGACTTAGACCCTCATGGCTCATTAACCAGCTATTTTAGATATGACCCTGATACGATTGAGCACAGTGCATTTGACCTGTTCTTACATCAGGGAAAGGTACCCAAAGACTTACCATCAACCCTTATTGTTAAAACCAGTATGCCAGGATTAAAATTATTGCCTGCATCAACCGCTCTCGCAACATTAGAGCGAAGAATGGTCGGAGTTGATGGCATGGGTTTGATAATTTCACGTGCGTTAGCCGTTCTTTGGGATGATTTCGACTATGTGCTTATAGATAATACGCCTTCACTCGGTGTATTAATGATCAACGCGCTAGCCGCAAGTCAGCATCTGATGATACCCGTGCAGACTGAATTTCTGGCCCTTAAGGGTTTAGAAAGAATGATGCATACCTTGGATATGGTAATAAAATCTCAAAAGAGCAAGTTGACCTACACCATTATACCGACCATGTTTGATAGACGAACTCAGGCATCTCTTCAAAGTCTGCGTGCGGTTAAAAATACATGGGGTGAACAAGTATGGCGATATGCAATTCCGGTGGACACCAAGTTTCGGGATGCCAGTAGAATGGGAATAACACCTTCAGAGTTAGATGAGTCAACACATGGTGTTAGAGCCTACAAAAAGCTGCTTGAAAACCTAAAGGAAAAACAAACAGCCAACGTTTGATATCAGTAGTTCGGAGTAAACATTCGAAATGTGTAGTTTGATATGAAAGATAAGGGTAAACAGTCAACTGTCATATCGCCTGAAGAGGCTATGAATAGTTATTTTGGTGATCTTTTTAGTGAAGGTTGCTCTGTTGTGCCTGATGAAGTTGGTTTGCTTTCACCCGCATTAGAATTTTTGCCTTCTGCATCGGTAGAGTCTGGATACTGTTTAATACCTATTATCAATTTAAGCACACGAATAGTTGATTTTACAAAACCTCAGCGATCGTTAGTAGAGTCATTTATTTTACTTTTATGGGGGGGGTACCTTTTACGTCAACCTGTTTATGGAAAGCTACGTATTTATGTGCATGAATACTGTAATGAAATGAGTATGGAGTACCACCTGTTACTTGATTTAGCTAATAAAAATCAGGCTGGGGGAGAGGGGAAATGAGTCGTAAACGATACAGCGAGACCATTAATCCTCAGTTAGCGGTGCAAGATTACCTTAATGATTTGTTACAGCAAATGCCAACAACCTCTGTGCTTGATGAACTAAAAAAAGCAGATGATGAAAAGGCCGCGTTAGATGCTGAGATATTGGCTAAAGTAACGGCAGAAAAACGTGCAAAAACACAAAGCAAGGCTCAGAAGTCAGTAGTGCGACGTTCAAAAAATTCAGTTTTACTTAATCCTGCCGTAAACTCAAGCTCCACTGAGCCTGATAAATCATTAGCCTCTCAACGTTTGGAGAAGAAAAGAGCGCGTGCGCGCGCCCCTCAAACAGAATTCCGAGAGCCTTTAATATTAAAAACAGCTCCTGTATTAAATAGTGTATTTAAAACGGCCCCGACTCATGTAGCTCAAGAGGGTGATGGCACTGCATTACCTGAATTAAATGTAGTGACAGAAAATCGTCAAGATAAGAGTTTGGCTAAAGCGCGTAACGACAAAGAATTGACTGCTAAAAAAAGAGTTGCAGAGCCTTGGCCAAAGAAAGAGACAGAGCCAGAAATGCAACCAGCTAATAGGTCTGGCTCAGCACATAAAGAGGGTAGATTAAAATCAGAACTTCTTGAGCCCACTAAGCAGTGGCTTACAACAGGCAAGCCAGAATGGGCTAAGGGGCGTTTTGAATGTTTGATTTTTACCGTGGCAGGGTTAAAACTAGCGGTTCCATTAGTCTCATTAGGCGCTATTCATACAATAGAAAAGGAGCTAACCCCTTTAGTAGGAAGGCCCTCTTGGTTTTTAGGGTTATTAACCTTAGGAGACCGAAATATTCGCGTTGTTGATTCCGCTCAATGGATTATGCCTGAAAGATACAATGAAAATGTTAAAGATAATTATAAATTTGTTATCCGGTTAAATGACAGTGATTGGGGAATGGCTTGTGACTCTGTCGCGCAATCCTTTTCTATAGCACCAGAAGAAGTCCGGTGGCGTACTAATCGAGGAAAAAGACCTTGGCTAGCTGGAACCGTTATTGAGCATATGTGTGCATTGATGGATGTAGCCGCAGTATCTTGGTTGCTTGATGACGCTGAAAAAAATGAATTTTCTCCTATTTAAACGTTAATCTTATTAAGATTCTGTCACTTATCTAAAGTCTGTCTATACTATACCTAAGCATTTCTATCTATAGATCAATAAACTGGCATAATAAATGCTTTGATCTATGATAATAATGAAAATGATGAAAAGTTGACATTAGATTATTAAAAATAGGTTCAAGAGGTTCGAAATATGGCATCTAGTACAGGGCACAGCGGTCAAACTACAGAAGATCCTATTTTCCAGTATGTAACCTTCCGATTGGATGATGAAACGTACGGAATTAACGTAATGCAGATTCAGGAAGTATTACGATACACTGAAATTGCTCCGGTACCTGGTGCGCCGGATTATGTGCTAGGGATTATTAACCTTCGCGGTAACGTTGTAACCGTTATTGATACACGCAAGCGCTTCGGCCTTAGCGAGTCAGAGGTGAGTGATCACACTCGTATTGTGGTGTTAGAGATAGAAGGACAGGTAGTAGGTGTTTTGGTTGATTCAGTAGCTGAAGTGGTTTACTTGAAACAGTCAGAAGTTGAAACAGCACCTAATGTAGGGAACGATGAAAGTGCACGCTTTATTCAGGGTGTTTGCAATAAAAATGGCGAGCTTATTATTTTGGTTGAGTTTGAAAAAATGCTCAGCGAAGATGAGTGGTCTGATATGACTGATCTATAAAGTAGATCGGTTAAGAGGGTTGTACCAATGCTGGAAACATATGCTCCTTTACTCAGCGCGGCACTCACTGCAGTTTTTGCAGCGTATGTTGTGTTTTTAAGAGTTTCAATAAACAAGCAAGCTATAAAACATAGTGACTCGTTTAAGGCGATTAACCAAGAGCTACAGGCGGTTAGTAACGGCTCAATGGGTGTTGGCCGGAAACTAATGCAGCTTGAAAAGCAAATAGCTGAATTGAAAAATAGCCAAGAAGAAATGCTCAGAAACGACCCTAATAGAGTTTCTTATACTGAGGCTACGCGCTTAGTTGAACTAGGCGCAGATGTTGAAGACCTAATGAATAGTTGTGGGATTTCACGACCCGAGGCTGAACTGGTGACGGCTTTAAGTCATAAAAGCCAGATGAGTGAAATTACGGTCAACTAAGAGTGTATCTCCACTGGGGGCAGTGGAGATTTAGTTTTTAACGCTTTTATATATTAGGTTGAAAAAGTAAGGCTTGGTTTTGCATCAATATCCGAGTTTATTTGTGGTGTGCAAAGCAGCAATCGAGAAGATTCTATTTTTTCTTTTTTTATCATATATTCTTTAAAAGCCTTCGCTCTTTTTGTTGATATTCTTTTCAGCTTTTTAATATCAGATTTGTCAGTGATTTCACTTCCTGCTTGTTTAGATATGTCGGCTGCGGTGGCAACAGGGCAAAGCTTCACTTGAATATCTTCTTTATCTCTCATTAATTCAGCAAACTGATTTAAAAATTCACTTTGTTCTGGCTGTAAGTCTACCTTGCCAGGAGGGTAATTCATGTCATTAATTCGAACCTTGAGGGCGAACTCCCCAGCCGCAATACTAATACTTACAACACTGGCATAAGGTACAAATGTCGTTATTAGGTAATCTTTAGCAGCTGCTATGGTAGCTTGCTTGATTAGTAATGTCATGAACCCCGATAGACCAAAAGAAGGGCTATTTATATCACCGCTAAGGGGTAAGGATAATTCAACATTACCATCACTATCTTTAAGCATTCCCAATGCAATATTAAAAGGTACTGAGGTTTGGTCATTAAGGCTGCCTGACTCATGGTCATCAGCTGCCGTCAGTTCGATGCCTCTTAATAGAACATCGGCATCTCCATCGATTTCATTGCCGTTTAAGCTTACATTGATACCTAAATCAAGTTGTCCGCTTTGAATTTCATATTGAAGTGCTTCTTTTATATAGGCAGATATGCCTGGCAGGCTGACTTCTTTAATAAATCCATCTAAGTGGTAAGCAGGCATTTCAGCAAAGGGTTTTGCTGTACCTGAAAATTCAAAGTTAGCGTATTTGTCACTCTTGCCTAGAAGGCTAAAAGGGCTCTCTTTATCAGGGGTCTGACTATCAAAAGGACCTGCGTCCAAGGTGTTAATTATCACATGTCTTTGGTAAACGGGTTGAACGCTGCTATCGGTAACGTGAATATTGATATCATTAGCGAGTTTGAATTTCCCTAGTGCAATTGAAAAATCCCTATTCCCTTCTGAATCAACGGCTGCTTTTGACTCAATTTTTTCTTCTAATGATGCAATTCTTGCAGGTTCACCACTTTCATCAGGCCCGTTGGGGTTCATACCCATATCAACTAAATTAAGTAATTCTTTTTCTTTATTTAGTTGTGCGTCAATAGAAAGACCCGCAACATTAATTTCATTAAAAGACACGCCCTTAGGTGAAAGCTTTGTTTGTTTAATATTCAATAATGAGAATTTAGCTAGAGCTGGGATATCATTTCTAATGTTATCGGAGAAAAATGCATCAGATAAGCTAATATCACCTACCGCAAGGTTATTAATGCCTTCAGGTGATGTGAGTTCAATTTCCGTTAAATGCAATCGGGAAAATGCAGCTAGGGTTTGTTCTTCAGATTTATAAAACGTTTTATAGTCGCTTAATGATAAAGTGGCTTTGCCATCAACAAGCAAGTCATCTTCAGTGGTGGATGTGATTTGAAGCGCGTTACTATTAAACTGCTTCTGACCAAGAGTGAGATGATAACCATCTTGCTCAATATCAATATTTTCAGAAAGCAGTGATAATTCTTTAACAGAGACTTCTATGTTTTTGTCTTTAAAGTTAATCGTATGTTTACCTTCATAGCTAACCAATCCTTCAAATATTGTCACTGACTCAGGAAGAAAGTGCTTAAAACGATTCAGTTCTATTTTGCTTAATTTGAGATCAACAGATACCAGTCCATTCCCTTTATCAAGGTCTGCTTTAATATCTAACGATAGGGATGACTGGTCTACTTCACTATCAATTTGTAGTAGCAAATCTTGCTCGTTAAGAGTGGCACCCAAATCAGTAATCACAAAAGACTTGAGTTTGAGTGAGTGTGGAGAGTCGTCAACAAAGAGTTCAAGTTTTGAGTTTTTTAATGTTAGCTCTGGCATATCCAATCTAAATGGGAGTGCAATATCATCACTTTTGTTGGTTTCTGTTGGTGTATCAAGTTCTGATGAAAGTGGCAGGTTTACACCTGCCACTTCAATATCACCCTTAATAGATTGGATGTTCAAATACAAACCATCAATAATAAATTCTGACACGTATACCTGCTCTTTAAAAAGCTGATAAAGCCTGACTTCTAAATCGAGCTCTTTTAGCGAAAATACAGGTGTTTCTAGGTCAGAAACTTTGGCAACTTGTAAGTCATTGATTTCTAAGTGAGCTAAAAATGGGTTGTAACGAATAGATGATTCATTTGATAAAACCAACTGGTATTGCTCTAAGTAGTCAGAAATATAATACTGGATGATCGTCGGGGAAATGGCCCAAATGAAGCAATATAAAGTGAAATAAAATAACAGAAAATACATTGTGATTTTTTTGATAGTGCTGCCCATTAACATCCCTTTTGCTCAAGTTTTATATTTTTTTAATGCCCTATATTAATGCAATAAGTGTATCATAGAATTTTTATTTTCTTGGAATAGCATGTCCGTTAATTAACAGGATTTTCTTTCTTCTTATCTTTATTATTAAAGTCTTCAGGCGTTTTCCCTTGTAAGTAATAAGCAAAAGCAATGATCTCAGCAATCACTCGGTATAACATTTCGGGAATGTGATCACCCAGCTCCAGTTTGGATAGTAACTCAACCAAATCAGCATTTTCATAAAGAGGAATGTTGGCCTCTTTTGCTATTCGAATAATTTCTTCTGCTATAGATCCTTCACCCGTCGCGGTGATAGTTGGCGCCTCATCACCATCATATTTTAATGCTACGGCCGTTGGTATGTTTTTGTTTTTTTGCATGTTGAATTACGCCTTAATATCTACAATTTGTTGGTCGAGGCGGGTTTTTTTAAGGTTGGGCTGACCGTGCCTGCAGCTAATATCATCCACTTTTAAACCTATATTGGTTAAGCTTTCACGAAGATTATGGGTTTCATCATTGACGAGCTTTAGTGTTTCTTTTCGCTCAGCCCAAATAGTTGATGATACTTGTGGCGGCATTAAATTAATTTGTACCACTAAAGGCCCTAAGCGATCAAAATCGAAGGCCAATGTTACTTTCCATTTTGATTTTTTCTCAGATTCTGAGGCTTCATTATCATTTGTGTCTTCCTGATCAATTCTAACCTGAATAGGGTCAATTTCTTTTTGTTGATTAATGAAAGGTATTTCCATTTGCCATGTTTGAACTAAAGGGGAGTCTGGACTATTGCTTTGAGACTGATAAAGGCTATTCAGCTGG
The DNA here is from genome assembly GCA_016744695.1 of Hahellaceae bacterium. Classification (GTDB taxonomy): domain Bacteria; phylum Pseudomonadota; class Gammaproteobacteria; order Pseudomonadales; family Oleiphilaceae; genus Alkalimarinus. Next base: position 101,978 of record JADGDV010000010.1, read on the forward strand.
TTAAATTGAATTCTGTTAAGTGCACCTGCTAGAAGCTTAAGCATATCTCCCACAGATAAATCTTCTTTGCTGCTTCTTAGTGCTGTACTTGAGATTAACTTAGAAGGGAAATCAAAAGGGTTTACCAGTAAATTAAGATCAGCTTCTGCTATTGGTTTTGTTAGTTGCACTCCACCAACAGTGGTATTTATATTATTTAAAAGAGTGATTGATTGACTAATTGTCGCTTTTAAATCAGGTATTTCAGTAGTGGTAGTGAGCCCTGGGATTGACGATGCCGCGGGTGTCGTCAACAGGCTCTGTGCTGCTGCAGGGGCTTTTGCTGTTTGTACACTTTGAAGTGCTGGCGCAGGAGGCAAACTAGCTGTTTTACCTAGGTTTGCTAATTTGTTTTCCATAAAAACACCAGAACGCTCCATCGCCTGTTTTATTAATATTAATGAATTTGAAGTTGGTGCGCCCTGCTGAGTTTGTATCGGTGGTGGTGAGGCTGCAGATGCAGAAGTAGGAGTGTTTGCCATGTTGGCGGGCTTTAAATTGGCAGCATTGGGCAATGCCTGAGCAAGTTGTTCAGTCAATATTTTGGCCTGAGGGGTGTTTCCTCCTAAGAGTGAGAGGTTGTTTAGCAGTTGAGCAACAACTTTTCCTACGGGTTGCTGAAAAGGAAGGACTTTTGAAAGAGCCTTTATTAGTTGGTCAATCTCCTGATGGGCTGGTTTTGGTAGGGTAAGTTCGCCTTTTTCATTAATTTTTACTTCTATTAACTGACCTGGCTGTAACTGGATGTTTGTCTTAACTAATATTGTTTTTCCTGCCAGTTCAAGACTTACATTAAACTGAGCCTGTCCAGGCTTGGCGGGTTCCGAGTTAAAAACTTCTAGTACCTTTGCTTGTATAGCTTGACCTGTTTTTATCTTGATATTTTCGAGTGTTGTTTCTATTTTAGGTGTGCTGGTTTGAGCAGGCTTAGTTTGGCTGGAAGCGTGCTGTTGAGTGAATTTTATATCTGCTTTTTGATTGTTTGGAGCATCTATAGCCATTATTTATGAACTCTATTACCTGCACCCTAAATCAACGTGAGTTATGTCAAGGGTATAATTAAAAACCATACTATATAATAGGCCCGCGTTATTCATTAGGGAAGTTTATTCTGTGTGTGTATACTGTCGAGCAGAATTTATCTCATGTGCTTATTTACTGTTGTTGAAGGAAGTTAATGTCTGCTCCCAAAGAACTATTAAGGGTAGAGTCGCTATTTTGTGAACGTGATGAGCGTGTTTTATTTGAAGGTCTCAATTTCTCTGTTGGACAAGGTGAAATTATTCAAATAGAAGGGCCTAATGGGTCGGGTAAAACCACGTTGCTACGTATACTCAGTGGTTTATCTGGTGCTTATGACGGAGAGCTGTTCTGGAAAGGCGAAATAATTTCCTCAGCACGAATTGATTTTCTTTCTAACTTACTTTATCTCGGACATAAACCGGGTGTAAAAACCATATTAACCCCTGTTGAGAATTTGAGAGCATTAATGGGAATGCGTCAAAATATCAATGATAAACAAATTCATGAGGCACTTGAAAAAGTAGGGCTTTATGGTTACGAAGACACGCCATGCCATAATTTATCTGCAGGCCAGCATCGGCGCGTATCTCTTGCTCGTTTATATTTATCAAATGATGCCTTATGGATTCTAGATGAAGCATTTACAGCGATAGATAAAGCTGGTGTTAAAGCCCTTGAAAATTTATTTGAACAAAGAGCAGGGCAGGGTGGAACCGTTATTCTAACCACGCATCATGAGCTCCAGCTTAAAAAGGGCTTTAGAAAAATCACATTAGGCCAAAAGCAAGAGTTGCAGCCATCTGAATTATTGATGGAGGGAGCGTGAATACCCCTTCCCTTTCTCATGTGTTTATTACTGTATTAAAACGTGATTTAACGTTGGCGTATAGGCGTCGGCAAGATCTGGTAAACCCCATGATTTTTTTTGTTATCGTGGTGAGTCTGTTCCCTTTAGGGGTTAGCCCTGAAAAGAGTTTTTTACAAGAAGCGGGTGCGGGGGTTGTTTGGGTTGCAGCTCTATTGGCTACTTTATTATCGCTAGATAGTTTATTTCGTTCAGATTACGAAGATGGCTCTCTTGAGCAATTAATTTTGACGCCTCAGCCATTGTTTCTTATTGTACTGGCAAAAATATTGTCTCACTGGCTAGTGACAGGAGTGCCTTTGTTAATTTTGTCCCCCGTATTAGGGGTGATGATGCATCTGGAGTTTGAGACAATTAAGGTATTAATGCTGACTCTCTTGTTAGGCACGCCTGTACTCAGTCTTATCGGAGCTATTGGTGCTGCTTTAACCGTAGGATTAAAGTCGGGAGGAGTATTGATTTCGTTACTTATTTTACCCTTATATATCCCTATACTTATATTTGGTACGGGGACTGTGCAGGCTGCAACTAATCTGTTGCCTATTGATGGTTATATAGCTTTGATGGGGGCTATTTTGGCGTTGTCATTAACATTGTCACCCATAGCTGCGGCAGCGGCTTTAAGAATTAGTTTGTCAAATTAGTGTGTCTAGTGTTATTGCATTAACAATAATTTAGACAAAAAAAAGTGAATTTAATTTAAAGTACGAGAAATAAACAGATGTGGACATTTTTTCATAAGCTTGGCTCTCCTAAATGGTTTTATGAGATATCGGGTAAATGGCTTCCCTGGCTTGCGGTTTTATCGGCGATATTATTAGTAGCCGGTAGTGTTTGGGCGCTTGCATTTGCACCTGCTGATTATCAGCAGGGTAACAGCTTTCGTATTATTTATATTCATGTGCCAGCCGCTTTTTTAGCGCAGTCTTGTTTTATTATGATGGCTATATCAGGTGCAATTGGCTTGATATGGAAAATGAAAATTGCAGATGTATTTGTTAAGGCTGCAGCACCTATAGGTGCATCATTTACATTTCTTGCATTGCTAACTGGTGCTATTTGGGGGAAGCCCACCTGGGGAACTTGGTGGATATGGGATGCACGTTTAACCTCCATGTTGATTTTGCTATTTTTGTATTTTGGCGTAATGGCATTACAGTCAGCCATTGAGGATGCAACGACCGCAGCGAAGGCTAGCGCAATACTGGCGCTAGTCGGTATGGTTAATATTCCGATTATTAAATATTCGGTGGAGTGGTGGAACACATTACATCAACCCGCCACCTTTACCCTCACAGAAAAACCGGCAATGCCGGCTGAAATGTGGGTGCCATTACTCGTGATGGTGATTGGCTATTATTGTTTCTTTACTACGGTTCTTTTCTTGCGTGCAAGGAATGAAATACTGGAACGGGAAAGACGTACTAACTGGGTGAAGAAATTAGTGTCTAAAGAGGCCGCTTAATGAATTTCGAAAATTTTTCAGACTTTATAGCGATGGGTGGGCATGGTCTTTACGTCTGGATGGCTTACGGTGCTGCTTTAATAGTTTTTGTGGCAAATATAGTCGGCCCTGTACTTAAGAAAAAAGATATTTTGAAAAAACATGCTCAACGATTAAAGCGGGAGAAATTGGCATCATGAATCCAAAACGTAAACAACGGTTAATATTAGTACTATTTCTTGTTATTGGTTTTTCGTCTGTAGTCGCTTTAGTATTATCTGCCTTAAATGAAAACATAAATCTCTTTTATAACCCAACTCAAATTGCCAATGGGGAAGCACCAGAAGGGGCTAGAATTCGTGCTGGCGGTATGGTTCTCGAGGGAAGTATTAAGCGGGATGAATCAAGCTTACTCGTTATCTTTGAAGTAACTGATTATAACGCAAGTATTCCTGTCGCCTTTACAGGGATCTTGCCTGACCTATTTCGTGAAGGGCAAGGTATTGTCGCAATGGGGCGAATGGATGGTGATGGTATTTTTCAGGCAGATGAAGTACTTGCCAAGCATGATGAAAATTATATGCCTCCAGAAGTGACTGATGCACTAGAGAAAGCTGGCAAGTTGCCTGACGGACAAGATGCAATTAAAACAGACGCTGTAAAATAAACTGTAAAGTTAAATTGAAGTACCAATAGGAAACTAATATGCTACCTGAGCTAGGCCATTTTGCTTTAATACTCGCCTTCGCATTGTCGATTATTCAGGCAGTGGTTCCTCTTTTTGGAACCATTAATAAAAGTGAATTATGGATGAGTTTTGCCAGACCCATGGCAACAGGGCAGTTTGTTTTTTATATTATAAGTTTTATTTGCCTTGCTTATGCGTTTGTTACGGATGATTTTTCGGTGCAATATGTGGCGGCACATTCAAATTCACATATGCCATCTTACTTTAAGTTCAGTGCTGTCTGGGGTGGCCATGAAGGCTCATTATTACTTTGGGGGTTAATTCTTGCTGGCTGGAGTTGGGCGGTAGCTCAGTTTAGTCGAGATTTACCTCTTGATATGGTTGCTAGAGTATTATCAGTGATGGGTATGATTAGTGTCGGTATAACTCTGTTTATTCTGGCGACGTCCAACCCTTTCTCTCGTTACCTTCCTGAATTTCCATTAGATGGCGCAGACCTTAACCCTTTATTACAAGACTTCGGTTTAATAATACATCCTCCTATGCTTTACATGGGATATGTTGGTTTCTCAGTTGCTTTCGCCTTCGCGTTAGCGGCGCTTATGAGTGGGCGCTTAGACGCCGCATGGGCTAAGTGGTCAAGACCTTGGACAACCGTAGCATGGGCATTTCTTACGCTGGGTATTGCACTCGGTAGCTGGTGGGCATATTACGAGCTAGGGTGGGGTGGTTGGTGGTTCTGGGACCCTGTTGAAAATGCCTCATTTATGCCCTGGTTAGTGGGTACTGCATTAATGCACTCCCTAGCCGCTACCGAAAAGCGAGGTGTATTTAAAAGCTGGACGGTATTACTCGCTATTATTGCTTTCTCTTTGAGTCTGTTAGGTACCTTTTTGGTCCGTTCAGGTGTGTTGACGTCGGTACATGCTTTTGCTGCAGACCCTGCACGAGGTACCTTTATCTTAGGCTTGCTGGCTATTACGTTAACGGGTGCTTTAACACTATACGCATTAAGAGCACCGTCAGTAAGTAGTCGCTCTAGTCATACCCTGTTATCAAGAGAGACTTTTCTTTTGCTTAACAATGTACTGCTAATGGTGGCAACGGTAACGGTGTTTCTAGGCACCTTATATCCATTGTTTGTTGAGTTTTTCGGTGGAGGAAAGCTCTCGGTTGGTGCTCCATACTTTAATATGTTATTCGTCCCTATTGTTTCTGTGTTAGTGGCAGTGATGGGTGTTGGTATGTTTAGTCGTTGGAAAGACACTAAGGCTAACTATCTTATTAAACAGTTATGGGTTGCCGCACTTCTAAGTACTATTCTTGCCTTAATCTTTCCGTTTTTGTTTGGCGGTGAATTTAACGGAGCAGTATTTTTAGGCGTATGGCTTGGCTTATGGTTAACAAGTGCTACAGCTAAAGACTTATGGAATAAAACGTCCTCTAAGCAAGGTCGCGTACATGGTTTTTCTAAGTTAACGCGGTCTTATATTGGCATGGTGTTAGGTCATTTAGGCTTGGCGGTTTCTATAGTCGGGGTTTGTCTTGTCTCTAATTATGAAGAAGAGAGGGATCTTCGCTTAGCGCCCGGTGATAAGGTGGCTGTGGCTGGTTATGAGTTTCACTTTGATGCTCTTACACATAAAACTGGACCCAATTACGAAGCGGACAAAGCCATAATTTCTATTTGGTCTGGTGAAGACAAAATAGCGACCCTAAAACCTGAAAAGCGGATTTATAATGCTCAGCGAAATATGATGACAGAGGCCGCGATTGACCCTGGTTTGTTTAGAGATCTTTATGTGGCAATGGGTGAGCCTTTAGGTGGCGATGCTTGGGCTATAAGAGTCCATTACAAGCCGTTTGTTCGTTGGATATGGCTAGGTGCATTGATGATGGGGATAGGTGGGTTTGTGGCGATATATGATCGACGTTACCGTATTCGTAAGCAAACCGCATAAAAGATTCGAGAAAGAATTATGAAAAGAGCATTACTTTTTTTACCGCTGCTTGTTGCTGCGGTTATCGGTGTTGTTTTATTTTGGGGCTTGGGGAATGATCCGACAAAACTAGAGTCAGCTAGAATTGATGACCCTGTTCCTGCTTTTAGTCTACCTAGCTTGCAAGATCCATCAAAACTGTTTTCTGAAGAAGAGTTTAAAGGCAAGGTTGCTCTTCTTAATGTGTGGGCGACTTGGTGCCCTTCTTGTAGGGTTGAACACCCTTATTTATTAAAAATAGCCAAAGAATATGGTGTTCCCGTTATTGGTCTTAATTATAAAGATGACAGACAAGCGGCTAAGCAATGGTTGATTAAGCTTGATGACCCTTACTTGTTTAATATTTTTGATGAAAAAGGGCGTCTTGGTTTAGATTTGGGAGTCTATGGCGCGCCTGAAACCTATATTGTTGACAGCGAAGGTATTGTTCGATATCGCCATGTTGGCGTGGTTGATGATAGGGTCTGGAAAACGATTCTTGAACCTAGAGTAAAGCAGTACACAAACGAAGGTTAGTGTCGAAGGAACTGAGTGATGAAAAAAATAGTGATTATTCTGTTGGCATTAATGTCTACAAATACCTTTGCAATAGATACGCTGGAATTCGATACAAGCGCCCAGCGAGTGCAATTCCAAGTATTAACAGAAGAGCTGCGTTGTCCTAAATGTCAGAACCAGAATATTGCCGATTCAAATGCACCTATTGCTATAGATTTGCGTAATGAAGTGCACCGTATGATTCTGGAAGGAAATAACGAAGACCAAGTGATCGATTTTATGGTTGAACGTTATGGGGACTTCGTCGTGTATAAACCAAAATTTGATACCTCCACTTATTTACTATGGCTAGGGCCTGCATTTATTGCATTTTTGGGGTTTATTATTGTATTGGTGACAGCAAGAAAAAAACGCCTGCCTGCCAGTCGAACGGCTAGCGAAAATGAACTGTCGCAAGAAGAAAAAAAGCAGTTAAATACTATTCTTTCTGAAAAAGAGAAGGTTTAAATGATCGATTTTTGGGTTTTATCCGCACTGCTTGTAGTGCTTTCATCTGGTTTTGTTCTTTATCCTTTCTTAAAACGAAAAAAGCAGGAGGCAGTGCTTGATCGTCGTTCACAAAATATCGCGGCTTTTAAGGCGCGCTTGATTGAAATAGATGCGGAAAAACAAGCAGGAACGTTATCAGACGAACAGTTCCAACAGTTAAAAACTGAGCTCGAGGCGAGTTTAATAACGGATGTTGATGGTCTAGAGCATGATACGCAATCGAATAACGCCTTGTCTTCAGCTGCGCCGTCTTCAATCCCAAAGGTTGCTGTGGGCTTAATGGTTATTTCTTTACCTTTGATTGCTTACTCTCTTTATATGAAGTGGGGTGCTTTGGATGGTGTAGAGCAATATAGAGAGTGGGGTAATGCTGTTCCCTCTGTAGATAATGGAATGCCGCAAGGTGATATTGAAGATTTACTGATTACGTTAAGGGAGAAGTTAGAAAAGAACCCTGACAACCCTGACGGTTGGTTTATGTTAGCTCGCTCAAGCATGAAGTTAGAAAAATATGACCAGGCATCATATGCTTTCTTGAAAATGGCTGTTCTGCTTGAAAAGCAACAAGAAGATCCTTCTGCTATATACGGTTTAGCTGCACAAGCTTTATTTTTTGCAAAGGACGCGCAAATGACCGATGAGGTTAAAGCCATACTTGATAAAGCGTTTGCTGTTAACCCTGATGAAACGAATGGCTTAGGCTTGTTAGGCATTGATGCGTTTCAATCGGGTCGTTATGAAGAGGCAATTAAGTACTGGTCTCGTATTTTAGATGTGCAACCTGACAATCCGAGTCGTGATGCAATCGTTGCAGGTATTAATAAGTCAAGGGCTGCTTTAGGGCTCCCCGCTCAAACTAAGGCCGTGGATGCGAGTGTACAAGTGCGGGTTGAGCTAGCCCCCTCTTTGGCCGCAAAAGTATCACCTAATGATGTATTGTTTATCGTAGCAAAAGCGGTGAATGGTTCACCTATGCCTTTAGCGGCTAGTCGGTTAACGGTTGCAGACTTACCTGTGCAGCTTACCTTGAATGACGCGATGGCAATGGGGCCTATGGCTAAAATATCATCGGCTAAAGAGGTAACTATTGTTGCTAGGGTATCTAAAAGTGGTCAGCCTGTCGCGCAAATAGGTGACTTACAAGGAATACTGTCGCCGGTTGAAGTAGGAACGGGTGTGATGGTGAACGTATTGATTAGTGAAGAAGTTAAGTAAAAGAGTGCTCCTGCGGCTAAGGCCGCAGGTAGATTGAATATAATTATTATTTCTTCTTTTGGGCATCGAGTGCCTGACCAGTAATACCTGTGCTATCTTTTCCCATTAAATATAGGTAAGTCCCCATAATATCTTCAGGCAGAGGGTTATGAATAGGGTTTTCTGCAGGGTAGGCATGAGTACGCATATTGGTTCGTGTCGCACCAGGGTTGATACTGTTGACTCTAATGTTGTGGTGTTCATCATCAAGCTCGTCTGCAAGAACCTGCATTAAGCCCTCAATGCCAAATTTTGATACGGCGTATGCTCCCCAATAAGCTTTTCCTTTTCTCCCAACGCTGGATGACGTAAAGATAACAGATGCATCATCAGATTCTCGGAGTAGAGAAATTAAAGCCTGTGTCATCAAAAACGGGGCGTTAAGATTAACCTGCATGATTTGTAACCATGTATCTGCATCATATTGGTCAATTGGGGTAATCGACCCTAAGAGTGCCGCATTATGAAGAATACCGTCTAATCGGCCAAATTCCTTTTCAATGGTTGCAGCCATATCATCATAATCTTTAGCGACGGCGCCTTCGAGGTTCATAGGGTAAATCGCGGGTTGAGCACTGCCAGCGGACTCTATTTCATCGTATACATCTTCTAATTTCTTGATGGTTCGCCCAAGCAGAATAACCGTTGCTCCATGAGCAGAAAATGACAATGCAGCGGCACGGCCTATACCTGCACCTGCACCCGTAACGAGAATAACCTTACCTTCTAATAGATCTTTTGGCGCTTGGTAGTTTTGCATATTAATCCCCTTATTTCTTAACCGTATTCTTTAAACTATTTTTAAGATAACGCTTTTAACCATTCAGTTAACTCATTGCCATGATCAATGACAAAGTCAGCCTTCCAGTCTGCTATTCGTTCGGGCTTATCAATATATCCATATCGCGCAGCAATGGTTGTCATTCCTGCTTGTTGACCAGCCTCTATATCTCTAATGTGGTCACCTACATAAATGGTTCTATCTGGAGCGCAGGAGATTCTTTCGCAAGCCAAGAACAGAGGTTCTGGATCTGGCTTTCGTTTGCTCACGTCATCAGGGCAAATTGTGACACTGCATCGTTCAGAAAGTTGAAGCTTATCTAACAGCGGTAAAGTAAACCGTGAGGGTTTGTTGGTTACAATTCCCCAAGGGATAGATTGATGCTCAAGCTCTTTTAAGAATAGATCAATACCTGGGAAGAAGACGGTTTCGTCAGCAATAGACTGCTCATAAAGTTCCAATAGTTCACTGTGCCTACTGGTAAAGTATTCATCACCTTCATCTAATCCAAAGGCTAGGTTGATGAGTGCTTTGGCTCCGTTTGATACTGTTTCCCTTATGCGCTCTGGGTCGGCACTTTCCATATTGTGAAGGCGTAGCTGCTGATTAACGACACGAACAAAATCGGGGGCGGTATCAAGCAGCGTGCCATCGAGGTCAAACAAAACAGCTTCAGGCTTATAACTTAACACGTAATTTTCTCGCTTATTCAGGTTTTACTGCATACATAAGGTAATTCACATCAACATCGTGCCCAAGCTTATAACGCTTGGTCAATGGGTTAAATGTCATGCCTGTAATATCTTTGAGTTCAAATCCTGCCGATCGTACATAGCTAGCAAGCTCAGAAGGGCGGATGAATTTTTTGAATTCATGGGTACCTTTAGGCATCATTTTAAGAATATGTTCTGCACCCACAATGGCAAATAAAAATGATTTTGGGTTTCGGTTAAGGGTTGATAAAAATAACTGTCCCCCTGGTTTTAATAGGTCGAAACAAGCCTTAATAACCGATGCGGGTTCTGGAACATGTTCTAGCATTTCAAGACAGCTGACTACATCGTAGCTACCAGGTTCTTGACTTGCCAGCTCTTCTACAAGGATTTTTCTGTATTCAACTTTAACGCCGGATTCTAAGCCATGAAGTTTAGCAACAGAGAGAGGTGCCTCCCCCATATCTATACCCGTTACATGGGCTCCGCGTTGAGATAAACCTTCAGATAAAATTCCACCGCCACAGCCAACATCAAGCACTTTTTTGCCTGGTAGGTTTGCTCTTTCATCAATATAGTTAACTCTGAGCGGGTTAATATCATGAAGTGGCTTGAATTCACTTTCTTTATCCCACCAACGACTGGCTAATGCTTCAAATTTAGCGATTTCTTGGCTATCTACATTCTTGTATGCGGGGTTAGTCATTAATTTTTAACCTTTATTTTCCGAATCTGACGCTTTAATTTTTTCAGCCCAGTTATGAACTCGTTCTGAGAGGTGTAGTGTATCTATCATTGTTAACTGGCGGTCTTTCATATGAATGCTACCACCAATCCAGCTATGTGTGACCTGGTGACTATTGGTCGCATAGACAATATGCGAGGGGGCATCGTAAACAGGTTGGCAATCAAGAAAACCAAGATCAATAGCAATAATATCAGCCCATTTACCTTTTTCAAGTGACCCTATTTTCTCTTCAAGCCCCATGGCTTTTGCACCATTAATAGTAGCCATTTCTATGGCTTCATGAGCATTAACTGCAGATGCATTACCTGATACCGCTTTTGCAATCAGTGCTGCTGTTTTTATCTCACCAAGCATATCAAGGTCATTATTACTGGCCGCTCCATCGGTGCCTAATGATACATTAATACCGGCTTTAAGCATTTTATCTACGGGAGAGAAACCACTGGCTAGCTTCAAGTTAGACTCAGGGCAATGTATTACATGAACACCGTTGCGAGCAAGTAACTCAAGGTCTTGATCATTTATCTGAGTCATATGAACGCATTGCAAGGCGGGTGAAAGTAAGCCTAAATCAGCTAAGCGCTGAAGTGGACGTACACCGAATTTATCAATAGATTCTTGAACTTCAAATTCAGTTTCATGTAAATGAATTTGTACTTGAGCGTTGAGCTGCTCCGAAAGCATTGCGACTTGTTTTAATGGCTCATCAGACACGGTATAAGGCGCATGAGGCCCAAATGCGACAGAAACATAGTCACAATTTTTATACTGGTCGAACAGCTCTAGCCCTTTATGAATGTATTCTTCTGCGTTGTTAGCCCAGGCGGTGGGGAAATCGATAACAGGGAAGCAAATTTGTGTACGTATTTTATGATCAACAGCGACTTTTGCACTAATATTCGGAAAAAAGTACATATCACTATAACAGGTTGTACCACTTCTTATCATTTCGGCTATAGCGAGTAGTGTGCCATCAGCAACGAATGCTTCATCTACCCACTTATCTTCTGCTGGCCAGATGTGGTCATTCAGCCACTCCATTAATGGAAGATCATCGGCCAAGCCCCGAAATAAAGTCATTGCACTGTGTCCATGGGCGTTGATCAGACCTGGCAAAAGGGCATGATTTTCAAGGCTGTATTCTTCTTTTGCTGTGTATTTAGCGGTCACTTCGTCAGAAGGTAGAATTTCAATGATCTGTTGTCCTGAAATAACCACACTGTGATTCTCTAGAACACAGTTTTTAGGTACTACAGGAATGACCCAGCGAGCATGTATTATAGTATTTACGGATTGATTAGCAGACATAAAATCCAAACGAATTAGCTAGTTATATTTAGACAAAGTATACCCTTAAAGATTCCACCTGTCTTATGGGTTTAAGCGAGATTTTAAAAGTCGCTATGATTAATTCTGTGTTTCTATAAAATAGCCCCTATTAGTACGACTTTTGTATGCAATTACCCTAAAAATGAGATGTTGAATGAAAAGCCAAGTTGAAGCCATTAAGTGGGAAGACGATCGATTAAGCTTATTAGATCAGCGTGTGTTACCAGAGCGAGTACTTTACCTTGAATACACTCACTCAGGTGACGTAGCACTAGCGATTACTGATATGGTTGTTCGAGGGGCGCCTGCGATTGGTGTTACCGCAGCATATGGTGTGGTTTTAGCGGGTCGAGTGGCATTTGAAATTGCGAATAAAGAATGGAAGCAATACATTAGCGCGGCGATAGACGAATTAGCTAAATCCAGGCCTACAGCCGTTAATTTATTTTGGGCTATTGACCGAATGAAGGACTTAATGGCCAAGCTGAGTGATACTGAAAATCCTACTCAAGCTTTATTAGATGAAGCCATTGCGATTCATAAGGAAGATATTGCCGCCAATAAAGCGATGGGGAAGCTTGGCTTCGAATTGATGGCTGCAAGTGCTGATCAGCCTTTTGCTGTAATCACTCATTGTAATACCGGATCACTTGCAACGGGAGGTTTTGGTACCGCTTTAGGTGTTATTAGGCATGCATGGAATGATAAGCTGATAAGTCATGTTCATGCGGATGAAACACGGCCATGGCTGCAAGGTTCTCGCTTAACGGCTTGGGAGCTTGAGCAGGATGGCATCGATGTGACCCTAAATGTAGACTCTGCGGCGGCGCATATTATGAAGCAGGGGCAGGTGAAGTGGGTGATTGTAGGGGCGGATCGAATCACGGCTAATGGTGATGCAGCTAATAAAATTGGTACTTATAGTCTTGCGGTCTTAGCTAAATTCCATGGTATAAAATTTATGGTGGTAGCGCCTTCTACTACAGTTGATATGTCGCTTCCGACGGGAGACCTAATACCCATAGAGCAACGAACAGGTACTGAGGTTACGTCTATTAAAGGTTACCAACTTGCACCTGAAACGGTAGAAGCGTTTAATCCAGTATTTGATGTGACACCCGCTGAGTTGATCGATGCCATCGTGACGGAGAAGGGGGTTGTTGAAAACCCTACGACCGAAAAAATGAAGGCTTTATTAGGTTAAATATAAAATACCTTACAGGGTTAAACATAAATTGAAGAGAACTTGTTAAAAATGATGCAGGAAGCATACAGAATATTAGAATCCGTATTCGGGTACACCGCATTTCGATCGCCACAGGATGAGGTGATTGGTGCGATACTAGAGGGAAAAGATGCCTTTGTTTTAATGCCAACAGGTGGCGGTAAATCGCTCTGTTTTCAAATACCCGCTTTGGTAAGACCAGGGGTAGGTATTGTTATTTCTCCCTTGATTGCGCTCATGCAAGATCAGGTTTCAGCGATGTGCCAGGCTGGTGTAAAGGCGGCTTGCATGAACTCTTCTATGCCACCAGGCCATAACTATGAGGTTGAAAATCAGGCACGAAGGGGTGAGTTAGACCTTATTTATATTGCTCCTGAACGGTTGGCACTTAACCAAACCATTGAATGGCTGGGCCAATGTGATGTTTCTTTATTTGCTATTGATGAGGCTCACTGTGTTTCTCAGTGGGGGCATGATTTCCGGTCAGACTACTTACAATTAAGCTTGTTGCATGAGCGTTTCCCTAATGTTCCTAGAGTGGCTTTAACGGCAACTGCAGATGCAAAAACTCGTGAAGAGATTATTTCGCGTTTAGGCTTGGAGCAGGCATCTGTCTTTGTCTCAGGCTTTGATCGCCCAAACATTCAATATCGCATTACTCAAAAGCAGAATGCTCGTCAGCAATTATTGAGTTTTATCAATTCAGAACATGCATCTGATGCGGGTGTGGTTTATTGTCTCTCACGTAAAAAAGTAGATGCTACGGCAAAGTGGTTAAGTGAGCAGGGAATAAAAGCGTACCCTTATCATGCGGGGTTAAGTAAGGATGTTCGATACCAGAATCAAGCGCGTTTTTTAAAAGAAGAAAGTATTGTGATTGTTGCTACGATTGCATTTGGTATGGGGATTGACAAACCTGATGTGCGATTTGTAGCGCACTTGGACTTACCCAAAAATATTGAAGCTTATTATCAAGAGACTGGAAGGGCAGGACGTGATGGCCTGCCTTCTACTGCCTGGATGGTTTATGGCTTAGAAGATGTTATTAAGTTGAAGCAGATGATGGCAGGATCAGAGGCCAACGAGCAATTTAAGCGCATAGAGCAGCGCAAGCTTGACTCTATGTTGGGGCTTGCAGAAATTACCAGTTGTAGAAGACAAACAATAATGAACTATTTCGGGGATGATATGCCCGAACCTTGCGGTAATTGCGATAATTGTTTAAACCCTGCTAAAACATGGGATGGTACCGAGGCCGCAAGAAAAGCGTTAAGTTGCGTTTATAGAACAGATCAGCGTTTTGGTGTTGTGCACTTAATTAGTGTGCTGCGTGGAAAATTAACTGAAAAAATAACACAGTTTAATCACCAGAATGTATCGACTTTTGGTATTGGTAGTGACTTGAGTGAGTCGCAATGGCGTTCAGTTTACCGTCAGTTGGTAGCAAGAGGTTACCTGAGTGTTAATTTTGATTATGGGCAAGTGTACTTAGCCGATAAATGCCGAGCTTTACTTCGAGGAGATGAAACGATTGAATTGAGACTTGATGCGGACAAGGGGAAGCAAAAAACAGCTTCGTCAGGTAAAGCAAAGTTTACTCCGGTGAAAGATGAAGATATTGACTTATGGGAAGCCCTAAGGGCTTGCCGTAAACGCTTGGCGGATGACCAAGGTGTACCCCCGTTTGTCATTTTTCATGATGCTACACTTAAGGAGATGATTGAGAGTAAACCTGATGGCTTACAGGCATTTTCAACCTTAAGTGGCGTGGGGCAAAAGAAGCTGGATAAATACGGTAGTGAGTTTCTTTTGGTGTTAGCTGAATATTGAAATTTGAATAAATAGGGCATTTTATGGACTGGTATTTACTATCAGCAGGTTTGGTCATCGCGTTACTTTTTCTATTAATAGGCCTAATTTTAGGCCGAAGCTTGGCTCGTTCTGAGTTTAATGTTCGTGAAACCGAGCTAAAAAGCCAGCTAAGTTTGAAAGATCATCAGCTCACGCAAGCAGAAACCATGTATGTGGAGTTGAATGAGCAGGAGCGCCAGCATACGGCAGAAAAAATCAGTCTATTAGAAGGTAATAAAACTCAGTTAAAGCAGGAGTTTGAAAACCTTGCGCATAAAATATTTCAAGAAAAACAGAAACACTTTTCTGATCAAAGTAAGCAAGGGTTAGATGCTTTACTTAACCCCTTTAAAGAACAGCTAAATGGCTTCCGTCAAAAAATTGATGAAGTTTATGTTAATGAGGCGAAAGAACGTGCCTCTTTAAAAACACAGATAGATACACTTCATAAACTAAATCAGCGTATTACTGATGAAGCATCTAATCTGACTCAAGCGTTAAAGGGTGATAAAAAACTGCAAGGTAACTGGGGGGAAATTCAAGTAGAAATGATCCTTGAACAGTCTGGCTTGAAGAAAGGACGAGAGTTTGAACGTGAGCCCAATTTTAAAGATGATGATTTAAAAAATAAGCGTCCTGATTTTATAATTCACTTGCCTGAGAATAAACATCTTATTATTGATAGTAAGGTGTCTCTGATTGACTATGTCCGTTATATTGAAGCAGACACCGAAGATATGAAAGAAAGTGCAATGAAAGCCTATGTGCAGTGCATTAGAAATCATATAAAAGGGCTGAGCGAAAAAGGCTATCCAAAACTAAATGGTATTAACTCACCTGATTTTGTGTTTATGTTCTTGCCTGTAGAGCCCGCGTTTATTGCGGCATTCGATTATGATCAGAAATTGTTTAACGATGCCTTTGATAGTCGTATTGTGGTGGTAACGCCCACCACACTGTTGGCAACACTTAGAACTGTTGCAAGTCTTTGGTCCATTGAACGACAAAATCAAAGTGCTCAAAAACTGGCTGATCAGGCTGGAAAAGTATATGACAAATTGCGAATTTTTATTGATAAAATGGAAAAACTCGGTGGTCAGCTAAATACGGCAAACATCACGTACCATGATGCTTGGGATTCATTAAAAGAGGGACGTGGAAATCTTGTGAGTCAGGCTCAGCAATTTCTTGATCTTGGTGTGAGGGTAAAAAAAGAATTACCATCATCAGTGCTTGAATCAGTAAAAGTTGAACCCGTAGATGATGAAACTGAAAATATAGATATAATAGATGGTGTTGAACTTACTGACACAGAATGACAAATGTCAGCAAGCCTTGGGTGATGGTCTACAATTAAATAGGCTATTGCTTAAACCCACAGAAATTGCCAAATAAAATACTAAAGACAAGCACCCAGGAATTATGCAAAGTCACCCGTCCGAAATTGATAGTCAACGCAAAGCTCAGGTTCGTGAGAAGCTATTATTAAACTATCGTCAGCTTATACTTGAAAGCCTCCCGATAGCGATTGAGCGTGCTATTAAAGAAGCTGAAGTAAAACTGATGCTGTCCGTTAATGAATCTCTTGATGGCTCTCTTCGTTCGGATTTCTCCGTTAGTCTGCAAATGTTGGAAACCCGTTCTCATTGGCTCTCTGAGCAAGTCTGCGATAGTGTTGTAGCCGCACTAAGGCTTATTGCACTGAATAAAACGCTACATTTAGATCATCAACAAAAAATAGCAGTAGATAAGAGTCTTTCCGTCGTTGAAAAGCATGATTTTGAAGACTGGCTTGCAATGAATTCTGCAATCAGAATGATAGGGGAAGACCTAGGGTATGAGCTCAATCGTATTTGCTACATATTTGAAAGAATATCTGATCAGACGGTTGATGTTGTCGACTGTCCTGTTGGTCCAACAAATATTATAAGAGCGTTTCAGCTAGGGTGTAATGCCTTAGAAATACCGTCAACGGCTTACCCCATCATTTATAAAGTTATTGGGCAAATACTTAAGACAGAATTAAAAGACATTTATGGTGTATTAATTTCCTCTGCTGAACGTTACGGTATTAAAGGCAGTGCAAGCCAAGAATCTTCACGGTTAGCTGAAGACGTTTCTTTGGGGAATACGAATAACCATGTGGTAAACACTGCGTCGGGTGAAGTACAAAGTGAAGTAAATACAACAGAACACAATGAGGTATTGTTATCAGATTCTAGCCCTCTTATGGAAGATGAGGCACTTTTTGGTCAAACCAAAAGGAAGCAAAAGCAAGGTGATACTTATTCTACTCTACAAACACTCATCAACCTTAAAACAACGGTTGAGGGTGGGGGCGCTGTTACTGTTGCGGCTGACCGTTTAAATGAAGAGGCCCTTCGGAGTCAGAAAACGTCTTATAACGTACATGATATTGTTAATGCGGTTAGCCAACTTCAGTCAGTACAACTTGATGCTAAGTCTGATGATAGTAATGTGGTTGAGCTTCCTCTGAAGGATGTCGTTAAGAAGCGGCTGCAAGAGAGAAATGATTCCGGTGTTCAGTTGGGTGAAAAAGAAGATGAGTTAATTGACATTACTGATCGTTTATTTGGAGCAATTCTTGAGCAAATAGGCATTAGTGATGTATTAAAAAAGTGGCTTAAAAAACTTAAGTTATCTGTTTTAAAAGTGGTGCTGCTAGATGACACTTTTTTCTCTGAGCACAATCACCCTGCTCGGCAGGTTATCAATCAATTAGCAAGGTTAGCTGGAACGAAGCGCACACCAAATAGAAGTGTAGAGCGCTCACTGGAACACTTTACAAATCGCATTATTAATGATTACAACGGTGATAATCAGCTTTTTGAAGAGATACTGATTGAAATAAATCACCTGGTTTCAAGGCAAGAAGAAGCTTATAAACGTAATGCAGAGCGTATTGCCCGGGCGTACGAAGGGCAGCAAAGACTTGTAGAAGCACGAGAAATTGTTGTTCAGGAAATTAACAATCGCATCGCAGGAAAGAAGGTACCCAAGATCCTTATTTCATTGCTGGAAGAAGGCGGGTGGCGTCAGTTACTTCTTGTGACCTTGCTAAGGGAAGGGCAGGAAAGTGAAAGCTTTCAAGAATCTCTAGGGGTTGTTGATCAGCTTATGACTTGGCTAGGCGAACCGGTAGATGAAGTGTCTTCCGTAGGGGCTAGCTTAGAAAAAGATTTAGAAGCTCCCACACTCTTAACCATGATAGATCGAGAGTTACGCTCCTCAGGGCAAACCTCTCATCAGAGAATTGTTAATAAGCTTGAAGAATATTTATTGCAAGGCAAGAAGGCCAGACTACATGTTTTAGAACAGTATGAATGGTTAGTCAATCCAAAGGAGTGTCCAGGCCCTGCCGCTCGCCCGGAACTCAGCCCATTAAGCAATACGTCGACAAATAAGGAATCCGGTCGCTGGCATAAACGCGCTAGACAGATGACGATTGGCGACTGGATTGAGATTGTTGATGAAGATGGTGACGCGCAGAGAATGAGGCTAGCCTGGTCTGGCAGTAAGTCTTACCGCTTTGTGTTCGTTGATAGCCAAGGGATGAAAGATATTGATATTTCTCTTGATATATTAGCAGGCCGAATGGATAACGGTGATGTCACTCTGTTAGAGAAAGCAGATGTGCCAGTTATTGATCAAGGTTTACACCAAATGGTGCAGTCGGTATATGAAGATTTAGCCAGTCAGGCAAGTTGCGACCCTCTTACAGGCTTGTTGAATAGACAGTCATTTGAGCGAAGTATGGAACGGGCCATAGCCGATGCAATGTCTAATCAGACGTCACAAATTATTTCTTATCTTGATATCGACCAGTTTAAAGTCGTAAACAATACTTATGGACATATTGCTGGAGACCAGCTTCTCAAGCATATTGCATCGGTTATTAAGAATGCTTCTGGTGCATTGGCTACGTGTGGCCGGCTTGGTGGTAACGAGTTTGGAATGATATTCAACCATTGTGCATTAAAAGAAGGTCAGGTTCTTGCTGAAAATATAAGAAAAGCAGTGGAAGAATCTGTTTTTACCTGGCAAGACAATACGTTAGTCGTAACGGTTAGTGTAGGGGTCGCAGAGGTCGATTCTTCTAGTGATAATATTGATACTGTCATGAAGAAGGCTAGCGTAGCTTGCAACTTGTCTAAAGAGCATGGTCGAAACAGAGTAACGATATATACTCGCCAAGATCGTGATCAAATGCATCATGATGAAATGACATCGTGGATTCAAAAAATTGATCACTCATTAGAAGAATTGTTAATGCTGCGTTGTCAGGAGATACGTCCAATTAATGATGCAGCTAACAAACCATCCCATTACGAGATTTTGTTGGGGATTTATGATGAAGATAAAAATATTCTGCCCCCTGTTGCATTAATAGAGGCCGCGGAGCATTTTGGTCGAATGTCACGGATTGACCGTTGGGTTATACATAATACGTTGCTGTGGATGGAGGAGCATGCAGATATTGTGGAAACGGTTCATGGCTTTTCTATTAATCTGTCAGGCACTTCTATTAACGAAGAACATTTTCTTGATTTTGTATTAGGTGAACTATCTGCTACGTCTGTTCCGAGGCATAAAATTTGTTTTGAAATTACTGAAACTGCGGCAATTACTAACCTGTCAGATGCAGATGACTTCATTAATGTTTTGAAAAAAACTGGGTGTAAATTCTCCTTAGATGATTTTGGTACCGGATTATCCTCTTACGCTTATATTCAAAAACTATCAGTAGACTATATTAAGATAGACGGTGTGTTTATTAAAAACATTGTTAATAATCCAAAAGATCAGGCATTAGTGAAATCAATTAACGAATTAGCTCATTTTATGGGAATGGAAACGATTGCTGAGTTTGTTGAGAATACTGAGATTCTTTCCATGCTGGAACTAATAGGTGTTGATAATGCTCAAGGGTATGGGATTCAACGTCCTGTTCCTTTAAACGAGGCATTCATATCCAATTAAAAGTGTCTTTAACTATAAGAAAAATATAAAATTGTTATTCAATCATATTCAGGTGGATAGAGAGGTATTATGCAACCTATAAAGCCTAAAGCTAGCTTATTAGCTCTTCTAATATTAGCCCTTTTATTTTCAACAAACTCATTGTCGAGCGGTCTACCACCGATACATGAGGCAAAAAGATTAATGCTGGCGGCACAAAACGCGATTAACTTAGAGCAGTGGGATAGCGCTGAACAGCAACTGAAAAATTTAACTGAACTTGATGTTGCGCTACCCGCTAAGTTTCATTATATGCATGGTCAGGTATTATTTCATCATTCTGAATTCAATATGGCTCAAAAGTCATTTGAAGTTTATGTACTCCAAGCGGAAGAGGAAGGTGAGTTTTATATCAGTGCATTGGAGATGATAACTGAGGCTGATAAAAAGAAGAAAATAATAAAACCGAAAGCGGCTAATGTAGAGGCTTTGGCATTAGATAAAGCAAAAGATGAATATTTGGAATCACTTAAAAAACTCTATTTAACGAATGATCCTAAAAAGGCTTTAGTGCTCCAAATTAATAATATCCTTTCAACTCACCCTTACTACGGTTCTCGTATTAAGCAGCAGGATGTTAATAAGGGGGCTCATTATTCTATAAACTTAATAGGCAGTGAGCTTCAGATTCAAGAAAAACGATATGATAAAAAGGGTGCTCCCTCGTTGCTTGTTAATCGAATGGATGTATATGGCGTTGATCCATTTATTAAATACAGCTGTGACTATGACCGCTATATTTGCTGGTTGTACCACCCAATTAACCAGTACGACCGCTGGATACTTCTTGATCGAAATGAGGACGCCGCTAAAGAGTTAAGTGAAGCAATGGGGCGTTTGATTCAATCCGTGCAGGGCGGTTGAAGTCTGACTTCGGTCAAGGGCTCAATTTTTTGGTCATAGTATGATCTTGCTTTTATAATCATATGATCTTATTTTTAGAATTTTATGCCCCGGACCCATTTTATGAATGCTTTTGAAGCGCAAAAAAAACAGAAAGATGAACTTTTTTACCAGGCTCAGGGCAATGAAGAAGCACTATTTGAGCATGCGTATAACCATCAGTTGCCTTTGCTTATTAAAGGGCCAACTGGGTGTGGTAAAACACGGTTCATACAGCATATGGCAAAGAAACTAGGCAGACCTATTTATACTGTTTCTTGTCATGATGATTTAACCGCTGCAGATTTGGTTGGCCGTCATTTAATTGGTAAGGATGGTACTTTTTGGCAAGATGGTCCACTTACTCGAGCGGTAAGAGAAGGGGCTATTTGCTACCTTGATGAAGTCATTGAGGCCCGAAAAGATACAACGGTTGTTTTACACCCTCTGGCTGATGATCGAAGAGTATTACCTATTGAGCGAACAGGTGAGTACTTAGAGGCTGCACCGGGCTTTATGCTTGTTGTTTCTTACAACCCTGGCTATCAGAATTTATTAAAAGGAATGAAACCAAGTACGAGGCAACGATTTGTTGCGCTTAGATTTGACTATCCTGATGAAGCGTCTGAAACAGCGATCGTTGTAAAAGAAAGTGGGATCGATGAGAATAAAGCAAAGGTTCTTGTTAAGTTGGCAAATAGTTTGAGAAACTTAAAAGATCATGACCTTGAAGAAGCCGCATCAACCCGACTCGTTATTTATGCAGCTAAGTTGATTAAGAGCGGCATTGCGCCATTAGAAGCTTGTCGTATTACTATGGCAGAGCCTTTAACGGATGATCAGGCAACAGTTGATGCATTAACAGAGGTGATATATGCCATCTTCGGTGGCGAGCAAACATAACCCACGTAAGCCTTATGGCTCAACGTCTGTTAAAAAAGAGCAACAAGCGCTCGCGCAGCAAGCAGAAGGCTGGTACCTCTGTAATTTATTAGTTTTACCGGGGATATCTTTTCTGTTTTTATTACGACTTTTTTTGAAACATGGTCGTGGTGATAAATCGTCATTAGCGACGAACCATATCCGGCAAACATTTTTTATGTCGTTGCTTGGGGGTGGGTTAGTGGCTTCTGGTTGTGTTTCTTTGTACATGTTACTAGGGAATACACCAAATGGTTGGATGTGGGTTATTATGTATTTTACCCTTGTTCATACTAGCTTTGTTCTATGGGGACTGATAGGTCTTGCATGGGCTGTTGCTAAGAAAAATGTATTATTTCCAAATTTTTAAATTAGTTTGATGTTTTTTATAACGACTCCTACGAGTTAAATTTAAACTTTGTAGGAGTGCGTTTTTTAGTGTGTAAAATTGTTAAGAGAAAGCATTGGTTAAGCCGCCTTTTTACTCTTCACGACTTCTTTTTTCGCTTCTTTTATTGCATATTTTTCAAGCCCGGCAAGATGGGTTTTACCGAAGTATTCTTTCCAGTTAATCAGTCCTGCATCTACTGCAAATTCACCGTCTGTTGCTTCTCCAAGCTCCTCTGCTAATGACAGAAGCTTTCCGTTGTGGAACCGGTACTTTGGGAAGCCATAAAAGGAAAATGTGGTAGACAATGTTAAAGCCGTATCAATGTTCTTTAGCATTTTATTCTTAGTTTCGACCTTACCAAAAATAGACTTAACATCATGCAGAAGACCCAAAGGCATCTGCACTGCTTTCATAGCGGCTTCAAAAACAGACTTTGAAACAAAAGGAAAATCTTTAGCGGGTTTTTTCTTCTTGAATAGTTTTGGATATGCTTTGTAATTTGATAGAGCTTCTTCAACCATAGCATCTCGTAATTCACCGGTAGTTGCGGGGTTAGAACCGCTACTACAGCATTGATAAATATTTGTTTCACCGGGTGATGTAAGTACCTTGGCCATTGAAAGAATGATGCTGTTTGCTACGAGGTCTGCAGGGATAATATCCATCACACCGTTTGCATCGGCAGGGAAGAACGCGATTTTACCACGGGCATAAGCAAACACAATCGCATCAGCAACCTTAATACCTTCTATCCAACCAGGCATTGGGCCTTGCAGAGTACTTTCAATAATAGAAGGACGAACAATAGCCAGTGACTTGCCGTCAAGCTTCTCTAATAGTAATTGCTCACCCATCCATTTTGTAAATGTATAGGTGTCATTCCATCCGTACTTATTGGCTTCCTCAATCCCCAAATCAACAAGTGATTGTGTTAACTCTTCATTGTTTTTGGCAGGGAAGCGTACATTATTAATTTTATCTTTTAGAAGGTTAACAACACCTTCTACTAGGTACTGACCTTTTTCGTTACGTGGGATCTTAGCCCCGAAAGGTGCTTTTGTTTCTTCGTAGATATCGCCTTTATTTAAACCGTGTACATAGCAGGTAGATACCTGAACAACGGGTATATCACCGCCTTTTTTAGAAAATTCAACGACATTGTTAAGGCATAAAGTATTTATTTTCAACGCCTTATCAAGTGCTTCACGAAAATTCACACTGGCGGCGGAATTTACAATGAGGTCAATTTTATTGGCGAGATCATTGAATTCTTTAGGTGCTATGCCAAATTGAGGTTCGGTTAACTCGCCTGTTATAATATTTAATTTTGTTTCACAGAATGTATTGAATGAAGCGGGATCTTCTGATTTTAGATGATTAAAGATTGAGGACGTGAGCACTTCATTAACAAAGCGTTCTCTTCCACTTTTATACTTTGAGCTACCTCTAACCAATACGTTAACTGATGCAATGTCTGGTACTGATCTTATTATTTTCTCTAGTAATACCTTGCCCAAAAAACCTGTACAGCCAGTAATAAGAACATCCTTTCCTTTCAAACTTTTCTTAACTACTGAGTTTTTTGTAATATTCATAGCGTTCCTGCTGTTTATTATGATTTATAAAGTGTTGATAGTGTTCACCGAATATCTACTTCCATCCGTTAAGGAGATTGTTCGGTCGCTAAATGATTAAGCAGGCGGGATTCTACATTTTTAACAGGGAATACATATGACAGAATGTTGTAATTAGCAGGTTTTAAGAAGGTGATTTTAAAAGCTGTGAGCTAGTTCGCATCAAATTTTTAATTTAGAGTAACTGCACTAAATATTTGAAAAGTTTGTTCGATTACGAACATTGAGGGGGGGTAAAGATTGCCTGCCGTTTTGCTGCTACTCGTAGGGTGCACTGTGCGCACCCTACAATAGAGTTATTTAGTGACTTGTTCCGGAAGCGTAGTTAGTTTTATTATGTACGTTATATTTGCCCGATGGCTTTTTCATAGGTAAGCGCTTAACTTCTTTAAGGGTCTTGGCGTCATAAACAATCAATGCGCCATCGTTTTCCCAGATACTCATCAATGCGTGGCTGCCATCTTTCGTAAACTCTATATGGGCAGCGGTTTTACCGGGTATGGGTTTCAGCGTCTCTACTATCTCTAGGGTTTCTTTGTCTATAGCATGCATAAGGTCTTTGTTAGGGCCAAAGAATACATCGACAAAGGCATACTTGGAGTTTTTATGACTTCTCATAAAAAATCCCGGTCCTTTAGTTTCTATTCGTTTGATGACTTCCCAGGTGGTCATATCAATAACTGATACTTGGCCATCTTTAAGGTTTGGGGTCGCCATTACGGTTTTCCCTTTGTACTCCCACGTAATTCCAGAGCCTAGGTGAGGCATGCCTGCAAGGTCGATAGTTTTAATTTTTTTACCCAGTTCTAAATCTATGACCTGCCCATCTTTTGAGTCTCTTGATGCACCAATAAGGTGTTTATATGACTGATCAAAAAAGAAATCATCAAGATAGTCATCAACAGGGATTTTTCTTACCTTTAATTCAGCTTGGTCATAAGGTATTTCCCACACTTCTTTAAAGTCTTTTAGTGCGGCTATAAAGCTGTTTCTGGGTGGCGCGGTGTATACTGCCGCGACGCGTGATGTTTCACCATTGTCATTTTTTACATCAAATATTTTAACTGGCTTGAGGTTCTCAGTATCAAGAAGTACTAATGTTTGGGGGAGGTAATTGGCTACCATGGCATACTTGCCATCTTTTGATATTGCTAGATTTCGGGTGTTTATTGCTACGCGTACTTCAGCTACAAACTCAAGATTGTAGATGTCGTATTTACTAATCCAGCCGTCACGGGAAGTAAAATAAACATAACGTCCATCGGGAGAGTATTTAGGGCCTCCGTGAAGGGCGAAGCGGGTCTTTAGTCGGTGAATCGGCTCAAAGGTATCACCATTCAATAAGGTAGCTGAATGGTCTCCAAGCTCGACTACGATAAATAAATTTTGAAGGTCGGCTTCAAATTTTGGTTTATCGGGTAGTGTGCCATTAGCATGATACACACTATGTGATTTATCTATGTCACTCTTTACCCAGCTAGGCTGTACTTCCGGCTTACTTTTGATGTATTCAGTAATGGAAGATATTTCTTGGTCATTTAATATATCTTTAAAGGCCGGCATTTGTGTTGCCGTACGGCCATTTTTTATGACGGTGATGGCTTTATTTTTTCTTAAGCGCGATAGGTTTTCTGGAAGCAGGGCCGGGCCCATCATGCCTGTTCTTGTTGCGCCGTGGCACTCTGAACAGTGTGTTTTATAAAGTGCTTTGCTGTCAGTTTGTTCTGATGAAACACCAAAGGAAAGTGCTGATAAAACGAGACTAATTACTACATTTAGAACGCAGCGTCTTACTTTGACGATCATTCATTAAACCCCTGTTGCAAACTGAACAACATTGTTGGTGCTGGATATACTTTTCCGTTGCTCGTTATTAAATGCGTTAACGACCGTACCAATAATGATTAAAGTAGGTGTCTGTATATTTTTGTCAGTGACTTTTTGTTTCAAGGTCTTAAGTGTACCTACAAATACGCGTTGGTTAGGGGTTGTTCCCTGTTCAACCAGTGCAGCAGGCATATCCCCAGACATGCCGTGAGCTTGTAGCTCTCGGCTAATAACCTCAATACTTTGAAGCCCCATATAGAAAACAACGGTTTGGTTAGGTTGAGCTAAATTATCCCAGGGTAGCACTAGAGTGCCTGATTTTAAGTGGCCTGTAACAAAGGTACAGCTTTGGGCGTGGTCACGGTGAGTGAGTGGAATGCCTGCATAGGTAGAGCAGCCTGACGCAGCGGTAATGCCTGGAACAACTCTGCAAGGTACATCGGAGCCAAGTAGCGTTTGAATTTCTTCTCCGCCTCTACCAAAAATATAAGGGTCTCCGCCCTTGAGGCGTACAACACGTTTGTTTTCCTGAGAAAGCTTAACGAGTAAGGTATTAATATCTTCTTGTGGGAGAGTATGGTCATTGGCTGTTTTACCGACAAATATTTTATCAGTATCAGTAGGTACCATTTCCATGATGGCTTCACTGACTAACTTGTCATATACCACTACATCGGCTTCTCTCATTAAACGCAAGGCACGTAGTGTTAGTAATTCAGGGTCGCCGGGACCTGCGCCAATTAGAGCCACTTCGCCTGCTTGTAGTGGTGTGTTGCTAGCGCAGTTTCCCATGAGGGATTTTACTTCGCTGGTTTGATCTACCATTGCTCTCTCCAAAACCTGGGTGTTCAGGTGATGCTATTTTAATTAGGGTGTGTTCTGCTTACTGTTGTCTTGTAACGGGTATTAATTTGCCAGGTGTCTGGTCGTTGTAAGGCATGTCTAAACGATTTTCTTCATTATCTTCAACGCCAATTTCTTCATTACTTAAATAGCAAGCAGGGTCTTCAGCCCATGCGTCATCTGTTAGCTGGTATGCTCTTACGCGAGTGTTGCCTCCGCATATTTTAAGGAATTGGCATTCAGCACAGCGACCTTTTACCGGACGTGGGTGTTGACGGAATCCATCCATTAACTCATCGTTTGGATTGCTCCAGATTTCTGAGAATGGTTTTTGCCTAACGTTCCCAAGGGTATAATTCCACCAGAATGTATCAGGGTGAACGTTACCCAAATTGTCAATATTGGAGATATTTACACCTGAGGAGTTGCCTCCCCAATTTTCTAAACGCTGAGTGAGTGCAGCAACTTCACTGGGCGTATTTTTTTCGGCCCATTGAAGCATGTAGGGGCCATCAGCATCGTTGTTACCCGTAACATATTCTCTGACTATACCGCGCTTTAGTTCAGACCAGCAGCGCTCAAATAAGAGGTCTAGGGCATCACGGGTGGTTTTATGGAATGCATCTGTTTTTCTGTTGCGGTTACCACGGCCTGCATAGTTAAGGTGAGATAGGTAGAATTTATCTATATTATGCTCATCCATTAAATCAAGCAGTTGAGGTAATTCGTGGCTATTGTGCTGTGTTAACGTAAAACGAATGCCTACCTTAATGCCGTGTTGCTTGCACAATTTAACCGCATGAAGTGATGCGTCAAAAGAACCTTTCTTTTGACGAAATTCGTCATGGGTATCTTTTATGCCGTCAAGACTAATGCCAACATAATCGTATCCAACTTCAGCAATTTGTTGGATATTCTCTTCGGTGATGAGTGTGCCGTTTGTCGATAATCCTACGTAAAATCCCATTGACTTGGCACGTTTTGATACATCAAAAATGTCGGGTCTTAGTAGTGGCTCTCCGCCTGATAGAATTAATACCGGTACCCTAAAGCCTTTAAGGTCATCCATTACTGTATAGACTTCTTCAGTGGATAACTCTCCTTTGAAGTCGGTGTCTGCTGAAATAGAGTAGCAGTGCTTACAGGTAAGGTTACAACGCCTGATGAGGTTCCATATTACAACCGGGCCGGGTGGTTTTCTTGCTGGACCAACAGGGCTTGGGTTAAGCAATGTCTGCATATATTGTGTAATACGGAACATAATTGGGTCTCTGATTTTGGGTTAGGTAATATTACGAAATGAGCGCTTTTAGACATTGATCTTGCGCAAGAAAATAGAGCTACTTTTTAATCCTTAAGCCTGTTTTTTTAAGAATTCGCTTGCTAAATAATACTTCATTACCTCTGTTGTGCTCACCTAATAATTCAACGATAGCTTGAATATGAATGTCGACCTCTTCTTGAGTGCGGCCATGCACCATTGCGAACAAGTTGTAATTCCAGAGTGGAGGGTGCCGGGGGCGTTGGTAACAGTGACTGACAGGGTCCATTGCACCAAGCTTTCGGCCTAGCTCCTGAACCATATTATCAGGAACATCCCATACGGTCATTCCATTTAAGGTGTAGCCGAGTTTGTAGTGATCAGGAACCGCTGCAATACGGCGAATAACGCCTGCGTCTTTCATTCGTTGCATTCGAGTGATCACTTCATCAGGGCTTACACCTAGTTCTTCAGCGATATCATGGTAGGGACGTGGAGTAAGGGGAAGTCCTTCCTGAGTTGCAACAATAAGTTTTCTATCAAGTTCATTGGGTATAAATGTTGTGTTCATGGAGGCGTCCTTATACTTTAAAGAAGAGTCCAACAAAATACTCTTCAAGTTTAGGCATGTTGTAAACTTTATACCCTGTAGTTTCTTCTATTTTGCTGATTACGGTGTTAATTTCTTCTGGCTTTTCTGTGCCTAAAACAAACCACATGTTTAGCTCGTGGGTACGTTCATAGTTGTGGGCTATTTCCGGAAAATGATTGACTTGTTCAGCTACCTTATCAAACTCATCTTCAGGGATTTTCATAGCCGCTAATGTAAAAGCGCCACCTGCCTTTTCTATTTGATACATGGGGCCAAAGCGTGTGAGAGTTTTATCTTCCAGTAAGTAGCCAATTCGTTTAATAAGCTCTGATTCACTGATACCTATAGACTCTGCTGCTTCTTGGTACGGTTGCTCACAGATAGGAAAACCACGTTGTAACTGGTTGATTATCTCGCGGTCAATTTCATCCATGACTGTTTGCCTTTTCTAGATTGTGATAACGACCACCGCATTGCTTGAATTGTTTGTAACTAAACAACACGTCATGTTCTACATCTTTAAGTTGGCATGACTCAATCAGTTCATCAAGTTGCGCCAATACTTGGTCTCTATTTTTTCCGTGAATCATACAAAATAAATTGTAGTTCCAGTCTGGTAATCTTCTTGGTCTTCGGTAGCAAAGTGTCACTAGTCCGGATTGTTTTATTTGCTCGCCGAGTTCATCAACAATTTCATCTGAGACGTTCCAGACTACCATCGCGTTTGATGTATAGCCAAGACTATGATGCTTAACAACTATGCCAAATCGTTTAATTAAGCCACTTCCAATCCATTTTTCAATGCAATGAATTACAGCTTCTTCAGAACCGCCAATAATATTAGCTAATACAAGATAAGGCCGTGAATCTATAGGTAAGCCTTCTTGAATCGCACATTTCAAGGCTTGTTGCTGACCTTCGTTTAGATGTGTTGTCATAGTATTAATTCCAGTTCAACTTAAACCCAAGGTCAATATGGTAGGATTTTTCCATTGGTAAGTTTAAAATGGGATATCCGGTTTTTTTTCTAATGGACCATAATGTCTGTTCCAAATGCTTGCTATCTGTTGCTGTTACAACAAACCAAAGGTTGTAATGATGCTCTCTTGCGTAGTTATGATTCACTTCTTTAAACTCATTAACCATTTCAGCTACATCAGATAGTAAGTGTTCAGGTACTGCAATAGCGACTAGTGTACTTGCACCGGCTTTTTTATGATTAAAGACCGGTCCGACACGAGAAACCACGTCTGTTTGTTGAAGTGATTCAACACAGTCAATGATTTCTTGTTCAGAAACGTCCAGCTCATTCGCCATGACCTTAAATGGAGTGGGCGAGAGAGGGAAGCCTTTCTGGTAACGGTCTATAATTTGTTGACTTAGTTTATTTATCATCTTTTACAAACCTGTTTGGTGTGCTCGGGATGTAAAGAATATTCCACTGGGCTTTTGTGCCTTAAGTGATGTGATTTCTTTATGTGTGGCAGTGTTATAAATCTTCACCGTATCTTCATCTCTTACTGATACCCACACAGCTTCACCTCGAGGGGTGAACTCCATGTGCAGAACTGCTTTGCCAGGTTTTAATGTCTTTTTTAGCTTGAGGGATTCAGCATCAATAACTTGTAGTGTGTCGTTTTTTGGGAATGCAAAATTGACCCAGATCTCTCGGCCATCAGGTCGAGACATTACAAATACAGGTTGGCCATAGACGGGAATTTCTGCTACTTGTTTCCAGGTTGTCATATCAATAACTAATACATTGTGATGACCTACTGCAGGCACAAAGGCTAAATTACCGGCAACCGCCCAACCTTCTAGGTGTGGCATTTTATAAACAGGAAGTTTTTCTTCACCTTTGCCATAGCTGGGTAATATGCGTTTCGACCCTTTTTCCGGATGCCATAAATCAACCAGTGCCATACCGTCTTCGCCAAATAAACCCGCAATATAGTAACGCCCATCTGGAGTGATCAGTGCGTCATAGGGTTGCTTGCCTATGTTTTTGAGTTTGGTTATTTTTGGTTGGGTATTGATACTGCCATCATCACTTGAAAAGTCTGTAATCCAAGTTTCGTTACCATCGAATAAACTAAATACAAAACGTTGCCCGGGAGCATCCACAAGGCCAATTGTTTTTGACTGTTTTTGTTCTCCGTTTTCATCGGTATACAGTGCTGGAATATCTGCCACTAATTCAAGTGTTTCAGAGTTAAATACTTTTACGCCACCGGGGGTATAGTTTGAAACAGCAACTAATTTACCGTCCTGGGATATAGCTCCACCAATACTATTGCCTGATTGTAATATGCGCTTATCTATTTTTTGATTGAGGATATCAACTTTTGTTAAGCCACCATCACGACCGAATACATAAGCAAACTGCTCATCTCTTGAGTAAACGATAGAAGCATGAGATAAATCACCTAAACCCTCTACGCGCCCTTCTACTGAACGTTGAGTCGTATTGACTATGGTGACGGCCCCGTCTGCTCGCTCGATAATCGTACCAAGGTCACCGCTGGCCTTATATTTAACGTTGTTGTGCTCGGTTGTATTTGTTGCTGCGCAACCGGTCATAAGTGTGGACAGTGACAGGGTGGTGATTAAGCTAAGGGCTTTTAGGTTTAATGTCATAAAATTTCCAAGGCGATCGGTGTGTTGTCTATTTATTTAACTGGGCAATACGCCCTGATAGTAAAAACTCAGCTAGCCATTCTGCATCTTGTTCACTGATGATGCTTTTCCATGGGGGCATAGGTGTGCCGCTGCGGCCATATAGAATTGTGTATTTAATATAGTCGGCGTTCTTATCTTTAAACTGTTCAGGCAAAAGGGATGGACCAAGCCCACCTTTGAGGGTCATGCCGTGACATGAGCCACAGTCATGTAAGAGCAGATGCGTTAACTCTTCTGCTCTTTCTGGTGTTGTTTTTCCAGTAGCAAAACTTTGTTGGCTAACAAGCATAAACATAGATACAAGCGCTATAAAAGATAAAGCCACTGTTAATTGTAAGGGGGTTTTATTGCTACTTAATTGCTCGCTCATAGTGCTCCAATATACTTGCCGTATTGCTAGTCTGTCACAATTACTGTGCCGATCATTTCAGGGTGCGGCCCGCATCGATATGTAAATGACCCGGTCTCGTTGAATTCTCTTTCATAGAATTCTTCTGGAAAAAAGTACTCCGGCTCAGGGTCTCCATGTAGTTCAAACCAGACGCTGTGGTATTGTCGTTTTTCATTGTTCGTCCAACGAATGGTGCTTCCTTTTTTAATGGTAATTTCTTGCGGAATAAATTTGAACTTTTTAATGCTTACATTAGCTTGTTCATTAGCCGTTGCAGCAAGGGGAAAAATTAAACAAATTACTATTAATAAAATTCTTTTCATCACTGACTTTGCTCTTGGGTGTATGATTTATTTTTAGCTTAGTGCGTTGACGTGTGATTAGTGGGTATTGATATTGCCATAGTGCTCTTTAATTTAGCTTGATTATGGTCAACATAGCGTATTGGTTTGCGTTTAACTTTGCTTAAATATATTAACTAAATTGATAAATATCAAAAACTACCGGGTTAGAAAAATGAAAGGATGTTTTAAGTGTTCTCTATTTATTTTGTCTTTATCTTTGGTGTTCTCCATGAATGTGGGTTCAGATACCTTGCCGTTCATGCTTATGCCGGAGGAGGGTGGTTCTCAAGCTTCTAAGGCTCGGCGTAGTTTTGAGATGTATATGGCTGAAAGCGGCTGCAAGGTAAAAGTGATATTTATCAATAAAAGTATTAAAGAGAGTGATATGTATTTCTCTGCAAAACCCTCATCTATTTCGCAGGACGATCATAAGCAATATGATCGTCTGGTCAAGATAAAAACGTATAACAATATACCCTTAACCAGTACTGTATTAATTAAGAGCAGTACTGGAATAAGTGATTTGAAATCTACAAGAGGTGAGCGCTTGAGTGTGGTTTTTAAGGGTTCATATTTAGGGTGGGGGGAAATACAGAATCTATATAGTAATGCAGGTATTAAGCTTGATGAGCGTGATGTATATGAAGCGGGCTCGTATGAAGGTGTAATTGCCTTATTGCTTCATGGTGATGTTTTTGTGGCTGGGTTACCGGGTCCATTAGCAAAGCGTTGGGCTATCGCTAATAATTTGACCATCATTGCAGAAAGCGAAGAGATAAGTGTGGGTGATGTCTGGATACGAAAGCAGTTGACTGATGATAAAAAGCAAGCATGTAAAAAATCTTTGGTTTCATTGCAGCGAACAAATAGAAGAGATAAACGAATGAGTATCTTTCCTGCTTGGGTTGAGGGGTTTAAATAAAAAAAGCCACCCGAATGGGTGGCTTTTGGTGTCTACGCTTTTTTACTGCTTAGTCGCGTTGATCTCTATACCTTCTTCATCTTTATCAAAACCTAGGCGGTAGCCTAGTGATACGTGATGGAAGCGAGAGTTGCTATAGTCATCATGGATTGCAAAACCAAAATTGTAAACATTGGCAGTATCTAAGCTGATGTCGCCTGCTTTATCAGATACTAACTTACGCTTCATTTCAATCGTCCAGATTCCGTCGGTTAGGTTAGATGTGAATTCTGCACCTTGACCGCCAAGCATCTTGCGCTCGTCCAGTAGGTAACCATCTTCAACGATACCAGTACCTGCTTGGTAGCGGATTAGGTCAAGAAAGTGTTTACCATCAAGTTCAGCTTTAATCTCATCTTCAGTCTTAAGCTTGTCCCAACCGCCTAGCTTCTTACCGCGCTTGCCTTTAAGCTCAACTTTGGTTCGGCTTTCAGATAAGTACTTTGTAATGCCGCCAGATGTATCTAAGCGAGAAGAGTCTGCATAAGCTTTAACTGTTGCGTCATCAACTTCTCCAGGCATATTCTTAACATCATCGTGACAGCTTCCCCAGCAGCCAGAGCGGTCTGCAAATTCAACATCGTCAGTACCAATCATTAGAGCAAGTTTGATTTGGTTTTCTGCATCCATTTTTCCGCCGTCAGCGAAAGGGGCGGGTGCATGCTTAGTTTCTGGGAAGCTAAATTTCATGTACAGATTTTCGCTGTCATAGCTTGCCTGTACGGTAACAGGTATGCTTCCACGCTTGCCTGGAATTACATTTTCTTCAAGTACTTCACCGCTTACAATTTTTGCACCGATATCTACAGCTTCGCTATCGTGGCAATCAACGCAACGCTCACCTTTTGTAAATGCACGCTTTCCACCGTGATCACGACCGTGGATCCACTCTATAGAGGCAGTTCCAGGGTAGAAGAGGTTAATTTCTCTTGATGGTGCTGCGTCCCAACTTACATTACTTGAAGAAGCTGTTGATGCCGCCGATGTGCTTGTTGCTGGCGTAGCTGCTTCAGGTGCACTT
>JADGDV010000033.1:0-13351 GCA_016744695.1 Hahellaceae bacterium
CCTTGAGCGTATAGTCTTCTTCAGCCTGCGACATAATGTCACACCCAACCTCATTTAAAGATGACAACAAAGTGATTGGAGAGAATATGATGAAACTGATGCATAGCCTGTTTTTTGTGGCTGTTGCCGCATTAGTCTATTTATCAGACAGCTTGCCTGTAGAAGCTGCAAATAACTCGAACACTTCGCACACCCTTTCTCAAGAACTTCAGAGCCGAATTCTGCAACAATATCAAGGTGCCGACCATCTGGGCGAATACGACGAAGAAACAAGTATATGGCCCATACTGAAGGGCGACACCATTCTAGGTTATGCCTTTGAAACTGATGATCATGTGAGTATTCCTGCCTATTCAGGCAAGCCTATTAATGTATTAGTTTCTTTCGATATTAATGGTATTTTCAAAAACTCATGGGTGCTCGAACACCACGAACCGATTCTTTTAGTAGGTATTCCTGCCCATAAACTGTGGGACTTCGCAGCACAATATATTGATAAAAGTATTACCGATAAAATCAGAGTAGGCTATAGCACAGACCCCTCCGCCCTTACTGTTGACGCGTTAACTGGAGCAACCGTAACCGTTATCGTAGTTAATGACACCATAATGAAAGCGGCGCACAAAGCAGCTGAAAAGCTGGGTATGGTTGAAGCAAAGTCAAAAGTTAAAGTGCTACCTGCCACCGTTAAATTGGATGCATTTAAAGAGGCTAACTGGCAAACACTTACGGGAGATGGCTCAATTCGACGATTTCATCTAAGCCGTGATCAAGTTGACGAGGCGTTCAAAGGAACAGAAGGCGAAGGTGTTGATGAAGCCTCGCTAGAAGAAAAACAAGATACCTTTATTGATATGTATTACGCCTATCTCAATGCTCCTACAATAGGTCAAAACCTATTAGGTGAAGGCGAATATCAATGGCTAATGAAAGAACTAAAAGAAGGTGAGCATGCGATTGCTGTGATGGGCTCGGGGCGTTACTCGTTCAAAGGTTCAGGCTATGTCCGTGGCGGTATATTTGACCGAACCCAGCTAAACCAGGGTGAAGACAATACAATCAGCTTTCGTGATGTTGACCACTACCGTCTTACCGATATTTATACCGATGGAACACCTGACTTCAAAGAGATGTCAATTTTCATCATTCGCCCAAAGTTTGAATTTGATCCTGGTGCTAACTGGGATATCGAGCTATTAGTACGCCGCCAAACAGGGCCTCTTGATAGTGTCTTTATGAGTTTTACTGCGGGATATCAAACACCTGAAACTTACATAGACCGACCTATACAACCTATTGTTGAAGCAGAAGAAGACCTACCAATCTGGGTTTCTATCTGGCAACAGAAAATATTCTCTATCACGGTACTGGTCATAAGCTTAGTGTTCTTAAGTGTTGTGGTATTCATGCAAGACTGGTTAGTGCGCTACCCTAAATTGCTGCACAAACTTCATACAGGCTTTCTAATTTATACTGTGGTATTTATCGGTTGGTACACCCTAGGGCAACTATCTATCGTTAATGTGTTCACCTTTACTCATGCCGCCATGGGAGACTTCCGCTGGGAATTATTCCTAATGGACCCCATTATATTCATTCTCTGGGGCTTTACGGCTGCGACTATTTTACTATGGGGTCGAGGTATATTCTGTGGTTGGCTTTGCCCCTTTGGCGCACTGCAAGAACTAATCAACGAACTAGCTCGTAAGCTGAAAATCAAACAAATAGAGCTTCCCTTTGCCTTGCATGAACGACTATGGGCATTGAAGTACATTATATTATTAGCGCTGTTTGGCCTTTCATTAGAGTCAATGTCAACCGCTGAGCGCTTTGCTGAAGTTGAACCCTTCAAAACCACCATTTTATTAGCCTTCCAACGTGAATGGTGGTTCGTCACTTACGCACTTACTTTACTGTTCATCTCGATATTCACGCGCAAAGTGTACTGTCGTTATATCTGTCCTCTTGGCGCAGCGCTAGCTATTCCTACCAAGCTTCGCCTATTTGATTGGCTAAAGCGTCGTAAAGAGTGTGGAGATCCATGCCAGCTTTGCGCTGTAGAATGTGAAATTCAGGCTATTCACCCTGATGGAACAATTAACGCAAACGAGTGCCACTACTGCCTCGACTGCCAAATTACCTACCACCGCGACACCAAGTGTCCGCCACTGGTAAATAAAGCTAAAAAGAGAAACAAGAAAAAATTGGCACCTGATCTTAAACCGATCAATGCCGTGAATGTTGGATAAATACAGCGTCATAGCCCAATAGAAATTAGACAATAGAGATTAGACAACAGCGGAGAAAAGCAATGGATGAGAATAATCAAGATAATGAGAACCAACCTGCACTAAGCCGACGTGGCTTTTTGGGTGCATCTGCCGTAGCTAGCGCTGCAGGCGTTGCTGGAGTAACAGGTTTAGCCAGTACAGTAATGACCCGTGATGCTTACGCAAAAGCAGCAGACGATGCGATGGCTAATGCAGCCGTTCACCCTGGCGAACTTGATGAGTACTACGGATTCTGGAGTGGCGGTCAGTCAGGTGAAGTACGCATAATGGGTATCCCATCAATGCGTGAGTTAATGCGTATTCCGGTGTTCAATGTTGACTCAGCAACAGGCTGGGGATTAACCAACGAAAGTAAAGCCATTCGTGGTGCATCTGACAAATTCTTGTGTGGCGATGCTCACCATCCTCATATGTCTATGGTTGATGGTAAATATGACGGTAAGTATGTATTTATCAACGACAAACTAAACACCCGTGTTGCTCGTATTCGTTGCGATATCATGAAGTGTGACAAGATACTTGATGTGCCTAACGTTCAAGCCATTCACGGTTTACGTGTACAAAAAGTACCTCATACAAAGTATGTATTGTGTAACGGCGAGTTCCGTGTACCAACACCTAATGACGGCCGTGATTTAAACGATCCGACTAAGTACACCACAATGTACAACGTCATTGATGCTGAAAGCATGGAAATGGCTTTCCAGATTATTGTAGACGGCAACCTTGATAACACGGATGCTGACTACACAGGCCGATTTGCTGCATCTACTTGTTACAACTCAGAAGGCGGTGTAACGCTTGCAGAGACTATGCGTAATGAGCGTGACTGGGTAGTTGTATTTGATCTTCTAGCCGCAGAAAAGGCAGTAAAAGACGGTAAAGCAACGACTATTGGTGATTCAAAAGTACCAGTATTAGATGGACGCAAGAAAGCTAATAGCCCTTACACCCGCTACATTCCTGTACCTAAGTCACCTCATGGTTTAAACACTTCACCTGATGGTAAGTACTTTGTTGCTAACGGTAAGCTTTCTCCAACCGTCAGCATTATCGCTATAGATAAACTATCTGACTTATTTGCAGGTAAAATCAAAGAGCGTGACGCCGTTATAGCCGAGCCAGAACTAGGCTTAGGTCCATTGCACACAGCATTTGACGGTCGTGGTAATGCTTATACTACATTGTTCATTGATAGCCAGATCGCTAAATGGAATGTCGAAGATGCTATCAAGGCATACAACGGCGAGAAAATTAACTACATCAAGCAGAAGCTAGACGTACATTATCAGCCTGGTCACAACCACACAACCATGGGTGAAACCCGTGATGCTGATGGCAAGTACTTGGTTTCACTATGTAAGTTCTCTAAAGACCGCTTCTTGCCTGTAGGCCCACTTCGCGCAGAAAATGATCAATTAATCGATATTTCTGGCGATGAAATGAAGCTAGTTCATGATGGCCCTGCTTTCGCTGAGCCACATGACTGCATGATCGTACACCGTAGCAAAATGAAGCCAAGCAAGCTATGGACACGTGATGACCCATTCTTTGCCGGCACCGTTGCGATGGCCAAGAAAGATGGCATCACACTAGAAACTGATAATAAGGTAATTCGTGACGGCAAAAAAGTACGCGTTTACATGACCTCTATTGCACCTAACTTCGGTATGGGTGAATTTACCGTTAAGCAAGGCGACGAAGTAACTGTCACAGTTACTAACCTCGATAGCATAGAAGACGTAACACACGGCTTTGCAATGACAAACCACGGTGTAAGTATGGAAATTGGGCCACAGGCGACATCATCTGTCACCTTTACGGCTGATCAACCTGGTGTTTTCTGGTATTACTGTCACTGGTTCTGTCACGCACTACACATGGAAATGCGCGGACGTATGCTAGTAGAAAAAGCGTAATTATTTAACCAATAATTAACACCTTTAGCTCGGCCTCTTAATAGAGGTTGAGCTAACTCAAGGTTTTACCCCCTCATATTGCTCTAAAATACCTTCAATCAAAAAACCAGCTATAAACAGCCTTCATTTCCGTTTATTCTGACTATATTATTTTATCGCTTTCGAATGAGTGTAACCGAATGCTCCAAAAATCAAACATCTTCCATTTAGGCGCATTACTCACGTACTTTCTATTAACGTTTTTTTTCTCAACCCAACTTGAAGCTGCGCAAAAAATCATAACAGTCACCCCCGATACAGACCTAGAATCAACTATAAAAAATGCGGAATCAGGTGACATCATCCACCTTCTTCAGGGCGTGTATCACGGTAATTTTATAATTGAAAAGCCGCTAACGATAAGTTGTTCGGAAAACGTAGAGCTAAATGGAAATAATCAAAAAGACACCATTAGAATCATCGCGTCCGATGTAGCTATTCAAGGTTGTAACATCGTTGATTGGGGAGATGATCTAACCGAAATGGATGCAGGCATTGTGGTAAAAAAGACCGCTAATAATGTCGTCATCAAAGATAATTATTTTCATGGCATCACATTCGCCGTGTTTTTAGATGCCGCTCAAAACACATCGGTACTCAATAACCGAATAGAAGGCGATTTAAACACTCGCTCCCAAGACAGGGGTAATGGCATTCATCTCTATGCAACCAAGGGAGCCGATATTGCGTTCAATGAGGTATGGCACACCCGTGACGGTATTTACATAGACACCAGCAACCAAAATACGATTAGAGGCAATGAATTCCATCACTTACGCTATGGCGTGCATTACATGTATTCATACCATAACAAGGTACTTAATAACTATACTCACCATACTCGAACAGGGTATGCACTTATGCAGTCAAAGTACCTTACCGTACTCAATAACCGCTCTGAGTGGGATGAAAACTACGGCATTCTGATGAATTACATTACCAACTCCACCGTAAAAAATAACACCGTTACCAACATCCGCAAGAACTCAGCATTCACTAATAATAGTGCAACAAGAGGGGCCGAAGGTAAGGCGCTCTTCATCTACAATTCATTCTATAACCACATAGAAGGCAACACTATGCGGGAAAGTGATTTAGGCATTCATCTAACGGCGGGATCAGAAGATAATGTAATTGCTAGAAACAGCTTTATCGGAAACAAACAGCAAGTAAAATATGTTGCTACACGCCCTCAGGAATGGTCACATGAAGAATCTGGCAACTTCTGGAGCGACTATTTAGGATGGGACAGGGACAACAATGGTACAGGTGACATCCCTTATGAACCTAATGATGGTGTCGATAAGTTATTATGGAAATACCCTTCTGCCAAAGTGTTAATGAACAGCCCAGCGGTAGAAACATTACGGTGGATTCAACGAGAGTTCCCCATATTAAAGTCCCCGGGCATTACTGATAGTTACCCCTTAATGAAGCCTACAATGATAATGCCCCCCATACCGCCCACTCAGCCAGCAGGAGTCCAATTATGAGCGTTGTTCAGCTCGAAAATGTTAAGAAAAACTTTGACGGAGTGGCTGCAATAAAATCACTTTCTCTAAACATTGAGGAGGGCGAGGTTCTCGGTTTATTTGGTCATAATGGTGCCGGAAAAACCACCACAATGAAGTTGATTCTTGGTTTATTAGAGCCGTCTGAAGGGCATGTGTCTGTTTTTGGTCATGCTCCTACATCTTCTCATTTTAGTGACTATCGATATCGTCTCGGCTTTTTGCCTGAAAACGTTTCTTTTTACCAACAACTTAGCGGCAAAGAAGTTCTAACTTATTTCGCCAAACTAAAAAAAGTGAGTAAAGGCCGAGTTTACCAACTACTCGATGAAGTAGGGTTAAGCCACGCCGCTAACCGTAAAGTTAAAACCTATTCAAAAGGGATGAAACAACGGTTAGGTCTGGCACAAGCTTTATTAACAGAGCCCAAGTTATTGCTATTAGATGAACCTACCGTTGGGCTAGACCCCATTGCCACCCAAGATTTTTATCATATGG
Organism: Hahellaceae bacterium; assembly: GCA_016744695.1. Taxonomy (GTDB): domain Bacteria; phylum Pseudomonadota; class Gammaproteobacteria; order Pseudomonadales; family Oleiphilaceae; genus Alkalimarinus. Next base: position 6,259 of record JADGDV010000033.1, read on the forward strand.
TTGATCAGCTAAAGAAATCAGGCTGCTCCGTTATTCTTTGCTCCCACGTGTTACCCGGTGTAGAAAAGCACATAGACCGTGCCGCGATTTTGGGCAATGGCCAACTACAGGCACTAGGTACATTGAGTGATTTGCGCAAACAAGCAGAGTTACCTTTGAAGGTTCAAATACAAGGAGAGCTTAATCAAGATATTCTGCGCTCCGAACTTGAAAATATTACAACCAATATCAACGCATTAAATGATAAAACACTAGAAGTTAGTGCTCTTGAATCTCAAAAAGTTCACATATTACGAGAAATAATGAAACACCCAGGGGTTTCAGATATTGATATGCAGCCCCCCTCACTTGAGCAACTTTACCGTTACTTTGTTGAGAATGATTTAAATACAGGTAATGTCAGCCACTCGCATTTCATGAACTCACAGAGCAAACAAAAAGAAGGAGTCCAGTAATGCATGCAATTTGGTGTATCGCCCAAAAAGAGCTTAAAGATGGCTTGCGAAATCGTTGGATTGTCGCGATTACTATGGTTTTCGCCTTATTATCTATTGGTATATCTTGGTTTGGTGCCGCAGCCTCTGGAATGGTAGGGTTTACATCTATCCCTAACACTATAATAAGCCTCGCTAGCCTTGCGGTATTTCTAATTCCACTCATAGCGTTATTACTTGCCTATGATGCAATTGTGGGGGAAGACGAAGATGGTACTTTATTATTACTACTCACCTACCCTTTAACAAAAGCACAATTATTACTTGGAAAGCTGCTTGGCCACGGATTGATACTCGGCATATCAACAACTCTTGGCTTTGGCTCTGCTGCCGTTATTATTGCGTTATTTGCCAACGATGTTGACCTATATGCGCTTTCTGTAGCCTTTAGTCGTTTTATTTTATCTGCCACGTTACTCGGCATTGTGTTTGTAGCAGCGGCTTATTTTATTAGCTCGTTAGTTTCAGAAAAATCCAAAGCGGCAGGCATGGCTTTAATTACCTGGTTCTTATTTGTTTTGGTATTTGATTTAGGCTTACTAGGGCTTCTTGTAGCAACTGATGGTCAGTTTAATCCAGAGCTATTCCCTTACCTCTTACTATTAAATCCAACTGATGTATTCAGGCTAATAAACCTAGTCGGATTTGAAGGAAGCGGAGGAGGGTTATTAGTCATGGCCAGCGAAGTTGAGTTTGGGTTCTCTACCTTATTTGGCGTATTGTTTGGATGGTTATTATTACCTCTCACAGCAGCCTACTGGGCATTTTCCAGAAGAAAAATTTAAAAATGGCGCTCCCAATGAGTGAGCCGTGTGCACAATAATTAAAGGGAAATATTATCAACATACTCAATAATAGTTTAAAAATAGCCGCTATAGGCTTAGTCATTTCACTCATCTCTGCTTGCAGTAATGACGATGCAACTAAACAAGTAACAAACACACCCATCGCTATTGAATCAGGTGACGAATGTCACTTATGCGGCATGGTAATTACCAATTTTCCAGGCCCTAAAGGCGAGCTCTTTGAAGGACGTAAAAGCCACGTAAGAAAGTTCTGCTCTACACGTGACCTAATGAGCTGGTATTTACAGCCCGAGAACAAACCTAACAGCAAAGATGTATATGTTCATGACATGAGCCGTAGCGACTGGAATTCACCCAGTGATGAGCACATGATAAAGGCTGAGAATGCTTGGTTTGTTGCTGGGTCTGAGATGAAAGGGGCTATGGGAACAACACTCGCTTCTTTTGCTAAAAAAGAACAAGCAGAACAATTCGTAGCTCAACATGGAGGTCAGATTCTGACTTTTGGTGATATTACTATGGATATTCTGAATAAGGGTTTCATGTAAACGTAGGGTGCGCCGTGCGCACCGTTTTTGTTGGAAATAATATCCTTGCGGTGCGCACGGTGCACCCTACGAATTATAATTAACCTCCCTACTCTAGCCCTGCTGCAACAAACTTCTTAAATCAATAATCGCTGCATTAGCTCTAGATATATACGACGTCATCGTTAATGAGTGGTTTGCCAACACACCGAACCCACTGCCATTTAAAATCATCGGGCTCCAGACTGACTCTTGAGTTGATTCAAGTTCAATAATAATCTGCTTCAAACTCACCAAAGCATTTTTATCTCTTAGTACTTTATCAAAATCAACTTCAATAGCTTTTAATATATGAATCAATGCCCAGGCACTACCTCGGGCTTCATAAAATACATTATCGATTTCAAGCCAAGGTGTTCTCTTTTCAGTCACACTTAGTGCAGCAGTTGACTGCGCTGCCGATGGATCACCAGCAAGACCTAAATCTAATTGCTGGCGACCAACACTTTCACTCAAGCGCTGAGAAAGGCTTCCTAAACGATTTTCAACATCAGACAACCAGTTACTTAAGTTGTCAGCACGAGAATAGAATTGTGCTTCTTTTTTATCAGGGTCAGATAAACGCCCTAGATATCGATATACTGCTTTAATGCCACGGCGATACTCTCTTTCGGTAGAGGGTACAGCCCAACTATTACTATCGAAGTTAAACTGAGGCTCAGCAATCGCTAGATCAGGGTCTTCTGTTGACTGACTTTGCACACGACTCAAGTCTTTTCGTAGCGCTCTAGCTAAGTCTCTGACTTGAACAAGTACACCAAACTCCCAGCTAGCAATGTTATCTAACCATAAACCTGGAGGCAGAATATCATTATGAATATAACCACCCGGCTTATCGAGTAATGTTTCTGTTATATTAATAAGCGTTGTCGTCACAGTAGTTCCCACAACCACCTCATGACTATTAGCCATTGCCTTTTCAGCGGCAGCGGCTTTCACTTCAAATTGAGCCGGTTCGCTGCTCCAGAAAACCCCTAAAACAACAGCTACTGACAAGTAGGCTACTAACCCACCACCTACGACCTTAGGCAATAAACCTCCACCCATATAATCTTGCATGTCTTCCCAACGATTTTCGAAAAACTCTTTAGCCCTTTGAAATGCCATTCTAAAACCCTATTGTCTGCTTTTATTACTAAATATGCTCGATCTGTTCTTGTGGTCTACAGAGATAATACCCCATTGCACCATCGATGCCGAGTGGTTCAATAGATTGCCACTCTTCCTCAAATTCAACCCCCACTGCAATCACTTGAATATCCTGCCCATGAGCAATCTGCAACACTGATCGTAAGAAAAACTGGTTATCTCTGCTGTTCTGAATATCTCTGATAAAGCTATGGTCTACTTTAATATAATGAATAGATAGATGTTGCAAGTAAGAAAATGGGACGGCTGCTACACCAAAGCGGTCAATTGACACCTCATAGCCCAGAGACTTACTCGATGCAACCAAGCGCTCCAATGAGTCGCCTGCTTCTTGCAAACAATATTCAGATACTTCAAATATAAGCTGTCTAGCTTCTTCAGGATGTTCTTTTAAACTATTCAATAACCAACCAACAAACTCGTCATCTGCAATAGAGTGAACGGACAAGTTGACACACAACCGCGCGTTAAACGGTAAACCTTGACCGTTTGAACGCTGCCCTAACATAGCAATAACCTGATCAACCACTAAACGATCAAAGTCTACTAACAGTGAAAATCGCTCCGCCATGGGAATAAACACCCCGGCGACCACGAGTTCATCATTCACTTTAATGCGCGAAAGCACCTGGTAATGCATAACAGAGGAACGATCATTGTTATAAACAGGCTGATAGTAGAACACAATACTTTTTGACGATAATATTTCGCGAAGAATGGTAAGCCATTCATTAGCCTGCTTCACAGACTCTTCAGGTGACGCTGACTCACTGCTTAATACATAACGTTGCCAGCCATTGGGACCAGAAGCCTGAGCCCTACGTAAAGCCATGTCCGCTTCAGATAAAAATAATGGCAAAGAAATTTTAGTCATCGTGGATGCAATACCTACATGCAATATGTCATTTCTACACATCTGCTTCACAAGATGAAGCCCTGCTAGCTTGTGTAATAGGTCATTAGCAAATTTATCAGCCTGCTCATCAACAACACCAGGTAAGAAAACTGAAAAATCAGACCCAGAACGGCGAGCAATAAAGGCATCCGTGACTTTTAGGGTGTCCGCTTTAATCGCCTCGGCGAGCTGAATTAACAAAGCATCACCCGACTGACGTCCGTTGCTCTGATTGTAAACAATGAAGTTACTCAACTGAATCAACAGCAAACTTCCCACGGCAGCACTTTGCTCAGACTCTAATTCTGCCTTTAAGCGCTTATCAAACTCAGCTCGGTTCCCCAACCCCGTTACGGCATCTAAAAATGATTGTGCACGTAAATGTTCAATTAATGACAGTTGCTCGCCAAACATTTTATCCAAACGATCAGACATGCTATTCATGGCTACCGCCACACGCTTAAGCTCTCGGGTTTTAGGCATTGGAGCCCGATAACTAAAGTCTCTGTCTCTGACAGACTTCGCTTGCCTCTCTATTCTCATTAAAGGTAACAAAATAGTGGTTATAACTAGGTTCATAACCAAAAAAGCCACTGAACCAATCAAGGCAAACCAAACCAACTCTACCTTTAAGCTGTTCCATAACTTTTCATAAGCATACCCTGGGTGACTAACGACAGACACACTACCCAACTGCATCCATCCACTCACTACTTCTGCTTTACCTTCTGGAGCTTCTAGATCAATCCAGGCAACGAACCAGCTAGGCACACCGCCTACTTTCATCGGTGAGTGACGCACAACCTTCGCATCGCCTTTCACGTCAAAATAAATAATATGTCGATAATAACCACTATCAAACATTGCATCGATCATAGAGCTAGCCATAACCGTATCATTCGCATCAACAACAGAAGACAGAGACAGACCTAAAGACGTTGCAGCATCCTGAGCATGAGAGCTCAACTGTTGCTGCATATAATCACGCGAACTACTGATGTTAAGGAAGAAATTAACCACGAGTAACGAAGCCATCAACAAGCCGGTAAACCAAAGCAGCACCTGTTTTAAAGTAATACTCTGGGGCCCTTTTTTATTCATTCTTAAACAACCTCATGCCCTTGCCACTATTTTTTTATTTATTATAGTATTTAACTCACCACTTGCACTAATGATCTGATATCACAAATAGTTACACACTATGACATTAAAGGACTATATTAAACACTATAGATGTCTGAAAACTCTCTACAATAATAGTTACACAAAAAAGAACTCTACGACCTTGAGAAAAAAATAAGTAAAACAAGGAACCAGTGTAAGCGACGATTCACGTGTCGCGAGCCAAGGAATATTTAATGTCATCAGAAGATCAGCGCGAAAAATTAAAGCAGCATTTTTCAAAACGAGTAACCAGTCAGGCCCGCATTGTATTGGATAACTGGCAGAAACTTAAAGACTCTGACTGGGCAGATCTGCAATGGCTTGATGACCTAAAAGAATCTTCTGCCAAGCTAGGGAAGTTTGCCTCACGTTTTGAGATGGCTCAACATCAAATTGTTGCTCAAAAACTAAGCAACGCATTAGATACACTTGAAAAAGATTCAGACATCATTGATGAATCAAAAAGAGAAAGTATCAACAACGTCATCGCTGAACTAAGCGAATGCACTCAGCGAAAAAGTGATAGAGACACACAGGCAGCACCTAGAACATTCCTTCGAACCCCTATTTATATCGCACTCAATAACGCTGAAAATGCACAACGCATTATTAAACAATTGGAATTTTTTGGGTTTCGGGCCGTCAGTTTTGATACTGGCGAAGCACTTATTAATGCAGCGAAGCACGACAAGCCTGAAACGATTGTTATCGATGTTAATTTTGGAGGAGAACAGTATTCAGGCATTGAAGCCATTCAATCTATTCAAGCAGACCACGAAACCCCTATCCCTATTTTATTCACCAGCGAAGAAGAAGATGATATAAAAATTCGCTTAATGGCTTCTCGCTGCGGAGGTGAAGAGTTTTTTTACAAAGTGGTAGACCTTGGGCAATTAATTGAAAAAATTGAAGAGTATACCAACGCAAGCCCACTAGACCCTTACAAGGTTTTAGTAGTCGATGATTCAAGAGCCCAAGCTCGTTACATTGAAAACGTGCTGACGAAAGCCGGTATGACTACCTGTGTAATTACCGACCCCATGCAGGTTCTCATTGCCTTAAATGAGTTTTCTCCAGAAATCGTCATCATGGACATGTACATGCCAGGCTGCACGGGCATGGAGTTGGCAAGAGTCATCCGCCAACAAGATAAATTTCACAGTGTTCCCATTATTTATTTGTCAGCAGAAGATGATATAAACAAGCAACTTCACGCAATGAGCCTAGGCGGCGATGACTTTTTAACCAAGCCTATTAACCCTAGGCACTTGGCGTCAACTATTCACAACAGAGGCCGAAGAGCAAGATCACTATTGGCACTCATGATTAGAGATAGCCTAACAGGCTTATATAATCACACGCACACGCTATACCTGCTAGAAGTCGAAATAGCTAAAGCCAAACAAAACGATACAAAACTCACCTTTGCCATGCTGGACATCGATTTTTTCAAGAAGATAAATGACAGTTACGGTCACCCAATCGGAGACAGGGTACTTAAAAGCCTTTCATTGTTCTTAAAACAGCGCCTGAGAAAAACCGACCATATTGGCCGTTACGGGGGTGAAGAGTTTGCAATAGTACTTCCCAATACCAGCGAAAGCGATGCGAAGAAAATCATCAACGAAATACGAGAAAAGTTTGCTGAACTTAGACAACCTGCAGGCGATAAAGAATTTCAGGTCACCTTTAGTTGTGGTGTGGCATCTGGCTCTGATGAAAACGCCCAAATTATTTGCGAAAGAGCAGATAATGCCCTCTACGACGCCAAGCGTGAAGGCCGAAACGCAGTAAGAAGCTTCAGGGATGACAAGCACAAGCCATCTTAAAAACCGAATTTCCTTGAAAATGTTACGAAAAAGCGGCAAACTTTAGCGAAATAACTGTAAAATGCATTATACGGACATTTCGCTATGGCCACTATTCTTGTTCTTCATGGACCCAACCTAAACATGCTTGGCAGTCGTGAGCCTGAAATATACGGTTCCGAGACCTTAA
>JADGDV010000033.1:13451-36225 GCA_016744695.1 Hahellaceae bacterium
ACGGACATTTCGCTATGGCCACTATTCTTGTTCTTCATGGACCCAACCTAAACATGCTTGGCAGTCGTGAGCCTGAAATATACGGTTCCGAGACCTTAAACGACATTAATCAACGCCTGCAAAATACAGCTACCGAATCAGGACACCACCTTCAAACCCTGCAAAGTAACGCTGAATACGAATTAATTGATCGTATTCACGATGCGCGCCTTGAAGAAGTTGACTTTATTATTATCAATCCAGCCGCCTTTACACACACTAGCGTTGCACTTCGAGATGCATTACTGGCCGTTGAGATCCCGTTTATCGAAGTACACTTATCTAATGTGCATGCTAGAGAGAAATTTCGGCATCACTCCTTTTTTTCTGATGTTGCTATCGGGGTCATTTGCGGTTTAGGTAGTCAAGGTTACGACCTTGCACTACAAGCAGCACTGCGTTCTACAAGAACGGCGCAAACGGCACAGTCAGGGCAACAGTCGAACAGCGAGAAACAATAATGGATATTCGTAAAATTAAAAAACTGATTGAACTACTTGAAGAATCAGACATAGAAGAGCTTGAAATAAAAGAAGGCGATGACTCTGTTCGCATCTGTCGTCGCAAGAAAGACGCCGCTGCCGCTCAACCTACGTTTTTTGCTGCAGCGCCTGCGACAGCTCAACCAGTAGCCGTGACAAGTTCATCCGATGCGACCACAGCCAATCCTGAAAACGAATTTGATGGCCATACTATTAGATCACCTATGGTGGGAACCTACTACGGGGCACCTTCTCCAAGCGCACCCTCATTTATTGAAGTAGGCCAAGTGATTAAAGCCGGTGATGTTATTTGCATTGTTGAAGCAATGAAGATGATGAACCAGATAGAAGCAGACAAAAGCGGCACCGTTTCAGCGATCCTCATTGAAAATGGACAGCCTGTTGAGTTTGATCAACCAATGATCACTCTTATTTAGAAGACGCTTAGGATTCAAGTTCATGATTGAAAAAGTACTCATCGCGAACCGCGGAGAGATCGCGTTACGCATTTTGAGAGCCTGCAAAGAGCTTGGCATTCAAACGGTTGCCGTTCACTCTAAAGTAGACCGCGACTTAATGCATGTAAGAATGGCTGATGAAGCGGTATGCATAGGCCCCGATAGTCCTGCCGACAGCTATCTTAATATTCCCGCTATTATCGCTGCAGCCGAAGTCACAGACTCCGTTGCTATTCACCCGGGTTACGGTTTTCTAGCGGAAAATGCGGACTTTGCCGAGCAAGTAGAAAAAAGCGGATTTACCTTTATCGGCCCTTCTCATGATGTTATCCGTCTGATGGGGAATAAAGTATCAGCCATACAAGCCATGGCCAAAGCAGGTGTACCAACCGTGCCCGGGTCAGATGGCCCCGTCACTAACAACAATGACCGCACACTAGCCATCGCACACAAAATTGGCTACCCCATCATGATTAAAGCTGCATCAGGAGGTGGTGGACGTGGAATGAAAGCCGTTCACTCTGAAGCAGACCTACTTAACAGCATACAAATAACCCAAAGCGAAGCTAAAGCGGCCTTTGGTGATGATACGGTTTATCTTGAAAAATTCTTAGACAAACCGCGCCACGTTGAAGTTCAGATTTTGGCTGACGGGCAAGGCAATGCGATTCACTTAGGTGACAGAGATTGTTCACTACAACGACGACACCAAAAAGTACTCGAAGAAGCACCCGCACCTAATATTGATGAAAGTGCCAGACAAGCGGTGTTCGACGCCTGCATCAAAGCCAGCATCGACATTGGTTACAAAGGCGCAGGTACTTTCGAGTTTCTTTACCAGGATGATCAATTCTGTTTTATTGAGATGAACACGCGCGTTCAGGTAGAGCACCCCATTTCAGAAATGATCAGCGGTATTGATATTGTTAAAGAGCAACTACGCATTGCCAGTGGTTTACCTCTTTCTGTTTCCCAAAAAGATATACGCTTTAGCGGTCATGCTATTGAATGCAGGATCAACGCTGAAGACCCACAAACATTTATCCCAAGCCCCGGCACAGTGAAGCACTTTCATATACCTGGTGGTTATGGCGTGCGAGTTGACTCACATTTATTTAGTGGTTACAAAGTCCCCCCCTATTATGACTCCCTGATCGGTAAGCTCATTACCCATGGAGAAGATAGAGAAAGCGCACTTAATCGTATGAAAGTTGCATTGGATGAACTTGTGATAGAAGGCATAAAAACCAATGTTCCATTGCACCGAAAACTTGTTAGAGATACAGGTTTCCGGCAAAAAAAGTTTACAATTCATTATCTTGAAGAATTGATAAAAACAAAGGTTTAATATGCCCTGGATACAAGTAAAAGTGACGATCCACCCCGATCAAGTTTCAAGTATTGAAGACTTGTTATTGGAGTTCGGGGCCTGCGCGGTCACAATGGAAGATGCTGAAGACCAACCAGTTTTTGAACCGGAAAGAGGCACAACCCCTCTTTGGAAGCACACCGTACTTACGGGTCTATTTGATGCTGAAGCAGACATGCAAGTCATCATTCCTGAAATTGAATCAAAATATCTAGCGCTCAGTGGAAACCCTCTACCACCACATAAAGTAGAGATTCTTGAAGATAAAGACTGGGAAAGAGAGTGGATGGAAAACTTCCACCCTATGAAGTTTGGCGAACGCCTTTGGATATGCCCAAGCTGGAGAGAGCCACCTGAACCCAATGGCATTAACCTAATGCTAGACCCTGGTTTGGCTTTTGGTACCGGCACACACCCTACTACCTCTCTTTGCCTTGCATGGCTAGATGGACAAGATTTAACTGACAAAATCGTAGTCGACTATGGCTGCGGCTCCGGCATACTAGGCATAGCAGCCTTACTATTAGGTGCGAAGCGAGTCATTGGCGTAGATAATGACCCACAAGCACTTGAAGCATCAAAAGAGAATACGCGTCGTAATAATATTGCAGAAGACCGCTTTGAGCTCTACCTTCCAGATGATGCACCTAACATTGAAGCCGACGTTATGCTTGCCAACATATTAGCTCAACCGCTAATCATGCTTTCCTCAAATATTGCCGCAATGACAAAGCAAGACGGACTCATCGCCTTGTCTGGTATTTTGGAACAACAAGCAAATGACGTAAGTGAATGTTATAAAACATGGTTTGATATGGAAACACCGACGCAAAAAGATGAATGGATGCGACTTAACGGACGCAAGCAATAACTATTCATCCTTTTAAAAAGGCGCTACACTTCTTTCTGTAACACGATAAAATTTATAGTAGAGAACATACGACCAAAGGATGCAAAAGACTCAATGAGCAATACCCACCTAACTCAGTGCCCCCACTGTAAAGCTACGTTCAAAGTACAAGACCAACACCTGAACGCAGCGGGAGGAAAGGTTCGTTGTGGCTCTTGCCTTGAAGTATTTAATGCTCTCGAAAATTTAATAGACGCTAACGTTCAAACCAGCACACCTACGCCTCCAGCAGAAAAACACCACGAAGCACCGGTGCAAGCCACCCCAGCACAACAACCAGAAGAACCAGAAGAAACAGAACTGGTGTTTGAAGATAACCCTGATGAAGACAGTGAAGATGACTCTTATACAGGAGAAGGTGCATTCTCGTCAGAGTTAAGTGACAGCTTTCTTGAATTGAATGAAGACAGTTCAAACCACTTTACAGACAACGAGTTTATCGATGACGCCGATGATGTACTCATGGGCAAAAAAGCAGGCTCTGATGAAAGCTGGGCCGAAGATATGCTCGAAGATATTAATACAGAGCAGCCTACAGAAATAAGCCAAAAACAAGATGATTCTTTACAATTATCGGACGCGTTCATTGAACTTGACGAAGAGCCAACAGTAAGTGCTGCTGGTACAGAGCAAGAAAACAAGTCAAATGAAGAAACCTCAAATATAGATACCACCAGTAACAATGAACCAGATAGCGCTCATGAAGCAATTCAAGCAGACTCTTCACATCAATATAAACATCTTCAAGCAGATCCTCTAGACCTGCCCAACTCATCAAACCGCTCCTTTTTGGGTTCATTAATCTGGACGGTACTAAACCTATCTTTGTTGATAATACTCGCAGTGCAATTTGCTTGGTATAACTATGGCACGCTAGCTCAATATGAGGAGCTAAGACCCGTTTATCAAAAAACATGCGAGCTTCTAAAATGTACACTTCCTGACTTAGTAGACACAACTCAAATTCGAAGCCAAAATCTGATTGTCCGCAGCCACCCAACCTCACGAAAAGCATTAATCATTGATGCCGTGATTGTAAATCAGGCGCCATATGAGCAACCCTTTCCAAACCTAGCACTCTATTTCTCTGACCTGAACAATAAGATTGTTGCACAACGCTTATTTGAACCATCAGAGTATCTTGCTGGAGAAGTTAAGGGCTGGGCTGGCATGCCCAAAGGAACCCCTATTCATATCTCTCTCGAAATACTCGACCCGGGGAACGATGCAGTTAATTACACCGTTGGTTTTTTTAAACATACACCGAAAACCAACTAATCCTAAACAAAACCTGCAAAAAAGTGGTTACTTGTCAACCAATATGAGTGAAAAATAATCACTTTTTCACTCATATTTCTCTTTATCGTCAGGCCTCTGACGAGTATCATAGCCTCCCTGTTTTAGCTCGACACAAAAGAACGCTTATTGTTAAATAATGTAGAGAGTAGAGAGATCAGTTGTGATTCATATTGGCCCTTACGAATTGAAAAACAAACTGATCTTGGCACCTATGGCTGGGGTTACCGATCGCCCATTTAGGCTTTTATGCCGCAAAATGGGGGCAGGTCTAGCCGTTTCAGAGATGGTCATTGCAGACCCTACACTCTGGAACACAAGAAAAACACGCCAACGTTTAAATCATGATGGTGAGCCTGGCCCACGCTCTGTTCAAATTGCAGGCGGAGACCCAGAGATGCTAGCGGCAGCGGCTCAAATGAATCAGCAGCATGGCGCCCAAATTATTGATATCAACATGGGCTGCCCCGCAAAAAAAGTATGTAACCGCGCGGCAGGCTCTGCACTTTTAAAAGATGAGCCATTAGTTGCAAGCATTCTTAAAGCCGTCGTTGAAGCGGTAGATATACCCGTCACCTTAAAAATAAGGACAGGCTGGGATACAAGCAATAAAAACGCAATCACAGTTGCTCGCATGGCAGAAGATGCCGGTATTAAAGCCTTAGCTATACACGGTAGAACACGCGCTTGCGGGTACAGCGGTGATGCAGAGTACGACACTATTGCAGCGGTTAAGCAAAGTATCAGTATTCCTGTATTTGCCAACGGAGACATTGACTCACCTGAAAAAGCCCAGTTTGTTCTAAACCATACTCAAGCAGATGGTTTACTTATTGGTCGTGCCGCGCAAGGCAGACCCTGGATTTTTCGTGAGATTAATCACTTCCTAGAAACAGGTGAATATTTAAAAGCCCCAGATATAACTGAAGTGTGCAATATTTTACTATCGCACATCGAAGAATTACACCAGTTTTACGGTGAGCACCTGGGCGTTCGTATCGCACGCAAGCATGTTGGCTGGTATTTAAAGTCGCACAAGGATGGCAATGATTTTAGAAAAACCTTTAATGGGTTTGAATCAGCAGCACAACAGCTTGCCGCAATAAAGCTGTATTTTGAAAGTTTAAGCAATGGAGAGGACACCACCCAATGACAACTGAAGCATTTGCAGAACACCCTACTGCAAACCCAGTTTCTTTCTCAGAACACCCTCAAGACCTTGGTTTGCCATTTGGTGCCGAAGGTAACGTAACCTTACGTGATAGTGTAGAGAAAGCCTTAATAAACTATTTCGCACAACTTGATGGCACACCCGCCACCGAAGTATACAATTTAGTTCTTTCAGAAGTTGAAGCACCGCTTTTGGAACAGGTAATGAAGTACACGCGAAATAACCAGACTAAAGCCTCAGTATTATTAGGCCTTAATCGCGGCACTTTACGTAAAAAGCTAAAGCAATACGGCTTACTGTAGAACATAGTTATATTTCACTAAAGCTCTGTATAGTTAAAATCTATACAGATTAGCTGTTTAGTTAGTTTTCTTTATTCAATGTGACGACAATAAACCATGACTGAAAAACAAGGTATTCGCCGCGCTCTAATTAGCGTATCTGACAAATCCGGCATCGTAGAGTTTGCTAAAGCTCTGGTAAAGATGAACGTAGAAATACTTTCTACTGGCGGAACATTCAAGTTATTAAGTGATAGCGGTGTTGCCGCTGTTGAGGTGTCTGACTACACCGGTTTTCCAGAGATGATGGATGGTAGAGTTAAGACATTACATCCTAAAATTCATGGTGGAATTTTAGGACGTCGCGGTATTGATGATGACGTAATGAACAAGCACGAAATCAACCCTATCGACATGGTTGTTGTAAATCTATACCCATTCGAGGCGACTATTGCACGCCCTGACTGTGACCTACCTTTAGCGATAGAAAATATCGATATCGGCGGACCAACCATGGTTCGTTCAGCCGCCAAAAATCATAAAGACGTTGCTATTGTTGTAAATGCTCCAGACTATGATGCAGTACTTGCTGAAATGAAAGAAAACGATGGCGCGCTAGCGCTTGCAACCCGTTTTGATCTAGCGGTTAAGGCATTCGAGCATACCGCCGCTTACGATGGCATGATCGCCAACTATTTGGGAACCAAAACAGAAGACAACGAGTCTGACCTGTTTCCGCGTACCTTTAACACTCAGTTTGTTAAAGCTCAAGAAATGCGTTACGGCGAGAACCCTCACCAGCAAGCCGCCTTCTATGTAGAGAGCAACCCTGCAGAAGCAAGTATTAGTACGGCTAAGCAATTACAAGGTAAAGCACTGTCTTACAACAACGTTGCAGATACTGATGCAGCACTTGAGTGTGTTAAGCCTTTTGCCGACCCTGCATGCGTTATCGTCAAACACGCAAACCCTTGTGGCGTAGCGATTGGTGCAGATATTAAACAAGCTTACGACCTAGCTTATGCAACCGACCCAACCTCTTCGTTTGGGGGTATCATCGCCTTTAACCGAGAGCTAGATGAAGCCACTGCACAAGCGATTGTTGATCGTCAATTTGTTGAAGTTATAATCGCACCCACTATTTCTCAAGGTGCCATTGATATCGTCGCTGCAAAGAAGAATGTTCGACTACTGGCTTGCGGTGAATTTAATAGTAACCGCGTACCAGGCTTTGACTACAAGCGCGTAAATGGCGGTTTGCTAGTGCAAGACCGTGACCTTGGTATGGTCAATCACGACGAACTAAAAATGGTAACAACACGCACGCCTAGCGAACAGGAATTGAATGACCTGTTATTCGCATGGGAAGTGGCCAAGTTTGTTAAATCTAACGCCATTGTTTATGCCAAGAACGGCCGAACGATTGGTGTAGGTGCTGGCCAAATGAGCCGAGTCTACAGTGCAAGAATTGCAGGTATCAAAGCAGCAGATGAAGGCCTTGAAGTACCTGGTTCTGTTATGGCCTCAGATGCGTTCTTCCCATTCAGAGATGGTATAGACGCAGCCGCTAAAGCAGGCATCACTGCAGTTATTCAGCCGGGCGGCTCAATGCGCGATCAAGAAGTCATTGACGCAGCAAATGAGCACGGTATTGCCATGGTATTTACAGGTATGCGTCACTTCAAACATTAATAATCGCCTGATACTGGATATTGAGTATCAAAGCTCAATATCCGATCGATAAAACAGGACACACAAACAATGAAAGTACTTCTTATCGGAAGTGGCGGACGTGAACATGCACTAGCATGGAAAGCCGCACAAGCAGACTATGTAGACACCGTTTACGTTGCTCCAGGCAACGCAGGCACTGCATTAGAGCCTAAGCTTGAAAACATAGATATTGATGTTATGGACCTTAAAGGTCTGGCTGATTTTGCTGCAGAGAACAACGTAGGTCTAACCATCGTTGGCCCTGAAGCACCATTAGTAGAAGGTGTGGTTGACCTTTTTAAAGAGCGCGGCCTGCGCATTTTTGGCCCAACCGCCGGTGCAGCCCAACTTGAAGGTTCAAAGGCCTTTACTAAAGACTTCTTAGCTCGCCACAACATTCCAAGTGGTGAATACCAAAACTTCACCGATATGGAACAAGCACTCAGCTATGTGCGTGAAAAAGGCGCACCTATTGTTGTTAAGGCTGATGGCCTTGCTGCAGGTAAAGGCGTTATTGTTGCGATGACGCTTGAAGACGCTGAAGATGCCATTAAAGATATGCTTGCAGGCAATAAGTTTGGCGATGCGGGTCACCGCGTAGTTATTGAAGAGTTTCTTGAAGGCGAAGAAGCCAGCTTTATCGTCATGGTTGATGGTAAGAATGTATTAGCTATGGCCACTAGCCAAGATCACAAACGTGTAGGCGATGGCGACACCGGTCCAAATACAGGCGGAATGGGTGCTTACTCCCCTGCTCCCGTCGTCACAGCTGAAATTCACCAACGCATTATGGATACCGTTATTTACCCTACGGTTAATGGTATGGCTGCTGAAGGTAACGATTACACCGGTTTTCTTTATGCGGGCTTAATGATCGCCGCTGATGGCATACCTAAGGTTATCGAATATAACTGTCGTTTTGGTGACCCTGAAACTCAGCCTATTATGCTTCGAATGAAGTCTGACTTAGTTGAACTTTGTGAAGCGGCCGTTGATGGCAAGCTTAACGAAAAAACCTCAGAGTGGGATGAACGCGCTTCTGTAGGTGTTGTTTTAGCGGCGGGTGGTTACCCAGAAAGCTACAACAAAGGGGATGTTATTTCAGGACTACCCAGCACTGAAGTAGAAGGCGAAAAAGTCTTCCATGCAGGCACTAAAGAGATTGATGGCAATGTAACAACCAATGGCGGCCGTGTACTTTGCGCCAGCGCTCTGGGTAATACAGTGACTGAAGCTCAACAACGTGCTTATGCGCTCACCAAGCAAGTGAGTTGGGATGGTTCATTCCACCGCAATGATATTGCTTATCGCGCGATTGAGAGAGAAAGTAGTAATTAACATGCTGCCATACTAATAGTATGGTTAAGCCTTAGCGCTAACCTACTATTAGTACTTATTACGTCGAAACAACTGCTTCCTGCTGATCAAAAACCTCCCCCCATCATTGGCAATGCTAAGAAGAACTTCAGTATTAGTGCATTCGCGATATCAATAAAGAAAGCACCAACCAAGGGTACAACTAAAAACGCTTTGGGTGACGGGCCATATTTACTGGTGATCGCATTCATATTACCAATAGCCACCGGCGTTGCACCTAAGCCCAGCCCCGCAAACCCTGATGCCATAACAGCAGCATCGTAGTCGCGCCCCATTAAGCGATAAACCACCCACATAGTGAATATTGTAATTAGGGTGACTTGAATACACATAATGATAACCGCAAAAAGAATACTCCCAGAGAGCGCAGCAAATTGCATAGAGATTAAGCTCATTGAGAGAAAAACCTGAAGACTCATATTATTTGCAACGTCAACGGTTCGCTCACTCATCTTAAACTTAAAAAACTCTCCCATATTAGTAATAGCTATAGCCATTAACATCGCAGTTAAAAAACCAGGTAGTAACATTCCACTATCAAATAGAAAACGGTTAACCAAATCACCCACCTGAATACAAACAGCAATCACAAGTATTGTTTTCATTATTTCATTTAAAGCCGTTGGCCTATACTGGTCCGTCACTTCTGACTTTGTTTTTATAATATCTATAGACCCACTTTCTGACTCGGGACGAAGGTTATTACGTCGTATTAACTGACCCGCAATGGGTCCGCCAATAATGCCCCCCATTATCAAGCCAAACGTGGCAAACGTGATGCCGAGTATTTCCGCATGCTCTAGCCCCGCTTTTGCGGCTTCTGCTCCCCAAGCAATAGCAGTACCATGCCCACCCGCTAATGAAATACTACCCACAAACAAACCGTAGGCAGGCTCAATACCAAATACCATGGCAATTAATACACCCGTTGTATTTTGTAATATTAGAAAGAACATGGCAGCCAGCAATAGTATTGCTAAGGCCTTTCCACCCGCCAATAGCAGTCTAAATTTGGCTGTTAAACCCACCGTAGTAAAAAAGACCAGCAGTAATAAGTCCCTTATCCTTAGATCAAATTCAAATGATAAATTCCATTGCGCGCTAATAACCGCAAGTAAGATACTAAATAATAAGCCTCCAGTAACCGCATCAGGAATATTATTACGTTTTAACAACGGAACAGTACGGTTAATAAACGTTCCAATAAAGATAGAAGCGATACTAAGGATGACAAAGTCCATCCCTTCAACTTGGTAGGTCACTGTTATTAGTCCTTGTCTGTTTCTTACATAAAAAAAGGCGATGCCAGATTACCAGCACCACCTTTTAACAACAATAAAAAACACATTAAAAACAGAACAACTCAAGCCCCGGGGCCACAATCTAAACATCTGGCAATAACATCCGGCCCTATATGTAAGTTATGATTCAACTCCCTTAATGCTGTTCTTACGCCCTCTTCAATAACCGGGTGATAAAACGGCATTTCAAGCATTTCAGATACCGTCATGCGCTTCTGCACAGCCCAAGCCAACAAGTGAGCGATATGCTCTGCTGCTGGGCCAAACATTTCAGCCCCCAAAAACAGCCCTGTTCCCTGCTCTCCATACACTTTAAGCAGGCCTTTGTTTTTTGCCATTACTCGGCTACGACCTTGCCCTTCAAAAGAGACTTTGCCCGTCGCATAGCAAGTTTGGCAACGTGCTTTAACCTGATCAAGCGTTAAACCAACGGCCGCAATTTGAGGGTCAGTAAATACTACGCCAATGGGCGCACGCCGCTGCCCAGCCAATACTTTAGGATAATTGCCGGCATTATCACCCGCAATACGTCCTTCATCAGCCGCCTCATGTAACAGCGGAATATCATTATTAGCGTCACCGGCCACAAAGATATGACTTTTACCACACTGCATCGTATGACGATCAAATAACGGAACACCTCTTTCATCTAGCTGAACAGAGGTGTTTTCCAAACCAAGCTTATCAACATTAGGACGGCGTCCCGTTGCGGCTAGCACATAATCAAATCGTTCAATTACATCCCCTTTATCTTGATGCACATAAGCAATTTCGACCTGTGTTTTCGCTACACCCTCTGATATAGATTCAACGCGCTCCATACCTTTAACATTGGCATCAGGGTCAAGGTAAAATTCTTCTTTAAATGCATGCTTAGCGTATTCTCTAATTTCAGGGTCTCGTGTAGCACCTAGCCCCCCACCCTTACCAAATACACGAACCTTCACCCCCAAACGACTTAATGACTGCCCTAACTCCAAGCCGATAACACCTGGCCCAAATACGGCTATTGATTCAGGTAAGTCTTCCAACTCAAAAATAGAATCATTAATCAACAAACGATCATCCAAGGCCTCAAAAAATGGCGGATAACTAGGCCGACTACCTGTCGCTATAACAATTCGATCAGCACTTAGTTCAAGCTCGCCACCTGATTCTAGGCTTACTTTTAATAGATGGTCATCTACAAAATGAGCATAACCTCTAATTTTATCTTCATCAGGAATCTCATCTACAGACTTTACAACAAACCCAGCAAAACGATCTCTTTCTGAACGTACGCGCTGCATTACCTCACGGCCATCAACAACCGCCTTATTTTTAACCTTTTCTTCATTTACATACACACCAAATACAGGTGCTTTCTCAATAGCGTGAGCCGCCTCTGCCGCTGCAATGAGAAGCTTACTTGGCATGCATCCAACACGTGCACAGGTTGTACCGTATGGCCCACCTTCAATCAAAGCGACACTATTGGTATGTGCCTTTGCTGCGCGATAAGCGCCTAGGCCTGCTGTACCAGCACCAATAATGACTACATCAAACTTTGTTACTTGCTGCGGCATGACCTGCTCCTTACTTGTAGCTGCGTAATCTATTTGTAAGTTGGCGCTACGTTTTCGCAGCCCAACTTACATGACAATTTAAACCCTTAATAAAAGATCAACCGGCCAAATAAACATCCAGTTCATCAGCGCCACCAATTAAGGTGCCATCAACAAATACCTGAGGTGTCGTTCCGTGCCCAGTTACCGCTTGAAGCGAACTGTAGCTAATGCCATTCTGCCCTAGCTCAATATCCTCATAACGTATGCCTTTTTCTTCCAGCAAATCTCTTGCTCTATGGCAGTGTGAGCAGCCAGGCTTACTAAATAAGGTAACACGAGACGGTAACTTCGCTTCAGCATTGATGTAGTTCAACATCGTGTCAGCATCAGACACTTCAAAGGGGTCGCCTGGCTTTTCTGGTTCAATAAACATTTTCTCTATGATGCCGTCTTTAATCAGCATCGAATAACGCCACGAGCGTTTACCAAACCCTAGTTCGTTTTTATCAACCGCCATTCCCATACCTTCAGAGAAATCGGCATTTCCATCAGGCAAAAAGTAGATGTTTTCAGCGTTCTGGTTTTCTTTCCAAGCATCCATCACAAACGGGTCATTAACAGACAAACAAATAATACTGTCTACGCCATTCTCTTTAAAAGTACCGGCTAATTCGTTGTAGCGTGGTAAGTGAGTACTTGAACAGGTCGGAGTAAAGGCACCAGGCAAAGCAAATAAAACAACGGTTTTACCCGCAAACAACTCATTTGAAGTGACTTGCTTCCACTCATTATCTTCACGGGTTGGAAATGTAACTTGTGGAACCGCGTGACCTTCTTTTGATTGCAACATTGTTTTCTCCTAATAGTTAAGCAACATGTCATTAAGCTACTTGGTAAGCGGCTTTAAATAAACTGTTTCGATGTGATAGAGAATAGGATAAATCGTTATATTAATATAATTAATTAATTTTATAGTTGTGATAGCTATTACTTATAACAAAGCAATAGCTAAAAACTATAATTAAATAGCGCTAAATAACGCCTTAATAGAGCCTTCTGCTTGCTCCCAGCTCATGCATGAATCGGTTACTGAAACACCGTACTCCATATCTGAGGTGATGTTCTGACGCCCCTCATTAATATGGCTTTCTAACATCACACCCATAATCGAATGGTTGCCTGCTTTTACTTGTTCTGCAATATCGCTTAATACGTCAGGCTGTTTTAAGTGATCTTTTCCTGAATTTTCATGGCTGCAGTCAACCATAATACGAGGGTTCAGACCTGAATCTTTTAAAGCATGCTGACAACGAGCCACGTTTAAGGCATCAAAGTTGGGCTGTCCATTCCCCCCTCTTAATACAATGTGTCCATTTGGATTACCTTCCGTTCGAACTACACCTATCTCACCCTGTTCACATACACCTATAAATGAGTGGGGATGCGCTGCTGATTTAATAGAATGCGTCGCGGTCGTGAAACTGCCATCTGAGGCATTTTTAAACCCCACGGCAGCGGATAAACCACTGGCCATCTCCCTGTGAGGTTGAGATTCTGTTGTACGCGCGCCAATAGCGACCCAGCTAATAAGGTCATCAAAATAACTTACAGCCAAAGGACTTAACGCCTCTGTTGCTAAGGGTAGCCCCATTCCTGCAAGCTCTAATAAAAGCGTGCGTGATAAACGAATGCCTTTGTCCATATCATCAGAGCCATCTAGCACAGGGTCATGCAATAAACCTTTCCAGCCCACCGTTGTTCTGGGTTTTTCAAAGTAGCACCTCATCACAAGGCAAAGCTTATCACTGACTTCATCAGATAAACGTTTAAAACGACGCCCATAGTCAATGGCTGAAGCCATATCATGGATTGAGCAAGGGCCTGCCACCACAATCATTCGAGAATCAACACCACTCACAATGTTGTTGATCTCCTCCTGGTGCTTCTTTATCTGAAGCAACAACTCAGGCTGCGCTAATAACTGAGTTTTAATACTTAATGGAGAAGGTAAACGATCTACTTTAACCTTTGGTTTTGAGCCCTCTGTAAGTCTCTCAGCTGTTTCTTTACTTGCCACATTACTTTGGCTGTTCATATTTAATTCCTATTCCCTAAAACGAAAAAACCCCGATTGGCGGTTGCCTTTCGGGGTTTTTGAAAATCATCCGGAAGGCGGTTTTGTTAAACCCACCTTCCTAAAAATATTGCTTAGGTGTGCTTAACTGATTTACTAAAAAAGTAAAACCAATAATGCCAACCTGTAAAAAACTCAGACGCTAGAAACGGCCTTAGACTAGGCGAACCCAGATTAGGTAAGGATAATGTAGATGTTGAAGAAGTGCTCAGCGTATTCATTTAAAAAGAATACGCCCAATTATTCGTGCTTGCAAACCTATTTAGATCAATTTATGGAGTCCTTATGAATCATCTGCTAAATTCAAAGTAGAGACTCATTCAATACATTGTTGTTTACATCAAAGGGGCGCATTGTGAAGGTTTGTTCATTATATAAAACAGGAATATTACTTCTGCTACTCAGTTTAAGCGGGCTGTCTCTAGCTCAAAAAGTAGAGATGATAAGCGTACAACATCGCTCTGCTGAAGACATTGCGGCACAAATAAAAACCTTATACCCAGAACAGAATGTGCATATAGCCGGAAGACATCAACAAATTACGGTAAGGGCTGATGCCACAATCATCAATGAAGTAAAACAGCTAGTACAGACTTTCGATGTACCGCTTCGTCAATTTAAAATAAGCGTCTCCAATGACCAAAATACAACACATCAAAATCAGGGCAGCACAGGTGCCATAAACAATAGCGGTACAAGAAGCACGGTAAAAGTAACGACCAGTAAAAAAACATACAGTACACGAGGAACAGGTAATCAATCTATTACCGTGCTCGAAGGCCATTCTGCCAACCTGAACGCTGGTCAAAAAAAGCCTGTCACCACTCGCCAATTTATAAATGGCCAGTGGACAAATTCTGTTGAATATATAGATATGACCAGCGGCGTATATGTAACACCCCGTTTAGTGGGTGATAACCGAGTAGAAGTAAAAATACTATCTCAAAAAAATGAAGCTAATAAAATGAATAACTATAAGGGGAACACATCAACCATCGACACCTCAACCGTTGATACGGTTAGGGTTGTTCAGCTTGGGGAGTGGGTCAATATTGGTGGAACGTCACATAATGAAAGCAGCAACAATAACGGCATCAGTTATTCCACAAAACAGAGCAATATTGACCAGCAAAGTGTAATGATTAAGGTTGAACTTATGCCTTAAAGGTAGACATTAAGGTATCTTTTGCCATATTCACCTGCGCAGCCAAAAAGTTACTTCCTCCCCTATCTGGATGTAATTTCTGCATTAATTTACGGTGCGCTTCAAGCACATCATCTTTAGATGCCCCCTCTTCTAATTCCAATATTTGTAAAGCAAGAGACACGGGCATATCGGAACTGCTTTTAGAGGCTGATTGATCCGTCGATTCAGGTTCTGTTTTTTTATTAAATAGACCACCCAATAAAGGAAGATAGCGAAGCAAAGCCGGCAGCTTTTTGATAAAGGGCAACACCGCTGCTGCCAATGCCGCAAGATAGTGAATACGCCCTGTTAGTAACAGCATTAACAATACAATAGATGCCAATACCAAGGCGACAACATACACCAAACGACGACGCTCTTTTGGTTCACAGTTTATGCCATAACGAATAAGACCAAACACCAATAAGGCAGCAAGAAAACCGATAACAATATGCATGACTCTTTATCCCAGCGATCTAACATTTAGGTATTAGAGAAGAGTATGGTAGATTACCGTGCATTGAAGCAATCACTTTTTTAAATTCTGGAGTTCAATTTGATCGTCTATCAAGGCGTAGAAGGTGCTTACTCACACCTTGCCTGTCAGCACGTATTTCCTAATCGAGAAGCCTCTGCCTGTGAAACATTTTTGGATGCAATGCAAGCCGTTGAGAAAGGACATGCAAGCCTAGCAATGATACCGGTTGAAAACTCAACCGCGGGACGCGTAGAAGAAATTTATCGATTGATACCTAAAATGAGCCTTCACATTGTAGGCGAACACTTTGAGCCAGTGAACCACTGCTTGATGGCACTACCCAATGCTTCACTAGATACAATTAAGACGGTAGGCTCACACCCTCAAGCACTTGCTCAATGCATAGGAAACATTGCTAAACATGATTTAAAAGAGACCGCAAAGCTTGATACGGCAGGCGCGGCAAGGGAAGTAAGTCAATCAAACGATGTTAGTCAGTCAGCCATTGCTTCCTCACTGGCCTCTGAGCTTTATGGGCTTAAGATTCTAAAAGAGCACTTTCAGGATGAACAAGGTAACACCACACGTTTTATCATTCTCTCACATGCCGAGAAAATACCTGAATTCCATCAAGAGAAGGCCTATATCACTTCACTGATTTTTAGAGTCCGAAATATTCCGGCCGCGCTGTATAAATCACTAGGCGGTTTTGCAACCAATGGCGTAAACCTAGTAAAACTAGAAAGCTATATGCCCGGTGGAAAGCTCAATGCGAGCCAATTTCATGCCGATATTGAAGGGCATATTGATATGACAAGCATGAAACTTGCACTCGAAGAACTCAATTTTTTCGCTGAAGAGGTCAGAGTACTGGGTACCTACGAAGCACATTCATTCCGAAAAAACATCAATTTCCATGAATAGTTCGGTTTATACGTATCGAATAATTTGATCCATCACCTATAATCAATCGGTTACGATTCACGTAAGCGATACCAATTTAATAATTTACTGGGGGAAACCCATGCTGAAACGCATGAGCATAATGATCATTATTCTATCCATTGTTTTTGGAGGGATTTTTTGGTTTTTAGGATATAAAAAGCCAATGATGGTCAATCAATACTTTTCAAATTTCCAACCCCCACCCGCGACGGTTTCTTCCGCTTATGCAGAAAACGCCTCACGCACGCCTTTCCTCGAATCAATCGGCAGTGTAGTTGCAGTACAAGAAGTGATTATTACGAGCGAAGTAGCAGGGCTCATCCAGTCTATTGAATTTAGTTCAGGGCAAAAAGTTAAAGCCGGTCAGAGCTTAGTTAAACTCGACACAGCAGTAGATCAGGCTGAGTTAAAAGGGCTTATTGCTTCAGGCAAGCTCGCTGAAGCCAACTTCAAACGAGACAAGCAACTGATTGAACGTAAAGCCGTCAGCTCTCTCGATTTCGAAACAAGTACGGCAGGTTTACGTAACGCTGAAGCCAATATTGAAAGGCAAAAAGCCACTATTCTCAAAAAATCTATTAGAGCCCCCTTTAACGGGAAGTTGGGGATTCGCAAAGTAGACTTAGGTGAATATCTACAAGCAGGCTCCTCGATTGTTTCTTTACAAGCGCTTGATCAGGTTTACGTAAACTTCACGCTGCCGGAACAACACTTCAGCAAAGTGGCTATTGGTCAGGTCAGTAAAGTTAATGTATCCGCTTGGAAAGAGCGCGAGTTTACAGGAAAAATAAGCGCTATTGATGCCCGCATAAACGAAGCTACTCGTAATTTTACTATTCAAGTCACCATAGACAACACAGACCATGCACTGCTGCCAGGTATGTTCTCGGAAGTAAGGCTTATTACAGGCACACCAAGAACGCTAGTTACCGTACCAGAGCAAGCCATTGATCCAAAACTATACGGCACCTCGGTCTTTGTCGTGTCAGAAAGCAAAAAAGACGATGGAACCATTTTGACCGTCGAGCGACGCTACGTACAAACAGGGTTAAGCCTAGATGGATATATAGAAATCACCTCGGGCTTAAAAGCGGGAGAACAGGTAGTCACCGCAGGACAACTCAAACTACAAAATGGCTCACGCGTTGTCATTAACAATACTGTAGAACTAAATGGCACAGCCAAACAGGAATAAGGAAGCAAAATGCATTTTACTGATTTGTTTATCCGCCGTCCTGTTTTAGCGTCGGTAGTAAGCCTGGTTATTCTATTGTTAGGACTCAATGCGCTCAATGAACTTCAAGTGCGCCAGTTCCCTCAACTTGAAAACTCCGTTATATCCATTACAACCTCATACCCCGGTGCCAGCTCCGACTTGGTCGCAGGCTTTATTACATCGCCTATTCAACAAGCCGTTGCCAGCGCAGAAGGCATCGACTATTTGAAGTCAACCAGCTCTCAAGGCGTGAGTATTATTCAGGCCTATTTGAAACTAGGTCAAAATGCCAATGCAGCCATGACTGAAGTGCTGGCAAAAGTGGCTGAAGCACGTAAAGAACTACCCTCTGATGCAGAAGAACCGGTTGTTTCAAAATCAACCGGAGGCACGACATCCCTGCTCTATTTAAGTTTTTCTAGTGATCAGATGCAAGAAACACAAATTACTGATTATCTAAAACGGGTGGTTCAACCCCAACTTGAAACCCTTGAAGGTGTTTCAAGTGCCAAAATTCTAGGTGAAAAATCTTTCGCCATGCGTGTTTGGCTTAACCCTAAAAAACTAGCCGCCTATGAGCTTACCCCTCAAGATGTCGCGATGTCACTGAACAGTAATAGCTTTTTATCAGCAGCTGGGCAGACAAAAGGACAGTACGTTGCAATTAACGTATCGGTAGACACTGACCTCAAAAGCATTCCCGAGTTTCAGCAGCTTGTTATAAAACGAGATAAAGACTCACTGGTGAGGCTTCAAGATGTAGCCACCGTTGAACTAGGTGCAGAGAATGATGATTCTGCGGTTTACTTCAATGGCAAACGTGCGGTATTTATTGCTATTGATGCACAACCCTCTGCCAACCCGCTTACCGTGATTGATGGCGTTTACAAAAAACTACCCGACATACAACGTCAATTACCTAGCGCTCTGGAAGCCAAAATAAACTATGACGCAACCACATTTATACGTGACTCAATTTCTGAAGTAGTAAAAACCGTTGGCGAAGCAACGATTATTGTTATCTTGGTTATTTTCATGTTTCTTGGCAGTGCCAGGGCCGTGGTAATCCCAATCGTCACCATCCCACTCTCATTAGTGGGTGTTTGCTTCTTTATGTTAGCCATGGGCTACTCACTTAACCTACTCACATTGCTAGCCATGGTACTAGCCATTGGTTTAGTCGTAGATGATGCTATCGTCGTCGTTGAAAACATCCATAGACACATTGATGAAGGCCTCTCCCCTTTAAAAGCATCCATTACCGGTGCGCGTGAGATTACCGGCCCCGTTATTTCAATGACGCTCACTTTAGCCGCCGTTTATGCCCCTATCGGATTTATGGGCGGGCTCACAGGCGGATTATTCAAGGAGTTTGCCTTCGCACTCGCAGGCGCCGTGATTATCTCCGGTATTATTGCCTTAACACTCACTCCCATGATGTGTTCAAAACTCCTCACCGAAACCAATAGTCCAATGGCACAACGCCTTGATGAAATATTTGAGAAGCTACGTGCACGTTATGAGCGCAGGCTTCATAACACGCTAAACTACCGACCGGTTACTTTAGTCATGGTCATAACCATGCTAGTCAGTTGTGCTTTCCTTTATCATTATTCTAAAAAGGAACTGGCCCGAGATGAAGATCAAGGGATCGTTTTCAGTATGTCTTCTGCCCCTGAGAGTGCCACTCATGACTATGTTGATGCTTACACAGGCGAACTCTTAAAAGTCATTGATTCGTTCGAAGAAAAAGAAGGCTCTTTTGTGATTGCAGGTATGGATAGCGTTAACTCCGTAATGTCAGGCATGTTATTAAAACCTGGGAGCGAGCGAGAAAAAACGCAGATGGAGCTAGTACCGGTTATGCAGCAAAAACTTGCAGGTATTTCAGGTTTCCGCTCAGTTTCATTTAACCTACCCACTCTGCCAGGGGCCAGCGGTTTACCCATACAGTTTGTAGTCACCTCAGATCAAGACTATGAAGTGCTTTATGAACTTGGGCAAGAATTACTCGGTACCGCCATGCAAAGTGGCAAATTTATATTTTTGGATACCGACTTAAAGTTTAATAAGCCTAACGCCAGCATTAGCATCGACCGCAGTAAAGCAGCCGAGCTGGGTATCAGTATGCAAGATATAGGGTCTGCCATTAGCACCATGCTAAGTGGAGGCACTACCAACCGTTTTAATGTTGATGGCCGAAGCTACGACATTATTGCTCAGGTAGAACGAGATTCAAGACGAACGGCTGATCAGCTCGACGATTATTACGTGCGCACCGCATCAGATGCGTTAATTCCGCTATCAACACTAGCCACCATAAGTGAAGGCGTTGAACCCAATAAACGAGGACAGTTCCAGCAGCTCAACGCCCTCGTTATTTCAGGCATTATGCGCCCAGGCGTTAGTTTAGGTGATGCGCTGAATTACCTACAAAATAATGCCAGAGAAATATTCCCCAAAGGTGTAGGGATAGATTATGCAGGGCAATCTCGTCAATTTATGCAAGAAGGTAATGCGCTAATATTCACCTTCTTCTTCGCATTAATACTCATCTACTTAGTATTGGCGGCTCAATTTGAAAGCTTCCGAGACCCATTTATCATCCTAATCAGTGTGCCACTATCACTTATGGGAGCACTGTTACCTATTGCGTTTGGTGTAACATCCATCAATATTTATACGCAGGTCGGCCTAGTAACTCTCATAGGTTTGATTAGTAAACACGGTATTTTAATGGTCGAGTTTGCCAATAAACTTCAAATAGAAGAAGGCTTGGGTAAACGTGAATCCATCGAAAAAGCCGCAGGTATTCGTTTGCGCGCCATATTGATGACCACATCCGCTATGGTTGTAGGCGTACTTCCCCTATTAATTGCCAGTGGTGCAGGTGCCGCTAGTCGATTCGACATAGGTTTAGTCATAGCAGCAGGATTATCTATCGGTACTATTTTTACGCTGTTCGTCGTGCCAGCCATGTACGTTATTATGGCTAAAGATCGCAGTAAAACTAAAAACCCAGACAATGATCTGACTAACCTACCCGCTACAAATTAACGCTCAAGGGGGCTAACCACACCACTAGCCCCCTGCCCGATTACATGGGTGTAGATTTCGGTCGTTTCTACACTCGTGTGTCCCAACAGTTTTTGAATCGTCCTAATATCATACCGTTGTTGAAGTAATGAAGTCGCAAAGCTATGCCTAAACGTATGGCAACTCGCATGCTTTAATATTCCCGCAGACTTAATGGCCTTTTTTACTTCTCGCTGAACCGTTCGATCCATTATATGATGACGCCTTTCCTTTCCAGAACGAGGGTCTATTGAGTGACGGCCTGCAGGAAACAGATATTGCCAAGCAAGAGCATTAGCCGAGGAAGGATACTTAATCGCTAATCGGTTAGGCATATAAACCTCCCCTAAGCCATCATTAAGATCTTGCTCGTGCTGCGCCTTAACCAAAGACACCTGCCTTCTCAATGCCGCATGTAAAACAGGGGGCAAAATGGTAGATCGATCCTTCCCTCCTTTACCTTCACGTATAATCAGCGAGCCCATTGAGAAATCGAGATCTTTAACCCTTAACCTCAAACATTCAGATATTCGCAAACCCGAACCAAACATAAGCTGCGCCATAAGCTTATAAGGGGCTTGTAACTCGCTAATAACAAGCATGGCCTCATCATGAGAAAAAACGACAGGCAACCTACGTTTAACCGCCGTATAAGAAAATTTAATGTCTTTAAGCTCAACACCCAAAAACTCACGGTGTAAAAAAACCAGGGCATTAAGCGCTGTTCTTTGCGTATTTTTTGCTGCATTAAGGTGCACACCAAGATGATCAAGAAACATCTCAATATGTGCTTCAGATAATGTCGATGGGTGCTGTTTATCATGAAAGCGAATATAGCGTAACACCCAGCTCACATATGTTTTTTCAGTTTTATACGCCAAGCCCCTTTTTCGAATAAAGAACCTGAACTTATCAATTAAACGCACGGGGGGATTAGGCAACATCCTTGGAATATCTAGCATGGGTAAACCTCCTTGTTTAGCAACACAAACAATTATACTGTTTTTTTAAACAGCAATGAAATGACTAATTTTTAGGCATATTTACCGTGATATCCGACATAGTGTCGCAATCTCAGGGCGCTTGCCTCCTATGTGTTTGTATTTATTTAATATATATTTTTGATCAATCGTGTCACTTTATTAGTGATATACGACACCATGTCGCAAAAATAAATTAATTACTCTGGTGTAAGAACGTAAATTACTTGTTTGTATTGAAGTTAAGGTTTTTTTGGGGATATGATAGCCGTCAATATGATCTATGATGCTTTGTCGTAGAATTAGCTGTTAGAATTAAAGGAGTAATTGTGAAAAAAGTCATAGTAGCGTTATTTGTCTTCGTTCTTGCTTGTAGTGCCTTCTGGACTGTCGGCCCAAACTACCAAAAAGATAAAATAATCGGTATTTTTACAGCTTCTAACTCGGATAGACAGTGCTTTAACTTTTATAAAGAACACTTTAAAGATCCTGAAACGGCCTATTTTGTAGATAGTTATGTTTGGAGCAAGGAGAGCGAGCTTGAATATTCAAAAAATCCAGATAAGGTTTTTGAGAAATATGATGCTGTCGTGAGGGTTGATGTACAAGCGAAGAATGGATTTGGCGCATATGGAAAATTATATATTGAATGCCCACTTGTCGATGGAAAGTTCGATGACCACGCAGCATTTATGCATCGACTTGATCAAAAATAATTCTAATCGGGTAGCCGAGGGTCTCTAACCCTCAGCCCCCACAACACCCTGCATGCGGCTCCGCACAGGGCGTTTCACTCAAGAATGGTGAAGCTTAATC
>JADGDV010000011.1 GCA_016744695.1 Hahellaceae bacterium
CTTACTAGAAAGGCTTGAGCCGTGTGCAGGGAAACTCGCACGCACGGTTCTTAGGAGAGCGGCAGCCGGTAACGGTTGCTGCTTATCCGACGCGCTTTTAGGTTCCCCAGAGGGGGTTGATCGGCTGATAAACTTTCTAAATTCTATACTGCTGCCTAAATATCCTATAACCAAAGTGGAGATTTCCAACCCTTACAATCCACAAGAATTTGTTGGCGATAAACAATCTATCGTAGATATTAAAGCGATAGATTCAAATAAAATCACCTACCAAATAGAGTTACAACTCTGCAATTACGCATCACTAGCACACCGTATGGTCTATAACTGGAGCGCCATCTATAAAGCACAATTAACCAAAGGCCTCACTTATGAAAAACTTAACCCGGTGATATCCATCTGGTTAGTGGTAGATAAACTATTTAAAGATAGCCCTAATCATCACCACCATTTCGAACTATACGATAAAAATAATCACTATTCGTTAACCAACCACTGCGCCATACATGTATTAGAACTGGCAAAATGGCATAAACAAGGCACTTTAAGCGAAGCAGATAGTTGGCTATACTTCTTTAAAGACGCAAAGGGTTGGAATACCTTACCTAGTGAACTCAACACCCCCATAATGAGGTCTGCTATGAAAACACTAAAACAGTTCTCAGAAAAGCAGTTGGAATACTTTAAATATGAAGCTCGACAGGACTTTATTCGTGAGCAAATGAGCCTGCAGCATGATTATGATGAAGCGCATAGTAAGCTTGATGAGGCAAAGCAGCAACGTAAGCAAGCAGAGCAGCAACGTGAGCAAGCAGAGTTAAAGTTTGAACAAGAAAGGCAAGGGCGTGAGCACTCTGAGAAACAGCTTGAGGACTCCGAGAAGCAGCGTGAGCAAGAAAAGAAAAGTTCAAAAGAAGAAATTGAAGTTTTGCAAGCCAAGTTACGCGCGGCAGGCTTGATATGAATTAAAAGGGCTTGGTGACACCTGAGAATCATTATCATCAATTTTACAGGCATGCATAAAAACCCGGTGACATTCATCTGGTTAGTGGTAGGCAAACTCTTTAACATGTCAAAGGGCCTGAGTAGCTAGGGTTGATACCCTGAGTTGTAAAAAGAACACGGCTATGATTTAGCCACATCCGTAGAGAGTTAGTTATGAGTGATATTCGCTGGCATCAGCGCACAGCAAGCTTCAATTTGGCCTTAAATGAATTAACCGAAGCTGTTGAGCTATCGCAACAGCGTGACCTTACTAAATTAGAAGAGCAAGGGTTAATTCAAGCTTTCGAATATAATTACGAACTTGCGTGGAATTGTCTTAAAGATTTTTATGAATACCAAAACGAAGAAGGTATTCAGGGCAGTCGTGATGCAATACGCTTGGCATTCAAGCGTGGCTTGATTGCAGATGGTGATGTATGGATGAATATGATCCGTAGCCGAGCGTTAACCTCCCATACTTATAATCGTGAAACTTCACGTAAAGTGGTAGAAAAAATATTAACAAGTTATCATGCTGCGTTTGTTGCACTTAATGCTCGCTTAAACCAAATAAAACATGAACAGCAATATGATTGACGTTAAGCAAACCGGTTTATCTGTAGGGTTACTAGATAAACTCAGTGGTATATTCTCTAATTACCCTTCTGTTAAGCAAGTGAAGTTATATGGCTCAAGAGCTAAAGGTAACTTTCGTCATAGTTCAGATATTGATTTAACGTTTATTGGACGCATAACCCATGATGAGCTTATGGGTATCGACGCATTAATAGATGACCTATTAACGCCTTATACCTATGATTTGTCTATATTAGCGGACATAGATAATCATGAGTTATTGGAACATATTGAAAGGGTAGGTTTGGTTATTTACCCGTTTGAATCGTTCAACCCCTTAAAAGGGGTCGGTGACACCTGAGGATCATTATCATAACCTAATGTGATGATACCTAAGTCAGAATAATGGATTTTATAATTAAGGAAAGTTAGATCATGCGAAAAAAAGCCATTAAACTTATATTGCTTGCTGGGCTTGTATCTTTTATTACTGCTTGCTCAGAGGGTGAGAGTAACCTGTTAACAAACAGTGCTTTTGATATTGATGCAGAGGGTTGGAAGCCATATCAAGGTTCAGTGCTCTCTGTAGATGCTGGCAGGCTAAAGGTGAGTAATGGTGCGTCAGCTCTTAGAGGGCGAGCGATTCAATCTTTTCCTACTGAAGTTGGCGAAACTTATAAAGTTACCATGGATTATAAAGAAGGTAATGCCCCCGCTTATTTTGCATATGTAACCACAAACCCTACAGGTTCAATTAGTGGTAAACTTGAGGGCGTTAAAGGTGCTGCAGATCTTTATAGTGGAGAAAAGAAATTCAAATTTACCGCAACAACACTTAATACAGTGCTTGTAG
Source organism: Hahellaceae bacterium (assembly GCA_016744695.1). Classification (GTDB taxonomy): domain Bacteria; phylum Pseudomonadota; class Gammaproteobacteria; order Pseudomonadales; family Oleiphilaceae; genus Alkalimarinus. The sequence goes on from JADGDV010000011.1 coordinate 2,414, forward strand.
TCGGCAATAATGACATCTCACCAGACGCTTATAGTTTGTTTGATGAAATAACGGTCACTAAAAAGTAAAAATTGATGGCGTAGCTATGCAAGAAGATATTCGCTGGATTCAGAGATTGAGTAACTTTAAACGTGCGTTTAATTTACTCTCCTCATCACTTGAGATAACGTCCCCTTCAGAGGTTGAGCGTGCCGGTATTATTCAATTCTATGAGATGAGCTTTGAACTTTCTTGGAAGACGTTGAAAGATTATTTGCAGATGCAAGGGTTTGATATAGCTTCACCAAGACAGGCGATAAAACAGGCTTTTCAAGCGGGGATTATTGACGACGGACACGAATGGATTCAGGCGCTTACAGATAGAAATCTAACTGTTCATACGTATGATGAGCAAAAGGCGTTGGAAGTTGAAAAAGCTATAAGAAATATTTATTACCCACTTATAGATAAATTGCTAATCAGGCTGAGTTGCGAGGCCCAGTTATGATTGGCGGTTTGTGTAATCAGGATATGAACTTAATAGTTGATATTATCCACACATACCCTCAGGTTGTTGAGGCGAGATTATTTGGTTCTAGGGCTAAGGGTAATTACAAATCTGGCTCCGATATTGATGTTGTTTTGTTTTTAGAGACAGAGCAGTCAAACAGTCGTACGAAGGTGGTTAATGAGTTGCATGACCACTTAGAAGAGGCGCTGCCACTACCCTATTTTTTTGATATTGTAGATTACGATTCTATTAATAATGATGCATTAAAAGAGCATGTAGATCGAGTGGGTGTGGTGATTTATAAAAAGGACGACGGGTCAAGAGCTTGAGTGTTTTGCTTTGTTTGCCGACTATTAAATGCGCTGTGGTTATTGTTAACTATAATGCTGGTCATCATTTATTGGCAGCATTGAGTGGGCTAAGTAAGCAATCAATAGCGCCAGACAAAGTGATTGTTGTGGATAATGCCAGCGAAGATGGCTCAGCTTTAGAGGCCCAGCAGCAATATCCGGGCTTTTCTTTTCGTTACTTAAACACCAATACCGGTTTTGCGGTTGCAAACAACGTTGCCATTGCTGAATTGACCAATTTTGATTATGTTGCGCTACTAAACCCAGATGCGGTGCCCGATGTGAACTGGTTGAAAAGCCTGCTTGATATGGCGCGCTTACTGCCTGAATATGGGTCGTTTGCGTCACGTATGCTTTGTGATCATGACCAATCTTTAATTGATGGTGCCGGTGATGTTTATCATGTGAGTGGGCTGCCATGGCGTCGATTTTATCAAGGTAATGCCGATGCATTAGGTAAATTTGAACAAGATGTATTTAGTTGCTGTGCTGGTGCGGCTTTGTATAAGTTAAGTGCTATAAGGGCGGCAGGCCTTTTTGATGAAGGTTATTTTTGTTACGTCGAAGATGTAGATTTAGGTTTTCGTCTTCAGCTATTAGGTTACTCTTGTCGTTATGTACCAAGTGCGATTGTCTCTCATGTGGGGTCTGCAACAACCGGCTTGAATAGTGATTTTAGTCTTTACTATGGGCATAGAAATCTAGCTTTGACTTATATTAAGAATATGCCATGTGTTCTTTTTTGGTTGTTTTTACCGTTACACCTTTTGCTTAATTTGTTTAGTCTTTTTTGGTTTTTGTTTAAAGGTCGGCCAAGGGTAATATTTAAGGCGAAATGGGATGCTCTTATAGGACTCCCTAAAATGTGGGGTAAAAGAAAGGTTGTTCAGCAGACTCGCACATCTAGCGCCATCAGTATTTTGCACTTATTGGATAAAAGACTATTGATTAGAAAGGGTAATAAATGACTCCTGAACGTGAGTTAAGTATAAGTATAAGTTTGGTTACCTATTTTCCTGACTATGATTTGCTGGGTAAATTGTATTTATCGTTAATTACGTCAGTAGAGTGCTTAAATAATCACTTACCTACTCATGTAATCCTTCATGTCGTCGATAATAGTGCTCAGAATGATGAATTTAAACAGTTAAAAAAATTCAGCTAGTCTTTTTTTGCCGATTGTGAATGGCTGCATGTTGAATATATCAGCCCAGGTTCTAATTTAGGCTATGGTTGCGCGAATAACCTTTCTATTAATAAAGTTCGGTCTGATTATCATCTTGTACTAAACCCTGATGTTATTTTTGAACCAGATACCTTATTAAATGCTATCGACTATCTTGATCAAAATCAGGACACGGGTTTGGTTTCCCCTAAGGTATACGGTCTTGATAATAAACAGCAATATATCGCTAAAAATTACCCCGATGTATTTACATTATTATTACGCGTTGTGAATAAATCATGGTTGAACGATAAATTTAGGGCTCGGCTTTTTTCTTATGAAATAAGAGCAGTTGCCCAGTCTAAGGAAGAAGTAAATATACCTATCGCTGGAGGTTGTTTTATGTTTTTTAGGACCGAAGTTGTTCAGCGGGTCGGAGGTTTTGATCCGGATTATTTTTTATATTTTGAAGATTTTCAATTGTCATTAGATGTAGCTAAAGGAACAAAAATTATTTTTGTTCCTAGTGTTGTTATTCAGCATGGAGGTGGGCAAGTATGGAAAAAAGGCAAGTGGCACTCTTTTCAATTTATAAGGTCGGGCGTACAATTTTTTAATAAGAATGGATGGAGGTTCTTTTGATATAATGTGTTTTCCGGTTGAAAAACATACACCTCCTTTACACTACCCAAGCTAGACGCCAACTAGCCAACTAGCTAATGATCCCTTATAATCCCCTCTTTTATACTTACACTAATAGGCCGTCATGCAGAATCAAAGCGTTCTCCCCATTCAAACCCAAGAAGATGAAATAGACCTCTTTGAACTGGCTGCAGCCTTATGGCAAAGAAAATGGGTGGTGGTAGGTGTTACTACGTTAACGATAGCGCTAGCCGTGGCCTACCTTCTCATTACCCCCAAAGTATACGAAGCCAAAGTTATTATTAGTGAAACTCAGTCAGTAAATGTAACGCAGTTGAATGTTGGTGAAGAACAGTTAGGCCAATACTCTCAGTCTGTTACCTCATTATCTGTCTTTACGTTATTTCAGAAAAACCTTCAGTCCAGAAGCCTGGTGATGGCATATTTTAAAGAACATGTTGAGCCTGTTTACCGAAGTAAGGGTTCCGATGCTTCGGCCAATAACCTACTAGATAATGCATTCTTAAAATCGATATCGGTCACTAAGCCTGGTAAAAACAGTGTTTACCTGTCAGTCGCTCACCAATACACTGATACCGCCTTAGCCGCCCAATGGTTAAATGGTTACCTAGGTTATATTGAGCAAAAAACAAAAGAAGAACTTGTGACATCAGCAAATCATAACAAGGCTCTGGCCGTTAAAGAATACGAAAAAGAAATTACATCGTTAAGAACAGTCTATAGCCAGAGATTACAGGATAAAATTATTTTACTGGAAGAAGCGTATAAAATAGCTAAAAAACTTAACATTAAGAAACCTGCAATGAGTGGTCTTGCAGATAAGATGCCTTCAAATAGCCTGGATGAAAGTTTACTCTATATGAGAGGCTATGAAGTGCTCAGGGCGGAGATTGACTCATTAAAATCACGAGAGTTACTTGACCCGTTTATTGAAAAAATTCGACCGATACAAGAAAAAATTAGCTATTTGGACTCTGTTGAGTATGAACTTACTGAATTGGAAGTTATTAATGTGGATGCTTGGGCTGATGAGCCAGAGCAGAGCATTAAACCGAAAAAAGCATTGGTGTTGATTTTGGCTGGCTTGTTGGGTGGAATGCTCGGGGTGTTTGTCTCGTTAATTATGTGGGCCGTTTCTAAAAGAAAAGCGTATTAAGAGTAAATTTAATGACAACTGAAATAAGTTGGCATCAACGTCTAAACAGCTTTAATACCGCCCTAAAGCAGTTAAAGGAATGTGTTGAGTTAAGTAAGTAAAGAGAATTATCGCTTCTTGAAGAGCAAGCTTTAATTCAAGTATTTGAATATAACTTTGAATTAGCCGTTGCATTTAATCATTACCCAAAAGACGCATGGCAACAGCGTTTACAGCCTGAAAATCTGGCAATGGTCGTAATCGAACACGGGCAAGCTATTCAAGTGAATGACCCATTGCGATTAGCAAAAGAAGAAAACCGCATTACATCAATGTGGGAACTCGATCACCTGTACCATAGGCAGCATTATGGATAAGAATTATAAAGATGCCATGATAGAGCATGTAAAAGAACTAGAAGAAGAGCTAAGCGAAGCGGTCGATAAAAATGTGTTCGATAGCAAGGTAAACTACTATGCCCAAAATATTTGAATACTTAGGCATTGTTATTATGTTTTACAGTAATGAGCATGAGCCTATACATGTCCATGGTAAGTATCAGGGTTATGAGTCCAAAGCGGACTTTATAATTGATAATGGTGATGTTGTTGATATTCAAATAAAAGAAGTTAAAGGTAAAAGGCCTTTACCCAAAAAAGAACTAAAAGAATTTAAAATATTTGTTGAAAAATTTAAAATAGAAATTGTACAAAAATGGATAGATTACTTCGTTTATCACAAGTCAATAACATGCATTAAAATAGAAGGTAAGGTGAAATAATGAATACCGTTATTACAATAACCCATGCCATTTATATGCAAGACTATAAAATATCCCTAAAATTTAATGATGGCAAAGAACAAACAGTGGATTTTGCGGGTTTTATAAAGAATACGCGGCACCAGGATATAAAAAAATACCAAAATATAGATGAATTTAAAAAATTTCATTTAACCTTTGGCGACTTAGAGTGGAATGATTATGAATTGGCATTTCCAATATATGATTTGTACCAAGGTAAAGTCAGTCATTAGTAGGCTATATAAAATTAAATGTTTATAATTTGAAAAATGTAAGAGCTTGCCTGCAAGTGAATGCATAGCTAATTTAGCCCGATAAATTAATAAAGCACTAATAATACAAGAGCAATCGGGTCTGACCCCATTGGTTTTTACATTGGTTTTTTCCCCATTGGTTTTTTTATAAAGAGGAAGGTTTCGTGGATATCTTGGGCCTGATTGGTAGAACAAAAATGCTTCTCGAAGAAGACATTACTCACTTCGAAGGCACACTTTCTTCTATTGTGAATGAAAGTTCATTTTTAGTCATTGGTGGTGCAGGGTCAATTGGTCAGGCAGTTACAAAAGAAATATTTTCCCGCAGCCCTAAAAAGCTCCATGTTGTCGATATTAGTGAAAACAACATGGTGGAGCTTGTTCGAGATATCAGGAGTTCCTTTGGTTATATGGATGGTGAGTTTAAAACGTTTGCACTTGATTGCGGAAGTGTAGAGTTTGAAGCCATGTTTAAAGCAGAAGGTGGTTATGATTATGTGCTTAATTTATCTGCGCTAAAACATGTTAGGTCTGAAAAAGATCCTTTTACGTTAATGCGGATGATTGATGTGAATATTGTTAATACTCTCAAAACAATCGACCTTGCTATTAAGGGCGGAGCAAAGAAATATTTCTGTGTCTCAACAGATAAGGCGGCCAACCCTGCCAATATGATGGGTGCATCAAAGAGAATAATGGAAATGTTTCTAATGCAGAAAGGCAGAGATATTCCTATATCTACGGCTCGATTTGCTAATGTGGCTTTTTCTGATGGCAGTCTACTGCATGGGTTCAATCAACGGATTCTTAAAAAACAACCTATTGCTGCGCCTAATGATATTCGTCGATATTTCGTTACTCCCAAAGAGGCTGGCCAACTTTGTCTTATTTCAACCTTGTTAGGAGAAAATCGAGATATTTGCTTTCCTAAACTCAATGAAGAGCTAAATCTTGTTACTTTTTCCTCTATTGCTGAAAAATACTTAGCTGAAAGAGGTTATGGTGTGGCCCTTTGTGAAACAGAGGGCGAGGCTAGAGAGCATATTGATAGCTTTGTAAGCCAAGGTAAGTGGCCTTGTTGCTTCTTTCCTTCGGATACAACCGGTGAAAAAGACTATGAAGAATTTTTTGTAGAAGGTGAAGAAGTTGACTTTGACCGTTTCACTACCTTAGGTGTTGTAAAGAATAATTCAAATACAGATGATAACAAGCTCAACCATTTTCTAGATGCTATTATTGCACTTAAAAAACGTGGCAGCTGGGAAAAAGAAGAAATTGTAGAATTGTTTTTTGAAATGATTCCAGGTTTTGGCCACAAAGAAACAGGCAAATATCTAGATGGGAAAATGTAATGTATCAAGACGTGGTTACTTTTATACAGTCCGTTTTTAGTACTGAAGAATTTATTCCATTACACGAGCCTAAATTTATTGGTAATGAAAAAAAATACCTGAATGAATGTATAGACTCAACGTTTGTTTCATCGGTAGGTAAGTTTGTAGATCAATTTGAAGAAATGATAGCAAGCTACACCGGTGCAAAGTATGCCGTAGCAACGTCTAATGGCACCTCTGCGTTACACATTTCGTTGCTATTAGCTAATGTACAAGAAGGTGATGAGGTTATTACTCAGGCCCTTACTTTTGTGGCTACCTGTAATGCAATAAGTTACTGCAATGCAATACCTGTATTTGTAGACGTCGATAAAGACACTATGGGGTTGTCGCCTGATGCATTAAGAGTTTTTCTCAATGAAAATACGGTTATCGAGAATCGCCAATGTATTAATAGGTCAACAGGTAAAGTAATAAAGGCGTGTGTGCCTATGCATACATTTGGGCACCCTTGTCGAATAGATGAAGTCGTTGAAATTTGCAATGAGTTTCATATTACCGTTGTTGAAGATGCCGCTGAAAGCTTGGGGAGTTTCTATAAGGGGAGGCATACAGGCACGTATGGTGAGCTTGGCGCTATTAGTTTTAATGGTAATAAAATTATTACTTCCGGGGGTGGGGGTTGTATTATTACTAATAATGAGTCACTAGCGTTAAAAGCTAAACACATTACTACAACTGCAAAAGTGCCACATAAATGGGCTTATTCTCATGATATGGTTGGCTATAACTATCGAATGCCTAACCTTAATGCAGCTCTGTTAGTTGCACAGTTAGAAGGCTTAGGTACATTCCTTAAAAGTAAGGCTGAGTTAGCTAATCTGTATAATGATTTTTTTCAAGATAGTACATTGGATTTTATAGTAGCGCCTAAACACTCCGTGTCTAATTACTGGTTAAATGCGGTTGTTTTAAGTGACAAAAAACAAAGAGATGATTTCTTAACGTGTACAAATAACAATGGCGTGATGACTAGACCTATTTGGACATTAATGAATAAGCTAAACATGTTTGAAAATGCGCAATGTGGTGATTTAAGTCACTCTGAGTGGCTAGAAGATAGAGTGGTTAATATTCCAAGTAGCGTGAGAGTTTGATGGACTCTATTGTTTTAATTGGTGGGGGTGGTCACTGCCAGTCCGTGATTGATGTTATTGAGCAAGAAAATAAATTTAAAATCGCAGGTATTGTTGACCGGCCTGAGTTACTTGGAACAATGGTGTTAGGTTATGAGGTTATTGGTAATGATGAAAACTTAGAATACTTAGCTGAAAAATATAAATATGCCTGTATTTGCGCAGGACAAATTAAAACGTCCTCATTGAGAGAGAGGCTTTTTAGCTTGGCAAAAAAAGCGGGCTTTCTTTTACCCTGTATCATTTCACCAAGAGCTTATATATCGAAGCACAGTTCTATCGGTGATGGCTCAGTTATTATGCATAATGCTTTAATCAATGCAGGTGTAACCGTAGGAAATAACTGCATTATTAATACTAAATCATTGATCGAGCATAATAGTGTAATCGAAGACAACTGTCATATTTCAACAGGCGCTATTATTAATGGTGGCGTCATTGTTGGTAAAAATACTTTTGTGGGTAGTCAAGCTACAACTAAAGAGTCGATAAGCATTTGTGCCAACAGCTTTATTAAAGCCGGGAGTGTCGTTAAGTGAGTGTATTTATAATTGCAGAAGCAGGAGTTAACCACAATGGCTCCGTAGAATTAGCTAAGAAGTTAATAGATGTGGCCAGTGAGGCTGGTGCTAATGCGGTTAAATTTCAAACATTCAAGGCGGATGCTCTTGTTAATAAATCTGCAAAAAAAGCGGAATATCAAAAGCAAACAACAAATGCAGTAGAAACACAGCATGAGATGCTGAAAAGGTTGGAATTGGATGTGGAAACACATAAAGAGTTAATGGCGTATTGTGATGCAAAAAAAATAATGTTTTTGTCTACGCCATTTGATCATGAAAGCATTGAACTGCTAAATGATTTGGGTTTGGGTATTTTCAAAATACCTAGCGGTGAAATTACAAATCTTCCTTATTTGCAGCATATTGGAAGGCTGAATAAAGAAGTTGTTCTATCTACTGGCATGGCCGACATAGGGGAGATCGAAGATGCTTTGGATATTCTCGTTATGGCAGGAACAGAAAAAGATAATATTACGATTCTTCATGCTAATACTATGTACCCAACACCAATGGAAGATGTCAATTTAAAAGCAATGGTAACCATTGGGAATACATTTGATATAGCCTATGGCTATAGTGATCACACTTTGGGGGTTGAGGTTGATATAGCTGCTGTAGCAATGGGAGCTTCAGTAATAGAGAAACATTTTACGCTAGATAAGAAGATGGAAGGTCCAGACCATAAAGCTTCTTTATCCCCTGACGAGTTAAAAGCAATGATTGCTGGTATTCGTAATATTGAGCTAGCACTAGGAAGTAGCGTTAAGAAACCTAGCAACAGTGAAAAGCCAAATATAGAAATAGCAAGAAAGTCACTGGTCGCCAAAAAAGCCATAAAAGAAGGTGAGTTATTTAGTGAAGATAATTTAGCGGTAAAGCGACCTGGTAATGGTATAAGCCCAATGAGATGGGGAGATGTGCTGGGCTCTTATGCTAAGAAATCTTATCAGGCAGATGAGTTGATATGACTATTCGAAAAATCTGCGTGGTAACGGGAACAAGGTCTGAATATGGGCTGTTCTTCCCGATATTAAAAGGTATTAAAAAATCTGGGCAGCTTCAGTTACAGCTTATAGCTTCAACAATGCACCTCTCTCGTGAGTTTGGATTAACATATAAGCAAATTGAAGAAGACGGTTTTGTTATTGATGAAACAATAGAGAACTTACTTGCGGCAGACTCTAAATCAGCAACCGCTAAGACAACTGGCTTGGCTACAATTTTATTATCGGATGCATTTAATCGGCTAAAACCAGATATTATTTTATTACTTGGCGATAGGTATGAGACCTTCGCCGCTGCGACAACAGCGATGTTAATGAATATACCTATTGCACATATTCATGGAGGTGAAATCACTGAGGGTGCAGTTGATGAACAAATTCGCCATGCTATTACTAAGATGAGTTATTTGCATTTCACTTCTACTGAAGAGTATCGGCAACGTATTATTCAAATGGGGGAAGCTCCATCTAGGGTGTTTAAAAGTGGCGCGCCAGGAATTGATAACATATTGAATTTCTCCTTGCTTTCAAAAAAAGAGTTGGAAAACAGCTTAAATTGGCGTTTTGGCTTACGTACTGCCTTATTTACATATCACCCAGTGACATTAGAAAATAGTGATGTCGAGTCTGATATGGATAAAATTTTTCAAGCCTTATCTGAGTCAGACTGTAATGTTTTATTTACTTACGCCAATGCTGATGATTCAGGAAGGTTAATAAACCAAAAAATAGAAACTTTCTGCCAAGAGAATCTTGAGAAATATAAAGTAGTAAAAAATTTGGGCCAACAACGATATTTAAGTGCAATGAAGCTGGTAGACCTGCTAATAGGGAATACGTCGAGTGGAATTATTGAAGCGGCAAGCTACCATAAACCGGTTGTAAATATAGGCTCCCGTCAGAAAGGACGTTTACAGAGTGGTAATGTGATCGACTGTTCAATTAGTAAGCTTAGTGAAGCTATACAGTTAGCTCAGTCAGATGCCTTTATAAGTAATTGTCAGCATATTACTAATATATATGGTGATGGAGTCTCTGCACCTTTAATTGTTTCCCAGCTTGAGTCGGTAACGTTGTCTATCTTTAAAAAGTTTGTTGATATGGAACGATAAATGCTGAATATAGAAAAGGTAAAATTAACAATAAGCTCTACCATTAAAGAAGCATTGATGATTATTGATAGCGGGGCAATAAAAATAGCCATTGTTGTCGATGATAAAGATATATTGTTGGGTACGTTAACTGACGGAGATATTCGAAGAGCTATTTTAAATGGGAAAAAACTAGATGACACTATTGAATATGTGTATTTCCAAGAACCTACTGTAGTAAAAAACAATACATCTCGCGAAGAAATAATAAATATTTGCAGTAGTAAAAAGATCTATCAAATTCCCGTTGTTGATAATGAAGGTAAAGTGGTATCCATTGCCGTTTTAGATGAGTTGTTACGCCCTAAAGAACATGTAAATCAAGTGATATTAATGGTAGGGGGCTTAGGCTCAAGACTAAAACCCTTAACAGACAATACGCCAAAGCCAATGTTACATGTTGGCGGGAAACCCATACTCCAAACAATTGTAGAGAAATTTGCTGCTTACGGTTTTGTTAATATTATTATGTGTGTGAATTATAAGTCACATATAATTCAAGAATATTTTGGAAATGGTTCTAAGTTTGGTGTGAATATTGAGTACATATTAGAAGATAAAAGAATGGGAACAGCGGGTGCTTTAAGTTTATTAAAAGATAAACCTAAAACTTCATTTTTTGTGATGAATGGTGATTTACTTACCAATGTTAATTTTGAACACCTTCTAGACTTTCATCAAAATAACAATGCTATGGCGACCATGTGCGTAAGAGAATATGATTTTCAAGTGCCTTATGGTGTCGTGAATTTAAAGGCTGAAAAAATATTATCTATTGAAGAGAAACCAAAACATAGTTTTTTTGTGAGTGCCGGTATTTATATGCTTGATGAAAAATGCATCGACTTAATACCAAATGACGAATTTTATGACATGCCAACACTGTTTGAAAAACTGATTGAAGAAAGTCACAACACAATATCTTTTCCGTTGAGAGAATATTGGCTTGATATTGGTAGACTCGAAGAGTACGAAAAAGCTAACAATGAATACCATGAGGTGTTTTAGTGTATAAGGGGAAGACCGTTTTAGCCATTATCCCTGCTCGTGGCGGTAGTAAAAGGCTACCAGGGAAGAATATTCGAAATTTATTAGGTAAGCCACTTATCGCTTGGAGTATTGAGGCCGCTATTCATTCAAATTTTTTTGATGAAATTATGGTTAATACTGATGATCAACAGATTGCGGATATCTCTATAGAGTATGGCGCTATGGTTCCATTCTTGAGGCATGCGGGTTTATCAACAGATGTCGCATCCTCACTAGATGTCGTAAAAGACACCTTAGACTTTTATGCGAAAAATAATAGATGCTTTGATGTAGTTGTTTTGTTGCAACCAACTTCTCCACTAAGAAATAGTGAAGATATTATTGGTGCTATGGAGTTGTTTTCGGATAAGTCGGCTAGCTCTGTATTAAGTGTCTGTGAAGTAGATCACCCTATCCAGTGGTGTAATAGTTTGGACTCAACTCTATCTATGGATTCATTTATTAGTGAGGGAGTTAAAGGGGTTCGAAGTCAAGATTTGGAAAAACACTATCGTTTGAACGGAGCTATTTACATATGGGGTGTCAGTGTGTTTTCTCGTGAGCCTGAAGCCATAGTAGTTCCTTCGTACGCGTCAGTAATGCCATCTGAACGATCAGTCGATATTGACTCAGAGAACGACTTTATTTTTGCTGAACTCTTAAAGTCTCGTCAGTAGTGAGAATTGTTAGAGAGGGTTTAATATATGTTATAGCTGAAGTGTTTTCTAAGTCAGTACCTTTTTTATTGTTACCATACCTAACGCGAATGTTAGGCATTGATGGGTATGGTGTTCTTTCTTATTATCAAGCGATAATGGCATTCGCTTTTCTTGTTTTGTCGATGAGTCAAGATGGAGCCATTGTAAGGTATTATTTTCGATATGGGCATCGGTCAATTGGTCTTGCAGTTTTTGGCGGGGCTCTTTATTCATTTGTAGTTGCTTTAGTTTTTTTGTTTTATGCCATTTATGTAAAATCTGAAATTTTGGCACTTATCTCAATTTCTTCATTTGGGCAAGCCCTATTTAGTGCGCAGCTAGCAATAAGGCAGAGCCAGAAAAATGTATATCAATATTTGTTGTTGCAGGTTACCTATGGGTGCTTATCAATAGCCCTTACAATAATAATATTTGAATTATCAGAAGCGAGTGTTCTAGGGCGTGTACTGTCAATAATGGCGTCAAATCTTATATGCGCTTTCATTGCTGGTTGGGTGTGGGCCAGATCTACCACCAAAATAATTTTTTCTCTACGCCATCTAGGTCAAGGGTTTTTATATGTTTGCAGTTTTGGTTTGCCATTAATATTACACCAGTTTAGTTTTTTTGCTAAAGGCCAGCTAGATAAAATCTTTATTTATAACAAGTTTGAGGCTTCTGATCTAGGCGTATACGCTGCTGCATATCAAATTGCTAGTGCGTTTTCCATTTTTTTGCTAGCGATTAATAAAGCTTTAGTTCCACATTTTTTTGGAGGAATAAAAAGTGGTTCTTTATACTATTCGAAAATTAGAGGGTGGGCTTGGCAGTCAATAATATTATGTTTTATTGCTCCTTTGGCATTTATGTTTCTCCCCATTGAGGTTTATAGGTTGTTGCTTGGCGATGGTTTTGATGATGTTAAATATTTTGTGGTTTTGTTTTCATTTGCTTTTGGCCTTTTAATTCCCTATTTAGTTTTGGTGAACTATATGTTCTATTTTTCGAGAACATATACAATATCAGTGTGTACAATTTTGTCTACGCTTGTCTATATTTTCTTTGTATGGCTTTTCTCAATGTATGATATTAAATACATACCGTTTGCGTTGATTTTATCTAACTTTTTTTTAGTCATTTTAATTTTTATACTTTCGAAGCCAGCAGCTTCTAACTAAATTGCTGGAATTCTCACGGAGCTTTTTATGTTCAAAGATAAGGTGTTATTAATTACCGGTGGAACTGGGTCATTTGGGAATGCTGTTGTAAGAAGGTTTTTGCAAACAGATATTGGAGAAATTCGTATTTTTTCTAGGGATGAGAAAAAGCAAGATGATATGAGGCGGAAGTATAATTCGCCAAAATTGAAGTACTACATGGGTGATGTGCGATCTATTTCTTCATTAGAAGATGCTATGAGAGGGGTAGATTATGTATTTCATGCTGCTGCACTTAAGCAGGTTCCTTCTTGCGAATTTTACCCAATGGAAGCTCTAGAGACTAACGTGATAGGTACAAAAAATGTGCTTGATGTGTCGATAAGAAGCGGCGTTAAGAAATTTATTGGCCTTAGTACTGATAAAGCCGTATATCCTATTAATGCCATGGGGTGTTCAAAGGCGATGATGGAGAAAGTTATTATTGCAAAATCTAGAAACTTGAGCGACAAAAATATAGTTGTTTGTGCTACTAGGTATGGGAATGTAATGGCTTCTAGAGGCTCAGTTATACCTTTATTTATTGAGCAAATTAAAAAAGGGGGAGCTGTTACGATAACAGACCCTTCTATGACTCGGTTTATGATGAGTTTAGATGATGCAGTTGAATTAGTGCTTTTCGCATTTGATAATGGTAGCAATGGAGATATATTTGTTCAAAAAGCGCCTGCTGCAAATATTGACACACTTGTTAAGGCTATTAAAATTCTGCTTAATTCAGAAGGTCACCCCACAAAGGTCATAGGTACTCGTCACGGTGAGAAATTATATGAAACCTTACTTACACGTGAAGAAATGGTGAAGGCCGTTGATCTAGGTGATTATTTTAAGGTACCTGTAGATAGTCGAAGTTTGAATTATGAAGAATATCTCGAAGAGGGGGAGGAGAAGGTAAGCAAAACTTTGGATTATCATTCGCACAATGCGCAGCAATTAACGCCAGTTGAGCTTGCCCGAATGATTGAGTCATTGTATGAGTTTAAAGAAATTAGTGCCGAGCTTTCCATATGAGAGTGCTAATACTTGGCGCATCTGGAATGCTTGGGCAAGCTTTGTATAATGAGCTTGATCCACACTTTAATGTATTAGGTGTGGGGAGGCGTTCTTGTGATTTGAAGAATTATATCAAGACTGATTTGTTGAATTTAAATGGGCTGATTAAGACAGTTTCTGAATTTTCTCCAGATGTTATTGTCAATTGTGCGGCTATGGTTAACTTACAACAGTGTAGTGAAGAATACCAAGCTGCTTTTGCGTTACATTACTTATTGCCAAGTTTGCTATCGACACTTGGAGTGTACAATATACTTATTTCGACAGACTCAGTTTTTAATGGTAAAGATGGGGGGTATAAAGAGGGTAGTGATGTTGAGCCGCTTAACAGTTATGCATATACAAAGCTCTTGGGTGAGGGGCCTATAGTAGATTCTTCTGGGCTTGTATTACGAACTAATATTTATGGTTTTAATCAAGGTGTTATTGGGAACTCGTTATTTGAATGGGGAGGAGAAAAATTAGTATCAGGTGAAGTGATTTCAGGGTTTACCAACTTTTACTTTAACCCTGTATCTATATGGCAGCTTAGTCGAGCCATTAAAACTATTCTATTACACCGCCCTAGATTAACCGGGATTATGAATGTAGGCTCTGATCGTTTTCTTAGTAAGTACGAGTTTCTTCGAGATTTAGCAGGGGTACTAGACGCAGATACGGCTAATGTAACTCCCTTTGAGTTTGATTGCTCCGGTTCAACTGTAGTTCGGCCTATGAATACAACGCTTAATATTGAGCGCTTAGAAAAAGTTTTAGATGAGGCTCCGTCGTTCAGTAAAGGCCTATCTGAGGCTGTTGAGATTTATAAAAATAGGAGAGGCTAGAGTGGAATTCACTGTATTAATAACACTTTATATTAATGATAAGCCTGAGTGGTTTTCTGAGGCTTTATATAGTATTACGCACTTACAGAGTCTTCAGCCTACAGAAGTTGTATTGGTTTGTGATGGAGATATTAGTAAAGAAAATGAATTGATTGTTTCAGAATATGAGGGAGATGAAAGAGTTAACTTAAAGGTATATCGACTGAAGGAGAATGTTGGTCAAGGCAAAGCCCTCAATTATGGCCTCAATAAATGCAGTTATGAGTATGTTGCAAGAATGGACTCTGATGATATATCTTCTGCGAATAGATTTGAAGAGCAAGTAACGTTCTTATATGAGAATCCAGATATTGATATTCTTAGCTCTACTATTAGAGAGTTCAATGGGGAAGGGGCTTTTGCCTTGCGGTCGCTCCCTGTTTATCACGAAGAAATTATGAAATTTGCGCAGCGTCGATCACCAGTAAATCATGGTTGCTGTATATATAAGAAGAGTAAGGTCATAAAGTTAGGAGGATATTCTGAGCTTGTGCAAGTACAAGACTGGAAGTTGTGGGTAGATATGTTATTGGACGGTTGTAGATTTCATAATTTACCTGCAATTCATATGGATGTGAGAATGAATGAAGGCTATTCAAGAAAAACAGGATTTTCATATTTAAAAGAAGAAGCATACTTACAAACTTATTTTTATAGGAAAGGTTTTATTGGGTTAAATAATTACCTGTTAAATATTGTTGTTAGATCGCTTGGCAGGGTATTCCCTAGAGTTCTAATCGAGTTAGTTTATAAAAGGTTATATCGTGGTTCTTGATCTAAGGGCTGTTTCTTCTTTTGCGGCTTTGCTAAGTTTTTGCTATATGATTCTTAGCAGAAATTTTATTTTTGGTTCCTTTATTGCTCAGGTCCTTATCGCTCTATTCCTATTAGGCTTCTATTTATTAGTAGGGGCATGCAAAACTGTAAAGCCTTCGGCAGTAGTATTTCTATTATTCTTTCCGCTTGCAGCTGTTTATCAGGGGGTTTATGTAATAAATTTAATTGCCTTTTTTTGTTTATTTGAGTTTGCTAGAAAGTATTGTTCAAGCTGGCTATATGAATGGTTTTTTGTTGTTTCTGTCCTACTGACAATTTTAAGCGTTATAGTTTTTATGCTTGATGGTTTGTTTTTTTATGATCGAGTGCTCTACCAAAATCAGCTCTTAGGTTCCATACACCGTTTGCTGGGGTTAGATGGAAGTCCTGCAATATTATCAATCATAATTACCTTAGGTGTTATCGTTTTTTTTGGAATTAAGAAAAATATATTTATATGTGTTTGTTTCTTATTACTTATTTTATGCATGGTGTGGACGGGGAGTAGGACTGCTTGTTTAGCTTTATTGCTCGCGATTCTAGCCTCTTTTTCAAGAGGTAAGGTTTTTTCACTTATAATATTGTGTACTCATATATTGCCTGTAATTGCTGTATATCTATATTTTTATTCTGACTATCAGCTTCATAATATTATCGAAACTGCGACATCTTACCGAATTGTAAATTGGTGCAATGCTCTTCTGTATTTACTAGATCAACCCATCGGTAATTTACTTTTTGGCATAGGGCATATGCCTCAACTTAGTGAAGCATATGTAAGTGCTAGTTATTTTGATGGAACTTTTCGGTATAAGTTTGTGACTTATCCTGAGTCTGGAAGTTTGAGGATTTTGATTAATTTCGGCATGTTTTATTATGGCGCTATAATCATATTTCTTTTTTATCTTAACTCTAAGTTGATATCTCGTTATTCAAGAATTCTAGTGGCCTTTATTTCGTTATCAGCGATTTCTTATGATGCCGTATATTCAGTCCAGTATTTTTATATATTAATGTTGATGTTTGCTCAGTATTATTCTTTAAGAGGCGGCAATGCGTTTAATTGAGGTTAGAAATAACTACGAGCTTTTGGTAGGTATATTGTTGGCGTTTACAGATAAAAGTAGCGTGATCGCTGTTGTGGGGGACTCTGCCAACCTTGGAGTTGTAGAGAAATTAAGTCGTTCATTGTGCATGGTAACTATCCCATATAAGTACCCTGGTGTTTTGGGGAAGGTGTTGTTTCGCGTTTTTGGTTGTAGGCGTATTCTAAGAGATTTCAATTTTGATGAATTGATTGTATTTCATGATTCAAGCCCGTTAGTATCTTTGTTGAAAGGTAAGGCTAGAATCTCTCTGTATGAGCATGGATTGATTAATTATTTCTCGAATAGTGATATATATAATAGCTTGAGTTTTCCGAGTAAAGTGGTTGCTTTGCTGAATGGGGGGAGGTGTTGTGGTAGGATGACCGCAATTGAGTCTGTGTATCTTAAACGACCAGACCTGTCTCCTGCTGATTTGGTTTCGAAAGTAAAAAAACTTGATATGTATTTTTTGTGGGAAGAACTTTCCGGCAAAGAAAAGGGGGAGGTTAGTGATGCGTTTGGGGTGGTTGGAAATTTTGCAGAATATTCGGACGGTATTTCGGTTGTCGTGACTCAGAATATTAGCGAGCTTGGGGCCGTTACAGAATTAGAAAAAATCGAGATCTACCGTGATCTATTGGTGAGTACTAATAGTTATACTCAATGGATTAAGCCTCACCCCTTGGAGACTACAGATTATAAAGCCTTTTTTCCCGGTATCACAGTTATTCCATCTGAGGTGCCTCTTGAACTTTTTTTTCTTATTAACAACTCTATTTGTGAAGTGAAAACACTTTTTTCTTCGGTTGTTATTTCATGTCCTGAAAATATTAAAATTGATTGGCGTGGCACAAAAGATTATAAAAAGCTGAGAGAGTTTTTCGGTGACTGTCAAATACCTGTAGATGTTAATCGGTAGCATATTTTGTTATTTTATATATAGAAGGTGGCTTTAGTGAATGTACTTCTGACTGGTGCAGCGGGTTTTGTTGGTTCGGTTATTTTGAGTAAACTTGTTGATTTGGGGTGTTTTCCTGTGGCTGTAATTAAAGACCGTCAGCTATACGGTACACAGGCTCAAAAAACAATTGTAAAAAGCATTGACTCGGAAACTGTTTGGGAGGGCTTGTTGGCAGGAATTGATGTGATTATTCATACTGCTGCCCGTGTTCATATTATGAGGAATAATTCAGATAATCCTTTATCTGAGTTTCGCGAAGTTAATTAAAAGGGGTCGGTGACATATGAGAATCATTATCATCAATTTTCAGGTATCCATAAAAATAAAAGCTGTATGAAATGCCAGTATGTATTAATATGCAGTCTTTAGTTTTCAGGTTAGAGGGTCAAAGCCCAATACCGCTACCTCAGCTTGAAATATATTTAAAATCAAACAAATAGAAGACGTCAGACCCTTCCTTTAGGTAATATTGTAAGTGACCAAACGAACAATAACCTAACAGTCAGAGCCTGGCAGGCTTGATATAACAGATTGAGGGTTAAAGCCCTTTTACAGGGCAGGTATCCATAAAAATAAGGGCTGTATAAAATATCAGCATGTATTAATATACAGTCTTTGGTTTTTGTAAAACAAGGATGCCTGTATGAAAACGCCACCTGCTGTGAATGCTTTTCGGCAGTATTTTGCGCATTGCGTCGGTAATGAATCCGCGTTAAGAGTTTATCAGGAAAATAATAAAAAACGTCGAATACGTGGACGTTCCTCTTGCTTGAAGTTTTATTCCCAGGCTGCCTGAATAAAATAAATTGATACTTGTGGTTTTGTTGTGCTACATTGAGCGCAGGTCAATCTGAGGGGGTTAAAATGAGTGTTTTTGCCAGAGCAAGAATGGACGATAGTTTAAAGAGTGAAGCAGAGTCGATATTAAATTCTGTTGGTATAACACCGTCAGAAGCGATTAGAATGCTTTACAAGCAAATTGTTAACAGGCACGAATTTCCTTTAGAGTTACGTATGCCAAACGCTAAAACATTAGTCGCATTTTCTGAAGTTGATAATGATTTAGACGAGCTTGAAACCTTTAATTCTTTTGATGAGTTATTAGATGCTAGCGATTAAGCCTTCTAGCCAATTCAAAAAAGATATTAAACAAGTAAAGAAAAACTCTACACGCAGTAAAGGCTTAGAAATACTCAGCGAAGAAATTATTCCTGTTCTCATAGCTAATGGCACATTAGCGCGTAAGTTTTTAGATCATAGTTTAAGTGGTGAGAAACCACCTAAACGAAATTGTCATGTGTTAAATGATCTTGTCTTACTTTATAACGTTACAGATGAGTATGTATTACTATACCGACTTGGTACACATTCAGAATTGTTTGGTTGATTTATAATTAGTAGGTTTTTTTGTGAAAATACTTTTGACAGGAGCAACAGGCTTTGTCGGATCGGCTGTTTTAAATAAGCTTATCGAACTAAAACACCAGCTAGTAATTGCAGTAAGAGAAAAGAGTCTTTCGAACTCTGAAACCCAAAGAATAGTGGTTAAGAGCATTGATTCAGAAACAGATTGGGGGGAATCGTTGCGGGAGTGTGAAGTGGTTATTCATTTAGCCGCTAGAGCGCATATTATGGATGACTCATCTGAAGACCCATTATTCGAATTTCGTTCTGTAAATAGGTTTGGTACATTAAACTTAGCTAGACAAGCGGCACAGGCAGGTGTGAAACGGTTTATTTTTATTAGCTCCATTAAAGTAAGCGGCGAGCATACTTTTTTTAACTCTCCATTCAAACCTGATGACTCTTATATCCCAACAGACCCATATGGCCTAAGCAAATATGAAGCCGAAGTCGGTTTACGAAAAATTGCCCAGGAAACAGGTATGGAAGTGGTTGTTATTCGTCCACCACTAGTCTATGGCCCAGGTGTGAAAGGTAATTTTGTCAGTATGATGAAGTGGCTAAATAAAGGCGTACCTTTACCTTTGGGGGCTATTAATAATAAACGAAGTTTAGTGTCTTTAGATAACTTGGTAGACCTTATTGTTACTTGCATAGATCACCCGAATGCCGCTAATGAAACATTTTTGGTATCTGATGATAATGATATTTCAACAACAACCTTATTAACTAAATTAACCGTACCTTTAGGGGCTCCGAAACGCTTATTGCCTATACCTGGTGCATGGCTTATGTTTGCTGCAAAACTATTAGGTAAGCAAGACGTAGCTCAACGCTTATTAGGTTCTCTACAAGTAGATATCTCAAAAACTAAAGCACGTTTAGACTGGGTACCACCCTTTACTGTCGATGAAAGCCTCAAAAAAACAGCTCTGTTCTTTAAAAAAGAAGCTTTATAAATTGATGCTTGTGGTTTTGTTGTGCTACATTTGGTGTAAGTCAATTTGAGGGGGTTAACATGAGTGTTTTTGCCAGAGCAAGAATGGACGACAGCTTAAAGAGTGAAGCAGAGTCAATATTAAGTTCTGTTGGTATAACGCCGTCAGAAGCGATTAGAATGCTTTACAAGCAAATTGTTAACAGACACGAATTTCCTTTAGAATTACGTATGCCAAATGCTAAAACATTAGCCGCATTTTCTGAAATTGATAATGACTTAGAAGGGCTTGAAACGTTTAATTCCTTTGATGAGTTATTAAATGCGAACGATTAAGCCTTCTAGTCAATTCAAAAAAGATATTAAACAAGTAAAGAAAAGCTCAACACGTAGTAAAGGCTTAGAAATACTTAAAGAAGAAATTATTCCTGTTCTTATAGAAAATGGCGCATTAGCGCGCAAGTTTTTAGATCATAGTTTAAGTGGTGAGAAACCACCTAAACGAGATTGTCATGTGTTAAATGATCTTGTCTTACTTTATAACGTTACAGATGAATATGTATTACTATACCGACTTGGTACACACTCAGAATTGTTTGGTTGAATTGTAGTCAGTGGTCTTTTGTAAAAATTCTTATAACTGGTGCTACTGGTTTTGTTGGATCTTATGCCCAGCTCATGGTTTATGTTTGCTGCAAAGTTATTTGGTTCTCTACAGGTAGATATCTCAAAAACCAAAGCACTTTTAGATTGGACACCACCATATACCGTTGATGAAAGTCTTAAAAAATGGCTCAGGCATTTACGAAACAATAACGCAGAGAAAGTAGTTATTATTATGAATTCAGTGTTTTTTAGATTATTAGATTTTATTGCTGCTTTTATTGGGTTGATTCTTACATCCCCTATTTTACTAATTGTGATTGTTGTCGGATTTTGTGATACAGGCTCTCCTGTATTTACACAAAAGCGAGTGGGCAAAAATCAAAAGCCATTTACTTTAATTAAATTCCGCACTATGAGTGTCGATACTAAATCGGTAGCCAGTCATTTAGCCAGCACGGCATCTATTACAAAAATGGGCGGATTTCTCCGTAAAACTAAAATTGATGAGTTGCCACAACTCATTAACGTTCTAAAAGGTGAAATGAGCTTGGTAGGACCGAGGCCTTGTTTGTTTAATCAGGAAGAATTGATTGAAGAAAGAGAATCTCGCGGTGTATTTGAAGTGTTGCCTGGTATTACCGGGCTGGCTCAAGTGAATGAAATTGATATGTCTACGCCAAAGCTACTAGCTGAATGGGATCAACGAATGATCCGGGAGTTTTCATTATCAGATTATTTTCGATATATTTTAATGACAGCAACAGGTAAAGGTTCAGGGGATAGAGTGAAGTGAATTTTGCCTTATGCCGTTAAATAAAAACCGAGCTATAATTATTTAACCTTATATATTTAAATTATGATGTTTTATTTAGAACGTTATAAGGGCCATTATGCGTATTACTGAGCAGCAACGATTAATTTTAAAGCGGACTTTATTAAAGTATTTTGGTGCGACCTCCCTATTACAATTGTTTGGGTCTAGGGCGGATGATGCCAGTAAGGGCGGCGATATTGATATTTATATTGAGCCTGAAATAATACAACCTGATGCCGTAGTTGAGGCTAAACTTTGTGCTTTGGTTGAGTTGCATAAATTACTGGGAGACCAGAAAATTGATCTTGTGATTAATCGTAAGGTAGGAAAGGAATTACCTATTTATGAAATGGCTAAGCAATCAGGAATATTGCTATAAAAAGGTAATCGCTTGCATATGAAGAAACAAGTTTTTAATGGGATTGTGGAAATATGTCAAACGCATGCAGGTCGTTTATGTTGGGCTATGGGGCAGTTGGAAGTTAAAAAGCCAATTACTGCGCAAACAATTCAGCATTTAACAGATAATGATTTTGCTATTTTTGATCAGTTCATCGCGCGATTTTCAAAATTACAGGATGCAATGGGGGCTAAGTTATTGCCTGCTGTTATTGAATTAACCCATGAAGAGGGTGAGTTAACGACGTTTATTGATAAATTGAATCGGCTCGAAAAAATGGGTGCGATAACATCAGCTGATCAATGGTTGATGCTGCGTGAAATGCGTAATCAATTTTCGCATGATGACCCAGATGACCCAGAAATACAGGCAGCTCTTTTAAATAAATATTTTAATATGGCTGAACAATTGCTGCTAGCATTGGATCTGGTTTTGTTGTTTTCAAAGAAATACTCTTAAACATTCCTTGCCTGAAAGAGAGGGGGGCTTGAAATTAGCGGTCCCTTTTTTGCATTACTACCCCATAAGAACTAAAATAAATTTTTGTTACAAAATCAGGGGACTCTGTGTTCGAATATATTCTTAATTTGCCCCGTTATCAAAAAAGAGCTATATCGGTTGCTACAGATAGCGTGTTTATTTTTTTAGCGCTTTGGTTGTCTATTTGTATTCGTTTAGAAACACTTTACATCCCGAATGATAAATTAGTCATTGGCTCTTTTTTGTTAACGGTAGCGGTAACTCTTGCGGTTTTTGTTAGGCTCGGGCTTTACCGTGCCGTGATTCGGTACTTATCAAACCATGCATTAATTGCTGTTGTATCCGGGGTTTCTGTATCCGCTTTAATTTTCTCTGCCTCTAGTTTTTTGTTAAAAGCTCCAGTCCCTCGCTCTGCTCCTTTTATTTATTGGGGGCTGGCATTATTATTTGTTGGCGGCTCTCGAATGTTAGTGCGCTCTTATGTGCACCAAGCACAACGAAAGTTAAAAGAAAAAGTAATTATATACGGAGCTGGTACATCAGGAATTCAGCTTGCCAATGCCTTGTTCCAAGGAGAAGAATTTCAACCAATAGCCTATGTGGATGATAGCAATACTCGTCAGGGTAGTGTATTTCAGGGTTTGAGAGTTCATAGCCCTGCTCAACTTTCTAAACTTATTGAAAAACACGGTGTCAATAAACTCTTATTAGCCATAGGTAGCGCCCCTCACTCTCAGCGCTCATTAATATTAAGATACTTGGAACCTTTGCCTGTTCAGGTACAAACAATTCCAAATATGGCTGAAGTCATCAGTGGCCGAGCTAAAATTGAAGAAATTAAAGATATCGAAATCGAAGACCTTCTGGGGAGAGACCCTATTGCGCCAGATGATCAGTTATTAGACGCCTTCATTAAAGATAAGGTCGTAATGGTCACTGGTGCTGGTGGTTCCATTGGTTCTGAGCTATGTCGGCAGATAATTCAGCATAAACCAAGAGCGTTGGTGTTATTTGAATTGTCTGAGTTTAATTTGTATGCAATTCATGGTGAGTTACAAACACTGGTTAACGAGTGTGATTTTGATGTTGAGCTGAAGCCTGTAATGGGCTCTGTTCAGCGTGAACACCGCTTAGAAGTGATAATGAATACCTTCAATGTACAAACTGTTTATCATGCGGCGGCTTACAAACATGTTCCCTTGGTTGAGCATAACGTTGTGGAAGGGGTAAGAAATAACACTTTTGGAACCTGGTATGCAGCGGAAGCCGCAATAAAAGCAAAAGTAGAAACTTTTGTTCTTATTTCTACTGATAAAGCAGTGCGCCCAACTAATGTAATGGGTGCCAGTAAGCGTATGGCTGAATTAGTGCTGCAAGGTCTCTCAAAAAGACAAAGTACTACGCGCTTTTGCATGGTTAGGTTTGGTAACGTTTTAGGTTCGTCTGGCTCAGTTGTTCCTCTCTTCAGAAAACAAATCAAAAAGGGCGGGCCGATAACAGTTACTCACCCAGATATTATTCGCTATTTTATGACCATACCTGAAGCCGCTCAGTTGGTGCTTCAAGCGGGTAATATGGGCACGGGTGGAGATGTTTTTGTTCTCGATATGGGTGCGCAGGTTAAAATAGCTGACCTGGCTAAAAAAATGGTTCACCTCATGGGGCTTGAAGTTAAAGATGAGAACAACCCAGAAGGTGATATTGAAATTGCTTATACTGGTTTACGACCAGGTGAGAAACTGTATGAAGAATTGCTGATTGGAGATGACCCTCAAGGTACCGGCCACCCCCGTATAATGAAAGCGCAGGAACTCTCGCTTAAATGGGCTGAAGTTAGTGTTGTTCTGGATAGTTTAGATAAAGCTTGCCATATTTTTGATTGCGATAAAGTAAGAGCTATTTTAGAAGAAACACCCTTAGGTTTTGCTCCTAGTAGTAATATGGAAGATTTGGTTTGGAAGCAGGACCGACTAGATACCCCACTACCGGGTAATGTGCATAAAATGGCGCGGGTAGATAAAGAAATTAACAGTCAATAGTAGTTTCTATACAGTAAAACGAGAGTGAAAGAACAACTTGAGACGTTTGTGTTGAGTCTTGCTGGTAATCTCGTAAGTTGTTTAATATTTAACTTGGCCATCATATGCGCTTATCCACACGACAAATAACAACTATTAAACAGACTGTAACTTCGTTGCTAGGCAGCGATGGTGTGCAAATATTCTTATTTGGTTCGCGTTTAAATGATGATGCTAAAGGAGGTGATATAGATCTCCTTATAGAAACAGCCGTCAAGCAGGCTAATCGAGCTTCTATGGCAAGTAAAATTATTGCTAGTTTGCAAATTCAGTTGGGAGATCAGCATATTGATGTGCTGTTAGTTGATCCAAATACAGCAAACAAACCTATACATGAATATGCCAGACATCAGGGTCAGGTTTTATGACGGAAAAGAACAATCTAAGGTTAACTCACTTACTAAAAGTAGCAGAGAAAGAGGTTAGATACCTTCAACAAACAACTCAGCGTTTGTCAGCTGAAGTGATTAATGCGAACTGGGTTGCTCAGTTAGATAAACAACCAGATCTAGCAGAACGTGTGGATGCATTTGTTGCTCGTTTTGGACGTTTACAAGACAACCTTGGGGATAAACTCATACCAGAGTTGTTACGGCAAATGCTGGAAACGCCAAAAGCGGCCATTGATAATTTAAATAAAATGGAAAAGCTGGGATTGCTGAGCTCTATGCTCGACTGGATTGAAGCGCGCAACCTTCGTAACCGTTTGGTTCATGAGTATGTGGATGATAATCAGGAATTCGCAGAAGCAATTAATCGGGCTATAGAGCTAGTGTCGTTGTTAATTGATACTTATGATCGTGTTAGTGGCTATGCAAACGAACATTTCATGGGTAGCACTATTAAGTAGCCGTTTGATCAAATTAACTATGCCAGAACATAGGATATGAAATAAAACCACATGACACCTCGCTTAAGCTAAGTTATAATCTCGCCACATAGTTAGTACGCTTCAGGGATTTGAAGTGTTTATGAAATCAATGTCAAGGAGTGACAATACGATGCCTTTCTCTCAAGCCGTTTGTGATAAAATCAGGGCTGAGCTGCTCGCCAAACCTGATGAAATCAAAACATTAGAACGAAAAATAGAATGCGTGAGTCGCAAGGTTCAAGAAGTTAACGAGCGCAGCCTTCCAGATAAAAATGAATTACATTTTCTTTATAGTTGCATTGATAACTTAACGTTGAGATTGTTGAGTTTAGAGAATCAATGGTTAGAAGAGTTGGACTTGATCAATAAAATTATTGATAGTCAGGCTAGCGTTCATTCCTCTATTACTCATCTTAATTCTCTGAAAAATGACCTTACTATGCTGCAAGGTGATTCAGCGCTTGTGTATATGGATTTCCATAATCAACAGTTTGCCTAGTACTAAGAGCTATTAGATAGTATTACGGGTTATTACATAGTATTAAAAGCTATTGCTGGTTAAAATGCTTGAAATCTAAGATACTTGTTGAGTTGCAACTGACTACTTTAAATTACACATTATTTGTTACGGAGAAATACATTTGATCACTCCCGTTATTCTGTCTGGAGGCTCAGGAACCCGTCTGTGGCCACTTTCTCGTGAGGCTTACCCGAAGCAATTTATTAACCTAGTGAACAATAATAGTTTATTGGGTGATACGGTTGAACGCGTAGAAGCACTTGATGATGTGCAGCATCTAATTGTTGTATCAAATGAAGACCACCGGTTTATGGTGGCAGGGTGCTTACAAAAGCATGACCATCTAAGTAACAGCTCTATAATTTTGGAGCCTGTGGGGCGTAATACTGCGCCTGCGATTGCTTTAGCGGCTTATAAGGCCATTGAAGTAGATGCTGATGCGGTATTGCTGATTATGCCTGCTGACCACGTTATTAAAGAAGACGCTTTATTCTCAGAAGCAGTAAAAAAAGGTAAAAAGGCGGCGCTTGAAGGAAAGCTGGCTACGTTTGGTATTGTTCCTGACTCCCCTCATACTGGGTATGGATATATTAAGTCGGGTGACCAGCAGGGTGAATGGGCGGTTGTTGATCAGTTTGTTGAAAAGCCTGATGAAGCAACAGCTAAAGATTATATCGACACCGGTAAATACTACTGGAATAGCGGTATGTTTATGTTTCGTGCTGACCGTTACCTGGAAGAGCTTGAAAAGTTTCAGCCTGAGATGGTAATTAACTGTAAAGCAGCCATTGAAAAAAGCACTATAGATCTTGATTTTGTTCGTGTGGATGAAAAAAGTTTTTCTGCCAGCCCTAATGACTCAATTGACTATGCCGTTATGGAGAAAACGGATTCTGCGGTGGTTGTGCCTTTAGATGCAGGGTGGAGCGATGTAGGGTCATGGTCTGCATTATGGGAAATACATCAACAAGATCAAAATGGTAATGTCTGTAAGGGTGATGTCATTATGGAGGATGTGAAAAACTCATATATCCATTCTGAATCACGTTTGGTTGCGGCTATTGGTGTTGATGATCACGTTATTGTTGAAACCGATGATGTTATTTTGGTTGCAGATAAATCTCGGGTTCAGGATGTAAAAAGACTAGTTGCTCAGATAAAACAGCAAGACAGACATGAACATCGTTTCCATAAAAAGGTTCATCGTCCTTGGGGAAGTTATGAGGGTATAACGAACAGTGACCGCTTTCAGGTTAAGCGAATAATGGTTAATCCTGGCTCAAAATTATCACTCCAGAAACATCATCATAGATCAGAGCATTGGATAGTGGTTGAGGGTACTGCATTGGTTACCCGTGGTACTGAAGAAATATTATTAACAGAAGATCAGTCAACCTACATCCCACTAGGTACTATTCATAGGTTGGAGAACCCTGGTGTTATACCGCTTGAGATTATTGAAGTGCAAACAGGTAGTTATTTAGGTGAGGATGATATTGTACGCCTTGAAGATAATTATGGGCGAAGTTAAATAAATAACAGGAGGGCAAGGATGCCAACCATTAGCGAGTTTTTTGGAATTGTGATTAGAATGTATTACGATGATCACAATCCACCGCACTTTCATGCTTATTATGGTGAGTATGAGGCTTTAATTTCAATTGACACCTTAGAGTTACTGGAAGGGCGTTTGCCAAGAAGAGTAAAGGCTTTAGTTATTGAATGGGCTTTCGATCACCGTAAAGAGTTAGTGGAAGACTGGAGACTTGCTGAGTTACATGAGTCTCTAAAAAAGATTGCACCTTTGGAGTGATTATTATGCGCAAAGTGGTGAGTGTGGAGGCTAGGCCAGAGTACAGACTGTTTTTGGTGTTTGATGATGGAACTCAGGGCGAGGTCTCTATAGCGGACAGATTGTTTGGTTCAATGTTTGAGCCTTTAAAGGATATTGATTTGTTTGAACGAGTTCAGATAGACCCTTATGGGGCGGTATATTGGCCCAATGACGCTGACTTAGCTCCAGATGCGCTTTATCAGGTACTATCAAAGAGCTAGGGCTTATTCATATTCAAGGATGAAAAATGAAACCTATCGCATTAATGGGTGATTACCACCAATGTCCCGCTTACTGCGGAAAAAGCCCTCACAAGGGTGGGCCTATTATCAAAGGCGCTTCAAGCGTATTCGTTAATGGCAGGCCCGTATCCAGAGCTGGGGATTTAGCTGCATGTAGTGGCCCTGTAGATATTATTGCGGTCGGATCAGCTTCTGTTTTTGTTGAAGGAATGCCTGTCGCTAGGATGGGGGACTCAACGGCACATGGTGGGGTTATTATAGCTGGCGACCCAATGATTATGGTTGGCGGCTAATATTTAGAACGGTGTTTACAATAAAAGATGGGTTAACAATTAAGCGGTAACGCTATATAATCCATTTTATTAATAGCTCAAAGGATTTGGGCTTCTTAGTTAGTTTCAGACAAGGTCAAGGAGTGACGTGTCGATTTTTTTATTTCCCTTTCTGCTGCAATCTAAATGCTGAGTTTAAATTTTTGGCATGAAGGTGTACTTGCGCCTATTGATACGAATAATCCTGTAGGTACTAATATCCGCTTGGACGATACATTTGACCTCTTACAACAGGAGGTGAGTAATGATATTGCTATGGATCGTGAGGCGACTGATTGGAATAAAGTACTTACACTGACCAGTGAGGTTCTAACTCAGCAATCAAAAGACTTACTCGTACTGGTTTATAGTATTCGATCGGTTATTTCAGCCTATCGATATGAAGGCATTGCACGCGCTATAACGCTCTTACCGCTTTATCTTGATACATATTGGGAGAGTGGTTTTCCTCTGCTTAAAAGGAAGCGGGCAAGGCTGGGTGCTTTAGAGTGGTTGACTCAGCACTTGGAGCTTTGGCTTGAAACTAATGAACCTCTCGTTGACGAAAAAATGCATTTAGAGTCTGTAATTACAGGCATTAAAGTATTAAATAGTAAATTAGCGGTGTACGGTGAGGATTGGGTTTTAGATACCTTTACGATCACTAAAAAGCTAAATGCTTACTTAGTCAGTATGCCTAATAATGACGTAGCTAGTTTTCAAGTTGAGCCGCCTAAAGCCAAAGCTACTCCTACTAATAATGCGCCGTCCTCAGAGTTCAAACCTACAGCTATACGAAGCAGTGATGCTCGCATTGACGTTATTGATGAGAAATCATTTCAAGCGGGCGTTAGAAGCGCTCAGGGTAAGCTAAAGTCTCTTGCAAAATATAAGCTATCAAAAGATCTTCGAGACCCCCTTGCTTATGAAATAAGTCGTTTCAGTACTTGGCTGCCTATTTTAGAGCTGCCTCACCACAAAGAACACATAACACCTCTGCGTCCGATACCTTTAGAGAAACAACAAGCGTTAGCATTACATTTTCAGCAGAAGCGCTATGAAACGTTGATTGTAGAAGTAGAGGCAAGCCTATTATCATCGCCTTTTTGGCTTGATGGACACCGAATAGTTGTTGAGTCTCTACAGGCTATGGATAGCGATGAAAATAAGAATCATCAGAAAGCCATTGATAGCATATCGAAGCAAGTGAAAGCCTTTATAACTCGACTTGAGGGTATTGAACGGCTTAGTTTTTTTGATGGAACCCCCTTTGCTGATCGCGACACACTTAAATGGCTAGCGGGTTTAGAGGTGAGTGATAGTGCTATTGCTGAAGTGAGCCTACAAGAACCCGATATTGCCTTCGTACGTAAACCAGAAACGAAAGAAAACAAAAATTCTTGTGATGACGAGCATACCGTATTTGAAATGGCTCAGAGCTCACTTAAAGAGAATCGTTTTGCAGATGGCCTTTCAACATTAGATGCTTACTGTAGCCATGTAAGTAACGTATCTAGTAGAACTCATTGGTTTCGAGTTCGAATGCTAATGGCTGAATATTGTCTGTCAGCAAAAGAATATTTTATGGCAGAGCAATTGCTCCTTGAGTTAGATGAAATAAGTGTCAGTCATAAGTTGGAACTCTGGGAACCAGAAAAGGTGATTGAACTACTATCAATGATGTTGATTTGCAAAAACAAGCTTAAAAGAAAGCAGGACGCTAAAGACTATTTTAATCGACTATCTCGATTAGATATTATGCAAGCTTATGTAATTAAAAAAGGAGAATAATATGTCCAGGGATGGATCTGTAGCACCACGCGAAAGAATTAATATTCAATATAAATCAGAAAAAGGCGCGGCTGAAGAAAGTGTAGAGCTACCTTTAAAAATGCTGGTTGCCGGTGACTTTACCTCTAGAGAGGATGATCGTTTGATAGAAGACCGAAAGCCAATTAATATTGATAAAGATAACTTCAATGATGTGTTGAAAAATCAGCATATTGAAATTCAGTTAGATTTACCTAATCGCTTGCTTGATGAGGAAGATGCAGAAACCTCTGTATCCTTAAAACTTGATTCTATAAAAGACTTTTCACCTGAGAATATTGCCAGACAAGTACCTGAGCTTAATGAACTATTAAAATTAAGAGAAGCCTTAGTCGCGCTCAAGGGGCCTTTGGGTAATATGCCTGCATTCAGAAAAATAATAGAAAATAGTTTGCAGGATAAAGATTTGAAACAGCAGATATTAACTGAGCTAAGCGCTTAATCACGAACGACTCGTAGCCGTGATGAAAGGAGGCACGACTGGAATCAAGGGGATTGTCGAGAACGCTGATTAATATAACCCCTGATTCGGCTTCGCTGCATCAAGGCTACAAGGGACTGCAATATTTAAAAGGAATTAATATGTCTAACTACGAAAGAATGTTAGCCACGGGTAATCGTGCCGTGGAGCTAGAAGAGAGCTCTCTGCTTGATCAAATTGTTCAGCAGACCAAAATGCAACCGTCGGATGATGGTTATGATATTGCTAAACGCGGCGTAGGGGCGTTTATCGCAGAGCTACTGAGTGATGAAAATAAGGACGAGCGGGTTAATAAAAACCTAGTTGACCGGATGATTGCAGAGCTGGATTCGAAACTTAGTTTACAGGTAGACGAAATTCTTCATCACAAAGAATTTCAAAAAATAGAGTCAGCTTGGCGTGGTTTGAAACTAATGGTCGACCGTACCGATTTCACCCAAAACATTAAAATATCCTTATTAAATGTGTCAAAAGAAGATCTATATGATGACTTCGAAGATGCGCCAGATGTAACGCGTTCAGGCTTATATAAGTTGGTTTATAGCAGTGAATACGGACAGTTTGGTGGAGAGCCCGTAGGCGGTATTATTGCCAACTATGATCTTGGCCCTGGTGCAGTAGATATGAAAGTGCTGCAAAGCTGTGCTGCGGTAGCGTCTATGTCTCATGCTCCTTTTATAGCGGCAGCCGCGCCAAAGTTTTTTGGTATTGATAGTTACGAAGAGCTACCTAACCTGAAAGAGCTTCATTCAATATTCGAAGGGCCTCAGTATGCGAAGTGGCAGAGCTTTCGTGAATCTGAAGATGCTAAATATGTAGGTTTGACTGCCCCAAGGTTCTTGCTTAGAGCACCCTATGATGCTGAAAATAACCCGGTAAAATCCTTTGAATATAATGAGCGTATTGAAGGAAAACATTCAAACTATTTATGGGGTAATACTGCATTCTCATTTGCTACACGTTTGACCGATAGTTTTGCCAAGTATCGTTGGTGTCCTAATATTGTAGGCCCAAGAAGTGGGGGGGCTGTGGAAGATTTACCGGTACATCACTTTGAGTCACTAGGCGAAATTGAGACTAAAATACCTACTGAAATATTAGTATCTGACCGACGAGAGTTTGAACTGGCGGAAGAGGGATTTATACCCTTAACCATGAGAAAAGGAAGCGATAATGCGGCATTTTTCTCAGCGAACTCTACGATGAAAGTAAAATACTTCGGTAACAGTGAAGAAGCGAAACGCAGTGAGTTGAATCACCGTCTGAGCACTCAGTTGCCTTACATGTTTATTATTAATCGATTGGCACATTACTTAAAAGTGTTACAAAGAGAAAATATTGGTAGCTGGAAAGAGCGTACAGATATTGAAACTGAGCTGAATGTGTGGATTAGCAGTTACATTGCCGACCAGGAAAACCCCAGTGCAGAGGTTCGTAGCCAACGGCCTTTACGTGCTGCAAAGGTCACGGTCAATGAAGTTGAAGGACAACCGGGTATTTATAAAGTAGGTTTATCTGTGAGGCCTCACTTCAAATACATGGGGGCAGATTTTGAATTGTCTCTGGTAGGTAAATTAGAGAAGTCGTAACGCGAGCAAACTCATATGCCAAATGAATATTCATTGTTCCAGCGTTTGGGGCGTGAAGGCAGGCCTGTTTACTCTACAGGCTCAAATCAACAAGCGTTGATGGAGTCAATTCACGTTAATTTGAAGCAGATGCTGAACGTAAGAGAAGGGAGCGTAAGCGCGCTGCCAGATTACGGAATGCCTGATTTTAATGATTTGGTGTATGAGTTCCCAGATGCTATTTATCAGTTACAGTTGGCCATAAAGATATTTCTGTTGAAATATGAACCAAGAATTGATGATGTGCTTGTGAGCTATGTACCTGATAGCTCGCAGCCCCTTCAACTTAAGTACAGGGTTTCTGTTCATATTAAGTCGAAAGGAGATTCTCAAGATAATACCTTTGAGTTTGAAACGGTAATAACGGGTTCAGGTCAGGCTTTTATCTCTACTTTATAACATCACGAATATGGCAGGATGCCAATGCAGTATAATCATTATTTTCAAGAAGAACTCTCTGCCTTAAGGGAATTAGGAAAGGAGTTTTCAGATAAAAACCCTCGTTTAGCGCCTTTTCTGTCAGTAGAAGGCCAAGATCCTGATGTAGAACGTTTGCTGGAGGGCTTTGCTTTTTTGACTGGGCGAATTCGTCAGAAGTTGGATGATGATTTACCTGAGTTTGCGTGGTCACTTATAAAACTTATTTGGCCTCACTTTCTACAGACTATTCCTGCAATTACCACAATAGAAATGAATCCTTTAGATATTTTATCTGAGAAGCAGTGCCTTAATAAGGGTGCTGAGGTTAAGTCAAAGGCGGTTGATGGTACGTCGTGTATCTTTAAAACGGCTTTTGATATTGATCTTAATCCTATGAAGGTTCAGTCTGTAAACGTTAAAGAAGAAAATGGCGTATCAAAAATAGGCGTTAATCTTAAACTTTTTCAATCAGCCCGTATTAAGGATATAAAATTTGATGATTTACGCTTTCACTTGCAAGGCGCGTTTACTAAAACAAGCTTGTGGTATTACCTGTTAAGAGAGTGTGTTTCTAGTGTTGATGTGTGGGCTGAAAGTGAAGGTGAACGCCTGAAAGTAGGGGTATTACCAGCGACATCAATCAAACCCTCAAGTTTAAGTGCTGATGTAAATTTATTCCCCGCCGTAAAGTCACAATTCTCTGGGCATCGTTTGTTGTTCGAGTATTTTTGTTACCCAGAAAAATTCCTATATCTTGATGTGTTGGGTCTAGATTCTTTAATTTTAGGTGTGCCCGCTACCTGTCATGTTGAAACGGTACAGATCGAATTTGTACTTGATCGAATTTTACCCGTAGCAGATTACCCTACAGATGACAGTATTCGTTTATATTGCTCCCCTGCTGTAAACCAGTTTCAGGCATCAAGCAGACCTTTTTTACGTGATAGACACAAGGCTGAACACCGCTTGCGAGTAGAAGCGCCTTCACCTGATCACTATGAAATATTGAATGTCGATAAGCTTGAAGCTTGGAACCCTGAAACGAGACAAATTACAGAATACCCTTTGTTTGAGTCTTGTTGTGCTGATAGTTTTAATTTGAATAACTCTCAGAAAGCATTCTGGAGTCAGCAGCGGCCTTCCATGATGGGTAAGGGGATGGAAACTTATATAAGTTTTGTGTCGGTTGCTACTCCCAATCCTAAAACCAAAACAGCTAAACATGAGGCTAAGATACTAAGTGGTTTACCTCAAGCAGAAACCATTAGTGGTGAGGTAACCTGCAGTAATCGTCATTTACCTACTCGCTTAGGCGTAGGTGATATTTGTATTGAAACATCGACTATTCCTGAGTATCTGGTTTGTAAGAATATATCAGCCGTTACGCCATCATATTCACCGGCTACAAAAATAAACTGGATATGGAGGCTTATTTCGCTCTCGGCATTAAATATTCATAAAATTCATGATCTAGCTTCACTAAAATCATTGATAACTCACTTTGATGTGCGTGGTCTATTTGATAAGCAGCAGCAAGCCGCAACGCGTTTAAAAATAGAGGGGCTTGAGGATTTGAGCACTACACCCTTAATGCGACTATTTAAAGGCGTACCCGTTAGAGGCAGTGATATAAGGTTAACGATTAATAGTGATAAATTCTCAGGTATGGGAGATGTATTTTTATTTGGGGAGTTACTTAATGAGTTTTTTGTATTAAGCGCGTCAATTAATAGCTTTCAGAGACTCAGTATTCAAACCATCCCAGAGGGGGTCGTATTAAATTGGCCTGCCAGAGTGGGGGGGCAGGTGTTATGAAAAAAGACAGTATCAATATAGAATCCCCACAAAGTTACAGCTTCATTGCTTTAAGGCAGTATCTATATGAGCTAGGTGTAGATGACGCTTCAATTCGATATAGAGCAACACCCAGTTTGGCTCATCCTGCAGGAGAAGTGAGTGGTTTAAATAGTGTTGCTTCGCAGCAGGTGATGGATGTAAGTTTAATGGGTTTGTATGGAAGTAATTCTCCATTGCCTGCATTTTACACAGAGCAAATTATTGGCAATGAGAATGATGAGTTAAAGCAGTTTTATGACCTTTTTAATCATCAGGCTATTTCGTTGCTTTATGATGCCTGGGGAAAGTACCGTTTTACGCAGCGCAGTACCTCTTTTACCCGTAGTTTGTTGTCTCTTTGTGGAATAGATCAAAGCCAGCTTGCTGTTTTGAAATATCTGAAAATGCCACAGTTATTATCAATCTCAGGGTTGCTCGCTTGTAGGTTGTCTTCCGTAGAACTGCTCACGCAGGCATTAGAAACATTATTTGATGATGTTGAAATTACCATTTTGCCTTTACAGGATACTTCAATAGATATACCGATTGACCAGCTAAATTGTTTAGGTCTTAATAATATTAAACTAGGGGAGTCTTTGGTGTTGGGTGCTGAGGTGCTAGATCGTAGTGAAATATCTATCGGTATTGTGTTGAAGGATTCATCTCAGTTGAGGGCGTGGTTACCTGGGGCGCATGACAATGAGACTGCTAGAGAGTTGATTGAGTTACTGTTAGATACGCCTTTAAAATATAAAATAAACGTTCAAGTAAATAGCCCACGAGTCCGCCACTTACTTATAGGGCTGTCTGAATATGAGCTAGGTTGGAGTGGTTGCTTGAATGGGCTGGGTGGAGAGGGTTGTATTGAGCACAATAGAATTGCTGTTTAATAATGAGGGGGAGGTGCATCTGATTCACCTGCAGGCCCTTGAACTGATTCGAGCTGGCTTTTTAACATACGGTTGGCTTGCCATAGTTTGTCTATAGATTGTTCTTGCTTAGCAACCACATCATTCAAACCTTGAAGAAGGTCATCCTGAAAGGCCATTTTTGTTTCAAGCTCAATGAGCCTGTCTTCAATTGTCATAAGTGGTTCCAAAAAAAGTTATAAAGGAAATAGAATGATTAAATATTAAACATCATGTTTATTTTTTTGCTATCATTGTTCCTGAGTCCATATAATTATAAGGAATCTTGGTTCAAAGTACTAATTGTTCGAAGGGTAAAAATTCCAAACACTAATCTTTTGAGACTCGTAGTCTGCAATTTCACTCGGTTTATTTTTACGGGTTGCTTTTTGTTTAATGATGATTGTTTTTAGAACGTCATTAACAGATGTTTAAGCATACCTGTTCTTGATTTAAACAAGAAAACACTTGTTGTTTAAAGTGTTCGAGAATAGAAAAAACAGACAATTTAAAGGTACCTGGTTTAACTAAATTCAAGTGTTAAGTCAGGGTTATAATATAGTTAGATAAATAGTTATTGAGATACATTACATGAGTAATAAAATTGTAAAAGCGATTGTAACCGGACTTATATTCGCGATTCCAACACCATTTATATTATCAATTCTTCTTCCTTTGGTAGATAAAGCTACGGCTTATCCTTCAGTAGGTATTACTGCTTATATCGTTTCTGTTGTGGTGATTGCTATCGTAGCAGCGTTAAGCGCTATCGTTGCGTCAGGTTCAGCTTCATCTGAAGATTCTTTTGATTCTTCTTATGATGACGATGATGATTCCCCTGAAGGTGACGAGCAGGGCACTGTTAAATGGTTTAATGTAAACAAGGGCTTTGGCTTTATTACCCGCGATGCAGGAGATGACGTATTTGTTCACTTCCGTTCAATTCGTGGGCACGGTCGCCGTTCACTACGTCAGGGGCAGCAGGTTCGCTTCAACGTAACTCAGGGCGATAAAGGTTTGCAGGCTGAGAACGTTTCAGCTGTTAGATAAAAGAAAGTACTCTAACCAGCTAGTATTCTAGCTGGTTAGTATTTTAGTAAGCTAGTCCTCACCAATTAACAACCTCTTTACCTTCTGTTGTCACTTTCCACCACTGATTATCCGCATCTTCAACTTCTTCCCAGCTATTAGTCGAGCAACGTACTTCGCTTTCTGTCGCTTCAACTAATTGAATAGCGCAATCAAGGTCAGTGTGCCATGGGGTTTTATCTGACTGAAACCACAGACTTGTATAAAGCTTTCCCGCTGCCCCTGTAAAGATAGTGACAGGCATGTCTTCCGTATCACCTGTCACGTTTTTCATCTTACATTGCAATGTAAGGGGTGTTTTATCAAGGGCACCTTGGGTTGTTACGTCCTCAAAGATTTCATTAAGCCAATTGATAATAGCGTCAACAGAGATATCTTTTATATACACCTCTATGTCAGATTGACGGGGTTGCATTTCATTCGTTTGAGTTGTCATATAATTATGCTGTCATGTAGTAACTAAATAAAAGGGCTATTAACGATGCATGAAGTGGTTCACGCGGCTTAAAAGTAGTTTTATATAACCAATAAAAGCCATTATTGCACCAATAGAGGCAATGACTAAAGCAGTAAGTACAATCCACTCCTGTTTTTCTGACGGAGGAATGTATATATCAGAGGCAACGATAAGGCCTAAACCGCCAAGCAGGAGCAGGGCGCCTATAGCAAATAGTTTGAAATTACGTTGTTGCGGTGATAATTCTTTTTTTCCTGACTTTGTAGGGGAGGGCCTCATAAACGATAGCCTGTTAAATGGATATCAACAGTGACTGAAACTGACTCCATTACTTGAATTGCTTGCTTTGCAGACTCTGTTGCTCTCCAGTAGTGAGGCGTCATCAATAGTAGGTCATTAATTGCTTGGCGTGAACTCACTTCAATCGTATAGTTAATATTTTCATTAAGCGCTTCATCAAGTGGTGTAAAGTGCTCAGACAAGGTTGAGTTGGGGTTGTAAGCCGTTTGCTTTACGTTTTGGTAAAGCATATTTCGCAACTCAATTAAATGAGAAGAA
Source organism: Hahellaceae bacterium (assembly GCA_016744695.1). Lineage (GTDB taxonomy): Bacteria > Pseudomonadota > Gammaproteobacteria > Pseudomonadales > Oleiphilaceae > Alkalimarinus. The sequence continues at coordinate 39,950 of JADGDV010000011.1, forward strand.
CCGGTTGAAGCAACGTATAAAACACCTTCTTTTTTAAGAATACGACTGAACTCTTCAGGTACAATTCTTGAAAAGAGACAAAGTACAGCATCCTGAGAGTGGTTAGCGACAGGTATATGGCTTGATGTTGCTGTCATCCACTGAATAGACTTACTTCTTCTGCACGATGCTTTAACTGCGCGCTGGGATATATCAAAACCGATTATTTCCGGGGAAACAAATTGATTTAAATGATCATAAATACGTTGGGTGTAATAACCTTCACCACTGCCCGCATCCACAATGTGGCAGCCGTTAGCGGGTAAATGTTTGGTGATTAATTGGTTTAATTTGTCAGATAAAGGCTCGTAGTACCCTTCATTAAGAAAGCGAAAACGTGCATCAACCATTTCTTGGTTGTCGCCGGGTTCTTTACTTTTTTTATGTTGAGGTTGTAAAAGGTTTACATAGCCTTGTTTAGCGATATCAAACTGATGATTATTTTCACAGGAAAACTGCTTTTCAATTTTTGTCAGTGCCTGACTGCAAACAGGACATATTATTGTTCCGTTTGCAGTTGGCTGGGCCTTTTCAGTAGACACCTTATTGGCCTAAAAGCTTAATAAGAATACGTTCATAAATAGTCGATAAGGTATTGAGGTCACTTATGCTAACGCACTCATTAATTTTATGAATGGTTGCATTGAGAGGGCCAAGCTCTACAACTTGAGCGCCTGTGGGGGCAATAAAGCGCCCGTCAGAGGTTCCGCCTGATGTAGAAAGTTCTGTATCGGTTCCGGTAACTTCACGTATAGCGCTTACCGAGGCATCTACTAATGGTCCCGCAGAGGTAAGAAAGGGGAGGCCACTCAGGTTCCATTCTAGCGAGTACTTAAAACTATGCTTATCTAAAATAGCGTGTACACGTTTTTGAATATCTTCTACCGTGAGTTCGGTAGAAAACCTGAAATTGAAAATAATTTCTTTTTCTCCAGGAATGACATTGGTCGCCCCTGTGCCAGATTTCAAATTTGTAATCTGAAAAGAGGTCGCAGGGAAAAAATCGTTGCCTTCATCCCATACTTCAGTTGATAGCTCTAATAGTGCTGGAATCGCAATATGAATGGGGTTTTCTGCAAGGTGTGGATACGCCACATGACCTTGGGTGCCCTTTACGGTTAAATCACCATGTAATGAGCCTCTTCGGCCATTTTTTATGGTGTCTCCCACGGTGTTGGTGCTAGATGGCTCACCAATTAAACACCAGTCAATTTTTTCTCCACGGGCTTCTAATGTTTCAATCACTTTAACGGTGCCGTTATGAGCAGGCCCTTCTTCATCACTAGTAATTAAGAATGCAATTGAGCCGGTATGGCTAGGGTTGTCAGCAATGAATCGTTCACAGGCTGTTATGAATGAGGCAATACTGCCTTTCATATCGGCTGTACCTCGACCATAAAGCATATCACCAACAATATTGGCTTCAAAGGGGGGGTAATCCCACTTTTCTTCAGGCCCGGTAGGAACAACATCAGTATGCCCCGCGAAAGCTAATACAGGTCCTTCACTCCCTCTGCGAGCCCAGAAATTGACCACTTCTTCAAATTGAAGTGTTTCAATGATGAATCCCATTTTTTCAAGCCGTTCACAGATTAAAGCCTGACAGCCTTCATCGTTAGGTGTAACAGAAGGTTTGCGAATGAGTTCTTGAGCCAGTTTAATGGTCGGGGTGTTTTGAGGCATTGATAGCGTCTCTAAAGTTTTAATGTTTAAATCGTAGCCTTGATGCAGCGAAGCGGAATCAGGGTTTATATGCCCGAATCTGTTCACCTTCATGCAAAGCTACGAGTATTTCTAAGCTTTAATTATTTGCGTGTAATTCCGCATTTAATTCAATAGCGCTTTTGTTGGTCTTACATTCAACGCGGCCGTTCACTGAGTTGCGACGGAACAATAAATCTGACTTGCTGGCCAAATCTCGTGCTTTAACCGCTTCAACTTCATTGTTTTGGTCGTCTAGCATCATCACCTTAGTGCCTGCTGTCAGGTAAAGGCCTGCTTCAATGGTGCAACGGTCGCCCAGTGGAATGCCTGTGCCTGCGTTAGCACCTAATAAGCAATTTTCACCTACAGAAATAACCATGTTGCCACCACCAGATAACGTGCCCATGGTTGAGCAACCGCCACCTAAGTCAGAACCTTTTCCAATCATCACGCCTGCAGATATACGCCCTTCAACCATAGACGTACCTTCAGTACCTGCATTAAAGTTAACAAAACCTTCATGCATAATGGTTGTACCTTCACCTACATAAGCACCCAAGCGAACGCGTGATGTCGCAGCGATACGCACGCCAGCAGGAACAACGTAGTCTGTCATAGGTGGGAATTTATCAACCGACTTAACAGCAAGTAATTCACCGTTTAAGCGGGCTTCAAATTGCTTTTCTGCCAGTTCATTTAGATCAACTGCGCCTAGGTTTGTCCAAGCGACATTCGGTAATAAGCCAAACATTCCATTTAGGTTAATACCGTGTGGCTTAACTAAGCGGTGAGAGAGTAAATGTAGCTTAAGGTACACTTCTGGTGTAGTGGCTGATTGTGTATCTTCTTCAATAATAGTGAGAACAATCGTTTTGTCATCCGCTTTTGCTGAGCAAGCAATTGCAATGGCCGCATGCTCTGATTCACCTGCACCTTTAAGCGCTAGGGCTAAGGCAGTGGATGACTCTTTAGTTAGTTCTATCGCTTGGTTGCCTTCTGTATAACCTGCAGATTCTTTTGCTGCAGATATCAGTGCGGCTGAAGGTTGGTAAGCCGGTTTTGCATAAAATACTTCTAACCATTCATTTTTTTGATTTTTGGTGCCTACGCCAATTGCAAACGCTAAACTCATTTTAATATCCTGTCTTTAGTCGGTAAATAATGTAAGTCGTAAAAAAGTAATCAATCAGTGTTATTTGTATATAGCGGTATATTCTTCTGCTTTAAACCCCAATGTTTTTTGTCCATTATGAATAAGTAATGGTCGCTTGATTATGGATGGGTTATCTAGCATCGCCGCAAGGGCTGAAGTGTCATTCATATTCTCTTTTTGCTCATCAGGCAGCTTTCGCCACGTTGTACCGCGACGATTAATCAATGCTTCCCAACCTAACTCAGAAATCCAAGATTTAAAAAGCGCCTCATCTACGCCCTCTTTTTTGTAATCATGGAATGTAAATTCAATATTTTCAGCTTCAAGCCATTTTTTGGCTTTTTTGATCGTGTCGCAGTTTTTGATACCGTACATTATAGACATTTTACAAAATCCCGTATGCGTTCTGCTGCGTCGATGCATTCATTTAATGGCGCCACCAATGCCAATCTTACCCTGCCTTCACCGGGGTTAATACCATCAACGGTTCTTGATAAGTAGCGGCCGGGTAATACGGTTACATGCTTCTCCTGGAAGAGCTTTTGAGCAAATACATCGTCGGCTATTGGCGTTTTCAGCCATAGATAAAAGCTTGCATCCGTTTGCTCTGCTGTCATAACTTCCTGAAGAATAGGTAATACCGTGGCGAATTTCTCTCGATAAAACGAACGGTTTTCTTCTACGTGAGACTCGTCATCCCATGCGGCTATGCTCGCAAGCTGGTGCTGAATAGGCATTGCACAGCCATGGTAGGTTCGGTACTTTAGAAACTGCTGCATAATATCAGCATCACCCGCTACAAAACCAGATCTTAGTCCGGGTAAGTTTGAACGTTTAGATAAACTATGGAATACCACGCATCGTTTGTAATCATTGCGATTCATTTCTGCGCAGGCTTGCAGTAGCCCTATTGGCGGTTGAGATTCATCACAATATATTTCGGAATAACATTCATCTGATGCAATAATGAAATCATATTTATCCGCTAAATGAATTAGTTTTTGGAGTGTTTCTGATGAAATGACTGATCCCGTCGGATTGCCAGGGCTACAAAGAAAAAGCAGTTGGCAGCGCTGCCATACCTCAGAAGGTACTCTATCAAAATCAGGTATATAGCCATTTTCTTGCAGGCAAGGAAGGAAATGTGGCTCAGCACCTGCTAGAAATGCCGCCCCCTCATAAATCTGGTAAAACGGGTTGGGGCTGACGACAAGGGGGGGGGGGGTGTCTGAGCGATTAATGACGGCTTGAGTTAGTGAAAATATCGCTTCTCGTGTGCCATTAACCGGCAGTACATGATCATCTGCTTGTAAAGACCCTGTCTGTAGCTTGAAGCGCTTAGTTAGCCAGTTGCAGATAGATACTCTTAACTCGGGTAAGCCTTTGGTTGATGGGTAGAGCGATAGCTTACCTAATTGCTTCGTGAGTTCATCGAGCACAAATGAAGGTGATTCATGCTTTGGCTCACCAATAGAAAGGGCAATAGGTGAGTACTCAGGATTAGGCTCGACAACGCTTTTTAGTTGGGTGAGCTTCTCAAAGGGGTAAGGTTGTAGTTTGTTTAAATCTGAGTTCATCCTAAGTGCTTTTCCTGTATTTGTCTTTTTTGCATTTTACATGCTTATTCATTGTGTGTGTTTACTGTATTGCAGATGAACGCTTAGTTGGCCTGAACATGTTCATCAAGCTGTTCAGAAATCTCAGTTTGTAATATTTCACAAATTTTCGGGTCACTTATGGGTGAACCGTCTGGGTCTGTGATGAAAAAAACGTCTTCTACTCGCTCACCCAATGTGGCAATTTGCGCATTGGCTAGCGAAACGTTATTGGTCATGAGGATGCTGCCCACTCTTGCAAGGAGGCCTGGACGGTCAGGGGTAATGACCTCCATCATCGTGCGTTGGTTGATCATATCGTTACTGAAGGTGACTTCCGTTGGAAATGAAAAGTGTTTCAATTGCCTTGGGGTGCGTCGTTGGATAATTTCAGGGTAATCTGCTGGATCGTCTAGTTCATCTTTTAGTCGATGGTAAGTTTGTTCTTTTCGTTCTGTGTTGCCAGTAAGAGATTGATTGTTTTCATCCAATACAATAAAGGTGTTAAGGCTGTAAGGGCCTTTTCCTGAGCTAATTCGAGCGCTTACAATGTTCAGATTCAGTTGCTCAAGCACCGCGGTGGTTGCAGCGAATAGCCCTTGCCCATCTTTGAGGTGAATCATGATTTGGGTGTAACCATCCCCTTGTCGCTCTTCAATGTCTTGAATAAGAATAAGTGGCTCGGTGCTATTTCCGTGCTTGATAATTGAAGCTGTTTGCCATGCAATTTCTGCTGTGGAGTCTTGTAGGAAATAATCGTCTTCAAGTTTATTCCAGACAATATCGATTTCTTCTTCTCTAAACCCTTGATCAAGCAGCATGTCTTGAGCTTCTGCTTGGGTCGCTGAAATCCATTTTGTTTTATCAAGTGGGTTTTCGATGCCGCGTCTAAGGGCTCTTCGTGCTTCTATGTAGAGCTGTCTTAGGAGCGTGGCTCGCCATGTATTCCACAGCCTAGGATTAGTTGCATCTATATCGGAAACGGTTAAAACATAAAGGTAATCTAAATGGATTTGACTGGGGACTTCCATCGCGAAGCTATGGATTATGTCGGGGTCTTGAATATCTTTTTTCTGGGCCGTCATAGACATCAATAAATGATTTTCAATGAGCCAGCAAATAAGCTGTGTATCGCGTTTACTTAAGTGGTGTCGTGCGCAGAATTTCTCTGCATCTAAAGAGCCGAGGTCAGAATGGTCACCTCCACGCCCTTTGGCGATATCATGGTATAACGCAGCAATATAAAGTACTTCAAGCTTGGGGATACGATGAATTAAGCGGGATGCTTGAGGGAACTTTGAACGTGCTGTAGGTTCTCTGAGTTTTACAATATTTCTGATCACGCGAATAGTGTGTGCGTCGACAGTGTAAGCATGGAACAAGTCGTGTTGCATTTGGCCTATAATGCGTCCAAATTCAGGAATGTAACGACCCAGTACATTGTAGCGTTTCATAAAAGAAAGTGTCTTATGAAGATCGTGAGGGGTACGTATAAGCTCCATAAACAAAGTGGTTACCGCTAGATCTTTACGGAACGTTTTGTCTATTAAATGTCTGTGGGCGCGCAGAGCACGAATGGTCGTTGCTCTAATTCCCTTTACTTGCGGGTTTTGAGCCATCAATAAAAATATTTCCATGATGGCGTAAGGAGCATAGGCGAAAATTTGGCTATTGATCGCTTCAATATAGCGGTTTCTTATTTGAAAGCGCTTGTTAAGTTTAATCACTTCTGCCGATTCATTTTTTCGGAGAATCGCCTCATCAAAGTGTTGTAAAATTACATCGGTAAGCTCTGCCAAGCCTAGTACAACACGGTAATATTGCTGCATCATAATCTCAACGCCGAGTTTTTCTTCGGAGTCTTCAAATTTAAGCATTTCAGCTAGATTTCTTTGATGATCAAATAGGAGTCTGTTTTCATTCCTGCCTGCGATCATTTGCAGACCATAGCGCATTGTCCAGAGAAAGTGCTCTCCATCTAATAGTTTTTGATATTCTTCGGGTGTTAAAAATTCATACCGGGTTAGTTCAGATGTAGAGCTAAGACCGAAGTGGCGTTTAGTTATCCACATGATGGTTTGTATGTCGCGTAGTGTTCCCGGGGATGACTTAAGGTTGGGTTCTAGGTTGTACTCAGTATCGCTGTATTTTTCATGGCGTAAGCGTTGCTCTTCTCTTTTTGCAAGAAAATAAGAGCGGTTTGAGCACACTTCGTCTGAGTAAGCACGGGTATTTAGTAGCTCGCGTAAAACATCATTGCCAGCGATGGTTCGTGTTTCTAATAAATTGGTAGCAATAGTAATGTCATCTGATGCAGAGTCGATACATTCATCAATGGTTCTTACACTTTGGCCGATATCTAGTCGTAAGTCCCACAGAAGCGTAACAAAGCTGCTTACTGCTTCTGCGTAATTCTGACAAAGTTCGTTTTTGGATAAAATAAGAATATCAATGTCTGAGTGAGGATGTAGCTCGCCTCTGCCGTACCCACCTACAGCAATCAGGCTGATATCATCTTTACCTTTCCAATCGAATTCTTCCCAAAGCAGTTTTAATATCTTGTCTGCAAACCAGGCTCTGGCCTGAACTAATTGCTTTATATCTTTATTGTCTAAAAAGAATGCATCCAGTATATCTGATGATTTTTTTAGGGCACCACGAACAGCAATGGCTGGAGAGGGTGATTGATCGATTAAAGACTTCAGGTACTCCGAAGTCAGTTCTTCACTCTCTTTAAGCGCCTCAATGATTGGGCTGTTTGTGATCATCTTGCGTTGCCGCTCCTTTGTAGACGAGAATTGCTTTATGAAAAATGTGGCTGTTCTTCTTTTCTCATCGTGAGCACTTCGTAGCCGCCTGCGGTAACAAGAATAGTGTGTTCCCATTGTGCAGAAAGTTTTCTGTCTTTCGTTACAACCGTCCATTCATCAGGCAGTAATTTACAGTGTCGTTTCCCTTGGTTGATCATGGGCTCGATAGTGAATGTCATGCCTTCTTTTAATGTTAGCCCTGTATCTTTTGATCCATAGTGCATAACTTGTGGTTCTTCATGAAATACTGCACCTATTCCATGTCCGCAGTACTCTCTTACTACTGAGTAATAGTTTGCTTCAGCGTATTTTTGTATGGTGTAGCCAATGTCCCCAAGGCGAGCACCAGGACGAACAAGCTCTATGCCCTTATATAAGCATTCTTGAGTTATCTTGGTGAGGCGCTCGGCTGCTGTTGTCGGTTTTCCAACAAAAAACATTTTGCTCGTGTCGCCATGATAGCCATCTTTTATAACCGTAATGTCAACATTAATGATGTCTCCATTCTTTAATATTTTTTTATCGCTGGGTATTCCGTGACAGATGACTTGGTTAACCGATGTGCAAATGGACTTTGGAAAACCCTTGTAATTTAGTGGGGCAGGAATAGCGTCTTGTGTGTTTACAATGTATTCGTGACAAATTTTATCTAGTTCACCGGTTGAAATGCCGACTTCGATGAAGGGCTCTATCATTTCAAGAACTTCAGCCGCTAGGCGACCTGCAATGCGCATTTTTTCAATTTCTTCAGGGGTTTTGATCGTTACTTTCATTGCAGTCTCTTAGGGTTTTTTGTCTGTTTAATGGTGTACTCTGGCTTGCTGGTTGTTTTGTTCTATCTTGCCGAAGTCATTTTGAAAGCTATTTTACCCTGTTGAGAGCCATATGAGAAATAGTCTTATTTGTTGCCTGTAAATAAATTATAACTTTAGTTTAAGTGGGTAATATGGTATAAAGCGCCCGCTCTATTCGATAACTGTTCTGTGTATGTTTTACAGAAGCAGGTGCAGGGATTGTTAGAGTAAAAATTCGCACACGTGTCGACACGTTATTCTGGGTGCTCATGGTGATTGTTTTTCTTGTGTGGCTTGAGGCTACTTATAAAATGATTTCTTAGAGAGTTGAATGATGGGGCATGTGGAGGTCTAACCCAATTAAATAGTTAAGGAAATTTACAATGGCTGCAGTTTCTATGCGCGACCTGCTTAAGGCAGGTGTACACTTTGGACACCAAACTCGTTACTGGAACCCTAAAATGGGTAAGTACATATTTGGTGCTCGTAACAAAATTCATATAATTAACCTTGAGCACACTGTTCCTGCTTTTAATGAATCTTTAGGAATCATTAAAAATCTTGCAGAAAACAAGAACAAGGTTCTTATCGTAGGTACTAAGCGAGCGGCAAGCAAAATCGTTAAAGATGAAGCTATTCGTGCGGGTATGCCTTACGTAAATCACCGCTGGTTAGGTGGTATGCTGACTAACTACAAGACAATTCGTCAGTCTATCCGTCGCTACCGTGATCTTGCTGCTCAAAGCCAAGACGGCACATTTGAGAAAATCACCAAGAAAGAAGCACTAATGTTGACTCGTGAGATGGATAAGCTAGAGCGCAGCATTGGCGGAATTAAAGATATGGGTGGTTTGCCAGACGCTTTGTTCGTTATTGATGTTGATCACGAGCGTATTGCGATTAAAGAAGCAAACAAGTTGGGTATTCCTGTTATCGGTATCGTTGATACTAATAGTAACCCAGATGGTATTGACTACGTAATTCCTGGTAATGATGACGCGATTCGTGCCATTCAGGTATATGCTAAAGCAGTGGCTGACGCATGTCTTGAAGGTATAAATGGCGGCGCAAATGCTGATGAGTTCGTAGAAGTAAATGAAGACGCTGCTGATAAAGCGTAAATGTCTAAGTAATTTACTATCTTAAGAAAGGGGGTTGCCCCCTTTTTTTTGCCTTTTTTTTAAATATTCTTTAAGAGGAATTAACATGGCTTCTATTTCTGCCTCTTTGGTAAAAGAGCTTCGTGATCGCACGGGCTTAGGAATGATGGAGTGCAAAAAAGCACTTAAAGCAGCAGGCGGTGATGTCGATGCTGCAATTGAAGAAATGCGTAAAAATAGCGGCATGAAAGCGGCTAAAAAAGCAGGTCGTACAGCGGCTGATGGCGTAGTAAAAACAAAAGTAGCTGAAGATGGTTCTTTCGGTGTGCTTGTTGAAGTTAATAGTGAAACAGATTTTGCTGCCCGTGATGAAGGCTTTTTAGCGTTTGTTGAACTGGTTGTGAATAAAGCATTCGAAACACGTGAAACTGATGTTGCCAAATTGATGGCGGGCGATTTAGAAGTAGCACGTGAAGCTTTGGTTCAGAAGATCGGTGAAAACATCGGTGTTCGTCGTATCGCAACGGCTGAAAACGCAGTGGTTGGTCAGTATGTTCACGGTACTAACCGTATTGGTGTACTTATTGGTTTAAGTGCGGGTGATGTTGAGTTAGGTAAAGATATCGCTATGCATACTGCGGCTGTTAACCCTCAGTATATTCAGCAATCTGATGTTCCTGCTGAAGTTATAGAGAAAGAGAAATCAATCTTTACTGCACAGGCTGAGCAGAGCGGCAAGCCACCAGCGATCATTGAAAAAATGATTGGTGGGCGTATTAGTAAGTTCCTAGCTGAGATTAGTCTTGTTGATCAGCCATTTGTTAAAGATCCAGAAGTTAAGATTGGCGCATTGGCTAAGAAAGCTGGCGCTGACGTTGAGTTCATGATCCGCTACGAAGTGGGTGAAGGAATTGAAGTAGAAGAAGTTGACTTTGCTACTGAGGTTGCTCAACAAACAGCAGCTGCAGCCGCGAAGAACGCTTAACTCTTCTCTAGTATGAAGGATATTTTTCTTCATACTTAATTAACCGCATATCTGCCAAACTTGGTTGTATGCGGTTAATTTGTATAAGGGGGATGGTAATGTGATTTTCCCTTGTTTTCTCTTATACTACTGCTTTATCGCTATTCTTAATGATGTAATTTTACAAGAGAGCCTATCTATGTCTGAATCGTCTAAAGAAAAACCAAGATATAAACGTGTTTTACTGAAGTTAAGTGGTGAGGCATTAATGGGGGACGGAGAATTTGGGATAGACCCAAAAGTCCTTGATAGAATGGCTCTTGAAATTGGTCAGTTGGTTGGTATTGGTGTTCAGGTTGGCCTGGTTATCGGAGGGGGGAATCTCTTTCGTGGTGCAGCCTTACAAGAAGCTGGAATGGATCGTGTTACTGGTGATCATATGGGTATGCTGGCCACAGTAATGAATGGCTTGGCTATGCGTGATGCACTGGAGCGTTCAAATATATCGACCCGAGTGATGTCTGCTATTCCAATGAGTGGTGTAGTTGAACATTATGACCGCCGACGAGCTATTCGCCATTTGAAAGATGGTGATGTGGTTATTTTTAGTGCAGGCACTGGTAACCCGTTTTTTACAACTGATTCGGCAGCTTCCCTTAGAGGGATAGAAATTGAAGCTGATGTTGTTTTAAAGGCAACAAAAGTGGATGGCGTGTATAATGCTGATCCAATGAAAGATTCTAGTGCGGTTAAATATGATTCTTTATCCTATGATGAAGTGCTGGATAAAAAGTTAGAAGTGATGGATTTAACGGCTATCTGCTTATGCCGTGATCATAAAATGCCACTTCGCGTTTTTAATATGAATAAAGCCGGTGTTATCGCTAATATTTTGGTTGGCGAAAATGAAGGGACAATTATTGAGTAAGATGCCTGCTTAATAGGTCGGCTTAATAAATTGATTGTAGATTGGCTTGGTTATAGGTTAAAAAAGGGGATTAAACGTGCTGAATGAAATAAAAAGTGAAACCGAAGATCGTATGAAGAAAAGTCTTGAAGCGCTTCATACTGCGTTTAACAAGATTAGAACAGGGCGTGCGCATCCAAGTATTTTAGATGGGGTGATGGTGCCGTATTACGGTAGTGATACACCGTTGAAGCAAGTTGCTAACGTATCTGTAGAAGATGGTCGTACTCTAGCCGTAAGCGCTTGGGAAAAGCACCTTGTACCTGTTATTGAAAAAGCCATTATGTCTGCCAATCTGGGTTTAAATCCTTCTTCTACTGGCGACCTTATTCGCATTCCTATGCCTATGTTAACTGAAGAAACACGTAGGAATATGGTTAAGCTAGCAAAGAGTGAGTCAGAAAGTGGGCGGGTATCTGTTCGAAGTGCACGTCGCGATGCATTGAGTGATGCAAAAGACTTGCTGAAAGAAAAAGAAATAACAGAAGATGAAGAGCGCGATTTTTCTGACGATATCCAGAAGCTGACAGACAAGTATGTCGCAGAAGTTGAAAAAATGCTTAAAACTAAAGAAACTGATTTAATGGAAGTTTGATAGTTGAAAACAGATAAGGTAAACGCGGATATACCGGTTACAGCAGACAGTAAGCCTCGTCATGTAGCCATTATCATGGATGGTAATAATCGTTGGGCAAAAAAGAAACGTCTATTGGGCGTTTCTGGTCATAAAGCGGGTGTAGATGCTGTTCGCGCAGTGGTTGAGACCTGTGTTGAAGAAGGGATTGAAACCCTGACTTTATTTGCTTTCAGTAGTGAAAATTGGCGCAGACCTGCTGAAGAAGTGTCTGCGTTAATGAAGCTTTTTCTCATCGCGTTACAGCGAGAAGTTAAAAAACTTCATAAAAATAATATTCGTTTGATTATTATTGGAGACAGAAGTAAATTTAACGACACTCTTCAAGAACATATGCAGAAAGCGGAAGAGTTGACGGCTAATAATACGCGGCTTAATTTAGTGATCGCGGCTAATTATGGTGGTCATTGGGATATTACCCAAGCAACACAAAAAGTGGCGGCCATGGTTGAGTCGGGTGAAATTAAAGCGTCGGATATTAACGATGACCTGATTCAGAAAAATATGTGTTTAGGTGATTTAGCAATGCCTGATCTTTGCATAAGGACCGCTGGAGAGCAAAGAATTAGTAATTTTATGCTATGGCAGTTTGCTTATACAGAATTGTACTTTTCTGAGGTTTACTGGCCTGACTTTAAACATGAAGAAATGCGTAAAGCGCTAACGGCTTACTCAGCTCGGCAGCGACGATTTGGTCAAACGGACGATCAAATTAACAAAGCTTAATTTGGCCCTGTATTTATTCATGTAGAATTTATTACACTGTACCGAAGCAGTGTCATTCCCGCGAAGGCGGGAATCTATTTGTGGCGAAACCATAAAACCCTATGGATCCCCGCTTTCGCGAGGATGACGGATGTAGGTAAGTGTCATTAAACAATTGTACCTATACTAACAAAGTGAACTTGAATCGTGCTTAAACAACGGATTATTACTGGACTTATTCTTGCTCCTATCGCCATTGGCGGTATTTTCTTTTTAGAGCCTCTCGCATTTTCGTGGTTTATTGGCTTTGTCATAGCTGTTGGAGCTTGGGAGTGGGCTAATTTAGCTGGCTTTACTAAGCAGGTGGAGCGCTTTGGCTTTGCTGCCTTTATAGTCGCCTTGTTGTATGCCTCTTCGTTTGTTGATGTTAAATACGTCTTGGGTGTGAGTATGCTTGGTTGGCTTTTCGCCCTGTATTTAATTACTCAATATCCTAACAAAACAACGCTATGGTCCTCGCACATTAAGCGCTTATTGATTGGTGTCTTTGTATTGATTCCAGCCTGGAATGCACTTGTTTATATTAAGGTCGCTGATATAGCACTATTTCAATATGAGGGTCAGGGATTAGATTCTCGTTGGCTTATTTTGTATATAATGTTTATCGTCTGGGGTGCTGATGTTGGGGCTTACTTTGCAGGCAAAACATGGGGAAATAAAAAGCTTGCACCTAAAGTGTCTCCCGGGAAATCTTGGGCGGGTGTTTATGGCGGTCTGGCAACCATTACTCTTTTTGCTGTAGGTGCATCAGTATTGCTGGAAATGTCGTTGAGTAACACTTTAGTTTTAATTGCTTTTACGCTGATTACTGGCGCGGTTTCTGTAGCGGGTGATTTATTTGAAAGCATGCTTAAGCGCCACCGAGGGATTAAAGATAGTAGTCAGTTGCTACCAGGGCATGGCGGCATTCTCGACAGGGTTGATAGTTTGACTGCTGCAGCGCCTGTGTTTACGTTTCTTTTGATTGTTGCTGGTTGGTTGGTATAGGCGCTCAAATGCCTTGTAAACAGAGTATATTTACGTAATGAAGCATATAACCGTTCTTGGTGCGACAGGCTCTATTGGCTTAAGTACATTAGATGTAATTTCTCGTCACCCCGATAAATATACTGTATTTGCCCTAACTGCGAACCGTAATGTTGATGAAATGCTTAAGCAGTGTCGCTTGTTTAAGCCTATGTATGCAGTAATGAGTGATGAGCAGGCCGCAGAGTTATTAGAAAAATCTATTTTTGAGTTGTCGTTAGATATCAAAGTGTTATCTGGTCAGTCTGGGTTGGAGTATGTTGCAGGCCATAAAGGTTCGGATACTGTCATGTCGGCTATTGTGGGTGCGGCAGGCCTCAAGCCAACGCTGTCAGCTGTTTATGCGGGTAAGCGAATATTATTAGCCAATAAAGAAGCGCTAGTTATGTCGGGAGCTCTGTTTATGGCAGCTGCTAAGGCTGCAGGCGCAGAGATTCTCCCTATTGATAGTGAACATAATGCAATATTCCAATGTATGCCCGCTGACTATAGAAGTGGAATGCCGCTAAAGCATATTCGTCGAATACTGTTAACCGCATCGGGTGGTCCTTTTCGTACGACTCCTTTAGATGAGCTTAAGAGTGTGACACCGCAGCAGGCGTGTAAGCACCCAAACTGGTCTATGGGGCGTAAAATATCAGTTGATTCTGCATCGATGATGAACAAAGGATTAGAATTAATCGAAGCATGTTGGTTGTTTGATACAACTCCTGATAACGTTGATGTACATGTTCACCCGGAAAGTATTATTCATTCAATGGTTGAGTATGATGATGGCTCTGTTCTTGCCCAAATGGGCAGCCCTGATATGCGTACTCCCATTGCTTATGGTTTGTCCTGGCCTGAACGAATTGACTCAGGTGTTTCCTCTCTCGATCTTTTTAAAATAGCTCAACTTAACTTTGAAAAACCAGATGAAGAGCGTTTCCCTTGTCTTCGCTTGGCTGCTGAGGCTTATCGTCGTGGTGGCACTGCTTGCGCTATTCTTAATGCAGCGAATGAAGTGGCCGTTGATGCCTTCCTGAGTAATACCTTACGTTTTGATCAAATTCCTACCGTTATCGAGCAGGTAATGGATCTCTTGCCTGAAATACCGGCTACTGATCTCTCTCAAATATTTGAGGCTGATGAAGCTGCTCGTATTGCGGCGGCTAATCTGATTAGTCAGGGGCTATAGCGCACATGGAATTCTTACAGCCTGTTTTATCATTAATTATAACGCTTGGTATACTTGTAACCATTCATGAGTATGGCCATTTTTGGGTCGCTAGGCGTTGTGGGGTTAAGGTTCTCAGGTTTTCTGTCGGTTTTGGTAATCCTATTTTTAGCTGGTATGACCGTCGTGGGACTGAATACGCAATAGCTGCTATTCCTTTAGGCGGTTACGTTAAAATGTTGGATGAGCGTGAGGGGGAGGTCCCTTTAGATCAATTACATTTAGCATTTAATCGACAGAGTTTATCTAAGCGTATTGCGATTGTGGCGGCAGGCCCTATTGCGAACTTTATTTTTGCCGTATTCGCTTATTGGTTAATGTTCATATTAGGCTTTACTGTTATTGCGCCAGTTGTTGGCTCTGTTGATGAGGGCTCACTGGCGGCGAATGCAGGAATACAAGCTAATCAAGAAATTGTAGCTATCGATGGAGAGGCAACTAATAGCTGGCAAGATGTAAGTATGAGTTTACTTAATCGTCTTGGTGATACAGGTGAGGTTGAACTTTCTGTTAAGGCGCCTGGAGATTTTTCACAGAAACATATAAGAATGACTATTAGTGGGTGGCTTTCGGGGCAAGAAATGCCAAACCCTATTAGTGCATTAGGACTTCATACTTATAGACCCTCGATAGCACCCGTGATTGGTATTATATCGGAGGAGGGGGCTGCTGCGTCAGCAGGTATTATGCCGAATGATCAAATAATCTCAGTTAATGGCACTTCAATTGATGATTGGATGGCATTTGTTGATATTGTTAGAAGCTCTGCTAATAAAGTACTAATTGTTGAGGTAAGGCGAGAGCAGGACATAAAAACAATTGAACTTGTTCCACAATCTAAAGCCTTATCTAATGAGTTGGTTGTGGGTTATATTGGTGCTGGCGTTCAACAGCCTGAAGGGCTGGCATCAATGTGGCCACCTGAAATGATTCGGGAAATAAGTTATGGGCCTGTAGATGCATTGAGTGCTGCGTTGAATAAAACAAGCGCCGATACCGTTATGACGCTTAGCTCGATTAAAAAAATGATTGAAGGTGTTATTTCAGTCAAAAACCTGAGTGGGCCGATTACTATAGCAAGAGTGGCTAGTACCACCATAGAGTCAGGGCTTGAGTCATTTTTACGCTTTTTGGCTATATTAAGTGTTAGTCTTGGTGTGTTAAATTTATTGCCTATACCCGTATTAGATGGCGGACATTTGTTATATTATTTGGTCGAACTTGTAAGAGGGAAACCACTATCAGAAAAAAGTCAGTTATTCGGATTAAAAATAGGTATATCACTTATAGTCATGTTAATGTTGGTCGCTTTTTATAATGACCTTTTGAGGTTGTGAATTTTTTTGTTGGTAATTATTTTTTCATGATAAATCGCAGTAAATTTCTTTCAAGTTTGTTTACATTACTTTGTTGTTTGTCTCTAGCGTTAACGGTCTCTTCTGTGCAAGCAGACCAGTTCGTCATTAAAGATATTCGTGTCGAAGGTCTTCAACGCATATCGGCTGGAACCGTGTTTGGTGCATTCCCTGTGAATGTAGGGGATGAGGTTGATTCTGTCAGGCTTGTTGAAGCATCTAAAAATTTATTTAAAAGTGGAATGTTTACCGATATCCAGCTAGGGCGTGAAGGGGGGGACCTTATCATTACGGTCGTTGAACGCCCTTCTATTAGTAAAATAGAAATTGAAGGCAACAAAGATATTGCCACCGAAGACTTGATGGACGGCCTTAAATCAGCAGGCATGTATGAAGGGCAGGTTTTTCAACGTGTAACAATGGAAAGGCTTGAACTTGAAATTCTTAGATCTTATGTGGCTCAAGGGCGGTATAACGCATCGGTTGAGGCTGAAATAGAAGAGCAGCTTCGAAATCGTGTCGCAATCAAACTTAACATTAATGAAGGTGATGTAGCCTCTATTCAACATGTTAATATCGTGGGGAATGAAGCATTCTCTGATGATGAATTGTTTGACCTTATGGAGCTAAAAACACCTGGCATGTGGTCATTTTTCACTAATGATGACAAGTACGCTAAAGAAAAATTAAGTGGTGATTTAGAACGTATTCGTTCTTACTACCTTGACCGCGGATATATTAAATTTAATATTGAATCGACACAGGTTTCCATTTCACCAAAGAAAGAAGATGTCTATATTACACTTAATGTTTCAGAAGGGCCTAAGTACACTATACGAGACATCAAGTTAAAAGGTGAGTTGATAGTTGATGAAGAGGAACTCAATAAGCTTGTACTAGTTCGAAAGGGCGATACGTTTTCACGACGATTGTTAACTACCACGTCAGATATTATTTCCAGGCGCTTAGGCCGAGAAGGCTATACCTTTGCCAACGTCAATGCGATACCAGAACCTCATGATGATAATACGGCGACCATTACCTTTTTTGTTGACCCTGGTAGAAGAACCTATGTAAGGCGAATTAACTTCAGAGGCAATGTTAATACAAGTGATGAAGTGCTGCGTCAGGAGATGCGTCAAATGGAAGGCTCTTCAGCTTCTACGGCACTTATAGAGTCATCAAAGAGTCGCCTTGAACGACTCGGATTTTTTAAGACAGTTGCAGTTGAAACGCCATCTGTTCCGGGTTTTAGTGATCAGGTAGATGTTAACTACTCTGTTGAAGAGCAAGCTTCAGGTAGTTTGTCAGCAAGCCTCGGTTTCTCTCAAGATAGCGGATTTCTGCTAGGTTTGAATGTTTCGGAAAATAACTTTTTAGGAACGGGACGGCGGGTTTCAATGGGCCTGAATACAAGTGATTCAGTAAAAAGTGCCAGACTTTCATATTTAAATCCTTACTATACCGTTGATGGCGTGAGTCGCGGCTTTAGTGTTTTTGCCAAGAAGACTGATTTTGAAGATCGAAATACATCAGCTTACATTTTGGATACAATTGGTGGTTCTGTCACTTTTGGTTATCCGCTCAATAACTTCTCAAGGTTAAATTTTGGATTAACAGCAACAAATGACCAACTTTCTCCCGGTTCGGAAGTTGCACTTGAAATAGCTGAATTCGCTTATAAATATGGAACAGAATTTAATAACTTAGCATTAACTGGTAGTTGGACTCGAAATACGCTTAATAGGGGTATGTTTGCAACACAAGGCTTATCACAAAGCTTGTCATTGGAAGTTACAACACCTGGTATTAGTGATTTAGAGTTTTATAAAGCGAATTACCGTACTAATTTTTACCAGCCCATAGATCGTTTCCATCACTGGGTTGTGCGCTTGAAGTCAGATTTAGGATATGGCGGAGGCTATGGCGATACCAGTGAACTGCCATTTTATGAAAACTATTACGCAGGTGGCATGGGATCGGTAAGAGGTTATGAGTCAAATTCATTAGGTCGAAAATCTATAAGAAATATTAATGACTCAACGGTTGCAAGACCCTTTGGAGGAAATCTTTTAATAGAGGGTAGTGCTGAATTAATATTCCCCCTACCTTTTGTTGATGACCAGAGCTCAATGAGAACAGCTTTGTTTTTTGATGCAGGTAACGTTTTTGATACAGCTAGAGACTATGACCCAGAGCTCTCTGAAATTAGAATGTCCACAGGTGTGAGCTTACAGTGGGTAACGGCCATTGGGCCTTTGGGTTTTTCTTTGGCTAAAACAATTAATGATCAGAAAGGAGACGAAAGAGAAGTCTTTCAGTTTACTTTAGGGCAGAGTTTTTAATAATCATCATATGTTTCATATATAAACGATTAAGCCCGTAAATAAGGGTTTAAAAATTAGTGTTATTAAAGGAGATAGTATTTATGAAAATGTTAATAAGTGTGGTTCTTTCTATTGGTCTGATGGCATCTTTGCCTGTATTTGCAGAAACTAAAATTGGTGTAGTTGATATAAGGGCTGCTTTGTTTTCATCAGATGCGGCCAAGGCGTTTAGTAAGTCAATTGCAGGAGACTTTAAAACTCAGGAAATGGAAGTACGCTCTGTTCAAGAGTCTGGACACAAGCTACAAGAAAGAATTAAAAAAGATGCCGCTATCATGAGTGATACTGAGCGTACAAAGCTTGCTCTGCAGTTAGAAGAAAAAGCAAAAGAGTTTAAATACTTAAAAGATAAACTTGATAAAGCCGTAGCATCAAAGAAGCAGGTTTTCCTTCAAGAATCAAAGCCAAAAGTAGATATAGCGCTTAAAGAAATTGTTGATGGCGGTAAATTCGATTTAATCTTCCCAAGAGAGTCGGTTGTTTATAGTGGTCAATCGCTTGATATCACGGCGCAGGTAATTGAAAAACTGAATGCAATGAAGTAGGTAAACGTTAATAATTACAGAATAGCGTATATTAACATCGCTTACTTTGAATGCGCCCTCTGATTTAAAACATGAGGGCGTCGTTCGTTATAGGGCTATATACTGTAGAGAATATTGGATGACAGACTTACACAAAAAACAATATACACTTTCCCAGTTGGCTGAGATTGTTGCTGGCACTGTAGTGGGTGATGGTGATTGTTTGATTGAAGGTATAAATACTTTACAAGAAGCAAAAAAAGGAACGATTTCTTTTCTTGCAAACCCTGCCTATGAAAAATTCTTGAAAGATACTGAAGCATCTGCTGTTATTTTATCTGAAGGGTATTCAGGTAAGTGTCCGTCTAATTCTTTGGTCGTAAAGAACCCCTATTTGGCCTATGCTAAACTAAGTCATTATTTTGATTATGTATTATCTGCTGAGAGTGGTATTCATTCATCGGCGGTTGTACATGATTTAGCTGATATTGATAGTACTGCTTCTATCGCCGCTAATGCGGTTATTGAGAAAGGTGCCTCAATTGCTGCTAATGTTGTAATAGGTGCAGGTTGTTTTGTTGGTGAAAACTCGGTGATTAGTGAATGCACTCGCTTATTTGCTAACGTATCTGTTTATCATGGTGTCATGATTGGAGCGCGCTGTATTATTCATAGTGGTGCTATTATTGGGGCCGATGGCTTTGGTATTGCGCCCAGCCCTGATGGCTGGAACAAAATAGCGCAAATTGGTGGCGTTGTTGTTGGAGATGATGTTGAAATCGGTGCTAATACTACGATTGACCGTGGTGCTCTAGATAATACAGAAATTAAAGACGGTGTGAAGCTAGATAACCAGATACAAATTGCCCATAACGTTATAATTGGTGAAAATACTGCCATTGCAGCTTGCACCGGTATTGCTGGGAGTACGCGTGTTGGAAAAAATTGTATATTTGGTGGGGGCAGCGGTATTGCTGGCCATTTGAGCATTGTAGATAATGTACATCTGACAGGAATGACTTTAGTCACCAAAAGTATTAAAAAACCTGGCGTTTATTCTTCGGGTACGGCTGTTGAACCCAATTCAACATGGCGAAAGAATGCAGTTCGATTTAGGCAGTTAGATAGCATTGCAAATCGCATTAAAATACTGGAAAAGAACGCCAATTTATAATTCGGCGCTCTATAGATAAATATAGTTTATTGAGGCACTCATCTAAATGATGAACATTGATCAAATACTTGAATACTTACCTCATCGGTACCCTTTTTTGCTGGTTGACCGCGTTACAGAAATAGAGAAGGGCATAAGTATTACAGGTTATAAAAATGTCACTATTAACGAGCCATTTTTCACAGGACATTTTCCTGGAAACCCGATTATGCCGGGTGTTTTGATTCTTGAGGCGATGGCTCAAGTCTCGGGTATTTTGGGTTTCGTAACAAATGACTCGAAGCCGACTGAGGGGCGAATTCAGTATTTTGCAGGGTCGAATAGAGTTCGTTTTAAACGACCGGTTATTCCTGGTGATCAGTTGGTATTGGAATCAAGTTTAATTGCAAACAAGCATAGTATATGGAAATTTGATTGTCGTGCACTGGTTGACGGTAACGTTGTTTGTGTTGCTGAAATTATGACTGCTGAGAGAGCAAGTTAATGAGTATTCACCCTCAGGCAATTATTGATCCGACTGCGAGTGTGGCAGAAGACGTTATTATTGGTCCATGGACATATATTGGCCCCGATGTAGAAATTGGGTCTGGTACAGAAATTATGTCTCATGTGGTGATCAAAGGCCCAACGAAGATAGGGAAAAACAATAGAATTTTTCAGTTCTCAAGTATTGGTGAGGAATGCCAGGATAAGAAGTATGCAGGTGAACTCACCCGTCTTGAAATTGGTGACAACAATATTATTCGTGAAAGCTGCACTATTCATCGGGGAACCGCCCAAGATGTTGGTCTTACGAAGGTAGGGAGTAATAATCTTGTGATGGCTTATGTGCATATAGCCCATGACTGCGTAGTCGGTGATAATATTATTTTGGCTAATAATGCGACCTTAGCAGGGCATGTTCATGTAGGAGATTGGGCTATTCTAGGTGGCGGCACAATGGTTCACCAGTTCTGCCATATTGGTACCCACAGCATGAGTGCAGGTGGCAGTATTGTTCTGAAAGACATTCCTGCTTATGTGATGGCCAGTGGGCAGTCTGCCTCTGCGTTTGGTCTGAACTCAGAAGGGCTAAAGCGACGTGGTTTTACGAAAGAAGCTATGGTCGTGTTGAAGCGTGCTTATAAGACTATTTTCCGTCAGGGTTTAGCGCTTAAACAAGCTATTGAAGTACTGGAAGAGGTTGTTGTTACTGGCGAAGAGGGGGCCGCTGAAGTTAGGGTACTTCTAGACTCGCTGAAAAACTCAAATAGAGGCATCGTACGTTAGATATTATTCGTGCGTTAGAGATTGCTTGTTAGGATATTGTACGTGAGTGAAAAAAAAATACGTATTGGGATGGTCGCCGGAGAAATCTCTGGCGACATTCTTGGTGCGGGATTAATTAAAGAGTTAAAAAAGCGCTACCCGAATGCCCGGTTTGAAGGTATTGGTGGGCCTTTAATGATCAAAGAAGGTTTCAAAAGCCATGTGCCTATGGAGCGACTATCGGTCATGGGGCTTGTTGAGGTTCTTGGTCGATTGTTTGAATTAATTGGCATTAGACGAAGAATAAAAAAATATTTTCTTGATAACCCTCCTGATGTATTTATCGGTATTGATGCGCCTGACTTTACCTTGGGTCTTGAAGAATCACTGAGAAAATCCGGTATAAAAACCGCACACTATGTCAGTCCTTCTGTTTGGGCTTGGCGTCAAAAACGAGTGTTTAAAATAGCGCGCGCTGTTGATTTGATGCTTACTTTGTTTCCCTTTGAAGCTCGATTTTATAAAGATCACAATGTCCCTGTTGCTTTTGTGGGGCACCCTCTAGCCGATATGATTCCTTTAGAACCTTCTCAGGGTAAAGCACGAGAAAGACTTGGGCTTATGCTAACGCCTCTTGGAGCAAGCCAGAACATTGTTGCTTTGTTACCCGGAAGCCGCTCAGGTGAAATTCACTACTTGGGAGAAATTTTTATTGAGGCTGCCAAGCTCGTTTTAGCTCAGAATGCAGATGCGAAGTTTTTACTTCCTTATGTTAATAGTGAAAGAAAAGAACAGATAGAAGATATTATTCAAAGGCTAGGTCCAGATCTTCCTATTACGTTGATACAAGGCCAATCAAGAGATGTAATGGCAGCAAGTAATGTTATTTTATTAGCGTCGGGCACTGCAACCTTAGAAGCGATGCTGTTAAAGCGCCCAATGGTCGTTGCTTACCGCATGAGTGCGATCACCTTTTTTATTATGAAGCGCTTGATGAAAGCACCTTACATATCCTTGCCTAATTTACTCGCGAATAAAGCATTAGTCCCTGAGCTTATTCAGGCGCAGGCTTCCCCGAATAACTTAGCAAAGTCATTATTACAGCGTTTAAAGAAAGATGAAAATAGTGAAGCATTGAATGCGCAATATATTAAAATTCATGAATCGCTTAAACAAGATGCAAGTGACAAAGCGGCGACAGCAGTAGCAAGGTTAATTGATGCCAAATAATGATGATGTTTTTGAATGTGCTTATAAAGGAAGGCTTTTAGCAGGTGTTGATGAAGTAGGGCGGGGGCCTCTTGCTGGGGCAGTTGTTGCAGCAGCCGTTATTTTAGACCCAGAGTCGCCTATTGATGGTTTGAATGATTCTAAAAAACTCACAGAAAAAAAACGTGAACGCTTAAGTGAAGAAATAAAAGAAAAGGCCTTATCTTGGTCTTTAGGGCGTGCAGAAGTAGAAGAAATTGATAAATTGAATATATTGCAAGCATCACTTCTTGCAATGAAGCGTGCGGTCGAGGGGCTACCTATTCCTCCTGAATATGCTTTGATTGATGGCAATAAATGCCCAGACCTTAATGTTGCGTGTGAAGCGGTTGTTAAGGGCGACAGTCGAGTAACTGCGATAAGTGCAGCCTCTATTATAGCGAAGGTTAGCCGCGATCACGAAATGGTTGAGCTAGATAAGAAATATCCAGGGTATGGTTTGGCTAAGCATAAGGGCTACCCAACCGCTGTTCATATGAAAGCTCTTAAAGAATTAGGCGTAAGTGATATTCATCGTAGGTCTTTTCGTCCTGTAAGAGAGTGTCTTGAATAAACTACTTTTTGCTTTTATTTGTTTGATGTTTTCAGTGGCTGTATCAGCACAAATTTACAAGTGGACGGATGAAAGTGGCAAGGTTCACTATAGTGATAAGGCGCCTGATAAGAAGCAAGCTGTAGAGAAAATTAATATTGAAATAGATCGTGCAGCGAGCCAGAAATCCAAATCTGAAAGACGTTCGTTAGAAAATACACAGCGCTTCTTGAAAGTGCTTGAAGAAGAAAAAGCGGTTAAAAGAGAGAAAGAAAAAGAGCATGCCAAAAAGCAGGATAAAATGCGTGCTTATTGTCAGCGTTTAGAAAAAGAAATTAGTATTTACAAAAAAGGGTATGCGATTGTTCGTTATGGGCAAGATGGTGGTCATGAATATTTAACGGACGAAGAAATTGAAGTTGATATGAAGAAGTTTGAAGATAAATGGGAAAAGAACTGCGAAGGTTTAACAAATTAAACCTTCGCTACTGCAAAAAGAGCGCCTTTTTAGCGTTCTAAATACTTAAGTTTATCTTCAACGCCATCCCACTCTGCCGCATCAGGCAGTGGATCTTTTTGCTCAACAATATTTGGCCAGGTCTGGCATAGCTCTGCATTAATTTCTACATAAGCTACTTGATCTGCTGGAAGCTCATCTTCAGAGAAGATTGCATTGGCAGGACATTCAGGCTCGCACAAGGCGCAATCGATACACTCATCAGGGTCAATTACTAAAAAGTTAGGCCCTTCATAGAAACAGTCTACAGGGCACACTTCAACACAATCGGTATATTTACATTTTACGCAGTTGTCAGTAACAATAAATGTCATCAATATCTCCCAGCTTGATACTTATCTTGGCTTGTAGGCTAAATTTTTGTCTATTGTAGGGCTTGCCAGATTAGCAGGCAAGCCTATTCCCTAAATTCCCTAAATTCCCTAAATTCCCTAAATTCTCTAACGAGACAGTTGAGACAGCTCTTTCAATTGATACAATGCGTCAAGTGCTTCTCTGGGGCTAAGGTTATCTGGGTTGATATCTTTTATTGCAACATCAATTTTGCTGGGCTCTAGCGTTGCAAACATATCTGATTGAATAACTGTGTTTTCATGTACTTTATGTACAGTTGTCGTTTCCTGTGGAAACTGATTTTTTTGTGTTACTTCTGATTCTTCAAGCATAGCAAGTTGCTTATTAGCATTTTGAATGACAGAGTGAGGAATACCTGCTAGTTTGGCAACTTGTAGACCATAACTTTGGCTTGCAGGGCCTTCATGTACAGTATGTAAAAACACAATAGAATCATCATGCTCTGTGGCTGTGAGATGAACGTTAACCGCATTGTCTAAACGTTCGGGCAGGGTGGTTAGTTCAAAATAATGCGTTGCAAACAGTGTATAGGATTTTATGTTCTCAGCTAGGTGCTCTGCACTTGCCCAAGCCAATGATAAACCATCAAATGTACTGGTACCTCGACCCACTTCATCCATTAATACCAAACTGTTTTCAGTTGCATTGTGTAGGATGTTAGCTGTTTCTGTCATTTCAACCATAAAGGTAGAGCGGCCACCCGCAATGTCATCAGATGAACCCATTCGAGTGAATATTCGGTCAACAGGGCCGATAATAGCGCGATTTGCGGGTACAAAACTGCCGGTCCCTGAAAGCAGCACAATAAGAGCAACTTGGCGCATATAGGTTGATTTACCACCCATATTGGGCCCAGTGATAATAAGCATTTTACGCACTGGGTCGAGATGAATATCATTAGGCACAAAAGGTTCATCCAGTAACTGTTCTATTACCGGGTGCCTGCCGTCTTCAATCAAAATGCCGGGTGTTGCACTTATTTCAGGTGCAGCTAAATTAAGGGTTTGTGCGCGTTCAGCGAAATTGGCTAATACATCTAATGCAGATATCGCTTGGGCTGTAATTTGTAATGGCATAAGTTTTTCGGCGAGTTGTACGATGAGAGATTCATATAGCGCTTTCTCTCGACTTAGGGCTCGACTCTTGCTGCTAAGTGCTTTGTCTTCAAATTCTTTTAACTCAGGGGTAATAAAACGTTCAGCATTTTTAAGAGTTTGACGTCTAATGTACTCTGTAGGCGCTTTCTCTGACTGTGCTTTACTGATCTCAATAAAGTAACCATGAACACGGTTGTAGCCGACTTTTAATGTGGGAATGCCTGTGCGCTCTTTTTCTCGCGTTTCAAGGTCAACCAAAAATTGGCCCGCGTTATTACTTAAAGATCTGAGCTCATCAAGCTCTTTGTCATAGCCTTCTTTTATAACCCCTCCATCTCTGATGATAACAGGAGGGTTGTCAATTACCGCACTTTCAAGAAGTTCTGCTAACACAGGGTATACACTTATTTCTCTGGCAAGCTCTT
Source organism: Hahellaceae bacterium (assembly GCA_016744695.1). Classification (GTDB taxonomy): domain Bacteria; phylum Pseudomonadota; class Gammaproteobacteria; order Pseudomonadales; family Oleiphilaceae; genus Alkalimarinus. The sequence continues at coordinate 65,599 of JADGDV010000011.1, forward strand.
TAATTTGAGTTGATTCAATATTACCTAGAATAGTCTGCAGGTCAGGTAAAATAGTAAAGGTATCTCTTAGCCTTGCTAGGTCTCTTGGTCGGGCTGAGCCCAGTGCCACGCGAGATAAAATGCGTTCGACATCGCCAATTTTTTTAAGTTGTTCCTGAATATTTTCATAGTAATATTCGTTTAGTAAGGCTTTAACAGCATTTTGACGATCATTAATTTGCTGCTGATCCCGTAAAGGACGGTTTAGCCAACGTCTCAATAAACGGCTGCCCATTGCCGTGGATGTCTTATCCATAACCCACGCTAATGTGTGAAGCGGGCCACCCATCAAGTTTGTATCTATTTCAAGGTTGCGGTGGCTGGTCGCATCAAGAATAACGCTTTCTTCACGTCGCTCTCGATTAAGTTGTTTGATGTGAGGGAGGTTGTTACGTTGGGTGTCTCGTGCATACTGCAGTAAACAGCCAGCGGCTTGAATGGCTAACGTTAAATCATCACACCCAAAGCCCGTTAGGTCTTTAGTTTGAAGTTGCTTGGTTAAGAGTCTGTGAGCCGTATCGATTTCAAAGTTCCAGGGTGGCTGACGTCTAACGCCTTTAATACTGGCTATAGCTTCTTGATAAGGAAATGATTCACAGACGAGTAATTCTGCAGGCCTAAGGCGTTGTAACTCCCCTTGTAATGCTTCAAGGCTATCAACTTCTAATACATTAAACCGACCACAACTCAGGTCTAGAGTAGCAATACCAAATGACTCTTCAACAAAGTGAACCGCAGTGAGTAAGTTGTCTTGCTTTTCTTCAAGAAAGGCTTCATCAGTGAGCGTGCCCGGTGTAACCACACGCATGACCTTTCTTTCTACTGGCCCTTTACTTGTAGCGGGGTCACCTACTTGCTCACAAATAGCGACTGAGCGACCTGACTTAACAATTTTAGCTATATACCCATCTGCAGCATGATAGGGAATACCTGCCATGGGGATCGCATTGCCACCGGATTTACCTCGTGCCGTGAGTGTAATATCTAATAATTCAGATGCCTTTTTGGCATCATCATAAAATAGTTCATAAAAATCACCCATACGATAGAACACCAGCTCGTTGGGATGGTCTGATTTTATTTTTAGATACTGCTGCATCATAGGTGTGTGACTAGGAGTACTTTCTTTCGAATTTGCCATGATGTTAATGCCAGACCTTGTTGTTCGTATGATTGATTCGAGTAAAAAAATTGAGCAGTAATTCTACGCTAAATCATATAGATATAAAGAGATGACGAAGTGATATTTTTAAATTGTGTTAAAACCCTTTGCAGATAAAAAAAAGTGTGGAATAATACTGAGCAAATATACAGTGTTTTGTGAAATTAAAACTAAACACAAAAACTGAACTAAATAAATTGTAAACAAAATTGTAAATAAAGAGGTCTACGATGGACGACAAGAAACAGAAGGCGTTATCAGCAGCGTTATCACAAATTGAACGACAGTTTGGTAAGGGTGCCGTGATGAAAATGGGAGATAAGCCCCGTGAAGCTATTCCTTCTGTTTCAACTGGTTCTTTGGGGCTTGATGTTGCCTTAGGTATAGGTGGTTTACCTTATGGTCGAATAGTAGAAATATATGGGCCTGAAAGCTCAGGTAAAACAACATTGACCCTACAAGTTATTGCAGAAGCTCAAAAGCAAGGTAAAACCTGTGCGTTTGTTGATGCTGAGCATGCACTAGATCCTATCTATGCAGAAAAGCTAGGTATTAATGTTGATGATTTACTTGTGTCTCAGCCAGATACCGGTGAGCAAGCATTAGAAATTGTCGATATGCTTGTTCGTTCTGGTGCAGTTGATGTTGTGATTGTTGACTCGGTTGCAGCCTTAACGCCAAAAGCTGAAATTGAAGGTGAAATGGGTGATCATCATGTTGGGCTTCAGGCACGATTAATGTCTCAGGCATTACGTAAGCTTACGGGGAATATAAAAAATGCCAATTGCTTGGTTATTTTCATTAACCAAATCAGAATGAAAATTGGTGTGATGTTTGGTAATCCCGAAACTACGACCGGTGGTAATGCGTTAAAATTTTACTCATCCGTTCGTTTGGATATACGTCGTACGGGTGCCGTTAAAGTCGGGGATGAAATCATTGGTAATGAAACCCGAGTTAAAGTGGTAAAAAATAAAGTATCACCTCCCTTTAAGCAGGCTGAATTTCAGATTATGTACGGTAAAGGTATTTACCACATGGGTGAAATTATTGACATGGGTGTTAAGCAGGGCTTTGTTGATAAAGCCGGTGCTTGGTATTCGTATAACGGTGAAAAAATAGGGCAAGGTAAGGCAAACTCTGCGACCTATTTGGAAGAGCATCCTGAGATGGCTATAGAGATTGAAGGCTTGATACGTGATAAATTGATGCCAAAAGATGATCTAAAGCCTGCTGAAAAAGATGATGTGGAACAGATGGAAATTTAAGTTCCTTAAAATATAAAAAATGCGCTTAGTCTAAACGATGTAAGCGCATTTTTTTTGTCTATAATAAAGCCATTGATTTATTAGTTTATGAGGAACGGTGTATGTTTAAGTGGTTATTAATAATTGTGGTTGGAGTTGTTTTTTTATTATGGTTGAAGCGAGGTAAGAAGGGGCACGACATTTCAGATCCTGAAGTTAAGGAAATTGATCAGCAAAGATTTTATGTATCCCCTCCAAAAAAGGATGATGAGTTGCCTAAAGATGATCAAGGCAATGACTTGTAAGAGAGCGTGAGCTTGATTAAATGTGAGCTCAGTATGCAGTTTATTTGAAAAGACTCCTGTAATATAAAATTAAGCTAAAACAATTAGATAAATCTATGCTTACTTAATTGCTTATTCTTTGGTGGCATTTAAATAAAGTGCTATTCATTACACATTCTATTATGCACATAGACCCGTTGGAGAAATATAAAAAATGAATACAGAAGAGCACCCGCTCACTAATAAAGAGTTTATGGATGGTCTGATTCGCGTTGGGCTTATAATGCTGATGGTAGTGGGCTGTTTTCATATATTTAGCCCTTTTTTAAATTTGATCTTGTGGTCTTTGATTCTCGGTGTAACTTTATACCCTTTGCACCAGAAGCTCGCGGGAAAATTAGGAGGGAGTAACGGACGCTCTGCGACTGTGATTGTCGTGGTGGGGTTCGTTCTACTAGGTTGGCCCTCTATGAAAATAATGGAGTCTGTAGCTGAGCAGTTGACCACTATCTATGATGCGCATCACGCTGGCACTTTATCTTTTCCCGCCCCAAAAGAATCTGTTATGAGCTGGCCTTTGATTGGTGAAAAGGTGTATCAGGGGTGGGCGTCCGCAGCCGCTAATTTACCTGACTTTATTCAGGCGAATCAAGATACTGTTGAAGTAGTGCTAAACAAAGGGCTTCTAATAGCGAAGAGTGCCATATCGACGGTGTTTTTATTCTTGGGCGCGCTTATCGTAGCTGGCATTATGATGGCTTACGGCTCAGGGGGAAGCAATGCTGTCTCTACTATACTTGTTCGCATTGTGGGTGAGAGGCAAGGCTCTAAGATTCATAATTTGGCTACTATGACTACACGCTCTGTTGCTGTGGGTGTTCTAGGTGTAGCAGTGATTCAGTCGATACTGCTAGGTGTAGGTTTTTTGTTCGTTGGAGTCCCGGCAGCAGGGCCTTTAGCCATTGTAGTGTTACTCTTAGGGATCATGCAATTGCCTGCCACTATTGTTACATTACCCGTGATTTTTTGGATTTGGGGCAGTAGTGACGGGGGCACCGTGATGAATATCGTATGGACTGCGTATTTAGTCATTGCAGGGTTGTCTGATAATATTCTCAAGCCCATATTATTAGGGCGGGGTGTTGATGCACCCATGCCTGTGATCTTGATCGGTGCGCTCGGAGGTATGGTCGTCTCAGGGTTTATTGGTTTGTTTATCGGAGCCGTTTTACTTGCCGTTGGATATCAGGTGTTCATGCAGTGGGTGGATATTGAAGCCCAAGAGACTGCTGAGTTGGAAGAGGCTGTTGAACTTGAAGGGCGTGCTGAGGCCAAAGAGTGAAGGGAGTGAAGAAAGCATTAGCGTTTTTTTTCTCCGCACTTGCACTTCAAGCCTGTACTAGTCTAGGGCCTAATTACGAAGAGCCTCAAATCGAGTGGCTGGATAAATGGCAAACGGATCTTTACGGCCAAGTTCTCCCTGGTGAAACGACAAAAGAGGACCTCAACTTCTGGTGGCAGGCTTTTAACGATCCTGTTCTCAATGACTTGATTCAAACAGCCCGTCTGGAAAACTCAACATTGCAAATTGCTGCTTTAGCGATTGTTCGGAGTAGGGCGCAGCTCGGGATTGCTACCGGTAGCCAATATCCACAAGTTCAACAGGCCAGTGGATCTTTGGTGCGAGGAGATAGTTGGCCTACGGAAGGTGATAATTCTGGAGAGCATTCTTATTTGAATAGTTACAATGCTGGCTTTAATGTCGGTTGGGAAATGGATTTCTGGGGTCGCTGGCGACGGAGCATTGAATCAGCTGATGCGGCGTTTTTTACCAGCATTACTAATTACCAGAATGCCCAAGTACTACTTTCTGCACAAATGGCGCAATCATACTTCAGTTACATTACTACGCTTAAACAGATCGATATCGCGCGAGAAAACATTGAACTGCAAAAGCGTAGTTTAGATATTACCAGCTTACTGTATAGCAGTGGTCAGTCTGCTGAGTTAGATGTTCAGCAGGCAAAAACTCAATATTTGGCGACCTTGGCCAGCATCCCCAGTTTGGAAATTAGTTTGAGGCAGATTGAGAATGCTATTTCTGTTTTACTGGGTCGTGCCCCAGGGAATGTACCCGAGTTAGCTAATGTAGAGGGAGAACTACCATCACTATCGCCCCTGATAATTAATGAAATCCCAGCTCGACTGATGATGAGGCGTCCTGATATTCGCTCATCTGCATGGGAAGTCGCTACACAGTCAGCTCAAATAGGGGTGGCCAGTGCAGACCTTTATCCATCAATTTCATTATTTGGTTCAATAGGTTGGTCAGGTAATTCACTGAATTCAACTAATGATACGCTCAGTACGGGCTTTGGTCCGAGCTTTACTTGGAACTTGTTTGACTACGGCCGCATAGAGAATAATGTTCGGGCGCAGGATGCGGCATTGCAGCAATTAATTGAGAGTTACCAATTGACAGTATTAGGTGCCGCCAGTGAAATTGATAATGCGGCTATTAGCGTTGTTAAAACTAGGGAGAAAGATGTCTTGCTCAAGGATGCCTTAGTAGCCGCTGATCGTTCACTGACTTTATCTTCGAAACGTTATCAAGAAGGGTACTCTGATTTCCAGCGTGTATTAAGTGCACAGTTGGCTCGGGCCGGGGCCTCTTCTAGCTATGTTGTTAATCAAGGGGCTCATATCAGTGCGATCATCACTTTTTACAAAGCAATGGGGGGTGGTTGGCAGCCTGTGGATGGTGAAAATTTAATTCCTGATCAAATTCGTCAGATCATGGAAGATCGAACTGAATGGGATGGTATGTTAGATGATCCTCTACCCACGCTAAATTAATAAAAGGGTTTTAAAGTACATGAGTGAAGCTAAGAACAATCCACCGCAAACTAAAACTACAGACCAGGATGAAGCTCCGAAGGCGGTGAAACGGGGGGGCAAAGTTATTGCAGTGATAATCATGCTTAGTTTATCTTGGTATTTGGTATCTGATCGATATACACCCTATACCACACAAGCCCGTGTGCAGGGCTACGTGATTGGGGTTGCGCCGCAGGTTTCCGGTAACGTCATTGAAGTGTATGTAAAAAACAACGAAAGAATTGAAGCTGGACAGGCTCTGTTTAAAATAGACCCTACCCAATATGAGATTGCATTAGATAAAGCCCAGTCTGATTACGCCCAAGCACTTCAGCAGGTTGAAGCGGGGAATGCTGGTGTTGAAGCGGCACGAGCGAATCTGGCTTCGACACAAGCAGGCCTAGTAAAGGCTGAAAAAGATACATCACGATTGGAGCGTTTGCGTAAGGAAGACCCCGGTACGATTTCAACCCGTCGTCTTGAAGTGTCTCGGGCGACGTTAGAGCAATCTAAGGCGCAGGTTGAATCAGCTAGAGCACAAATTGAACAGGCGATTCAGGGTAAGGGAGGGGCTTCTTTTGAGGGGAATACCATTCTCAGAACCGCACGTACTGCGGTTGAAAAAGCGAAGCTTGACCTTGATCGCACAGTAGTGAAGTCCACTGACCGAGGTGAAATTACTGATCTACGTGTGGACGTTGGGTATTATGCGGGTGCCGGTGCTCCAGTGATAACACTTATTTCACTTAGTGATGTTTGGGTTCAAGCGGAATACACCGAAAATAATCTAGGGAATCTGAATACAGAAACCCCAGTAGAAATCTTATTCGATTCCTTGCCTGGGTCAGTTTATCAAGGAACGATCAGTAATATCGGTTTGGGAGTAAGCACCGGACAAACAGTTACGCCGGGAACCCTGCCTACGGTGGACAACAATCGTGATTGGTTGCGTCAGTCGCAACGTTTTTCAGTACTTATTCGTTTTGACATGCACCAGAACGAGACCTTGCTGGCACAGTTACGTATTGGTGGGCAGGCATCGGTGATGGCTTATAGTGAAGGAGCTTGGGCGACGAAGTTTTTGGCTAAAATATATATTCGTTTAATGAGCTTTTTGTCTTACGCATATTAAGTCGTGGAAATTCTCTATGCTTATTAGTACTCGACGTGTATTCAGACTCAGCACCACAATATCTCTGTCCTTGGCTGCAGGGTATGCAATGGCTCTGGAGTTGCCGTTCTTAGCACCCATATTCGGCTTCATGCTTACAGCGGCCCCCAAACCGCCAATGGGGCTAAAAGCGTTATTAGGTGTGTTGATCGTACTCGCTATCATGTTGAGCAGCGGCCTGATACTGACGCCGATTGTATTGAATTACGCTGTCACCGGACTTCTCCTTGTGGCATTGGGTCTATTTTCCGCCAACTATATTACGCTTAACCTTGGAAAACCACCTATTGGCAGTCTGCTGACTATCGGGGTGACGTTGATTGTTATGATGGGGCAAGTGAGTTTCACTTTAGCTGTTACTGTGGTGCAAGAATTGATGATCGCAATCTTTATTGTTGTGGTGTGCCAATGGTTAGTCTACCCACTGTTCCCCGAAGATGATGTGCTACCACCAGAGCCTAAAAAGCCTCAGCCACTTGAATCTAGCTGGCTTGCAGCCCGAGCAACATTAACGACGTTTCCTGTATTTCTTTTGGGCCTGACTAATCCTAGCTTTTATGCGCCAACGATTATGAAGTCTGTTGCTTTAGGTCAGCAGGTATCTGAGACCAGTGCAAAAGACGCTGGGTGGGAGCTGCTGGGTTCAACCTTTCTTGCAGGTATACTTGCCATTCTGTTCTGGTTTTGTCTTAAGCTGGTTCCGAACCTTTGGATGTTCACGCTGTGGACGTTTGCCTTTACTACTTGGATGTCAGCAAAATTCTACGGTATATTTCCTAGTCGTTTCTCACCGTCTTTCTGGCAGAATGTGGTTATCACTCTGTTTATTTTGGTTGGTCCTGCAGTGGCCGATAGTGCTAACGGAAAAGACCCGTATAAGGCGTTTGCCGTGCGACTTGGTTTATTCATTATGGTTACATTGTATGCATGGTTAGCAATGGTGTTTCTTGAATGGTTGAAGGAGCGATCGTTACAAAAATAGTGTTATTTATAGTTCTTGTGTGGCGCTCTAAACTTCGCGAATTAAGGGGGCCGCATAGTTTAATAGTACTCTTTTTCTTATTGATTTTGAGCAGTCTGCAAGCCTGTACTTGAGTTCTGCTGCTGCTTTTTCAATGTCTTCTTTTGAGAATAATTCGGTATCACTTTCTTTGAGTATTTGGTTATCAAGCATTACCGTAGCCGCGATATTTACGGGGTAAATTTTGCTATGCTGCGCAATGGATTGGTCAATAAGTGCAGCAATTTCCGTATGTTTCATTTGATCAATGTTACATCCTAGAAGTTCGTTCCCAAAATGAACATGCACGGAACCTTTGGGTTGAAGTAGCCCTTTTTTAACGGCGGTTAAATCTTCAATAGATTCTTTTTGATAATGACCTTGTTGCTCTGTGAGTTCTAATTCTGTGGCTTTATCTATATCGCAAGGGTCCCATTCGTATGAAAAACTAACAGGTATGATATTTAGCTTGTTGATATATTCACCAAATAACATATCTGTAGGTTTTGCTAGCCCAAGCATTTTTATCAGTGCAGGGTTTGTTTTATCTAAATTATCTTTTGAACGGCCTTCTTTCTGAGCTATCCATATATTATCTGATTGATTAAAGCTTAGGTGCCTAATATAAGATGCCTGAATTTTCATCGCCTTCAGAATTTCTCTGGGTGAGGTTAATGAACGTAGTATTTTAAAACACTTATTTAACAGGGCAAATTCAAGTGCAATGTGATTTTTTAGAAGATTATCGCCTATCGCGCAATGAGCGGTTTGATGATTATGTCTGTGTAGCAATAGGTTCAGCAGTATTGGGTCCATTAATATATCACGATGATTAGATATAAACAGGTAGTGCTTGTCTGTGGGAAGTTCATCTAAACCACTGAAGCTAAGATGGCTAACTGACATGTCAATAATAGGCGAGGCTATTGAACTAGTGAGTTCTTGTAACTCTGCAATACTTGAAATGTTATGTAATTTGGAAAAGGTGCTATGTAATGTTTGCTTTAGGTTGCCATGATGTTTGCTGTCTTGAGGTTCATCATCTTGGTTACCTGGCTGTGTCATAGTGAAAAATGAAGTTAACAAATCAACAAATGTATTGTCAGAGCACAGTCTTTCAACGGATGCATGCACTTCTTCATCGAAAAAACCTCTTATCACATCAAAATCGTCTAGCCATGGCTGTGATAAACGGGCATTGGCTGTTTCGGTTGATTTTACAGTCATTTAATCTTGAAGCTCTGTTTATTAATTGAAGAGTGCAATAGTAATAGCAAAGTTAGGTTCCAGTCTAGGGGGCTTATGTCATGGTTGATACGAGATGACAAATGATTGAAACAATCGGTCAAGAGTTTAATCGTTTAACGTCTTATAGTAATTGCCATCAAAGAGTAACAAATTACACGTATTAATAGTTGTTCTTATTAGGCAATTATTAAACGTTATTGAACATTTAAAAATGATGATAAGACAAGGAAACCAGACTATGTTGCAGCAAGCGAGCTATTCACAACCTGAATTAAATGCAATGTTCAATGTTGAGAACCCGCCAACAATGCAACTTCCTCAGGGAAAGATGCGCATGATAGACCGAATTGTGCATGTGTCATCCACAGGTGGTAAATATAACAAGGGTGAGTTGATAGCTGAGTTCGATGTACTACCTGATTTATGGTTTTTTAAATGTCATTTTCCTGGAGACCCCGTAATGCCTGGTTGCTTAGGTCTTGATGCGCTTTGGCAGGGTATGGGCTTTTATTTAGCTTGGGCAGGTTATGAGGGTAAGGGGCGTGCCTTGGGTGTAGGTGGTGTTAAATTTTTTGGTGAAGTATTACCGGAAGCAACCACTGTGCGTTATCACATTCATATACGACGTATTTTCATTAAAGGTATTGTAATGGGTATTGCTGATGGCGAAGTGTATGTTGATGGCAAGCAAATTTATAGTGCTGATAATGTTCGAACAGGTTTGATCCCTGTTGATGGCATGAATGCAATTAGCTAGGAGATTGCTACTTTGAAAAACACAGAAATAAAACGAGCAGTCATCACAGGTATAGGCATTATCTCTAGCTTAGGTAATAGTATTGATGAAGTGACAAGCTCTTTAAAAGAAGGGCGAAGTGGCATTAAGCAAGATGAAGAATTTACAGAAAAAGGGCTTCGCTCTCAGATAAGCGGGCAAGTGTCGGTTGTCCCTAAAGAGTTGATAGACCGAAAACTATATCGCTTTATGACTGATTCATCGGGGTATGGTTACCTTGCGATGGAGCAAGCCATTAAAGATGCAAATCTTGATGAAAGTGAAGTCAAAAATGATATGACAGGCTTAGTCATGGGGACGGGTGGAACATCAACGGAAGACATTATTGATTCTGTCGAAACATTTTATCGTGCCGGAGTACGCCGTGTGGGTCCTTACCGAGTGACACGTGGAATGAATAGTGCGCTGTCATCTGTTTTGGCGACTTCGTTTGGTATTCGGGGTATTAATTATTCGGTTACCTCTGCCTGTGCGACTAGTGCTCATTGTATTGGAACGGCGGTAGAACAGATTCAATTAGGTAAGCAGAATGTTGTTTTTGCTGGCGGAGCGGATAATGCACACTGGACCTTAGCACTTCAGTTTGACGCCATGGGCGCTTTGTCTACCAAATATAATGATACCCCTGAATTAGCATCTCGACCTTACGACAGTGATCGCGATGGTTTTGTTATAGCAAGTGGCGCGGGCGTTGTCGTTGTTGAGGAGCTGGAGCATGCACTGGCGAGAGGGGCTCATATCTATGGCGAAGTCATTGGTTATGCTGCAACCTCTGATGGTAAAGATATGGTTCAGCCATCGGGTGAGGGGGCGGAGCGCTGCATGAAGATGGCTCTGTGCCAGGCCGATGGTAGAAATGTGCAATATATCAATACACATGGAACCAGTACGCCATTAGGTGATTTGGTTGAGTTGAAAGCCATTAAAAAAGTGTTTGGCGATGATGTTCCGAAGGTTAGTTCAACAAAATCCTTAAGTGGTCATTCACTCGGTGCTGCCGGTGTACATGAGGCTATTTATAGCTTAATTATGATGAAGGAGGGGTTTATTGCGGCTAATGCCAATTTGAACAGTACTGAAGGTGAAGCATCATCAATACCGATTGTTACTGAAATGGAAACTGCAAAATTAGACGCAATCATGAGTAATAGCTTTGGTTTTGGCGGTACGAATGCATCATTAATACTGGGGGGATATCCTACATATGATTATTAAACCTAAAGTTAAAGGTTTTATCTGTGTAAACGCACATCCTTCAGGTTGTCGTGAATACGTTCTGGAACAGGTAAATTACGCTAAAATTGAATCTTTGGCGGGTCCTAAAAGAGCATTAATTATAGGTTGTTCGTCAGGGTATGGTTTGGCTTCTCGTATTTCATTGGGCTTTAGCTCCGGTGCCGACACCATTGGTGTTTACTTTGACCGAGAGCCCACCGAACGAAAAACAGCCAGTGCTGGATGGTATAACAATCAGCATATGGAGCGTTTAGCTAAAGAGCAGGGGCTTGAAGCTCACAGCCTTAACTTGGACGCATTTCAGGAAGAGACAAAGCAAGCGGTGATTGAAAAAATCAGAGCAACGATAAAAGAAGTTGATTTGGTTATTTACAGTGTAGCCTCGCCCCGTCGATATGTGGCAGGTGAAGATAAATGGTATAACTCAGTACTAAAACCTATTGGCAATGATTTTGAAGGTATTAGCATTGATACTGATAAAGGTGAAATCAAAGCAGTTAAGCTTGAAATGGCTCAGCAAAATGAAATTGATGCCACGGTAAAAGTGATGGGTGGAGAAGATTGGACTCGTTGGATAGAGGTTTTGAAAGAGGCTGGCGTGTTAGCAAATGAGTGTAAAACTATTGCTTATACTTATATTGGCGATACAATTACTTGGCCTATTTATGGCGATGCTACAATTGGTCATGCAAAAAAAGATCTTGATAAGGCGGCGAAAAAAATTGATGCCTTGTTAATGCAAGATGACTTGAGGAATGACGGTGGACGTGCTTATATTGGAGTGCTTAAAGCACTGGTAACCCAGTCGAGCGCAGCGATCCCCGTTATGCCTTTGTATATATCATTACTCTACAAAGTAATGAAAGAAAAAGGTGTACACGAAGGGTGTATTGAACAGATTTCAAGAATCATAAGCACAGGTCTCTACGGAGATAGTTGCCAGAAAGATAATGCGGGTCGTTTAAGAGTCGATGAACATGAGCTAGCCGAAGATATTCAATCTGAGGTCAAGCGTCGATGGAACGATATCAGCAATGAAAACCTACGACAGTTGTCAGATTTTGATGGTTACAAAAATGACTTTTTAAATTTGTTTGGGTTTGGTTTTCAGAATATCGATTATGAGGCCGACGTGGATACTGTGCTGTCGGAGTAAATAAAATGAGTGAAGTACAACGAAATAAAAGCCATGAAATGGCATCGGCAGTTGAATTGCTGCTGAGTTTGGAAGCGTTTGCAAAACAGTCTGGTACATCGGCGGCTAACGTTGCGGTAGCGAGTGGCATAATTGATGATGTTTTTATTGCATCGGATGAGTTAAACCGTCAGGCAAATGCACTTCGTCAAACGACTGGAGATGTCTATCAGCAGCAGGTTATAAAGCCTGCAGAAAGTAATGATCGATACTCGGTGCTTAAGTTAATCTCTGAGTTGTCGGATCAAATTATCCAAGAAACAAAAGATGGCCCGTTGTATCTGGCAGAAATTATACTAACGATTGAATTAGCTACGGGGGTTGAAACACTTCGCCTTGGTATTGTTGCGCAGAACCGCCAAATAAATAACGGTGTATGGAAACCTAAGCATCATCAATTAGCCGGGGCATGGGTTAGAGATCTTGAGCAGCGCCACATTCCAATTATCACATTTATCGATACGCCTGGAGCCGATGCCGGCTCCAAAGCTAATAGGCGTAATCAGGCTCATAGTATTTCTGAACTGATTGCAACGATGACAGACCTTAAAGTCCCCACGGTAGGCATTGTGTGGGGTTTAGGTTATTCCGGTGGCGCTATACCTTTAGCCGCGACTAATCTGCTGTTGTCAGTGAAGGATGCTATATTTAGCACCATTCAGCCGAAAGGCCTCGCTTCAATTGCCCGTAAACAGAAATTAGATTGGCAAACGTGTGCTCGCTTAGTAGGGGTTTCGGCATCCGAGCTATTTCAGGAAGGTGTTATTGATGGAGTGATTGATTTTACCCCGCTTGATAGTGGTCAGAATAACGATAGAATTAAGGTGGCCATTGCCAGTGCATTGAAGTTAATTGAACGTCAATCACGCGAGATAATTGCAAAAATTTCTCCTCTTAGTCAGCATTATATCGATGTGAGCAGACGATTCTCAATTGAAGCCGATGTGTCTTCAGAAAAACGCTTACACCCTCTCGGGGTTAGAGGTTATCCCTCTGTATTTGGATTCGCCTATAACGCATTAAGAAGTATTAAATTACGGTCTCGTTTAACAACCCAATCAATGAAGTTAGAAGACGCAAGCAGTCAAGTAGGCGAGATGCCTATTTCTCCAGATGAGTTGCAGCGTCAGTTAAGTGATTTGCGATTTAGTGAATGGTTGCAACGAAGTGATAAATTATTATACGAAGATAATCTATATAAGAGTTGGTCTCGTTATCGAGAGAGTGAAGAACATAGAGGCGATGAGCGAGGCTATTTTGCCTCCCTGTTCCTGGGTAATCCAAAAGGTAATTTCGAGAAAGCACTACACGAACTATCAGCAGATATAGCTTTCTATTTATATAATGGCTGGCAGCAGGAATCACCTCATCACCTGCAGTCTTTAACCTTAGAGCTCGAAGGCCTGAAAGATGAAACAGATTGTAATGTTATCGCTAATGAGAATTTGACCTTTCTGGATGTCATCAGAGATAGTCGCTTTAAACCCGTTGTGCTAGATCACTGTAAGCAGTTGCTATGGTTTGATCTTTTATATGAGAAAATTCTAGCCAACCTAACTGAAATTGTTTCTGAGTTTAGTGATAACAAAAAAGTATCTGAATCATTATTGCAATCAATGCTGAAGGAAGCAGGTATTGATAATGCAGATGATCAAGCATCCTTTAGTGGTTGGCTGATGCGTGTTCGTAATACCAGCAACTTTGGTGATTTCTTGCGTACCGCTGAGCAATGGAAAAAGGTTCAGCACCCTCGTTCTTCGGATGTGGTTTTTGTTGTTGCCAGTTACTTTTTTGAAAAACTTTATCCCGAAATGTTTGAGTGCCAAAAGGAAAACAAACCTTTTTCAGGTCAATTTAACCCAGTATTTATTGGTAGACGGAAGGATTTTTGGAATCGCTTAAATCAAGCTATTCAAGATATTCAAATACAGTCGATTCTAAATGAAATAAAACCAAGTAGTAATTTCACACCGCAAGCATTAATCAATACCTTGTTTCATGATTTTATGGAACTAGATAGACGAATTACAACAGCTAACCCTAAGCGATTCCCTGGCTTTGGTGAGGCCATTATCCGTCAGCAGGCCAGAGTCGATTCTAATTCAACATCTGGGCTTATTACAGGGACTGCTGAGTTTGCTGTAGGCGATGAGTTTGAACCAGTCGGTTTGTTTGTATCAAATCATACATTTCAAGCGGGTGCGTTTGATATGTCTTCAGCAGAGCGTTTTTGTCGATTATTGGCGTACTGTGGTGAGTACTCTATTCCTGTTATTGGTTTTATCAGCTCGGGTGGTATGCAAACCAAGGAAGGGGCATCTGCACTATTTTCTATGGCCGTAGTGAATGACCAGATTAACCGCTTTGTTAGTGATCTGGGTTTACCTTTGTTAATTTTTGGTTACGGTGACTGTACTGGCGGTGCTCAAGCAAGTTTGGTTACTCACCCTTTAGTCGATACCTATTACTTTTCAGGGACCAATATGCCATTTGCTGGACGTATTGTTGTGCCTGAGTATTTACCGGTTACCGCAACCTTATCGAATTATTTAGTATCTAAGCCTAATGCGATGCAAGGTTTAGTGAAGCACCCCATGGTCGATAATGTAGATGAACGATTAAGAGCTATTGATACTACAATAAGCTCAGCAGAAGTCAGTGCATCTGATCTAATCAACCGTTGGTTAACGCATAAAGAGTTACCTAGCCGTAAAGATGGGTTTAAGCAAGTTTCAGCTACGCATAAATTTGAACCCTATAAAAATGTATTGGTTCATGCACGTGGTTGTACGGCGGTGAAACTTATCCGCGAAGCACACTCCATGGATTTGAATGTAATCTTAGTGCAGTCTGACCCAGATATGGAGTCAGTAGCTGCTGATATGCTTAAAGAAGGAGATAACCTGGTTTGTTTAGGGGGGTATACGCCTGATGAAAGTTATTTAAATGGCGGCAGTGTTTTGCGTATTGCTGAAATGTATGGCGCTGAAGCATTACATCCCGGTATTGGTTTTCTTTCAGAGAATAGTCAGTTTTCTCGCCAGTGTTTAGCTCAGGGTTTAAATTTCATTGGCCCATCACCTGAAAGCATGGAGGCTATGGGAGATAAGTCTCGCGCAATTCATACCTCTATTGAATTAGGGGTGCCGGTTGTTCCCGGAAGTCATGGGTTATTACGTAACATTGAGCACGCAGAGAAAATTGCAAAAGAAATCGGTTTCCCCGTTATTCTAAAAGCAGCTCATGGAGGAGGCGGGAAAGGTATTGTCGTTGTTGAAAAAGAAGACGCGCTTAAAGAAAATTTTTATATGATTAAGGCCGAGGCGCGAAGTAGCTTTGGCAGTGGTGATATTTATCTTGAAAGGCTCGTTACACGCTTCAGGCATATTGAGGTTCAACTACTTCGTGATCGTTTTGGTTGCACACGCATTCTTGGTTTACGAGATTGCAGTGTTCAGCGTAATAAACAAAAAATAATAGAAGAGTCTGTTTCTACCGCATTACCTGAAAATCAAGAAAAGATAGCTAAAGACTCAGCTTATAAGCTGGCTGAAGCATGTGATTATTTTGGCGCAGGTACAGTAGAGTTCATTTACGACCTTGATCGTGAAACACTCTATTTTATGGAGATGAATACTCGTTTGCAGGTTGAACACCCCGTTACAGAGATGGTCAGTGGTGTAGATATTGTAAAAGAGCAGTACCGAATTGCAATGGGTAAATCAATTGATGAAATGCCTATTAAAGAAGAGGGGTACGCTATTGAAGTGCGTATCAATGCAGAAAGTGTTTCGGTTGAGCAGGGCGAGCTTAAAGTAGTACCAACCCCTGGCTTGGTGAGTAAATGCTTATTCCCTAAAGTAGACGGAGTGACTCATATTGTTACCGTTGATGATGGGAAATCTATTCCCCCATTTTACGATAACCTAATCGCACAAGTGATAGTTCATGCCGATACGCGTAATGATGCCATTAGTAAAATGCTAGATTATCTTTCTGAGGTGATTATTGAAGGTGTTGATACAAACATAGCTTTATTGAAGATTATTTTAGTGGATGAGAAGTTTCTAAATGGAGACTACGATACGGCTTATTTACTTGACTTGGTTGCAAGAGACTCGGCAGATCTTAAAGCCCTTAAAGGTGGTATGTCGATTAACAAGGCGACATCTGATGATGCATTAATGATCGAAGTTGATGGCTCGGATGAGTTGAAGGTACTTGCACCATCCACCAGTATATTATATCGCTCTGCATCCCCTGATCAGCCTTCTTACATAGAAGAGGGAGACATTGTAACAGTGGATCAAACACTGTGTTTATTAGAAGCAATGAAAATGTTTCAACCATTAGCGCTTTCTAGTTTTAATAAAAGTGGAAAAGAAATATATGCGTCTGATCAAAAATACAAAATAACCCATATTAAAGGTGTTGCAGGTCAACAAGTTAATAGGGGTGACTTACTGTTTGTAATTAAACCGGTAAAGGTTAAAGCCTAAGCCACAATTGAATGAAGAGAGAAAAAGTAATGTCAGATAATCAAAAACGTATCATTAAAGTAATCTGTGAGCAATTAGATGTAGAAGAGTCAAAAATAACTGAAGATGCTAGTTTTATTGATGACTTAGGCGCTGATTCGCTGGATACAGTAGAGCTGGTTATGGCTTTTGAAGAAGAGTTTGATATTGAGATACCAGACGATATGGCTGAGCAAATTAAAACAGTTAATGATGTAATAAGTCTTGTTAAGGATAAGTGCGGAGCTTAGTTTTTTACGACTATTTGCTATCGTACCTTGATGCAGCGAAGCGGAATCTGGGGTTAGTTATTGCTTAGCGGTAATCGACCCTGATTCCGCTTCGCTGCATCAAGGCTACATTAAAATCATGAAACTCTGGAAGAGTTTAGTTATGTTGCTCTCTAAACTCCTTAGGGGTAAGGCCGCTCCAGCGTTTAAATGCACGGCTAAACGCGCTTAAATCGTTAAAGCCTAGCGAAAATGCAATTTCACTTAATGACCTTTCTGATTCTTTTAGTTGTTCTCTGGCTGAAGTATAACGTACATCCTCTAGTAGCCCCTGAAATGACACCCCTTCCGCTTTTAACTTTCTATACAGTGTTTGCCGGCTGGTATTTAATTGCTCTGCTATATGGTCGACATCAGCTTCACCCGAGCTGACCGCTTGTGCAATTAGAACCTTCACTTTATCAGCATAAGAGCGTTTGAATAGTTTCTTCAATAAGTCGTTGGCATACTGTAGCGCTGCACTACCTAAATAAGGATTACGTTGTTTTGGTTTTAACTCTAAATACTTACGCTTAAAAACTATTTGGCAATAGCTTTGATCGAAATGAAGAGGGCAGTTAAAAACTTTTTGGTATTGATCTATGTAACTGGGTTTAGCATGCTGAAAATCGACTGATTCCCATTGAATGTTGTTATCAAAAAATGCCTTTCCCCTATAAAGAAAAAGCACCATAGAACGCTCCATGTCCGGGATGCAATAATATTCAGGGTTAAGGTGATTAAAGCGCAAGTAGACATATTTATCGTCAGTTTCTAAGGTTAAGGATATGGCTTCGTTAACGATACTAAATAAGCGAACATATTCCTTTAGGCCTTCTGCCAGTGTTGGACTATTAAAAATAACATGGCCTACTAACCCTATTTCAGACGCATTAAATATCTGTCCTAGTTTTAAGCCTAGTGATGGGGTGTTGGTTATTTTTAATGCAGTATGCCAAAGCGTTTTATATTGATCTAAGGGAAGGCGACTATCTTGTTGATCTAGATTGTTGAGCTTTATACCGGATATTCTTGAAATATGCTCACGGCTAAAGCCTTCATTTTCGAGTAATGAAATTAGGGCTAAAACCGATGAACCGCCAATGCCTGGCTTGAATTTTTCCATGTCGAGAAGGGTAGGGGTATCCGCTACTCAAAAGATTTGAGTTTTTCTACATCTTTAATAACAATTGTTTTGCCTTGTGTCTCCATTATTCCACGCTCTTTTAAGGTGTGAAAAATTCGAGAAAGCGTCTCTGGTTTGATTGAAAGACGAGAAGCAATCAGTTGTTTTTGAATTGACAGCTCAACACGGCTATTTGTTTCCCCTTGTTTTTCTAGCTCATTTAAGAAGAAACGAACAACACGATAGGTTGCGTTTTTCATGGTAAGGTTTTCAATTTCATTAAGGCGAGATCTTAACCTTAGAGCTAGATCACCTAGTAAGCTAAGGCATGTCTTTGGGTTATCCTCAAGAATTTCGAGAAAATGCTTACTATTGAAAGAAAAAACTTTGGCATCAGATATAGCGGTAGCTGTAACGGGGTAGCCATCTTTTTTCATGAACATAACGGCTTCAGCAAATGTCTGCCCAGGCATTAATATTTCTATTACTTTCTCATTCCCATCGGGAGTGAGGCGAGTTAATTTAACCTGCCCGGAAAGTATTAGATAAAAGTGTTCGGCCTTTTCGCCCTGAAAAAATAAGTGTTGATCAGGTTCAACCTCAACTAATTTGGATATGCGGGCAACGTCAGTTAGCCCGGTTTCTGACAACCCGGAAAACAAGTAGTGTTTCTTGATTTGTTCACGCTTTAATTCATCTAACATGTTATTCCTATTTGAGTTGTCTTATTCAAGTCAGCTAGTTTAGCCTGATACTGCACCCGTGTCTGAGAATATTGTAACAAACTCTCCTGCACTACTAATAAGGAAGCGTAGTTCTTTGGATAGTTCATTAATATCTAATGCGTCAATCAGGTTTTTTACTTCAAGACTAAGCTCTGTATCACCCTCAATCAGTAACCGTCTTTGAAAGAATAGCGTATCAGGGTCTTCTTTTCTGGCTGCAAGTAAAATAAATTCATTCAAGTTGCCACTGATCGTCGCATCTTCAATGCCGAAAGGGTGCAGTAATATTTTATCATCATCTCCAAGGCTGAAATACCACTCTAAACCGAGATCGTTTATTTTAACTAACAACCAGCGGCCTCTTAAAAACTCACACTCTTCTGACTCGAGTGCCTCTTTGAAAACCTGTTGTAATACCTTTGTCATTGCTAAACGTTGTGCGGGAAATGGCACATGAGTGAGCGGCTTAGCAAGTAATCTAGGTAATTGAGAGTATAACTTTGAAGGCGATGGAGGTCTGGGAAACACGGTAAGTTCCTATTGTTATAAATCAGCGGCATATAGTGCCTTAGTGGGGATTACTCGCATTGATGATCATCAAATCCATTTTAGAAAGGCTCTGTTATCCTTCAAAATTCGCGCTCTCTCTTACACATTAAATGAAGCACTTATGGATTTAACCAAACATGCGACGACCCTTGGTAGTCACTTAAGAAATAAATGGGGGGAACGAGTTCATAAAGTGTCTGTTAATGGTGCCTTTACGTGCCCCAACCGAGATGGAACAAAAGGCGTTGGTGGCTGCACTTTTTGTAATAACACGTCTTTTGCACCTTCAGCCCGATTAATAACGCCTATTGAAGAGCAGGTGCTGGCAGGACAGAAAGTAATCATAAAGCGCACCGGTGCTAAAAAATATATCGCTTACTTTCAGGCTTACACTAACACCTATGCTGAAATTGAATATCTACGCGAGCT
Organism: Hahellaceae bacterium; assembly: GCA_016744695.1. Classification (GTDB taxonomy): domain Bacteria; phylum Pseudomonadota; class Gammaproteobacteria; order Pseudomonadales; family Oleiphilaceae; genus Alkalimarinus. Next base: position 85,469 of record JADGDV010000011.1, read on the forward strand.
TTATGAGAGTGCATTAAACAGCCCTAATGTTATTGGCATATCGGTAGGTACTCGTCCCGATTGCGTACCTGACCCGGTACTCGACTTATTACAGTCGTATCAGCAGAAAGGGCATGAGGTATGGTTAGAACTTGGTTTGCAGTCTACGTTTGACGAATCACTGAACCGAGTTAATCGTGGGCATGGTTTTGCAGAGTATATCGATGCGATGCAACGCGCTAAAAAAAGAGGCTTACAGGTGTGTACGCACCTCATCGCTGGTTTACCTGGTGAGAAGCCTGAAGATACATTGATATCTCTTGATCGAGTGCTGGAAATTGGCACTGATGGATTAAAAATACACCCCTTGCATGTAGTAAAGGGAACTCAACTTGCCAGAGAGTGGCGGCGAGGTGAGTATCAGCCAATGACGCAAAAAGAATATGTACAGTTAGTTGCAGAGGTCGTAAGAAGAACCCCTAAGTCGGTTATTTTTCACCGCTTTACTGGCACGGCTTCAGAAAATTTATTACTCGCTCCTGCCTGGTGCAATAAAAAATGGGTCGTACTAAATGACATTTGCATGGAACTTGAGAAGCAAAAAACAACGTCAATTAATTAAACGTCGAGGAGAAATGTGTGGAACTGGTTTGTCCAGCAGGTAGCCTTTCCGCTCTAAAGGTCGCAGTCGATAGCGGCGCAGATGCGGTTTATATTGGGTTTAAAGATGATACAAATGCCAGGCATTTTGCCGGGCTTAATTTTGCGGATAAAAAGGCACAAAACGGATTGGATTATGCGCGACAAAAAGGAGTGAAAGTCTTTGTTGCTATTAATACTTATTCACAAGCCGCCGGTTGGTCACGTTGGCAGAAGGCCGTAGATACGGCGCAGGATTTAGGTGTAAGTGCGTTGATATGTGCCGACATGGCAGTACTTGACTATGCATCAGAACGTTATCCAGATTTACCTCTTCATCTTTCAGTGCAAGGCTCTGCAACAAATTACGAAACGTTAAAGTTTTATAAAAATAACTTCGGCATCCGACGCGCAGTTTTACCACGGGTTCTTTCGCTGAAACAGGTTGAAGCAGTTGCAAAATATTCACCGGTTGAGCTTGAAGTCTTTGCGTTTGGCAGTTTATGTATTATGGCTGAGGGGCGTTGTTATCTTTCGTCCTATCTTACTGATGAGTCACCCAATACTTGTGGCGCGTGCTCACCGGCTAAAGATGTACGCTGGGAGCAAACTGATGCTGGTTTAGAAGCAAGATTGAATAATGTTCTTATTGACCGCTTTGAAGAAGGGGAAAACGCAGGCTACCCAACCTTGTGTAAAGGCCGTTTTAAAACGGGTGACAGAACCTTTCATGCCATTGAAGAACCTACCAGCTTGAATACTGTGGAATTAATCCCTGAGCTTCATGCAGCAGGCATTAAAGCCGTGAAAATTGAAGGGCGTCAGCGAAGCCCTGCTTATGTTGAAAATGTGGTAAGAACCTGGCGGCGAGCGATAGATCATTACAAAATGAATCCTGACAATTTCAAAGTTAAAAAACAATGGAAAGATGACTTGGCCAAAGTGTCAGAAGGTAACCAAACGACCTTAGGTGCCTACACAAGAGCATGGCAATAATTTACGCAACAGCGACAAGTAATGGGTGACAAATTATGAAATTATCTCTTGGTCCTATACTTTATTACTGGACGAAGCAGAAGACATTAGAATTCTATGAGCAGGCTGCTGATTCTGATGTTGATATTATTTATCTTGGCGAAACCGTATGTTCCAAGCGTCGGGAGTTGAGTGCACAAGACTGGATTGATCTTGCCAAGTCTCTTTCTCAAAGTGGTAAGCAAGTAGTGCTGTCAACACTCACCCTATTGGCTGCTGAGTCTGAATTAAAGGTGTTGCGTAAGCTCTGTAATAATGGCGATATTATGGTTGAAGCGAATGATATGGCCGGTGTTCAGTTAATGAGTGAGCAAGGTGTGCCTTTTGTTTCTGGCCCTGCCATTAATGTATATAACGCCAGAGCACTTAAGGTGATGAAAAAACAAGGTGTATGCCGATGGGTAATGCCTGTTGAGTTAGGGCGAGATACTCTACAAGATCTATTATCTGATGCTAAAGATATGGGTGTTTTAGATGGGTTAGAAACTGAAGTATACGCCTATGGTCGATTGCCATTAGCGTATTCTGCTCGTTGTTTTACGGCTAGATATTATGATCTTCCTAAAGATAACTGCCAGCTTAAATGTATCGATCACCCTGAAGGACTATCTGTTCATAGTCAGGAGGATGATGAGCTGTTTAGTTTAAATGGCATTCAGACGATGTCTGGCAGAACGTATAATCTAGAGGGTGAGTTATCAACAATGCAGGGCATGAGTGTTGATATTGCTCGCATTAGCCCTGAGCTAGGTATAACTTTTGATAAGGTAGATCAGTTTCGAAAAGCATTGGCGGGTTCTGCACAGACGATTGCCCTGGCAGAGGCTGAATGCAATGGTTACTGGTTTAAAGTGCCGGGTATGGACCAAGTAATAAGCGCCGAATAAGGCGCTTCACTTTACACTTCAGAAGTTGGATGAAGAATAATAATTAAGGTAAGCTTGGTATCTTAAAAGGAGATCACCTATGCCACTAGAGAAGCTTCACCAGACCACTGAAGAAGAATATTTAAAACAAGAGCTGAATGCAGTCGTGAAGCATGAATATATTGGTGGCTGTGTTGTTGCTATGGCTGGTGCTAGTAAAAATCATGGGCGAATAATAAGGAATTTGCTGAGTAAATTTGATACACACCTTAATGGCTCGCCCTGTGAGCCATTCTCTTCTGATCTTAAAGTAAAAGTGGGAAAAAACTACTTTTATCCAGATGTAGTCGTTGATTGTGACTCAGAAAGTGAACCTGCTTATTTTGCATCAAAACCTACCTTAATTATTGAAGTTACTTCGCGTTCAACTCGTCATAGAGACAGAAGTGAAAAATTGCTGTCTTATCTCAACATAGAAAGTCTTCAAGAGTATGTATTAATTGATCAGGATGTCGTGTCTATTGATGTTTTCAGAAGAAGTGAAAACTGGATATTAAGAAACTATGCACTGGGTGATAAAGTCTTATTTAACGCCATTAATTTGGAGTTATCAGTAGAAGAGATTTATCACCGTGTTATTAATGAAGAAATGACTGATTTTTTAAAAAACTGACTTGCTTAACGCCACTTTTACGATGTAGCCAAAAGTCAGTAATGCCAAAATAAAAGCCGTTAGTCTAATCGGTTTTGTCTTTCCTCGCTTCAAAGCAATAGTCCCTAGAACAATATAAACCAGCAAACCAATAATCTTGGCTAGTAACCATGTTTGTTCTAATGGTGATATTTGCAGTGTAATTGCCAGCGCAATAGCACTTACTAATAGCGTCGTATCAATAATGTGGGGGGCTATCTTAACCCATTTTTTTTGTAGCAACCCTGATTCGGATAGCATCCAGAAACCACGGATAGTGAATAATATAAAAGTAAGTACTATACAGGTAAGGTGGATGTGTTTAAGAATGATGTAACTCATAACTTGAAAGAGCCTCTATATAATGTGCAGCAAGAAAATTAAGTCGCACAGATTAATGCTTATTGGTTGCTAATTCCAGTTTATGGATTCTGTTTTATTGTTGTTCTTTCAATAAAATGCCACATCAACATAGCACCTTTTTTTAAAACAGAATATTTTTTAAAAAGGGTGTAACACTCGAAGAGCATCCTCTTTTTAAAACTATTTTAAACGAATAGACTAATGATATAACTGATAAATAAGTGATGTGAATGGACAATTTACGAAAGAGACAGTTTCTAGAAATTGTGATGCAATGGGAAGGCGAGCTTTCCGCAGGCATGATGCAAACGTATTTTTCAATCTCTCGTGCTACTGCACAAAAATTGATAACTCAATACCAAGTTGATTACCCCGAAAATGCCTTTCTCTACAACGCCTCAACAAAGCGACATACACCTACCGAACAATTTTCGCCTCAATTAACAGAGGGAAGCCTGAATGAATATTTAAGTTTTTTTGGGGAAGGTGTCGTTGATAGTTTTTCTGGTATGAGTAAAAACTCAACACATCTTGAATTGTTAAGCCCACCCCTTAGAAATATTAACCCTCAGTTAGTACGTCGAATTATACAAGCGTGTAATCAGAAGCTTCGATTGGATATAGAATATTTTTCGTTAAGTAGTGGTGATATGGAGGGGCGTATTATTAGCCCTCATACTTTGGTGAATGACGGAATGCGTTGGCATGTAAGAGCCTACTGTGAAAAGAACAGACAATATCGAGACTTTGTTTTATCTCGCTTTAGTGCCGACCCTGATTTTGAAGAGGGCGCTCAATATACCCAAGAACAAGATGCTGATTGGAACACTTGGTTGACGATCGTATTGATACCCGACTCGAGGCTGAGTGAGTTTAAACAACGATGCGTAGCGCTTGACTACATGATGGTTGATGGTCGACTTGAAATCCCTTGTCGAGCCGCATTGGTCAAATATCTTTTACAACGATTAAGAGTCGATACTTATCATCATAAACCAGAAGGGCAGCAAATTATTGTCGAGAGCGGGTGCTGGGAATCGTTAACACCATACAGAATGACATGAGATGTGGCTAATTTATTTACATGTTGATTTGAACAGTGTTGTAGGGGCTGATCGTAGATATTAAGGTTGTGTTAGTAGATATATTTTATTATGGCAGTAAGGCAAGGGAAAAGATTATATGGAACATAGCTATTTTAAATATTGGGGGAAAGCCAAAAAGAATGAAGAGCAGGGCGGGGCGGATTATCATTTATTGCCCTATCATTGTTTGGATGTGGCTGCTGTTGCAGATGTGTGGTTAGAAGAATCTACTACTTTACTTACGCAAATAGCATCGCATCTGGATATAGAAAAAGAGCCGGCCAAGAAAATCGTACTATTTTTTATCTTATTGCATGATTTGGGGAAGTTTGATTCACGTTTTCAAAATTTTTGTGAGGATATTCGTCTAACTTTACAAGGTGATGCGTGGGGTGTAGACCCAGATTCAACTTATTACTCACATGGATCTTGTGGCTATAAACAATTTTGTGAGATGTACGACACCAATGACGCAATGAAAGCGGTTGCTGGTCACCATGGTTATTGTGATACCTCATTTAGTTATCATGAGCCAGATGCAGATGATGAATTGATAAAACTTGACGAGCAAGCGAGAAAAGAGTGGCTTGAGTTTTGTTTAGGTTTTTGTGATCTGAAAGATATTCCAAATGTTGGTGAAATACCAATGTTGGCGGGTTTATGTAGTGTCTCTGATTGGGTGGGGTCATCAATAACCAATTTCACTAGAGATCCAAGTTTAGATTTGCAAGATTACTATTTACAGGCTTTACCTAGAGCTAAAGCAGCACTTGAAGAAACCGGGATGATTGAGAAGTTAAAAGGTGCCGGCTTTGATTTTCTTTTTTCTGATTACAAATCGAGAGGAATTCAAAAGCTACTCTCAAGCATGCCTATTAAAACAGGGCTAACTGTAGTTGAGTCCGATACCGGTTCTGGTAAAACTGAATTCGCATTAGCTTATGCCTCGCTATTGATTCAGGCTGAGCTGGCAGATGGGGTCGTTTTTGGTTTGCCGACTCAAGCTACAGCAAATGGTCTATTCTCTAGAATTGGTGAAGCGGCAGATAAATTATTTCCTGATGCTAAAACCACCTTGGCGCATGGAAAATCAAAGTTTTTGTTTTCTGATGAAAGTGGCTTTTTACACCAGTCGAATAAACGTGCTTTTTTAGGCTCCATGTCGGTCGCGACAATTGATCAAATATTAATGGGTGTGTTAGGTATTAGGCACCAGTTCGTGCGCTCATTTGGTACACGAAAGTCTGTGCTTATACTCGACGAAATTCATAGTTTTGATGCCTACATGATGGGGCTTATTGATCAAGTGCTCAAAGGGCAGCATCAAGCCTACTCAAACGTAATATTACTATCTGCAACGTTGCCTAACTCTCTTAAAGATAAGTTGATTGAGAGTTATAAAGGGAAATCTTCAAATCAAACCTATCCGTTGATTAGTCATACTGACTTACAAGGTAATACTCAAGAATTCACGCTAGCTGGTCTTGAAGAGGCGTCATCCAAAAAAGTTGTGATGTCTCAATTGTGGCGTTCGGCAACTTTGTTGCCGAACGCAGAGCAGTTGAATCAAGTTGAGGGGTGGGTAGATGCTGGTGCGATGGTGGGTATTATTTGTAACACCGTAGCAGATGCCCAGCGTTTATATCGCCAGATGAAACTGAGCAACGTAGACATGCCTATAGATCTATTTCACGCTAGGTATACGTTCGGTGATAGGAAAAAGCTAGAAGACAAGGTATTGCATGATTATGGCAAGGATGCGAAACGCAAGGGCAGACTGTTGATAGCAACACAAGTGATTGAGCAGTCTTTGGACTTGGATTTTGATGTGTTAATCAGTCAGATTGCCCCGATTGAATTTTTAATGCAGCGCATGGGGCGTTTGTGGCGACATGATAGGGTTCAGAATGAACTTTGTCCCAGAACCAACAGTATTAGTAAACCCTTATTTATTACCTTGGTTCCCGATGCAAAAATTTCTACAGAAACAACAACCGCTCAATTAAAACACCATTATCAGGGAAGTGGTTATGTATATAAAAATACCCGTTTACTTTATCGTACTGAGCAATATTTACAGAAAGAAGATGTACTTGATTTTCCCAATTGTTATCGCGTTGCAATCAATTACATTCATGATCTACTCGCCTTTCCAGAAGAGCCGAAGGCTTTAGAGTGTGTCGCTGAAAGCTTCGAACTACAAGCAGATGGCAGTCATTATACCGCTCGTCAATATAGTGCTTTGCAATCTAAACCGCTAAATGATGTTGACCCTCGTTGTGCATTGCTGACGCGAGAAGGGGAAATGAGTGTCTCGGTCGTATTGTTTAACGCAGATGGGGGCATGCTACATGGCGGTGATTTTAATGAGCAGCAAGACAGAGAAAACAATACCGTTTCTTTAGCGCCTAAAAATGCGAAAGGAACAAAAGATCCCGATTTTTATTGCCAAAAGGCTGTTGTCGGAAAAGACATTATTTATAACGAGATGGGTGTGCTAACGGCAGACCTAACCGAAGAGTTCAACATAGGGAGTTAATTTATGTACTTATCGCAGGTCATGCTCAAGGTGCATGATAGCTATGAACAGCATCAGGCTATTTGGAGTTTATTTCCGAATGTACCAGACCGACAGCGGGATCATTTGTTTCGAGTCGAAGACAGTGGTCAACGAGCAAGTAAGGTGTTGTTGCAGTCGAGTACTGAGCCAAACAGCAGTGAAAAAGCACAGGTTGTTGCTACTAAAGAGTTTAAACCCAATTTAGCAGAAGGGGCTTTTTATAAATTTAAACTACTTGCTTACCCAACTAAGTGTTTAAGCAAGGGGAAGAAAGTCATAGAGATAAAAGATCAAGATGAGCAGGTTGAGTGGCTGCAAAGAAAGTTAACAGGAGCCAATGTCACGGTGACGTCGATGGATGATGTGTTAGTAAGTAATAAAAAATCTTTCAATAGCCGCTTTGTTTCTTTTGAAGGGATTTTACAAGTGCTCGATGCTGAACCAATAGAGAGGGTTTTGGTAATGGGAATTGGACGTAAAAAACATGCAGGGGCAGGTTTGTTGTCTCTAGCACGTACGCAATAACAGGGGGTGTTTATGTACCAAAGAATCTATCAGGCATACCAGGTGTTGAGTAACGGAGACAAAGCCGAACTAAAACGCTGCAACCTTAAAAAACTAGCAGATACACCTGCCTATTTCAGGGTATTAAAAATCAGTCATGCCAAAGACACGCTACAAACCCAGCGTACTTTATTTTTAATGACCAATATCGATCTCAATGAAGATGAACAAGCGCTCACTGTTGCACAAGCACTCTTAAATGCCGGAGTAAAAGAAACACAAATTATCCAGATTACTCGAAGTGGTGATAACGGTATTGAGTATTTGAAGCGCCAACTCGTGCGCTGTAAAAATGTGCGTCTAGAAAGTTTAGGAAAGCTCGCGCAATACTGGGGCGATAATGCCCGTAGGAAATTATTGAAAGACTTTATTTTATCAGTCAGTGATAAATACGAAAGCAATCAAAACGAATTAACAAATTAAATTAAAGGACGTTAATCATGACAACATTTATTAATATACACACGCTTATTTCTCACCCTTCTTCTATGATGAATCGTGATGATTCAGGCCTGCAAAAAACGGCTGTTTTTGGTGGTAGTGTACGCAGTCGAATTTCTAGCCAATGTTTAAAACGAGCGATACGTCAAAGTGATATTTACGGGGAAGCGGTGGCAGAAAAATCGATCCGTACTAATAAGTTCGATGACTTACTTGCGCTTTGTGTAAAAGAAATGCCCGAAACGGATGCAGCTCTAATTGAAAATGTTTTGCTGAATATAGGCTCGAAAGTAAAATCAGAGAAGGATAAAGAAAGTGGGAAAACGTCACGTCATTTTGATGCGGTGCAACCTTATGCTGTCGGTGCTATTCGCGAAGCGATTAATATGGTTGAGTCAGGGACTGAACTCAAAGAATTGAAAAAAATCGTTCAGATACCTACGTTTGATGTTGCCTTGTCTGGCCGCATGGATGCAAGCTGCCCCGATAGAAATGTTGAGGCGGCTATGAGTGTGGCGCACAGCCTCACAACGCATAGTGCTGACATAGAAGTAGACTGGTTTACAGCGTGTGATGATCTGGCAGAACAAGGTTCTGGGCATATTGGTACAACTGAATTTAGTTCAGGTGTGTTTTATCGTTATGCTTCTATAAATATCGACCTTCTGGCTAAAAATGTAAAAGCGACAGCTGCCGATGTCGCGCCAATTGTAAACACCATTATTCGTTGCTTTGCGCAGGTGTCGCCTAGCGCGAAACAAAAAGTATTTGCAGCGCATAATCAGGCCGATTTTGTAATGGCGACTCAATCTAATCAGCCTTTGTCATTAGCTAACGCATTTAGAAAACCAATTGAAAACGGTGGCGACGTTATGGAAAACTCTATTCTCGCTCTGGTTAAACACTATGAAAAATTAACATCCGCCTATGAGCTTGACTCAACAGCCATCGCATTGGATTTAACCGAGACAGCGCACAGTGATGCTATATCTTTGGTCAATAAAATCAGTGATATTCGTTTTTAAAGGTGGTCGCTATGAGCACAAAAACACTGATACTAAAAACGGAAGGTATGTCGGCTTATGGCTTACAAACCTTTGATGTACATCGTAGAGTCAATCATTTCCCCACGCGCTCAGCTATTTTGGGCTTATTGGGCGCTGCTTTAGGGATAACTCGAGACAGGTATAGCGAGCTTTACCAGCTATCGGAGAAAATAACAGTCGCAGTACAAGTGAATAACGGAGGCGAAAAAATGACGGATTACCATACTGTACAAAATTTTCGCAGTCCTCAAGGTAAGATTCAAAAAGGTACTAAACCAACGCATCGAGAATACTGGTGTGACAGTGAACATACATTTGCTATTACCGCAGAAGAAAACGTAATTTTTGATTTGGAAAAGAAAGTGAAGGCACCTGACTTTACTTTGTTCCAAGGTCGCAAATCATGCCCTCTAACACGACCACTATTTGAAACTATTGTTGATGATACTAACCCTGCAAATGCGTTGAAAAAGCAAGGTGGTATTGGGCAAATATTTAGCGATGTTACAGGTGAAAATCAGGTGGCTTTGTTGCAAGTACGAGATCAAATTACGCCTATTCCAAGAAAGTATGCAATGCGAACCGTATATGTTTGTGGTCAGTATAATTCTGTTGACACAGGAGGTTTAAATGAATCTGCTTAAAGATGAGTTTGTCTCGACAAATAAGGGGAAGGTTTCACTTAAAGCTATCCTGACCTCGGATGAAGATTATCAACTTCAATATTATTTTGATGAAATTCAATTGGCTATGTTGCAATTGTTAAGTTCACTGACGACTGTGGTTTTGCAAGCTACAGTGAGTGAGCTAAAAGGCTACTTAAAAAATGGTTTACGTCCAGAGCAATATGACGCGAAGCTGGAAAGAATAGAGGCTGATTGGTTTGAAGCAGATTGTTTTATGCAGTCTAAGCCACCAAAGAGCGCTAAGTGGCCAGATGCACCAATAACAAAGTTATTATCCGGTATTGAGTGTGGCACTTCTCCCAATGCAATTGGTTTGTTCTCTGACATGGAAAAAGCCAAGGTCGTATGCCCTGACTGTATTCATGGACTCAACTATAACCTGCATATGAATATCAAAGGGGAGTGTTTTGGGCCAACGGGAGCAACGGGAATACGAGGTGGTGGCGCGATCAGCACTTTAATTTCGGGTAGCTCTTTAAAGGAAACTCTTCTGAGTAATTCTGTTGCGGTAGATTTTTTTACTAACTACGCTCAACTTGATGACGATGCAGACATGAACCCTATGTGGGTTACTCTTCTATTAGGAGGCGTTTATCAGGCTCAAAAAATTGGTCTGGTACGCGGCCTATTTGCTTTGGCCTATCACATAGGCTTTACGATTGAAGATGCACCTTGTACCTGTGATGTGTGCGGACTTCACTCTAAAAAATCTGTCACTATGTTTAATCGCGAAAAATATACTGGCAGCTATGGATCAACAAAAAATGGCCGTGATACCGGAGCAGGTTGGTGGCCTCACCCTTACACTCCTAGAACGATAAAAGATGATGGGACTTATGCTATATGTGCTCGTGATCAAAACTGGAGCTCGTGGCAGGAACTTGGTAGCTATATCGTTGGGAAAGAAACTGATAAAGCAATGGTAGAGCCAGCCTTTATCATTAAACAATATCAGCATATGACAAACCCTAAGCAGACTAATTTGCTTATTGGAGGCAATATAGCTGACCAAGGTTCAATTACTGGACGAATATATGATTTATATTCGATGCCTTCATCTCTCAGCAAACAATTAAGTAGAGTAACTCAAGTTGTTGATGCGGGACTTGAGCAAAAAGAGCGCTTATCCAAAGCCTTGAATAAAATGTTTGGGGTCGGTTACGACAAAAACTTTGTAGGTGGCATAAAAGAACATGCAATGCAGCGTTTTACCTCCAATGCTCAACAAATTATCCAAACTACCTTGCTTGATGTTGAGCGTAAAGAAGCAACTCAATTAAGAAAAGAGGCTGTAGAGGCATTAAAGCAAGAAGCGGAAAGAATTTACCAGAATGTCCAACGTAAATATCAGCATGATTTACCCTTATTTAAAGCCTTGGTAAAAGGCGAAGTGGCGCTTTATAAACATTGATGTATAGAAAGGAAACAGGAGAGCCGATGAAACCAAAACTACAGGTCTTAGACCAAAACATCGCAACCACCACCAAGGACGGTGTCGAATATATTTGTATTACTGATATTGCAAAGTATAAGAATGCTGGACGTTCTGATGATTTAATTAGAAACTGGTTGCGTAATCGCAATACTATTGAATTTTTAGGTATTTGGGAACAATTGAATAACGAAGATTTTAAACCCGTGGAATTCGACGGGTTTAAAAAGCAAGCAGGGCTTAACAGTTTTACGCTTACGCCAAAACAATGGATTGAATCAACAAGTGCCATTGGTTTAATTTCAAAACAAGGTCGCTATGGTGGAACCTACGCCCAAAAAGATATTGCCTTCGAATTCGCTACTTGGATATCTGTCGAGTTTAAACTTTACCTCATTAAAGAATTTCAACGGCTAAAAGAACAAGAGTTTGAACAGTTAGGTTGGGATATAAGGCGTAATTTGGCAAAAGTAAATTACCAGATTCATACCGATGCGGTAAAAGAAAACCTGATTCCTGACACCTTAAGTAAGCAGCAAATAGGAGTTGTATATGCTAATGCGGCTGATTTGCTAAATGTGGCTTTATTTGGTGTAACGGCAAAACAATGGCGTGACACGAACCCCAATGAAAAGGGCAACATGCGAGATCATGCAAATATGCATCAGTTGGTGTGTTTGGCTAACTTGGAATCAATGAATGCACACTTTATCAGTGAAGGTGTAGCTCAGTTTGAAAGGCTGCAGAAACTAAATACTCTGGCGATTCATCAAATGAATATTTTGGTTAATGTAAATTCAAGTTCACTTGGTCAGACGGAGGGTTAGAGCGTCATGTCTTTCATCCCTTTAAAGCCTATCCCCATTAAAGACCGAAATTCAATGATTTTTGTAGGTATGGGTCAGATTGATGTCAAAGATGGTGCCTTTGTAGTGATCGACAAAAACGGAGAGCGTATGCATATTCCCGTTGGGTCGATAGCTTGCTTAATGCTGGAGCCTGGCACGCGGATATCTCATGCCGCTATCAAATTAGCATCAACTACCGGCACACTTGTGATTTGGGTTGGGGAAGCAGGCGTTCGTTTATACTCAGCAGGGCAACCAGGTGGAGCACGTTCCGATAAATTATTGTACCAAGCTAAACTTGCATTAGATGAACACTTACGAATTAAAGTGGTGCGTAAAATGTTTGAAATTCGCTTCTGTGAAGCAGCACCAGAAAGGCGTAGTGTTGAGCAACTGCGAGGTATCGAAGGGGCGAGGGTACGAAAAACCTATCAACTGTTAGCGAAACAATATGGTGTTGAATGGCATGGACGTCGCTATGATCCAAAAGATTGGGGTAAGGGTGATAAAGTGAATCAATGCTTAAGTGCAGCGACCTCATGTTTATATGGAGTAACTGAAGCTGCCGTTTTAGCAGCAGGCTATGCGCCTGCCATTGGTTTTGTTCATTCAGGTAAACCTTTGTCATTTGTATACGATATTGCAGACTTAATTAAATTTGAAACCGTTGTGCCTGTTGCGTTTAAAATTGCGGCAAAGAACCCCTGTAAGCCAGACAAGGAGGTAAGGGTTGCTTGCCGAGAAGCTTTTCGTAGTAATAAAACGCTAAAACAATTAATACCGTTAATTGAAGAGGTTTTAGCCGCAGGGGAGATTGAACCACCTACGCCGCCTAGCGACTCTCAGCCACCGGCAATTCCAGAGCCTGAGTCAATGGGGGATGATGGTCATCGCAGTAAATAAGGATATTTAATTATGAGTATGCTGGTTGTGGTCACAGAAAACGTACCACCAAGATTGAGGGGGCGCTTAGCTGTTTGGCTTCTTGAGGTGAGGGCAGGGGTTTATGTGGGAGAAGTATCACGACGTATTCGTGAAATGGTATGGGAGCAGGTGAAGGAATTAGCCAATAATGGAAATGTAGTTATGGCTTGGGCGACCAATACAGAATCAGGTTTTGATTTTATTACTTATGGAGATAATAGGCGGATGCCTATTGATTTTGATGGTTTACGCCTCGTTAAGTTTGGGCTTGATAAGAAATAGTAATAGGCAAATTGCTCTTTAAAAAGTTGGTATATTTTTAAACTTAGTATTTTTCTTTATAGAACAAGTATGTATGCTTAGGGTGTTCCCCGTGCCCACGGGGATGAACCGATTATAAAGATACTTATGATCAAATGTTAAAAGTGTTCCCCGTGCCCACGGGGATGAACCGGATATGGATAGCAATGCTTCAAGAGAAGTACGGTGTTCCCCGTGCCCACGGGGATGAACCGTTCGGTAATAGCTCGATCAATTGACGAAAGATGTGTTCCCCGTGCCCACGGGGATGAACCGCTAAAGAAAAAGCTGAGCAGGCGTGTCTAATAGTGTTCCCCGTGCCCACGGGGATGAACCGCCGAAAGGTATAGGCTAGTCAAGGGCTCCAAAGTGTTCCCCGTGCCCACGGGGATGAACCGATACTTGCGCCCCTCAGGGCCTATCTGGTCAGGTGTTCCCCGTGCCCACGGGGATGAACCGTTCTAATTTCGCAAATAGACTGGTTTTCATGTGTGTTCCCCGTGCCCACGGGGATGAACCGGCTACCGGTGAAGCGCCAGAAGTTACTCCTCAGTGTTCCCCGTGCCCACGGGGATGAACCGAAAGCAGCACTAAAGCAAGTTGAAGATAGTAAGTGTTCCCCGTGCCCACGGGGATGAACCGCACATTCATGCCTGAGTTTATGGCGTTGATGTGTGTTCCCCGTGCCCACGGGGATGAACCGCAAAGGCAAGTTTGAACTCTCCGCGACCAGAAGTGTTCCCCGTGCCCACGGGGATGAACCGTTTTAGTAGGCGCTACCCTTGCCGTCTTATTTGTGTTCCCCGTGCCCACGGGGATGAACCGGCTGAATAATGAAAGTATTCACAGATAAAGAAGTGTTCCCCGTGCCCACGGGGATGAACCGCAATTTCACCAATTTAAAAATGGGTTTTATGACGTGTTCCCCGTGCCCACGGGGATGAACCGTTTCCCTATTGGCGAAATGAAAGGTTGGTACGGTGTTCCCCGTGCCCACGGGGATGAACCGTGGTGGACACCACCACCCCAGCAACTTAATGAGTGTTCCCCGTGCCCACGGGGATGAACCGTGCTTGATCAAACAACACTTGATATCGCACTGGTGTTCCCCGTGCCCACGGGGATGAACCGCAATGAACAACCCCATAGCGCGATTAGTCACAGTGTTCCCCGTGCCCACGGGGATGAACCGCTATCCCTGAAAGCTCGATGGAGACAAGACAAGTGTTCCCCGTGCCCACGGGGATGAACCGCAGCGTTCTGACTTATTAAAGTGGGAAGCAGAGTGTTCCCCGTGCCCACGGGGATGAACCGTTTATAGAAGAGCAGCTTTATTTGATGCTTGGGTGTTCCCCGCGCCAGATGGATAGTCCTTACTCATAAATAGTTAAATATTTAGGTGGCAGGAAGCTAATACCATGAAAATAAATAAAACCAAGCGTAATATTGTTGTGTTAAACACAGCGGTTACAGCCCTATCGTTAAATGATCCGGATTATATTTCCCTGACGGATATGCTAAAGGTCAAAGATGGAGACTTCTTTATTTTCGACTGGTTACGTAATTACAATACTGTTGAGTTTTTAGGGATATGGGGAAATCGCTCATAATCTGAGCTTTAATTATGGCGGATTTGCCGCAATTAAAAGTCAGGTAAGTATGAGCCGCAATAAATTGAGTGTTAAAGAGTGGGTTGCGCAAACACAAATTATTGGCTTGGTAGCAAAAGCAGGTCGTTATAGTGGCACCTATTCGCATAGTGGTTTAGCGTTTGAATTTTGCATGTGAATCAGTCTAGAATTCATGATTTATCCCATTTAATAATTTCAGCGACTCAAGAAAATAAAACAAGAACAATCTGACTAGGGTATAGGTCGAAACCTCGTGCGCATTAACTACCGCATTCACACCGGCGCCCTCAAAGATAATATTATTCCATTGGAGTTAGCACAATAGCAAGTTTAGATGATTTTGGTGCATTACTAGAGGATGAATGATCTATAGCGACGATGGTTCTGTCTTTTTGATTGGTTATTGGTCTAAGTGATTAACCCTGATTCCGCTTCGCTTCGTCAAGGCTGCAAGGTATGTCGTGAAAATAACTGTGTTAGAAATCTAGCCCGCTTTTTTAACAACGCTATAGCGTTCATTATAAAGCCGCTCAATACGCGATAGGGCGTCATCAACTTTCTTGGAATATTGTTTATTACTGGTGGAGTAGTTAAATGTAATGCCTAGGCGATATACACCAGAGTGTTTCTCTGTGGCGGTAATGGTGGCGACGACATTCGACTGGCTAATATATTTGCCTTTAAAATCGATGATGATTTTTTCTTTTATTCTGAAGTTACTCGTAGACTCAACAGCCATGCCATAGCGGTTGATATCGATGCATTTAACATCAATGGGGCTTTTAAGCCATTTGAGTAAGCCTGATGGCCGGATAGTGACCTCAAGGCATGGAGCGGAGTGCCTTGCCTTAATACGTCGATCTATTTTAGTTGTTTTTGATATCTCGTCTTTCATAGATAGTGATCGATACTACTGCTTAGATAATTATATTTATTATTTGTGAATGAACCATTTTATCCTTAAAGTGAGTAATTACTCAATAGAGTGTTTATAAATAATCAATTAAGCTTTTGTGTCGATTGTGAACCCTTTGCGTGAGTGCAATGCTTCTGGTTTAGCTGATCGGGCATTAAGAAGGAGGGGGCTTCTTCGGTCACTAGGCTTACGGCGGTCTTTACCTAATATGGGTGATTGCTCTCGTCTTCTGTCGGGGCGTCGTCTACGCTCATTGTTTTTATCTCTTCGGAGACGCTGCAACTTACCTGAGTTATCCACATGACGAACATCCTTAGCCGTCGCTGACGAGGTCTTCGATGTGTAGTCTTTTCTGTTGTCTATTGGTATCTGTATCATCTTTTATCTACTCTCGAGCCCTTGTTCTTGCTTTATTTGTAAGGTGTGCTTATTACTCCATTTAGCGACATTTTTTATGAAAACTTTAATTTTATGTCGTAAAGTAATAACGCTACCATTTTATAGGCGCTACACTTAACATAAGTCATCTATTTCAATATTCATTTCTTAAATTACGGAATCCGTTTTGAAGCCCCTAGCTATTGATAAATTATACCGAGTTGCAAAGTCGAAAGACTTACCTTTTAGGTCAACCAAGTCACTAAAACCACTAACAGATATCGTGGGGCAGGAACGTGCTCAGGAAGCGCTTCGCTTTGCGATGTCAATGAATGATAGTGGCTATAATGTTTATGCAGTGGGTCGGAATGGTTTAGGCAAACGAACGATGATGTTACGTTACCTTAACCGCCATGCGGGTGATGTGCAGAATACTTATGACTGGTGTTACGTTGCTAATTTTGATGAACCTCGCTCACCTAAGGTACTTAAATTACCGGCGGGTATTGGTCAGCAACTAAAGAAAGATATTGAAAAATTGATGGGACGTTTGGTTAAAGCGATTCCCGTTGCATTTGATAATGACTCTTATTATGAACGCTCTGAGAAACTTAAGAATGAGTTAGCTGAAAAACAAGAGTTGGCACTTCAAAAACTTTCTAAACAGTCGAAGCGAAAGAAAATTGGTTTGACCGTTTCTACACCTGGAGGCTACAGGCTAGCCGCTCTAAACGGGGCAGACCCTCATACGGTTGAAAGCTTTGCTAAGTTATCAAAAGAGCAACAAGATGATTTTGAAGATGTAATTGGCAAGATGGAAGTCAAATTACGGGGTGTTCTTCGTAAGCTATCTATCTGGGAGCAAGATTATGCCGATGATCAGGCAAAATTAAATGAAGAGGTCACATTAGGTGTGACTGGTCATCTAATAGGTTCTCTTAAAGAGAAGTATGAAACGCATCGGAATGTGGTAGATCACTTGGCTGCGTTGCAAAAAGATATTATTGATAACCTCGATATTTTTCTGGAAGACAGCGAAGATAAAGCCGCATTTGCTTATGCGGCACTTGATAAAAAAATGCCTCGTCGCTATCAGGTTAATGTTTTGGTTCATCATAAAGACAAAGCTTCACCTGTTGTTGTGGAAGAAAGCCCGACTTATCATAACTTATTTGGTTATGTTGAAAATATCACTTATAAAGGCACCGTGTTTACTGACTTTTCACTGATTCGCCCTGGTAGTCTGCATAAGGCTAATGGTGGTGTTTTGTTAATGGATGCGATTAAAGTACTTGAGCAGCCTTATGTATGGGATGGGCTTAAGCGCGCTCTAAGAGCTAAGGCTTTGAATATTAGCTCACTTGAGCGGGAAGTAACGCTCTCCGGAACCATTTCTATTGAGCCAGAACCTGTACCCATAGACTTAAAAATTATTCTGTTTGGTGACAGAGAAACCTATCTGTTATTACAGCATTATGACCCTGAATTTAAAGAACTTTTCAAAGTAACTGCTGACTTTGAAAATGAGATGCCAAGAACAGAGCAAACTGAGCTGCAATACGCAAAGTTCATATCAAGCCTGGTTCATGATAAAGGTTTGCTACATTGCGACCAAAAAGCAGTCGCTCGAATTATAGAGCATAGCTCCAGACAAGCTGAAGACCAAACCAAACTATCACTGCATGCGGCAGATATCGCTAACCTGCTAAGAGAGTCAAATTATTGGGCGCGTCAGGCCAACTCAACCATGATTCGTTTAGGGCATATTGAAAAGGCCTTAGATAGTGAAGATCATCGTAGTAGCCGTATTAAAGATAGCATGTTTGAAACAATAAAAAATCGTACGACGTTGATGGATACTTCAGGTTCAGTCGTAGGGCAGATGAATGCGCTTTCTGTGCTATCGACAGGCGGTTATGAGTTTGGGATGCCTAACCGAATTACAGCGACGTGCCGTTATGGTGATGGAGACATCATTGATATAGAGCGAGATGCAAAGCTGGGTGGCACTATTCACTCAAAAGGCGTGATGATACTCTCATCTTATCTAGCCTCTGTTTTTGCCAAACGAGAACCTATGCCTTTGTCTGCCAGTATTACTTTTGAGCAATCTTACGGTGAAGTGGACGGTGACAGCGCCTCACTTGCGGAGCTTTGTGCATTAATATCATCGCTTTCTGAAGTGCCTATTCGTCAAAATTTGGCAATGACAGGGTCCGTGAATCAGTTTGGTGAGGTGCAACCGGTAGGAGGGCTTAACGAAAAAATTGAAGGTTTCTTTGATACCTGTGAGATTAGAGGTTTTACGGGAGATCAGGGGGTTATATTACCGTCAACTAATGTACACAACCTGATGCTTGATAAGCGCGTTCTCGAAGCAGTTAAAAAAGGAAACTTTAATATTTATGCGGTTAAGAATGTATCGGAAGCACTCTTCTTACTAACCGGCGTGCGTAGTGGAAACGCTAATGCTGAAGGTCGTTACCCTAAAAATTCTATATACGGAAAGATTCAAGACGTACTTGACGAGTTAAGAGATGAGGACGACGAAAACGAATAGCTTGGGTGTTTTGTCATTCTCTATTTTGAGAGGATGACAAAAGTATCACGACTTATTATATTAGTTGCTTGTCTAACCCTTATATCTGGAGTATCAATTTGCTTGCCCTTCGTATATTTTTTATTTTTCTTATCGCATGCTCACATTCCGCGTTTGCTCTTGAAAAAACGTCTTCAGTCATTTTATCCGGAGCAAAAACACAAGGAGGCTTACTCTTTGGGCAAGTGGCGCCAACGGCCAAGGTTTATTTAGGTGATGACCAGATAAAGGTAGCTGAAAATGGTGTGATTGTTTTAGGTTTTGGCCGTGACGCTGAATTGGCTCAATCACTCACGGTTATTTTAGCATCAGGAAAAAAGCATATAGAAGCTATTAATTTAGAGAAACGAGATTATAAAATTCAGCGGGTTAATGGCATATCAAAAAAGATCATGAACCCCAATAAAAAGAATCAAAAACGATCTTGGGCAGATGCAGCACTTGTTCGTAAAGCAAGAGAGACAGATTCTAAACGTCAGGATTTTTTAGCAGGTTTTATTCAACCAGTTGATGGCCCCGTTACAGGGGTTTATGGTAGCCAGCGTTTTTATAATGGAGTGCCTAAACGACCGCACTTTGGTGTTGATTATGCCGCGCCTGTGGGTACACCTGTAATGGCCCCAGCTTCGGGTAAGGTCACGTTGACCCATGATAATATGTTTTATTCTGGTGGTACTCTCATGGTTGATCATGGCTTGGGTGTATCATCTACATTTCTGCACTTAAGTAAAATATTGGTTAAGGAGGGCGACGAGGTGAAGCAGGGAGATATCATTGCGCATGTAGGTAAAAGTGGACGTGCTACCGGTGCTCATCTTGACTGGCGTATAAACTGGTTTAAAGTCAGAATAGACCCTCAACAAGTTTTGAAAAACAATAATTAAAGTGGAGTTATAGCAAATGACAGGTAGTCAGCAAATAGTCTATGTTGTAGAAGATGATGAAGCCGTTAGAGACTCGCTTGAAATGATGTTGGTTTCTATGGAACATAAAGTTCATTCGTTTCCTACCGCTAACGAATTTTTAGAGCAATATGATGAGTCAATGGCTGGCTGTATTGTATTGGATATTCGTATGCCAGGCATGGATGGCATGGAGTTGCAAAAAGAACTTAATAGTAAGAATTCAATACTACCTATTATTTTTGTGACGGGGCATGGTGATGTACCTATGGCCGTTGAAGCAATGCAGCAAGGCGCCATAGACTTTATTCAGAAGCCTTATCGAGAGCAGGAATTATTAGAAAAAATCAAAGCGGCATTAGAACTAGATGCAGAGCAAAGAACGTCACTTATTGAGAAAAAAGAGATACAGCGTAAGCTCGATGAGCTGACGCCCCGTGAGCTTGAAATTATGAATATGATGATTGATGGCCATGCAAACAAAGTCATTGCCATTGATTTAGATATCAGTCAACGAACGGTAGAGATACACCGGTCACGTGTCATGCACAAAATGGAAACGCACTCACTAGCCCATTTGGTAAGAATGATCATGTCGGTTAGATAGTGATAAGTGGGAAGATTTAATGACTCTTGATGATGGGCGTGAGCAAATTCTACTGGTTGATGATAATCCACAGAATTTGAAAGTTCTATATGAAACGCTGGATGGACAGGGTTATCGACTTTTATTGGCCAATAACGGCGAAAAGGCTTTAGCCATAGCCGAGCATTCAAAACCTGACCTTATATTGCTTGATATTATGATGCCCGGAATGGATGGTTATGAGGTATGTGAAACCCTTAAACTGACTAAAGAACTAAAGGATATTCCTGTTGTATTCCTTTCTGCTTTGGATGATGTTGAGTCGAAGGTTAAGGGGTTTGAGAAAGGGGGGGTAGACTACATAGCAAAGCCTTTTCAACCTCGAGAGGTAATGTCTAGGGTTGCAACACAGATAAAATTACACCGGCTTGAGGAAGCACTTAAAGAAAAAAATCGAGAACTAAGTGCTGATAATATTGATATGCGAGAGAAGCTCGAAGCACAAAGAGCGCAACTGGCTCATGTTTCACGGTTAAGTACGATGGGTGAAATGGCCGCCGGTTTTGCTCATGAAGTGAATCAACCACTTACTGCAATAACAAATTACTCAAGAGTGGCGCATCGTCTATTGGGTGATATATCTCAACCGGGCATTGCTGACAAGAAGATGCTTGGGGTTACATTAGATAAGCTGGAAGCACAGTCCCATAGAGCAAGTGAAGTTATTCAACGAATTAGAGGGTTTGTGAAAAAGCCTAAAGCAGGCAAGGAAATGTTGGATATTCGATCTCTGCTTTCAGATACTGTGAAATTTGCCGAGGTAGATGCGCGTAATAATCGAGGTTCTGTTGAGTTGTCACTCCCTGATACGTTGCCTATGGTTGAAGCTGACGCGATACAGGTTCAGCAAGTCGCATTAAACTTAATTCGGAATGCGCTAGAGGCCACAGCTTTACGTGAGCAAGAAGATGTGACATCAGATGGCACTAACGCTGTGCTTGTAAAGGCCTATAAAGATAATGCATACATATGGGTTGATGTTATTGATCAGGGCTGTGGTTTAGCCCCCGACGCTGAAGAGCGCTTATTCCATCCCTTCTATACAACCAAGGGGGACGGCATGGGAATAGGCTTAAGCTTGTGTCAGTCGCTTATTCAGGGGCAGGGTGGGAAAATTGGCTTTAGAAGAAATGCAGATAAGGGAACAACGTTTTTCTTTTCATTGCCTATACACTAAATACACAACAGTAATCATAAAAAATACAAGTGGCTATGCGATGAAAAAAAATCAATTTCTTTTGATATTTACCACTGTAATATTATGTGCTGTATCGCTCATTAGTCATGGGATGGAGTTGCCCAAAGCGGATAGGGTGCTGGTAAAAAAGGCTGAGAGAAAACTGGTACTTCTGAAAGATGGAGAAATTTATAGAGATTATGATATTGCTCTAGGTGATAGTCCTATGGGGCATAAACAGTTTGAAGGCGATGAGCGCACGCCCGAAGGGCTTTATACGCTTGATTGGCGCAACTCAAATAGTAAATTTTATCGTTCCATTCATATATCCTATCCTAATGAACAAGATCAGCAGTTTGCCTTGGCACAAGGGCGGAGCCCTGGAGGGATGATTATGATTCATGGGCAGCCCAATAAAAAACGTGACCCTGTTAGTGCTTGGGTATTGGATCAAATGGATTGGACGGATGGCTGTATTGCCGTAAAGAATGATGAGATGGATGAGATATGGGCTGCCATTGATAATGGCACCCCTATTGAAATATATCCTTAGGGCCTCTGTATGTAAGGTCTTTATACTTAGACCAGACCTTTTTATATCTAATTGTTAAGCTTTGTAAAATGAACGTTCATCTAGTATTTCTTTAACTGATTCTCTTCTAAAATATTGGCATTGCAACATTGAGCTATTATTAACATCGAATCAGATGTATTAGGGATCACTATGGTTAACAAAACATTCTTTAAGAAAACACTGTCATTGGGTTTTGCTTCATTGCTTTCTTTTGGTTCTGCGCATGCGTCATTGATTGATCCAACCGGTGATATTAGTGGCTTGGATTTGCACTGGGGTGTAACTGAGTCTAATTCATTACAGGCTTATAATGAATCTCAGGGTATTTCTGTTGCTGATGATCAAATCTTTGTTGATTTTCTATTGGGTGAAAACCTGTTTGTCGGAGATTTAAATCAGGGTGTAAAGCATTCAAACAGCGGTTTAAGTTTGACTGAAGGGTATTATAATTCTCACTTGTTACATTTTGACCCCATTGGTACAGCAAAAGGAAGCATAGAGAATATTGAGGTTTCTTTTGAGGAAGATATTGTTGCCATTATTCTGGGAGGAGAATACTTAAACTTCTCTGATTTACAACTAGGTGGCTCAGGGACTACGTATGAAAATAGGATTTCTCGCCGCTTAGAATCGCATGACTATTTTACCTTAAACAGCTCACGAACATTAGTATTTGACGAGTTGAAAGTGGGGCAGTACTGGATTGATGAAGCTCGAATAATTACCCGCTCAGTGCCTGAGCCTGGTTCTTTATCTATGCTTGGACTCGGCTTGTTGGGTTTAGTCGGTTTCTCTATGCGACGTAAAAAATAAAAAAACAGGTCACAAGGACCTGTTAAAGGCTAGGAAAGGCCTAGGTAAAATTATAAAAGCGTAATATGCCCTTTTAGATGGGGTTTAGTTTGTTCTTTGTTTAATAGTTGAAAGTTGATGGCTTTGTCTTCTTGTTGCCAGTTAAAGGTAACGGCATCAGGAAGGAACACAG
This sequence comes from Hahellaceae bacterium, assembly GCA_016744695.1. Classification (GTDB taxonomy): domain Bacteria; phylum Pseudomonadota; class Gammaproteobacteria; order Pseudomonadales; family Oleiphilaceae; genus Alkalimarinus. The sequence continues at coordinate 108,736 of JADGDV010000011.1, forward strand.
GCAATTTAAAATCCACGTCAACTTTAAATGGCTGTTCTCCCAGCTGTTCTGTTAGTGCCGCTATGCAACGTGTTTTTGTCCACATTCCGTGAATAATTGCTTTGTTAAACCCAAAAAGTTTGGCTGACCATGAGTAAAGGTGAATCAGGTTGAAGTCACTTGAAACTTTGGCATATTGACGCCCTAATTTAGTGGATAGGTCCCATGTTTCAATGTTCTGATAGTTAGGTAGCGCAGGGTGTCTCTTTTTGCCTTGAGTATCTGCTTTTTTAGTGCGATGCAATATGGTCGTTGATTCTTCCCACACGACCTTCCCTGCGACAAGTGCTTTTGTGATGATATCAAACTGTGTACCTATCGCTGTATTACGTTTTTTTGAAAGCGAACAGGATAGATCAATAATTTCACTGGTATTAAGAGGGCGATATTGAGTTATGCTGTTTTTTAAGTGAACTAAACCGAGTAGTGGTAATGGAAACTTTGAGTCAGTTAGTAGCTTCATGTGCAACGGAAACGCCATAATATGAGGGAACGTTGCAGGTAAATGCGCTTTAGACTTAAAACCACAAACACGACTATAGTGTTTTAGTAATTCCTCATCAGTTTTTATGCCCTTAAGATCTACGGATAATTCCGGAATCACAATATGCTTTGTAGTCTTTTTAGGCAGCGCTGCTTTTGAAAACAGACTAAATATATTTGGGCTTTCTGATAGGTGTTGTGTATGACTCATAGCCTTAACCCAGTGTTGTTTGTGTTTAGTCACTCATCTGACTAATGATTTAATACTTAGTGTAGAATAGTTTAATGACTTGATGATTGGCAGAAAACGCGAATCTCACATGACACCTTGGTCAATAAAGACTTCTACTGTTACAAAATGGAAAGACGACATGAGATATTTAAGACAACCATTGGTATTGCTTGCCGTAATCTTTATGAGTGCTTGTGGGCAAAATAATCTAATATTTCAAATAGTGTATGACGATGTAGATGGCTTAACTAAAGGAGCACCTTTAGTATACGGAGAAAGCATTATCGGGACGGTGGAAGCTATTCAATACACTGATGAGGGTAAGTTTATGGTTGGTGTAAACGTAAATGAACCGTCTCGCACTTTAGCCACCCACTCTGCGTTGTTTTATATAAGCGACGCTCAGGGTTCAGACAATAAAGTATTAGAGCTTGTGGATAGCAGCGAAGAAGAAGGTTCGCTTATTTTGGAAGGTCAAATTGTTAAGGGCAGTAGTAAAGTGAGCGGAATGACACAAAAACTACAAAATCAATTTGGTGATGCGCTGCAATTATTTTCTGACAATGTAAAAGGTAGTTGGGTTGATTGGAAAGAACAAACACTTGATCAACAAATGGCGTACCTTGAAAAGGAACTTGATCGCATATTACTGGAACTTGAAGACTTTAGTGCAAGTACCCGCAAACAAATTGAAACGACGGTTATTCCCGAACTGAATAAACAAATAGAAGCATTAAGGGAAACACTGGAAGAATTTGGCCGAGAGCATGAGCTAGATGATATCGAAAAGAAAATGAACGATATTAATGAGCTAATAGCGGTTTGATAATGTGGTGCAATAAAGTACTTACACAAAGACTGTGAATAAGGTAGTGGAGAATTAGCCTGTAGGCGGTTATGCTATCAAGTGGCAGGTTAATACTCTATTAACCCCATGGATTGAACAATAACGACTTGAGTTATAACGCATATATGAGTGAATTGAAGGACGCAGGTGTTCAAATTCGTCTAGCATATCAAGCAATGATTAGTGCCGGTATAGATGTAGCTAAACTATTCACTAAGTTAGGGATTGATGAGTCATACCTTGATACCGCCAACCTACGCACACCTCATAAGGCTCAGCCGCTGTTCTGGGGCTTATTGGAAGAACAGACAAAAGACCCTGACATAGGCCTGCACCTTGGCCAGCATCTCCCTATTTTTAAGGGGCAGGTTATAGAGTACTTGTTTTTAAGTAGTCCAACTTTTGGCGAAGGCCTTCGCCGCTCTCTTAACTATCAGCGACTCATTAGCGATGCTGCAGACTCAAATCTAGTGATTGAACACGATGCTTGCTTTATTCAAGTGGTTACTGCGGCCGATGGTGCAAAAAACATCCGTCACTTTAATGAATGTTTTGCTCAAGGTGTGATTGGTTTTTTTAAGTCGATTACCGATGATGCATTTATTCCTGAATACATAGAGTTTGAACATGATGAACCTATAAATGCAGATGAAGTAAAGCGTATACTAGGTTGTGATGTTAAATTTGGTGGCGAAGATAATAGAATATATTTTAGTAGCAGTCTGCTAGAAAGAAGGTCACCCCATGCCGAGCCCGAGTTATTAGCACTGCATGAACAGTTTGCTAGCGATCAGCTTGCACGACTCGAAAAAGAAGATGTTGTTATTAAGGTCAATAAAATCATTGCTGAACTGCTCGACTCCGGTGAAGTAACGCTAGAGTCTGTCGCAGAACGGCTTGAGATAAAACCTCGTAGTTTACGAACGAAACTGTCTGATGTCGAAACTAACTTTAACCAGATACTCGCTGATTTTCGTTATAATCTAGCCCGTAGATTGTTAGCAAAAACAAACGAATCTATTGATGAAATTGTATACCTAACAGGCTTCTCTGAACCTAGCACATTCTATCGCGCGTTCAAGCGCTGGTCAGGAATGACCCCAATAGAGTATCGGAAGAGCAAAAAGTCGTAGTTCGAACTCCCCCTGCTGGCTTTTTGCTACCCAGCAGGGATCACTCTAATTGATTATGCCGTACCTACGATAATACCTCTGCCACTTTCCGTTCCATTGCTTCTCCTGCACCACGCCCCTTAATGCCTTCAACCAACTTCAATTTTTGTGACTTTCCATTAATGTCAGTTACCTTGGCATAAATAGCCATATATTCTGTTTTTTTCGATCCTTGCTGGCTCGACATGCTGGATTTTAATATAAGTTGATCAGTCGAGTTTAGTTGTCCTTCTCGTCTATAAATGACTTTTCCAAACAGGCTACGACGAACATGAACGGTATCTTTAATAATCTTACATTCAAGCTTGCGGCCCATGAGGAAAATGCCAAACGCTAAAATACTAAACCCAACAGTGAAGAAAATCGGAGCCATTAACCATAGCATCAACTCGCCCTGCATCGCCTGGTAAAATAAGAATACGCCAACACCTGTAAATATTGCCCCAAACAGAGTCATGAACACGCTCATAGATTTATTGCGGCCTTGCTCCGAGACTATATCTAAGCCATTGGCAGTGGTTTCTGTTTGTATTTGTTGCGCAACACTGGCTTCTGATTTTTCTCTCATCGCCTGTTGAGTGGATTCTTTGTGACGATCAGAAATGATTATGCTTGATTGTGCTGCCCCTGCTTCGGTAGGCATTTTCCAATGACGCTTGAATTCAACATGGTTGATTACACCCTCAACCATTACTTCCCAGTGAATTTTTCCTTTGCTCATGCGCTTTCCTGCAACGGGAAGGTCTGAGGGTACATCAAAGCAAAACTCTAATAGGCTGCCTCTAGCACTAGATTTGTCTACTGGATGTGTTTGTTTCTGCCAAATTATGTCGTGGTGAGTGGTTGAGTTTTTACTTCCACCCGATGAGTAGGTATGAATGCAACTCAGTTGTACTATTAATGAGCGCTTTTCCCATGGCTGAGGTATTTCTATACGACCACCCACTTGGCCACCTATTTGCCCAATAGCGGGAGAGGGCGAGAGTGGTGTGGCTCCAAAGAATAAATATTTCTGGCGCATTTTCCATCCACCAAAACCCATACCTAAACCTGCTAAAGGGAATATGAGGGTAAAAAGCACACCGTACTCTCCTTTATCAACCTCACCAGGGATGGCCAATAAAATGGGTATGGAAACGAGTAAGAAAATGGCCCCAATAATAACTAAAATCCAATGAGATGATTTTTCATTACTGTTAATGAGGGGGGCGTTGTTAGATGATATAGGGTTCATTAGTGAGCTCTGTATACTTGATAGATACTTATTACAGTAGCAAACAATATCCTTTAGAGCTTAAACAAACGAATAAAAAATAGAATTATGTAGATTTTACATAGTTGGCGGCAATCAGAGTAAATGCAGGTATATTCATTAACAAACCATAAAGTAATGATATTAACGCAAGTTCAGGGCTGTTCAATAATACGGCCGCGATGAACATACCTGTGCCTGAGTTTTGAATGCCCACTTCAATTGTTAACGTTTTTTGAGTGGGAATATCGAAGCCCTGACTCTTTGCCGTTAGGTAGGCTGCAAGCATCGCTAACAAGCAGAGACTTAAACATAATATTACAACCTCTATACCCAGTGTTTTCAGTTGTGGCCATTGAGTTATTGTTAGGGCGATGACTAGAGCAATAAAAATACCCCCGCTTATTTTCTTAAAGGCAGGCTCCAATGCCATAACCTTTTTCGGGAAGTGATGACGTAATAACATTGCCAGCAAAACGGGGAATGCAGTAATAAGAATAAGCTGCATAATTGTTTTTAAAATGGGTAACTCAATGTTGAGTGTGTCACCTCCCAGCCAAGAGAGCTGATACGATAAACTGACAGGTACAATAAAAGGCACCAACAGACTAACCACTGCTGTCATTGATATTGACAATGCGCCATCTCCGCCAGCCAAATGGGATATGACATTAGAGGTTGCACCGCCAGGGCAAGAAGCGAGAATTAACAGTCCAAAGGACAGTATCACTGGTATTGTTGTGAATAATCCAAATATTAAAATTAGCGCCCAGGCGATTAATGGCAATAACAACAACTGCATCATAATGCCTGTAATGGCCGCTTTTGGGAGTACACTGATACGCTTGAAGTCGTTAGGTGTTAGTGAAAGGCCCATAGCAAACATCATTATTGCTAAGGTGATAGGGAGTACTACCTGCGCTATTATTTGTGGTGTTGTCACTGTCATTCCTTTTTACTGGATTTTCACGAAGTACCGCTTTTGATATTGCCCGACCTCGAGACCAATACCGTAATTTGCTTTTCATATATAGTAAAGAGCAGACCGAGATGTTTTGAGGTATTGTAGTGATTAAGTAACAATTTTTTTGAGTGTAAAAGAGGCAAACATGACAGGAAATGAGTTGAATAAACAATACCCTATATATCTTAAACAGAAAGTGATTTGGGGAGACATGGATGCTTTTGAGCATGTAAACAATACTGTTTACTTTCGATATTTTGAAGATGCTCGTATGGAATTCTTCATGCAACTTGGCGTGATTGATCATCTTAAAGAGACGAACATCGGGCCTATTTTGGCTTCAACCCGTTGTGACTTTAGAGCCCCTTTAAGCTTCCCCGATGAAATTATTATAGGTGCGTGGATTGACCAGATAGCAGAGAAGCGTTTTACCATGCATTATCGGGTGCATAGTTTGAATCAGCAGTGCTTAGCCGCTGAAGGCGAAGGCTTAGTGGTTTTCTATGATTATGAAAACAAAAAAAGCAGCGCTATTCCTGAGCATATCATTCAGAATATTAAACAGCTACAAGGGTGATAAAGGTACTTCAAATGCTGTGTTAACTGACTGCAGTATCGTTGTGAAGCTCCTTTTTCTTGGTCCACTAAGGCTGCTTGTCAAAAACCGCTACAGCCTTTGTGGATTATTAATAGCGGTCATTAATTAGATATTATTGTATTAATGGACTTACTTCAGGACTGTCATTTTCTGTGTCTAAAGAGGGTGATACTTCTGTTTGTTTAGAACTTTCAAACCCAAGCAAAGGGTCCATTTTTAATACCTTTACACGTACCAAATGTTCAATTCGAAACAATAAATCACCTGAATACTCATCATCTGCATACTCATGAACAAGATCATCCTCCCCCCAATATCGAACATCCTCCAGATGTATGAAGCCACTACTTATCGTATTACTATTGATTTTTTCATAAAGAGACCCTGATATTTTACCAAAGTAGTAATAAGACTCATTTTTATCATTTTCTTCAGGCACATTAAATTGTAAAAAAGCCCAAGTATTGTTCTTCTCTATGATCGCTTCGGCTGCACATAGTTCCTCGGTAAGGTTACACCCGCTTAATAGTGTAGTAAGAATGAGTATCATGGCTTTTGAGTTCATATTTAGTCCTGTTTTTTAGTGTCAAATGGGGGGGCTGAGTGAGACGAAAATACAAAGCAGAAATGGTTTATACATTGTGAATGATTAAACTTACTTAGGTTTATACCATAGTTCCTTGCGTTCTAATGGCGTTTCAGGCGGTAGAAGTGGATTTTTGAGCTTAATCACTGTTCTATTTTTGAGGTTAGCACGACTAAGCAAGGATGTATGATACTTGCGGAAAAGCTTTTCAAACGAACCGTCTGCGATGCTTTTTTCCAAGCCCGTTGTTAGCGCTTTAGCGAGTGCTTTATTGTCCTTGTTAACGAAATAGTAAAATGCAGCTTGGTAGTGTAAGGCGATGTGTTTATCTATGACCAATTCTTGGTTTGAATGTTTCTTGGCCTCAGCCCATATTTCAGCAACAGAACGTGGAAAATACTGAAACCGTCCTAACTCAAGCATTTTAAACAAACCTTCATAATTGGGGGCGGCTATTACCTTTAGTTCATTGAAACGCAGTATTTGAGTATCCGGCCAATCGTGACCTTGTCCTGCGACTAAGCGAGTCAAATTATCGATCGTTTTAATATTACTGAACAGTTCTACATTCTGCTTTCTTACTAATGGAAGACGCCAGCCAATTAACCCTTTGTAAATAGGAATACGAATGGGCAATAATCTTTCTTCACGCTCTTTAGAGGTCATGCTCCAAACGATTTGTACATTTCCAACGTTGTTTTCCAAATCTTTAAGTGCACGCATTTGAAGCATAACTTTAGTGCTAGAACTAACTGTATATTGTCCCTCCGTATTTTGTAAGGCTAGTTTAAGCAGTTTAGCAGGGTATTCTGTACGGGAATCTTTAGTACTCTCTGGTCTAGGGTAGTGAATTACTTCCGCTGCTTGGGCAAAAGAAGCAAAGCTAAGCAGACAAATCAAAGCAATTAATTCAAGGAACTTAGTTATAACCACGATACAAGGCCAGTAATAAACATGCCAATTTACTCACAAGAGACTGATTTAATAGCGCCACGATGCCGTATCACTATTTATAAACAATAAACTAACTGAAATTTCTTTTCAGCCTATTTTTGCTTATAAATATGATCTGAGGCTAAGTTTAGCGGAGGAGAGTCTTTAATTGGCTCAGAGAAGGGATCTCCCAATAGACATTATTTATATCCAGCATGTATGCTATCTAAACTTATTGATAATTTACATGCTGGATAACTTATGAAAAAAGTAACACCTTCAAAATCGCTTGTTTTCCTCCCCTTACTTGCCACACTCATCTCTGGCTGTAGTTTTGTTGAACTTAAGCCTGAAGCCGATACAGTAAAAACCTTAACCGCTGATCAAGCCGTTAACTGCAAGTCGGTGGGGACTGCTACTACCAAGGTCATTGATGAGGTTATGTATATATCGCGCAATGAAGAAACAATGGCAGAAGAGCTTGAGATACTTGCTCGCAACGAAGCAATAAAGTCAGGTGCTAACGCGATTGTACCTATTAGCGAAATAGAAGAAGGTCAGCGTACATTCAAAGTCTATATTTGCCCTTAGCATGAACTAAAAAACCGGTAGCTTTCACTACCGGTTTTTTTCAAGCTAAGTTGAGTGATAACCCAAAGAGTGAATTATTCCCTTCCATCTTCTGAGTTTTGCATAAATAACCATTGTTGACTAATCTTAAATACAATGTGAGTCGTCATTTTTATCGTTTATATAAACCTTCTAACGATATGGAGAAACACTATAAAAAAAGCAAATGTTATTTGGTGTTTCCAAACGGTAAGCATCTTAGCCGTCTTTTCTCTATTTATTATAGGCTACCTAAAAGGTCAGATACCTTTACCTTTTGTCATTGCGGGTACATTACTGGCTGTGGTGCTGGCATGGCTAAACATCCTATGTAAGCCCCGCAAAAAAGCTGAAAATGACAATGAAAAACTAAACATAGACAATTCTTATGTTGAAATAAGCCAAAAAGTCACTAATGCGACCTCAAAAATGGCGATAGGTGCAGCGGAAGTTTCTCATTTTATAGATACGCTAAGTAAAGACATACACCATACGCGTGACGAAAGTAAGCAAATCACACAAGCCGTCGAGACGCTATCAGATACAGGGGGCACGCTTTCTAATAATCTGGGTCAGTTAGCTCACACAGTGAACGACACTGTCGAATCAAGTCTTACAGCTCAAAAGGCACTAAAGCAGTCTGCTGATAAGGTGAATGACCTAACACTAAAAGTACAAGCCGCTAGTGAACAATTAGACCTACTAACAAAAAGTGCGGATGATATTGATAGTATTACGGCCGTTATCAGAGGTGTCTCTGAGCAAACCAATTTATTAGCTTTAAATGCGGCGATAGAAGCGGCTAGAGCGGGAGAGCTGGGTCGCGGTTTTGCTGTAGTAGCAGATGAAGTACGCGCATTAGCGGCAAAAAGCGCACATGCATCAGAGCAAATTTCGGAACTATTGACGGATGTACGTCGTAATAGTGAGTTAACGAACAATGAAATGTCTTCTCTTAAAACACTCACCGAATCTTTATCTACGACACTAATGAGTGAAACCCAACGTTTTATTTCGCTAACAGAAGAAGTACAAAATGCATCCGCCGTCATTTCTCAAGTCGAGAGTGTTGGAGGAGCGTTAGGTCAAACGAGCGCCACCATTAGTGGTTCCGTCTCTCGAATTAGCGCCTCATTACAAGATATTTCTGAACGTAGCGATCATCTGTCTGAAGAAGCTTCAGGCTTAAGCAATGGCGCTGAAGTAGTATTTAGGGAATTAGATAAAGTCGACCAATCCTTGTTTTTCTCCGAATTAGTAAATGCAGCAAAATCGGCATCTCAAGCGATTACAGATCTATTTGAAGGCGCCATTGAAAAAGGATTGCTGACTCAACAAGCTATATTTTCAAAAGATTATCAGCCTATTCAAGGTAGCAATCCGCAAAAATTCAGTACTCTTTATGATCATTTTAGCGACCAAAACTTTCCAGCTATCCAAGAGGCTGTTTTGGATCAGTACGAAGAAGTGATGTTTGCGGGTGCTGTCGATTTGAATGGTTATTTCCCAACCCATAATAAAAAATTCAGTCAGCCACTCAGTGGCGATTATGAAAAAGACTTGATCAACAACCGCACCAAACGAATTTTTGATGACCCAACAGGGCGACGTTGTGGGGCTCATACAGATACCTTCTTATTACAAACATACAAACGTGACACAGGCGAAATATTACATGATTTGTCTGTACCTATTTATGTTAAAGGCCAGCATTGGGGTGGTTTCCGCATGGGTTTTAAATCAAAAGGTCACAGCTGAGACCTTAGGTCTTTCCATGCCAAATCAAATAAGGGGACGGAGGCAAATAAGGGGACGGAGGAAATAAAGTTTCCGGATATGACAATTGACAAGCTGCATACGATCGGCGGCTTGATTACGCTATTATCTGGGTAGAAATTCCGTTCGATAGTCTTTGACAAAGACTTGGTGTTGATTTCAGAAAATGGAACTGCAAGGGTTACGATGGATAACATGGAAAACACTTACGACTTGACTTGACTTGACTGGACCAGGCCAGAGTAATTACAAATCAAGAGATGGAAAATCAAAACAAGGTCCTCAAAGGACCTTGTTTTGTGTAAGCATATTAATCGCTTTTACTTACCAATTAAGCTTTGACCACAAACACGGAGAATGTTTCCGTTCATACCTTGTGATGCCGGGTTTGCGAAGAAGGCAATGGCTTCAGCTACGTCACCAGGCTGACCTCCCTGATTAAGCGAGTTCATTCGTCTACCGGCTTCGCGAATCATAAAAGGGATTGCAGCTGTCATTTGAGTTTCGATAAAGCCTGGTGCGACAGCGTTGATGGTAATGCCACCTTTGAGTTGCTTGCTTAAGGATTCAACATAACCAATAACCCCTGATTTAGAGGCTGCATAGTTACTTTGTCCGACATTGCCTGCAATACCACTGATAGATGAAACACAAACAATACGGGCATTTTTATTGAACACTTCATCTTCGAACAAGGCATCATTAATACGTTCTTCTGATGAAAGGTTGATATCAATAAGCAGGTCCCAAAACTGTTCTGGCATTCTTCCTAGCGTTTTATCGCGAGTAATACCTGCGTTGTGAACAACGATATCCATTCCACCAAATTCTTTCTTAAAGTGTTCTGAAATAATTTGTGGTGCATCGGGGGAGGTGATGTCCAGTGGGAGAGTTGAGCCTCCAATGTCAGTGGCTACTGCGTTTAACGCATCCTTAGCTTGTGGAACATCAAGACAAACTACGTGGGCACCATCGCGTGCTAATGTTTTAGCAATAGCTTCACCAATGCCTCGTGATGCACCGGTTACTAAGGCTACTTTACCGCTTAGTGGTGTATTCCAGTCTGTTGCCTTTGTTTTTGCTGCTTTTGATACTGAAAGTGTTTGACCTGATACATACGCTGAGCGAGGGGATAGGCAGAAACGCAATGGTGACTCAATATGACTTTCTGCGCCTGGTACGCTGTAAATTACATGAGCGGTGATACCTTTCTTACCCACTTCTTTAGCAATGCTACGAATAAAACCTTCTAAGGCTTTTTGTGAGGCTGCCATGGCGGGTGTTGCACAAGAAGATGGTTGAGTTCCCACGATAACGATACGGCCGCACTTGCCTACGTTACGGATGACCGGATGAAAGAATTCATAAACCGTTTTTAATTCTTCTGTAGTCGTAATACCTGTCGCATCAAAAACTAAGCCTTTGAAACGACGCTTTTCATCAATCGCATCGACTTTAAGAGAGCATACTTTGGTTTTAGATTTAATATCTGCGGTCGCTATAAGCGCTTTGCTATCGAGAGCATACAGGCTGGCAGTACTTGCACCTAACACGGTGCAGATAGCTTCAATAGCGGTGCTATTGGGCGCTGCGCTTATAAGTACTTCTCCTTCAATAAAAGGGGCATTAGAGCGAGTTTGTCTTTCAAGAATAACAGGCGCTGGTAAGTTTAGAGCGCTAACGACTGAGCGTCCTACTGGAGAGTTTGAAACTTTATGATACAAGTCGGACATGCTGGTATTCCTCTGTATATTGACCAAGTATATTAACTGGGCATATTTACTGAATTAGTCATTATTAGCATAAAAATTTAAATTTAAGCTTCCATTGTGGCGTGTATCTAATCAAAATAAAACACTTGTTTGATTGACCGATCACAAAGCACTTGTTGTCAGTTGCGCCAATGTAGAAGGCTAGAACAAGTGTACAGTTAGCGCCGAATGCTATTGCACAATACAAAAAGGGTTAAATTAATGACTGCTCAAACCGTACGTAAAGTTGCCATTATTGGCGGAAACCGAATTCCATTTGCCCGTTCTAATACAGCGTATTCAAAGCTTAGCAACCAGGAATTATTAACCGCAGCCTTAAGAGGTTTGGTTGATCGTTTCAATCTTCAAGGTGAAAGATTGGGCGAAGTAGCCGCTGGTGCAGTAATAAAGCACTCTAGAGATTTTAACCTGGCACGTGAATGTACATTAAGTTCAGGCTTATCACCAGAAACACCGGCTTATGATGTTCAACAAGCATGCGGAACAGGTTTAGAAGCGGCTGTTCTTGTGGCGAATAAAATTGCATTAGGCCAAATTGAATGTGGTATTGCCGGTGGGTCTGATACAACCTCCGATGCACCTATTGGTTTGAGCGAAGGGCTTCGTCAAATATTACTTGATCTTAACAGAGCTAAAACAAACGGCGAGCGCTTGAAGGTTGTTTCTCGTTTTCGTCCTGGTCATTTAGCGCCGCTAGTACCTGAAAATGGTGAGCCTCGTACAGGGCTTTCTATGGGAGATCATTGCCAGCTTACTGCTCATGAATGGAGTATTCCTCGTGATGAGCAAGATGAGCTAGCGTGGAACAGCCATCAGAATTTAGATAAAGCGTATACGGAAGGATTTTTTGAAGATTTGGTTACGCCATTAGCAGGCCTTGAAAAAGATAACGTATTACGTGCAGATACTACTTTAGAAAAACTTGCTTCACTTAAGCCTTGTTTCGATAGAGAAAAAGGTACCATGACTGCGGGTAATAGCACCAATTTAACCGATGGTGCATCTTGTGTATTGCTTGCTAGCGAAGAGTGGGCGAAAGAGCGGGGCTTACCTATACGTGCATACTTAACCTTTTCTGAAGTGGCTGCAGTTGATTTTGTAGATAAGAAAGAAGGCCTATTAATGGCACCTGCGTATGCGGTACCAAGAATGCTTGAGAGAGCAGGGCTAACGCTTCAGGACTTCGATTTTTATGAAATTCATGAAGCGTTTGCTGCGCAGGTATTGTCAACGCTTAAAGCGTGGGAAGACGAAGATTTTTGTAAAAACAAGCTTGGTTATAAGAAGGCACTAGGCTCTATTGATCGTAGTAAAATGAATGTGAAGGGAAGCAGCTTGGCAACAGGTCATCCATTTGCAGCGACGGGCGGGCGTATTATTTCTACCTTAGCTAAATTACTTGAAGAAAAAGGTTCAGGGCGAGGCTTAATATCCATTTGTGCCGCTGGTGGACAAGGTATTACTGCGATTATTGAGCGATAAATGATCGTTATTTAAATTCGTTCTTCTGCGCAGCATTGGTGCAGAAGGCGTGACTGGAATTGGGGTTTCTTTCAAAGAGAAGCTCTTATTCTGTTTCTCTTACTATCTCACCGCAACCGCTCCAGTCGCATTAGTTGCGTTAATATTATCCTCTCCTTATTTTCTATCTTTGCTATAATTTTATCTTTACTATAGATTAAAACCTCTCTGTAACTGATTGACATAAAAAGAAAGATATCATCATTATGCAAGAACAAAATTCTGATTCGGTAGAAAATCCAGAGCAAGACTCTATTTTAGGCGAAAGAACATCATCAGATGAAAATAGGTCGGTATATCAGGCTCAACCCGTGCCGCATAGATCTCAGCCAGCGCCACCTTCAGGTACTTCGGGAGATAATCAATACTATATTCAGCAGTTAATCGATACGCTCCAGAAACGTAATCAATTTATGACTATTATGTTGGTGCTGTTAATTGTAGTGTCTGTTGCTGCGTCTTTTGGTGCGTTTAAAATTTATATTGATTACCAGTCTGCGATACAAAATGTTAATAGCTTGCAAAGTGACGAAAGCCAGCAAAAGCAAGCTATCAGCAACTTAAATGAGACTTTAAATCAGCTGCAGACTAAGCATGATGAACTGACCCAAACCAATGATGTGGCTGGCCAACAGTTAAATGCATCATCATCCAAGCTGGTCACAACTGAGCAAATGGTTGAAGCACTTAAAACCAATTTAGAATTGGTTAAAGCTCAAAGGCAGCAGCTTGAGCAAGAGAATAAGATTATTCGTTCTGCTTTAGATACCACTTCCGCAGGCAAAGAAAAAACACTATCTCTAATTGATGAAAAAGAAACTGAGATGGAACAGTTAAGAGATCAGTTAGTGTTTGATCAGCAGCAAAACAAGGCACTTAAAACAGAAGTTACTAACCGAAAAAATGCTTTTAATGCCTTATCTAAGCGTTATCAGGCAATAAAGGGAGATATATTCTCTCTAGAGCAAACACTTGATCAGTCTAATAAGCAGGTGGTGTCAAAAAGCAAAGAGATTAAGGGCTTGCAAGCACAAGCGGTGACCAAGGCCGCTGAGCTAGATAAAGCTAAGAAAGAGATTGCAGCCTTGAAGAGTCGCCCCCTTAGTACAGCGCAACCCCAGACTTTATCTAAGCCCGTTCAGTCTTCACCAACCGAGTCAAAATCTACCAAATCTGCTAAACCCTTAACATCTAGCTCAAAAAATACACTGGATGTGCCTGATGAGATAATTATCGACTTGAATTAATTGCATCTACATATTGAATCCAGGAATTAAAAAGAAGAATTGATCATGACAAAAACAGTATTAATAACAGGTGCGAGTTCTGGTATTGGTGAAGGCATGGCAAGAGAGTTTGCCGCGCGAGGTTATAACTTAGCATTGGCCGCTCGTCGTTTAGAATCACTCGAACAGTTGGCTGGCGAATTAACTAAGCAATTTTCTGGAATACGCATCGAAACACTAAAGCTTGATGTAACCGATGTAGTCGCTGTTCAGAAAGCAATTCCTTCGGTTGCAAAAATATTTGGAAAACTAGATGTTGTTGTCGCTAATGCAGGGATTGGTGGTGGAGGAGCCATTGGTAGTGATAAGTTTGATGAAGATGTCGCTATCATGCAAACCAATGTTATTGGGGCAATGGCAACGATTGATTCATCTGTTAAGCTATTTAAAGAGCAGGGCGAAGGGCACCTTGTAGGTATTGCATCAGTAGCCGCCTTTAGAGGTTTACCTCACGCAAGTGCTTATTGCGCTTCTAAAGCGGCCATAAGTACCTATATGGATGCATTGCAGCTTGAGTTACATCATTCTCCTATTAATGTTACCTGTCTTTATCCTGGCTATATAGATACCCCTATCAACAATAAAATGAAAAACCGCCCATTTTTAATTGATGTAGAAAAAGGCTCTCGTATCATCGTTAACTTGATAGAGAAAAAAGTTAAGAAATCTACGGTACCTGTTATGCCGTGGAATATTGTTGGGAGACTTTTAAAAGTACTGCCTAACTCGTTACTGGCTGGACGGGCTTAAGCACAAGAGTGAATGCTTCTTTATACGCAATAACTGTCTTAATTTGGGGTTCAACTTGGCTGGCTATTTATTTTCAGTTAGGTGATGTGCCTGTCAATGTCTCTGTTTTTTATCGCTTTGCATTGGCAGCAGCGTTGCTATTGCCCTGGATGTGGTTAACGGGAAAGCTTCAAAAAACAGACCGTTCAGATCACTTATATATGGTGTTACAGGGGGCTTGTTTATTCTCCTTTAACTTCATCTGTTTCTATAATGCGACTCACTATATTACCAGTGGTTTAGTGGCTGTTGTTTTTTCATTAGCAACGCTCTTTAATGCGGTTAATAACCGTTTTTTCTGGAAAGAAACTATTCCCCGTGCAGTACTGATTGCAGGGTGTATTGGTTCCACAGGGTTGGTTTTATTGTTTTTACCTGAGTTGACAGGAAAGGAGCAGGGGAGTTCTTCTTCACTAGATACGCTAAAAGGTTTAGGGTTAGCGGGTTTAGGGACTTACCTTTTTTCTCTGGGCAATATGATATCAAAGCGGCATAGTTTAAAAGGCATTAAACCTATTACAACAAACGCCTATGGAATGGCTTATGGTACGCTAATTTTAGCCGGAATTTTACTCGTTACTTTACAACCTTTAGTTGTAGATTTTAGTGCTCAATATCTAGGGGCTTTACTATATTTGAGTATTTTGGGATCTATCGTTGGCTTTACGACGTATCTAACACTGGTTGCTAGGTTAGGTGCTAATAAAGCGGCATACACAACGGTCATGTTCCCTGTTGTGGCTTTGATGCTTTCAAGTTGGTTTGAAGGTTATGAGTGGCAAGCAACTAGTTTTATAGGTTTGGCTTTAACGATACTAGGCAATTTAATCATTAATTTTGGTTCGTTAAAAGCGCTCAAAAAATCATGAGTACTATTTCATTTCGCTCTCAAGCATTTTCAGTTTGTGAAACGCCTTAACTCTTTGAATGAAGGACTCTCTTATTTTGGGGTCACTTAACCGACCTTCTTCTTCGATAGGTAAGCGCGGAAAATTCTTTATTGTTTGTTGAACAAAAATCCCTTGTCCGATTTTTTGATAATCCCCTTCGATTAACAGCTTTACATTTTCTGTGCCGCAACTGGGCGAGCCTTTTTTGAATATGTAACCACACAATTCGTTTTGTTGACTAACTTGCGTATTAGCGCACTCAATAAGAGCGTCAGTAACATCCATATCTGGGTTTTCTATGCCTACACAGATAACACCGCTATCAAGCTGAACCAAATGAATCTTCTTTCTCGGAACCCCCAAGCCTATGGCCATTTCAGGGCAAAAGGGCCTGAATTCAAAATATTTACTTAGTTCTTCGTTGATATAGGCATCATATTTGTGAGTGCCATCGTAACGGACATTTTCACCAAGTAGGCAGCTACTAATACCGACAGTGATTTTCATATAGCCAACTCCAATTTCATGCCTGAAACGGAACAGGTTATCACTTTTTGAATGCGCTTGGTTTATTAATGGTGGCTAGTAGATTAAATAATGAAGACTGCGCTGTTTCACGTGCTGATGGTCGCTTCAATGATGTTAGTTGTGGAAGTGTTCGCCAATATGCTTGTTATAGTACGTCTGCCAATCAATGGAATATTACGTCTGGTTCTGGTACTTGGGCTGGCGGTGACAATGTTTGTGAGCAGGAATTTGGCACAGCTTATCGTTACGATGTGCCAAAAAATGGCTACCAGAATCGTCGTTTAATGGATCAAAAAACAGCGGAAGGTATTTCGGGTGATATTTGGTTGAACTACTCAGATACAGCTAATGAGGGAGATTGGGTTCCTGGAGACTTCCCGCAAATTATTTTGCCAGATACAACTCAGCCTATCGTGTACAAAAAGCTTAGAAATGATAAAGGGAAGTGTTTGGATTTAGAAGGCCGAAGTACGTCAAATGGCACTGAAATCCATCAGTGGTCTTGCCATGGTGCAGATAGTCAGCTTTGGTATCAAGATGATACCGGTAGAATACACAGTAAAGCGGACACTTCAAAATGTATTGATGTGTCAGGCGGAGGAAGCGGTAATGGTTCTCGTATTGTTTTGTGGAGTTGTCATGGTGGAGATAATCAGCGTTGGGTTCGTGGGAGTAGCAATTCTTTCAGACCCGTTCATGCGACTAATAAAGCGTTGGATATAAAGGACCCTTTCTGGGGAGATGGGCAGCGCGCTCACCTTTGGGGTTTTCATGGTGGTAAATCACAGCGTTGGAGCTGGGATTAACCCGATTGATTGGCGTTAATTAGATGTATGGCTATTGGTAATAGTGGCTTCACTATTGCCAGTAGCTCAGTATCTTCATTCTGATACACCTTGCAGCACTTCAACTTTCCCCTCATAATATTCGATTATGAAGATAATACCGTTGTTATGGATGATTGGTATTGAATAGTCGCTTGTATTTGGTGAGTTTATGTTTAGCTTTCTACCCGCACCGGTTATTGGTGTTTTATGTTCTATATTTTTGTTTATAAATACGGTTGTTTTGTGCAGTGTTATTTATATTCCTACCATTATTAAAATATTGATTCCGCTAAAGCCTGTTCAGGTTCTGTGTACAAAGTTGATTATTATGATCTCTGAGTTATGGATTAGTATTAACAGTCTTTGGATGACTTTATTCCATAAAACTAAGTGGGATGTTAAAGGTTTAGAAGGGCTTGACCATCATGGTTGGTATTTAGTAACAAGTAATCACCAGAGCTGGGCTGATATATTTTCAATGCAGCACATTTTTAATCGACGTATTCCTTTCTTGAAGTTTTTTATTAAAAAAGAATTAATTTGGGTTCCCTTTATTGGTGTAGCTTGGTGGGCTATGGACTTCCCATTTATGAAACGTTATTCCAAAGAGTTTCTGAAAAAACACCCTGAAATGCGTGGCAAAGATGTAGAGACAACCCGTAAGGCTTGTGAAAAGTTTCGTTACACCCCTGTAAGCATTATTAATTTTGCTGAAGGCACACGATTTAGTGAGCAAAAGAAGGCTAGCCAGAAATCTCCTTACGAAAATTTATTAAAACCAAAAGCCGGAGGAACGGCTTTGGTGTTAGATGCGATGGGTGATTGTATATCCACCTTATTAGATATTACGATTGTTTATCCTGATGGAGCGCCTGGTTTTTGGGATTTCATATCAGGTAATATGCCTCGTGTAACAATCCGGATTGAGAAACTTGAAATTCCCCAAGAGTTAAGAAACCAGGATCACAATGATGATGAAGCTCAACGTTATCGCATTAAGCAATGGGTTGATGGTTTGTGGGAAAACAAAGACCGTGTGATTACTCGGTTTAACTCGGGCAGTTAATTTTGGATTGTTGTTGTTAAACCGTTTGTTAAAAAGGAGTCTACATTAGGCTCCTTTTTTATTTGTGCTATTTCCCGTCTTTTATAAAACGATATTAAGTAACGCATTGAGAAATGTTAATGGAAGTAATAGTCGATCATAAATTAGTGTTAGAACAACTTATTGCGGAGCACTTTGCCTGCGCAAGAGGTCGAGTAGACGCTGTTTATCATGATTATTTTCATTCACTAAAAACAATCACTAAACGTCACTGGAAAAATCGCAAAGATATACCGCAAGATATTGCAGCGGTTCCTAGAGCCGGTTGGAGTTTAATTAAAGCAGCAGTGGGGAAAAAACGCGCTGGATCTATACGCTCGAGTGGAAAAGAGCTTGAGTTACTTGATATTGTAACGACAGAATTACTGCAATTGAATGTTTTGTCAGACAAACTCAATAACTACCTCGAAAAAGAGGTGTTGGGAGCAGGACTTACCGTTGAAGAGTTATTTCATTTTTTAGATAAAGATAATGCAGCCTTTATTGAACAGTGGCTACAAAAGAGAATTGAAACGCATTCTGTGGCACAAGAAGGTGCGCGTGAATCCCTTGTTTTTGTTGCTACAGGTTTAGTGGGACGAGCGTTTTCAGATAAGGCTGTTTTTGGTAGTAGTATGGGCTTGGGGTCAATGGCTGCCACTTCATTTTATGTGAGTCAGCAAAGTTGGTGGGCTGGCTTAATGACCCAGGTATTTGGTGTGCCTGGCTGGGTGTCTGTGGCTGGTATGGTAGGCGGCGCAGCGACTATGCTTGCCGTTATGCCTGTTATTTCGCCAATTGTTGAAACGGGTGTTAATCGTTTTAGGGCAAAAAAAATGCTCACTAAAATTGTGGATTCGGTTGAGAAAGATATGATGAAAGAAAGCCCTGAAGTCGCAGGTATTGCAGGACGTTTAGCTACATTTATTGGTATGCTGCCAGACTTGGTTCAGATTGCAGTAAAAATTAAAAACTAATAAAAACACCCTCGGATGTGAGGGTTAAATGGGCTGGAGGTTACTAACGATATGCTGAAGTTCAATAAGAAACGATTACATGATAGTCATGAAACTACGTGGTTTATTCTAGACTTCTTGATGTTAGGGTTACTCGTTATTAACCTGACCTTTATTATCTTTGATTCTTTATATTTGACGGACTACTTCAAAGCCACTTTAGATTTTATCTCACCTACAATTTCTGAATTTTATCAGCCATTCCATAATAATTTTATATTAATTGATTTGGTTTTTGTTTCAATATTTTTTACTGAATTTTGTGTGCGTTGGGTTGTTGCGATAAGGCGTAAAGAATATCTTCGGTGGTATTTTTTTCCGTTTATTCACTGGTATGATTTAGTTGGCTGTATACCTCTAGGTGCTACACGTATATTTAGATTTTTGCGCATCTTTTCTATTCTTTATCGACTACAAAAGTATCAAATTATTGATCTTACCAATACGGGGGTCTTTAAGTTTATTACGTTCTATTATGATGTGTTTATTGAAGAGTTAAGTGACCGCATTGTTGTTAAAGTGCTTTCTGATGCTCAAAAAGATCTTCGAAGTGGCTCGCCGTTGTTAGATGATATTGCTAGCAAAGTAATACTCACTCGAAAAGAGACATTAACTGAGTGGGTTTCGTCTATTCTGGTTCATGCAGGCAGCTCTATAGAAGATGAGCATGCAGGCTTGATGATACGAGACCACGTAAAAGGAAGTGTGTCTAAAGCGATGAGAGGGAATAGTGAAATATCTCGTTTAAAGCTTGTGCCTGTATTAGGTAGTTCTATTGAGCAAACACTAGAAACAGCCGTTGCTGATATTGTTATTCAGTCAGTGGTTCATTTATTAAAAGATATGAGCCCACAGAAAATTAATTACTTAGTTCATCATGGTATTACGGTGACATCGATACAAGAAAAAACACTTGATAAAGAGGTGATACAAATAGTTGATGAGTGCATTGAGTTGTTGAAAGGGCATGTATCTAATCAGCGTTGGAAAACGCATTTGGAGTGACAGGTTATCAAGTTGTAGGGTGCGCCGTGCGCACCGAGAGGTGTTTCGAAATACCAAAACGGTGCGCGCGGCACACCCTACAATTAATCTAGATCAATTCAATAGCCATGGCGGTTGCTTCACCACCACCAATACAAAGGGCAGCAACGCCGCGCTTTTTGCCGTAGTGCTTTAATGAATGCAGTAATGTAACCAAGATACGAGAGCCTGTTGACCCTACAGGGTGCCCTTGAGCACAAGCGCCACCATGAATATTAACTTTCTCAGCATCGAGGCCTAATTCTTTAATCGGCATCATTGCAACCATTGCAAACGCTTCGTTAATTTCAAAGAGGTCTACGTCATTAATACTCCAGTTTGCTTTTTCTAGTAGGTTTTTAATAGCGCCTACTGGTGCAATAGTAAATTCAGACGGATGTTGTGACTGAGTGCTATGAGCCACAATTCGCGCAAGCGGCTTAAGCCCTTTAGCGTTAGCTTCAGATTCGCTCATTAATACTAATGCCGAGGCGCCGTCAGATATTGATGATGCGTTTGCTGCGGTAATGGTTCCGCCTTTAGCAAAGGCTGGACGTAATGACGGAATTTTCTCAATGTTAGCGTTATGAGGTTGTTCGTCGTCTTTAACTACGAATTCACCCTTACGAGTTTTTACCGTAACAGGAACAATCTCTTGTTCAAGTAAGCCTTTATCTATGGCTTTTTGAGCGCGTCTTAAAGAGGTAATGGCATACTCGTCCATCTCTTCACGGGTATAACCTTTTTGATCAGCTACATCTTGAGCAAAAGAGCCCATTAATCGACCTGTTTCAGCATCTTCAAGACCGTCTAAGAACATATGATCCATGGCTTGATCCCCATGACCCATTCTATAGCCTCTTCTGGCGCTTGGTAGGATGTAAGGGGCGTTAGACATGCTCTCCATGCCGCCTGCAACCATAATGTTGTTAGTGCCTGCTTTAATTAGGTCATGAGCTAACATCGCTGCTTTCATACCAGACCCACATAACTTATTTATAGTGGTGCAGCCTGCTGAATCAGGTAAGCCTGCTTGACGAGAAGCTTGACGTGCAGGGCCTTGTTTTAGACCTGCAGGCAATACATTACCCATTATTACTTCCTGAACATCTTCAGGATTAATGCCAGCTCTTGATACCGCTTCTTTGATGGCTGTTGATCCCAGCTCTGTTGCGCTAATACTGCTCAGGTTACCTTGGAACCCGCCCATTGGTGTGCGGGTACCGCTTACTATTACAACGCTGTCTACTGACATATCAAAGCCTCGTTCGGATTGTATTAATTAAAAAGACATTTTACCTTTTTTTGGTGGAAGCTGAAACTTGATTGGACTGAATAAATAATACTTTGAAGATTCTCTGCTAACAGGCTGAAAAAAATCAGATTTAAAGTTGGTCGAATTGTAAAACACCGTCTATAGTTCACGATAGGGTTCAAACACAGAATTCAACTTATTACTTTAAATTTAAGCTAAATTAAGAGTAACGGAAATAAGTATTAATACTTAAATCATACTTTTGACTGATAAAAATCACTATTTTGCTTAGCTATAGTGCGGTTAATGAAATATTAGTGCGAAAAATATAGCTCAAATAAAAAAATGACGGAGTAGCGTTAGATGACAAAAAACACACAACGATGGCACAAACTGGCCAAGTTGCCACTGGCAGTAGCCGTGGCTGCTGCAGTGTCAGCTCCAGTTAGCGCATTTCAATTTTACATGGGAGATGTCGAAGCGAGTTTCGATACAACGCTAACCGCAGGTGCTAGCTGGCGTGTTGAGGATAGAGATTCAAGGCAGACAGCTCAAGGCAACATGCAGCCGTATGGCTCTACTCCTTCAGCCGTAGGTACGGGAAAAGGGGCTTCCAGTAATAACTTTGATGATGGTAACTGGAACTTTGATAAAGGTGACACTTATTCACAAATTGTAAAGGGTACCAGTGAATTGTTAGTGAGTTACGAAAACTACGGTGGTTTTATCCGTGGTCGTTACTGGTATGACTTTCAGCTTAAAGATCGTGGTATGGCTTATGATGATGCTGGACAGCAACGTCAGTTAAACGCTGAAGCCGACAAGAATGCTTCAGGGGGTGAGTTATTAGACGCCTATGTATGGGGTGATTTCGAATTAGGTGAAATGCCTTTAAACATGCGACTAGGTCGTCAAGTGGTTAGTTGGGGTGAAAGTACCTTTATTTATAACGGTATTAACGTCATTAACCCGGTTAATGTTGGTGCTATTCGTGCACCAGGTGCTGAAGTTAAAGACGCTTTAATGCCTGTTAATATGTTCTATACCTCATTGGGTGTTACTGAGAATATAACCGTTGAAGGTTATGTTCAGCTTGAGTGGGAAAAAACAGAAATAGACGACTGTGGAACATTCTTCTCATCAAACGATTTTGTAGCCGATGGCTGTGGTCCTGTTTTGTTAGCAGGTCAACTACCTGATGGCGTAGCTTACGATGATGGCTATGTTGCTCCAAGGTTGGCAGATAACGAAGCGGATGATACTGATCAGTTCGGTTTAGCTGTTCGTTGGTATGTACCTGAATTAAATGATACGGAGTTTGGCTTTTACTTTGTTCAATACCATAGCCGTGTACCGCTGATTAGTGGTGTTGTAGCTGATAAAGATAATGGTGGGACGTTCCCGTCGTACTTTATTGATTACCCTGAAGGTCTACAAATGTACGGTGTAAGTTTTAACACCAGTACTGAAAGTGGTTATTCAATTGGTGGTGAAATCAGCTATAAAAAAGATCTTCCTCTACAGTGGAACTCTTTCGAGCTAATTCACGGTGGTCTAGGTTTACCTAATAGCTTACTTTACCAGCAAGAGTTGGCTAAAGTCGGGGGTGATGCTAGTCAATTATATGGACAGAAACTGGAAGGCTATGAAACCTTTGGTGTTTCTCAAGCACAAGCAACGGTTATAAAATTCTTTGATCAAGTGGCTGGTGCTAGCCGAATGACGTTTGTCGGTGAAGTGGGTGGTACCTATATTCATGGCTTCCAGGGTAGAGATGAGGCCCGATATGGCCGTTCAGGTGCCTTTGGTATAGGTACTTTTGACGACCCAACAGTCGGTACTTGTGAGTCTGGGGCAGTTCAGAATATTAACCCTAGAAACTGTACGAATGATGGTTATACCACAACATTCTCTTGGGGTTACAGAATGCGTGCCTCATTGGACTACAATGATGTATTTGCAGGCATAAACCTAACACCTCAGCTTTCTTGGTCTCATGATGTGAATGGTAATGCTCCCGAGCCTGGTGGCAACTTCGTTGAAGGTCGTAAAGCGGTTGGCTTATCACTGAAAGCGGTTTATTTGAACCAGTATAGTGCTAACTTGGGTTACACAAGCTACTTTGGTGGCAAACCTTATAATATGTTGAAAGACCGGGATAACGTTTCACTTAGTGTTTCCTACTCATTCTAAAATGTTGATACTAATAAGAAAAGTTACTGTTTCGGTCTAACGAGGTTAATCAATGAAACTAAGAAAAAGAATTTTAGCAGGTGGGGTGATGACTCTTTCTTTGCTGGCAATGAATGTGTCAGCAAAGGTGTCAGAAGCAGAGGCAGCCAAGCTAGGGGCCGAGTTGACCCCTATTGGTGCTGAGAAAGCGGGTAATGCAGCGGGCACTATTCCTGAGTGGACAGGAGGGTATACAGAAGTCCCTGCTGGTCACGTAACAGGGGAGCATTTGCCTAACCCTTTTGCTAGTGATGAAATA
>JADGDV010000034.1 GCA_016744695.1 Hahellaceae bacterium
TAAATAAGCTAAACATTGTTCCTCAAAATATTTTTACAGAAAACGCTACACAGGTTGGTTCTGGCTTAGAGATTATCCTTTTATCAATAGCTCTTGCAGACCGATTATATCAAGAAAAAAAGAAAGCATTTCTTATGCAAAAAAATGCCAACAATTTGCTAGAATTTCGAGTAAAAGAAAGAACTGTAGAGTTAGAAGTAGCTAACAAACAATTACTTGAGTTGAGTAATAAAGACACTCTAACAGGTTTAAATAATAAAGGGTTCTTTAATGATTTCTTTAACAAGACACTAAAAAATGCCAAGCGTAATAATAGTGATGTATCGTTGCTAATCATTGATATTGATTTTTTTAAACGTGTTAATGACACGTATGGCCACCTCACTGGTGATGATTGTTTAAAATCAGTTGCAAATTTATTAAGAAATACTGTTTCAAGACCGTTAGATCTGGTCTCTCGGTTTGGCGGTGAAGAGTTTGTAATTGTTTTACCTGAAACACCAAGTGAAGGTGCTAACCTAGTGGCAGAAAAAATAAGAAAAAGAATTGAAGAACATTCATTTTGT
The DNA here is from genome assembly GCA_016744695.1 of Hahellaceae bacterium. Taxonomy (GTDB): domain Bacteria; phylum Pseudomonadota; class Gammaproteobacteria; order Pseudomonadales; family Oleiphilaceae; genus Alkalimarinus. Next base: position 567 of record JADGDV010000034.1, read on the forward strand.
TGTTCAGAGCAAAAACTTAAATTGACAGTCAGTATTGGTATAGCCTCTTTATCATCCAATAGGGCAATGAGTTGTAGTGAGGTATTTTCCTTAGCTGATTCTGCTCTTTATCAAGCAAAAAATTCAGGCCGTAACAGATCTGTTCTGTCAGAATATTCAGCATAAATAATACGAGACATTACTTTTTTGAGTTTGTGATTTTTTGTACAAAGTCTCAATTTATTATAATTCTTTTATTAAAAATGTTTTGCTTAGAATAGAAATTCTACTGTATATTCAATACCTTAGATATGTGTTAACTCCTTATTATTAACTTTAAACTTAAAGTGTTTTTCTTTAGCTTGGGTGTTTTGACTAATGCTAATGCTTTAGTGTGTCGCAAATGAAAGTCTTACTCCTTTCATTTGGATACTAATAACTGATTCTGCAATAGCTAATCATAATAATAATGAAATTAAGGTTCTATGATGATAAATACAAAGATAAACTCACCGCCAGGTAAAAGGTTAATTAACCCTCTCTATAAGTCTAGTAAATTTGCAAAAATGACATGCTTTGGGCTGCTTTGTCTTAGCAGTGCAACAGCTAATGTGGCTTTTTCTTCACCTTCTTTTATCTCTTTTGATAGTGGCCCTGTGAAGCCAATAGCACTATCTGAAGATGGGAGACAAATGTATGTCACTAATATTTCAGATAACCGCTTGGAAATATTTGACCTATCAGGTGAAACGCCAACTGAGATAGGTTCTGTAAGTGTGGGTTTGGAGCCCGTTTCTGTAACCGTATTAGACCAAAACACAGTACTAGTGGCTAACCACCTTTCTGATAGCGTAAGTGTTGTTAACGTATCGGGAAGCCCCAGTGTCACACATACCTTACTGGTCGGTGATGAACCCCGTGATATTGTAGTTACAGATCCAGACGGTACTGGGCCCTTATCACCACGCGTATTTATAACCACAGCCCACCGTGGGCAGCATAGGAGTGCCCCCTCAATTGCTGATGTACCAGGTGCAGGTGACCCTGAGTTAACGACGCCTGGTGTTGATAGAGCTGATGTATGGGTATTTGACTCAGGCAACCTAGGTACAAATAATACTGCAGGTGGTAAGCCGCTTAAAATTATGAGTTTTTTCACAGATACCCCTAGAGCATTAGCCACAAGTCCTGATGGGCGTTATGTTTATGTGGCGGGTTTCTTATCTCAGAATCAAACAGCCGTAGTCAGTGAAGGAGTAGTTTGCCCCGGTTTCAGTGATGCGACCCCTTGTACAACTTATGATGGTTGGACTGCACCAGATGGTCAACCTGAAGGTTTTTTACCGGGTGGACTCCCCGGACCCGATTCAAATATAGATGGCGTAAAAGCACCTGAAGTAGGCCTGATTGTTAAGTGGGATCCCGATCATGGGCCTTATGACTCTGACCCTAATACTGGAGCATTTGTCGATGGTTTAGGCCGAGACTGGAATAACGGTGTTCGTTTAAGAATGCCAGATAAAGATGTATTTACAATTGATGCCTTAAATTTAGAAGAAATTGCATCGCATTCAACAGTAGGTACCACATTATTTAATATGGTGACCAACCCCGTTACAGGTACTTTATACGTTAGTAATACTGACTCTAGAAATGAGCATCGTTTTGAGGGCCCAGGAGAGCACGCTGGTACAACAGTACAGGGGCATATAGCAGAATCAAGAATTACAATTATTAATAACCCAAATGATCATGATAGTACCGGAGGCAATGTCAATCCAATACATCTTAATCAGCACATAGATTATGATGTATTAAAAGCATCCCCTTCCGTGCGTGACCGAAGCTTAGCAACGCCTCTAGATATGGTTGTAACTAAAGATGGAGAAACCTTATATGTGGCTGGTTTTGGTTCACAGGCCATCGGTTATTATGATACCGCGTCTTTAGAAGGCAATAGTCTTAGTTCTGGGGAATCGCACCTTATAACACTTAGTGGTGGTGGCCCTGCAGGTTTGGCGTTTAATCCTGATCAGTCACTTTTGTACGTATATACCCGATTTGATAATGGCGTTTCAGTCATTGACACGCAAACAAACAAAGAAATATCACATCACTTATTATTTAACCCAGAGCCTGAGCATATTCAAGAGGGTCGCCCCTTCCTTTACGATGCCCGTTTATCCTCAAGTAATGGTGAAGTTTCATGTTCAAGTTGTCATATTTTTGGAGATAATGATGGATTGGCTTGGGATTTAGGAGACCCTGACGCATCAATTAGTGAAAGCCCACTGCCTGTAAAATTACAAAAACTTATTGAAGTAGGAATACGAGACCTTTTAGGTATTGAAGGGGAAGGTGGAACGGATGTGGATGCGATTAATGGTGGCGCTAGCCTGAACCAGTTTCATCCAATGAAAGGCCCCATGACAACACAAACCCTACGTGGCATGAGTACACACGGCGCAATGCACTGGCGAGGTGATCGTGCAGCCGGTGTTTTCAATTATGACCCTGAAAACCCAACGCTAGAAGAAGCCTATGATGAAGAGCTATCTTTCAAAAACTTTATTGTTGCCTTTGATGGCCTGAATGGACGAGATGGCGCTATATCTGATGATGAAATGCAAAAATTTTCTGATTTTATGTTATCTGTTACTTTGCCGCCAAACCCTGTTAGAGCCATTGACAACTCTTTGAATCGAGCTCAGCAACGTGGTAAATCATTTTATTTAGGAAAACCAATCGGGCTTGAAGTGGGTGCATTAAAAAGACGTTCATCAGGTCTTGGCCCAGTACTGGAAGGCGCTGTTAACGTGCTTGCCGGTGAGAAATTTGAAGCAGGGTTTACCTGTGAAGGGTGTCATCGCTTGAGCCCTGAAGAAGGTTTGTTTGGTACTGATGGAGAGCAAAGTTTTGTTAAAGAATCTCAAATAATAAAAATTCCACAATTGCGAAATATTTATACTAAGGTCGGTTCCTTTGGTTCATCCCCTACCATTCGAAACAATCTTGAGCATAACCCTGACGTATCTGATCGGTTTGACTTTCAAGGTAACCAAATTAAAGCATTTGGTTTAATACATGACGGTACGGAAGATACACTGGAAAATTTCTTGAGCTCTGATGTATTTGATGACAATGGCTTGGGTGCTGGTTTTCAGAACAGTCAGCAGCGTCTTGATGTTGAGCAGTTTATACTGGCCTATGACTCTGATTTAGCGCCAATTGTTGGCCAGCAAGTTACTGCTACCCGAAATAATGCGGCTTCAACAAAGCGTGCCAAGCTACTTCTTTCAAGGGCTGACAAAAAATTCAGTTCAAAAATATTGGGCGGCAAAGTTAAAGAGGCTGATATTGTTATTAAAGGCCTGATTGATGGAAAAGAGCATGGCTTTTTATACGAAGGTAAAAGTCGTTGGGGAGTAATGAAATTTCAGTCTGATAAAGGTAGGATAATTAAAAGATTAAGTCGTTTGCTAGCCTCATTTGATGGTCCGGCAACCTTTACAGCAGTACCTCCGGGTTCTGGTAATCGAATAGGGCTTGACCGTAATCTTGATGGTATTTTGAATGGGCTTGAATAATTAAGTACTAAGCACCGTCTTTAATAAGGCGGTGCTTATTTTTTGTGAGCTGCCTCTCAACTAAAGAAAACTCAGCTTTTTGACGGATATCAAAAACCACCTTATTTAAACGAGTATTAACATAATGTCACCACCAACGCACAATAAAGGTGTTGACATGAGTTAAATACAATAAAAAGGTAGTAAATCATGAAAAGAGCACGCTCACTCAAATTAAAGTCATATTTATATGGCCTTGTTCTCACCACCGCGTTGCCAGCAGGTTTAGTCAGCGCATCAGATTTCATCGAATTCGAAACCGGGCCGGTACGCCCCTTAGTTTTATCAAATGACGGTAATAAACTTTTCACAACCAATATACCTGATGGTAAATTGGAAATATTTAATGTAAATGATGCAGGGCTTTCGCCATTATCATCTGTTCCTGTAGGTCTTGAGCCAGACGCAGTTGCTGTAGCGCCTGATGGAAAAGTCTGGGTGGTTAACCACTTATCAGACAGTATAAGTATTGTAGATGTCAGTGTATCACCCGCACGCGTTGTACAAACTCTGCTCGTAGGTGATGAGCCAAGAGACATCGTTTTTGCAGGTAGCCCTGCCAAAGCATTTATTACCACAGCTCACCGAGGACAACGAAGAACCTCTCCTGATTTGGCGGGTGTTCCAGGCGCGGGTGATCCACAGCTTACGACTCCTTCCGTTGGAAGAGCTGATGTATGGGTATTTGATGCGACATCAAACTCTGACATCCCTCTTGAAATATTATCCTTTTATGCAGACACACCACGAGCATTAACGGTTAGCCCTGATGGCAGCAGTGTTTATGTGGCAGCTTTTCATTCGGGAAACCAAACATCCATTATTGACGAGAAAGCCGTTTGTGATGGTTTCGCTGGTCCAAATTCTGATGATGCAGATTGTCATGAACTGGCACCGGGTGGCGTTGTTGGTTTAAGCAAAAACGCACAAGGCGAACAAGCACCTGAAGTGGGTGTTATCGTTAAAATGAACAGAGCTAGCAATAAGTGGGAAGATAACATAGGTAGAGATTGGACTGGCGTAATGCCGTTCACATTGCCTGACCACGATGTATTCTCTATTAATGCTAACACTTTAGATGCGGGCCCTATCCCCTCCTATGACCACGTAGGCAACATCTTGTACAACATGGTAGTGAACCCAGTTACTGGTAAGCTATACGTGAGTAACATTGAGTCGCCTAACGAAGTTCAGTATGAAGGTCCAGGGCATTTGTCTGGTACCACGGTTCAAGGTCGCCTTTCTGAGTCACGCATTACCGTTATCGATATTAATTCAGGTAAAGTTGAGTCTAAGCACTTAAACCAGCATATTAATTATGATTTGCGCCATACAAATATACCTGATGATTTTGATACTTCAGTAAAAGCACACAGCCTAGCAACACCGCTAGAAATGGTTGTTAGTGCAGATGGTAAAACAATGTACACCGCGGCCTATGGGTCTTCTAAAATAGGTGTATTTGATACCGCTGCTATTGAAGCCAGTGATTTCAAAAAGAGCTTTAATCCAAGAACGGCTAGTGCCAGCTATATTGATACAGGCCCAGGTCCAGCAGGACTTGCATTAGATGAAACGCGCAAAAGACTTTATGTTTATACCCGTTTTGATAATGCCGTATCGGTTATTAATTTAGAATCAAAAGAAACTGAGCAAACTATAGCGCTCTATAACCCAGAGCCTGCCTCAATCGTAGACGGAAGACCCTTCCTTTATGATGCACAACTTACTTCGGCTAACGGTGAAACATCGTGCTCAAGCTGCCATGCCTTCGGCGATATGGATAGCCTTGTATGGGACTTAGGTAACCCGGATGATGCAGTCTCTACCAACCCGCAACCCGGCCCACCTTTAATAGATTTAATTCGTGGTACATCGTTTCACCCTATGAAAGGGCCAATGACAACACAAACATTGCGCGGACTATCAACCTCTGGTGCAATGCACTGGCGCGGAGATCGATCTGATGGTTTCTTCGGACTTGATTCTTGCGATAAAGAGAACGAAGCACCTTGTGATGAGTTTTTATCATTTAAAAACTTTATTGTTGCATTTCCAGGCTTAGTAGGCCGTAAAGATATGCTAACCGAAGAGCAAATGGACAGCTTTACACGTTTTGCTTTGCAACTAGCGCTTCCACCAAACCCAAACCGTAACTTAGATAACTCACTTACTGCAGATCAACAAGCAGGTAAAGAAATCTATATGGGGGAGGCTGGCATAACTAAGGCCACTGAGTTCATTATTAATTGCGATACTTGTCATGAACTTGACCCTGCAAAAGGTTTTTATGGTACTGGAGGAAGACAAAGCGTTGAAGGTGAAACTCAAACCTTTAAAGTCCCGCATTTACGTAACATGTATCAAAAAGTCGGCATGTTTGGAACGACCTCTCGTCAAGAAGATGAGTCTAGGTTACATAAAGGCTTCCAAGGGGACCAAATCCGCGGCACAGGCCAACGCCATGACGGTAGTATTGATACTACCCACAGCTTCATTGGCGGCTTAGTGTTCACGGTTGACCCTGAGGACCGCTTGTTAATTGCAGATTTTGTAAATTCTTTTGATAGCGACCTTGCTCCAATAGTTGGCCAGCAAGTTACCTTAACCAGTAGTAATGCTGGTAAAGCAAACCCACGGATAGACCTCCTACTAGCACGTTCGTCCACACCATTTGTATCTAAAGTTTTAGGTGCAGGTGTTAATGAATGTGACTTAGTTGTAACAGGTGTTGTAAATGGCGCTATGAGAGGCTGTGTACATAGTGGTGGTGCTAACTTTCAGTGTGATGATGGCAGCACAATTACAGATACTGAAATACGAAATCTGGCTGTAACAGAAAGTCCATTAACCTATACTTGTGCTACTCCAGGTTCAGGTACACGTGTTGGTATTGACCGAGATCGTGATGGAATCTTTAACCTTGTTGATAATTGCCCGACTGTTGCTAACCCAGGACAGCAAGACGTTGACAATTCTGGCGTAGGTGATGCTTGTGAAGCCACTGCAGATAGTGACGGTGACGGAGTGGTGAATGCATACGATAACTGCCCTGGAACACCTAATGCAGACCAAGCAGATAGCGACGGAAATGGTGTAGGTGATGCATGCCAGGAAGCTGAGCTTGTTACATATACCGAGTCTATTAACGCGCATGTTGACGCCGGTCGTGTAGTGCGAGTACGCGGTGATGGTTTTTATCGTTCTTATAGAACGGTAGGTTCTGGTGAAGTAGTAAGTGCTAGATCTTCTTTCTTTTCTATGTACAAACCTTCTAGAAGCTCTGACGTTACTTTAGTTGAAAATCCAGCGGGTTACTTCTCAGTAGCTCAATAAAGATGGAGCACCCTCTTTTGAATAAATTGAGGGTGCTAATAATTTTAATTAAAACAACAATATGGGTTTAGCCATGAAAAATTATTATTTGTTTGCAACAGTAAGCGCGTTTTCGGCTATTTTAGCATTTAACTTCTACTCAACAGACGAGAGTGAAAATGAAGAAGCGGCTTTATCAAATAATGAGGTAAAATATAATGAAGATTCTACCCTTGTTAGTAGTGCTTATGTGAAAGAAAGAAAATCATTAGAAATGCCTATGACGTCATCAAATGAAAACGTTGAAAGTAATTCAATTGCCGTAAAAAAAATTCAACGGTCAAGTGATCTCGATAACTTCTCAGAAAACGTGAGCAATGTACGTGACCAAATATCACTGGGTATCGCTCCAGAAAAAGAAGACTTTATTAATGCAATGAGAGAAGTTTACAAAGATCGCCCAGCCTCATTCAAGCGAAATTTAGAGCGGAACTTCCAAGAGGCACTAAACCCTACGCCTTATTGTAATGCCATGAGAAAGAACTGGGCTGAGCCTTATGTTTCTGAAATAAATGCAGGTTATGTTTTTATAAATGAAGATTTATGGCAGAGAAATTCACCTAGTAACAAAGCGCAGCTGGCACAATACCTCTCAAAGTGCACGCAAGATAGCCAGCCTTTCGAATTAATAGCGCAATCCAGTGGCTACACTGTTGCCTACTACAGCTTAAACGAAGGTTACCAATCGGCTAATTTGTAAATTAGGCGACACTTTATATCGCAGTTTAATGTGTCTTGGCTTTATTTGTTGTTGATTTACTTCAAGTTAGTCATCTCAGCCAAGGCTTTTTAACTTATGCATATTTAGATAAAACATATCAATTTATAGTGGTTAATCCATTAATAATATAAGTATATACTTCTTGTTGTTTTATTAAAAAATAATTATAAAAATTATGGATAACGATTATTATCAAACAGTACCACTAAAACACTTCCAAGTTATGCTAAGCCAAGAGTATGACTTATCACTAAGTGACTCAAATTATCGAAGCCTCTACGCTATTTGTCGCGGATGGCCTCCTTTAGCTCGCATACTAGCTCAAACAAGCGTTAATGATGATAATGTAATAGATGATTTAGCTGAATATTGGCAGGCCCAATGCCCTGCTGCGCTTTTGAAGTGCCTTGACTTACCTACCGTGTTAACACGCCAGCTTATACTAACCCTCCAGAAGCTTGGACCACTACCGCTGACTGCACTTGAAAAAATACCGACTCTGAATTGCCAAATGGCTGAAATTATAAAACCCAGTTCATGGTTTACTATCAAACAGGGCGTATTATTTCTTAGGTCAGGCGTAATCTCTCAATTAATGCTTGGCTATTTTCCAGTGCCCTCCCCTGAAGAAATAGTAAACAGCCTGATCTGCATTTATAAAAATCAAATTCGTTGTTGCGATAAGGTCATTACTGCCGCCTTACTCATAAATAATATGGAACTTGCCGATAGTTTACTACAGCGCCATAGCTCTTATTTGCTTTCACAACTCAAACTACAAGAGTTAAAAAAGCTAACAGATGAGCTTGATGACCTCAAAACAATTCAACACCCTCAACTGCTCTTTAACTGTGCAGCTTGTCATTTTTTATTGGGGGATATTGAGGCCTCTCGTAATTACTTTAGACGTGTTTTAAACAATTTACAGCAAGAAACAAATAGCCCTCTACCGAACATAACGCCTGAAAATGAACGTGCTGCTTTTTTTGCCGGAGTGGTTCTTTATGCCAGATTTACTGATACAACCATTAAGGATGAATCACAGTTCTCAACATGCATACAAAAAGACTTATCTATCAATACAATGTCAATTTTTTTAAAAGCTTATAAGTTTTCTCGTGCAGGTCAGCTTGATAAACTTGATAAAGTGCTTAAAACGGGTTTACTTCGTAGTGTGTCTTTAAACGAATACTCCTTATACGTTGTGTTTTCAATGCTTCATTTCTGGAATCTTTTACTGTCTTGCAACACAGAAAAAGCGATAAATTTTGCTGAGGAAGCAAAATCCTACTTACTCATAAATGGCGTAACTTATAAAGGAGCGCATGAGTGGTTTTTGTTAATGGATCTATTAAGGCTGCGCCTAGAGGGTAATATGCCCGAATTAGAGCGCCTTGCTCTCTCATACCTTAAAAGTACAGAGTTTTTAAAAGACTCCATACGCTTGCTACACCTTAAAGCACTGCTAATAGAAAATAACCTAATACATCAAAATATTACAAGCTCAGATAATGATTTTAAGCAATTGTTACAACTACACAATGCGTCATTTCATCTTAATTATTGGTTACCAACGGCAACTGACTTACATAGAACTTATCAATCACTGTCTAATGATGATCATGAAATTAATATATCTAAAGCCGAATATCAGATAGGCTTAGGTGTAAGGGCGCAAGCAAGCTTGATTTGCACCTTAAAAATGCAACTACATAAGCAGCATTATTTGGGTGTCTATCCCATATTGAAAAAATTGACAATTGCTCTCACTGAATCATCTCAATGGCTACGCCGTTATGAAGTATTAGTGTTAAAAGCGGTTTATCTTTTTCATCACCAAAACACAGCTCAAGCTCTAAGCTTGTTTTCAGATGTAGTGCTTAAACTAAGTGAGCAAAAGTTGTTAGGCGCTCTTTTAGATCCATTTTTACTTTGGCGAGTATTTCTTGAGCAACCCTGTGATTTCCCTGGGCGTGATGACTTACTAATACTGCTAAAAAAATCTAATTTAACAGACCGGATTAAGCTAAAACAAGTAATATTACATCAACCTGACAAGCTATCTAAACGAGAAAAAGAAGTTATTATATTGTTGTCACACGGGTTTAAAAATAAGGATATTGCTGAAAAACTAAACCTATCTACAAGTACCATACGCACTCATTTACAAAATATTTATAGTAAGTTTTCGGTGGATACACGTACAGCAGCAATAGTTTATGCTTATCAGCACAATATAATTTCACCTAGTAGTTAATGCCTAACTGTTAACACCTAATAAAAAGGCAGCTGATTATTTACAGCTGTCTTTTTATTCTTTGTAACCTTTAAGCTTAAGTATTAACTCGTAAAGAGCGCCATTGAAAACTGACGAAAGGCTTTAATGCCGAATAGCTATACCCTCCCCCAAGTATCACTAACATTATTGCACCAGCCAATAAAGGCAAGTGACCAGTAAGCTCCATCAATGCTTTATCTAGCTCACCTGTAAAGGCAAAGAAGCTATTGCTCGCTATAAGAAAAACAGCTAAGGCGAGTGTATTAATGCGTGGAACAAAACCAACAATATAAATCATACCGAACAACACTTCAGCAACCCCGCCGCACAGAACAAACAAACGATTAGAAAAATCAAGCCCCAAGGCTTGCATAAAATTAAATTCAGGGTATTGATTTACAAAATTCAACGCTAATTCAGGGTTTAAAAGTTTTTCAGATAAACCTAACACTACAAGCGCAATACCTAAGGTTATTCTATAAAAGGTAAGACCTAGCATCGTTAAAGATTCTTTATTGAATGGCTCTATTAGCGTTCTCTTTTTAGGGGGTCTTACTGCAAGGTAAGAAAGTGAAAATAATGAAACCAAGCCGACCAAATTTAAATATTCAAAAGATGAAACAAAACCATAATCAATCGTAACCACTATAAATATTATTATCGTCAAAAAGCTAGCTAAGTAAATATAACTTCTTGAAATAAACAGAATACCCGCAACAAGCTCCATCATTAAAAAAATAATTTGATTGGGTGATGCTGTAAAATGTGGGGCAAAAAGCACACCGTTGATGCTGCTTGCGAAAAAAGCGCTGCCAGTCAATAACTGGGCAAGCACTATAACCTGTGTTTTTAGCTTCTGAGTTAGAATACTAGGCTGTTGCGCATACCTAGACAAACAAATATGGATAATAGCGGCACAAATAAAAGTAAGTATCGCTATTCCCAATACAATTTTCATATTAGGATTTAAGAAAGAGAAATAAACATCGTTCCCCTTATCAATACCTGTGCCATTTTGTGAAACAAACCATTTTACATGGGCTTCAACTTGTTTAGACGTAAACATACCCAATATAGCAAAAACGGACGTATACCAGACACTGTATTTCATCATAACCCTTCTACTTTTTTATAATTATATTGTAATGATTGGGAGTACTTCAGTACGATTATAAAAAGTCTTAAATTGAGCCACCTTTCAGAAATCGCTAATTCAATCTCTACAAAATTGAGTAAATATTTTATAGTAATTTTTATATGAAAAAGTCATATAAATAGATGAGTTAGAGTGAATTGTGACACTCATCACTTCATATTATTTACACTAACAATTTATATGAGTACCTTGTCATTTTAAACACTGGTTCATAGAAAATAATTAGCCAATCATTATTATGTAGCTCAGTAACACTGCTGCTCTTGTTACTTTGTTTTAAATAATAAAAATCAGGTTACTCTAATGAATCACTCATCAGACATTCACTTATACCATGGTGCTATCTGCACGGCATCACAAAGAGTCAGGCTATTATTAGCAGAATTAAACCTACCTTATACTTGCCACCTTATTGATATGTTAAAGCAAGAACATATCACCGAAGCCTACTTAGCAATTAATCCAAAAGGGCTTTTACCCGTACTTCTTGATGGTGAAAACCTTATAACTGATTCAAATGATATTCTTGAATATATAGATGAAAAATATGCTGAAAAAGTCTACACACCATCAGATATTCAAAAAGCGTCTACTCATAAGCAGTTAATGCTGCAGTCATCTCAACTACTTTCTAATGCAAAATATTTTTATTTCGAGTATTTATTTAAGCCTTTTGTTAGAAAGTCGCCAGAAGAAATGAATGAATTTAAAAAACTACAGAAAGATGAAAACATCATCACTTTCCATGAAAAACTTTCTATTAATGGAAGGTTTGATGATGAGCAATTACTAGCGGCCTATAAAGAAATAGAAAGTATATTAGTTGAGGTAGATGCCCTACTTTCACAATCAGAATATTTATTAGGAAACACGCTTTATTTAGCTGATTTTTCGTTACTTCCTCTTATCACATGGCTTGATTTTTTAGGTTATCCTTTGGCCCAACATAAAGGTATTTTGCGATGGATGAAGCAAATGAAATTAAGGTCATCCTATCGTACTGCTATTAGTAATTATGTGAGTGTTAAGGTTTCAATATTTTTAAGAGCCTATAGTGCAATTAGAACGATCAAAGGTGATTCTTTAAAACAGCTATTAAGCAAATCAATGCGTCCGGCATAGCCGCTCCATGTTATATTTTTATACCGAGTAACTTGCAATTAAACTTTCAAAGGGTGACTTGTCTAATCCATGATTAGGAATGGGGTATCGAAGTCCATTTTTATGTAAGTTTTCAAGCCCTTCTATGATTAATGGAAGGTAGCGTGGAGGAAGAGCAATCAGCAACTCATCATCCTGAACACCACCAAATTTTCGTTCTGCATAACAGGGTATAGAAACTGATGGTTCATCCGTTTTTAACGCCCTGCCCCATGAGTCTGCACAGGAACTTTCGCCTACACAATTAAACGTATATTTCTTGTACCCTTTCCACTGTAATCCATTGATGAGTGTAATCATTTGTCCGGGAGTGGCATAAATTAAGCAAATGTCAGGATCACCCAATAGCAAGGTCGTAAGCGGTGAGACAGCAATGGCCTCATATTCTCCATGAGGCGCACAATCCATCTCTTGTTGATGCCGTGCGCTATCTTCAAGAGAGCCATACCAAACACCATTAAATGCATGGCCACTTAAAAAACTTTTATCTCTAGGCGAAAGCCCTACTACCGCACCACATTGTGGGGTTGTGAGGTTTGCCATTGTGACACCTAGGGTATAACCCACCCAACGACACTGACCGACCACTTGATCCATATTTAATTGTTTTTTAGGTCTCTTGATTCTGGGGATCTTTTGCATTTCTTCTTCAGTCTTAAAGCGTTTCATGCCAATAGGAATTGTTTTAAGTTTTAAATAACGATTAAGACTTTCTACTAGCAACTTATAATCGTATTTTGGAATAATTAATGATGACATAAGGTCTCTCTGAACAATGGGGTAGATAATATAAGAACTTATCTACCCCCAAAGTTTAACTAAGAATTAAACAAAAAATTAGAAAGGTAAAAGGCTCCGCTCCTTATACGGGTCTGTCCAGAGATTGTAGTTTTCAGGCAACTGCATGTAAGACTCAATTAGGTCAGCAGACTGAACAGCCGATGGAACTAACCGTTCCTGATAAACCTTATCGAGCGTATCATCTGCACTTAACAGGTACTGTGGGAAGCCCAGATAATTAATATAAGGAATTCCAAGTACTTTGTGATAATGACCAGACTCTCCTGGTGGTATTGAACCTAGAAGATTGCCGGGTATAGCTACCGTTAGTCGAGGATTATATTTTGTAAGCATATCTTTTGATGCGGCTACAGTAGCAAGGTCTTCTGAAATCCACATTAAAGTAAGCGCGGGTTTGTCACCATCTAAAACCATTTCATGCGTCACTTCATCCTCTTTAACTCCTCTAGCAGCTAGGTGTTCAAGGTTAATGTTAATTATAGCTTTTTTCAGCAAGCCATCTTTATGCTTCTCGGCAAAATACTCTGCACCACGACCGCCATAAAAGTGACCAGCAGAAAGGTGAAACAGCATTGTTTTTTCTCTTTGCTCCAATGGAACCTGAGCCCAGGTTTTCGCCATGGCTAATACTAAAGCAATGCCTGTTCCATCCTCTGTTGCGCCTTTAAATGCCGCATCATGGTGTGTGGTAACAAAAATTGTTTCTTCTGACTGACCTGGAAGCTGCACATAAATGTTACGTGCAAAGCCATTTGGATCAACGGTTCCTTTTAACGTAATTTCTGCTTGTTTATGGCTGTCAGCAATTTTAATTATGTCTTCACCAGTAAATTTATCAACAAAGAGTACAGGCATTTCTTCAAGAGCCTGTGTTCCATAAGGCCCCCAATGTTTATTAACTTTACCAGCATAATCTTTAAGCACGGCAATAACCCCTGCCGCTTTCATATCATATGCTCGCCAGTAGATAGAGGCAGGGTTTCTTGGCTCACCTGCATAATCATGCCCAAAATTCATCATAAAGGCGCTAACAGGTAACTGAGTACTCAAGGAAACATCATTATTGGGGTCGGAGAATTGATAGGCTTTATCTAACTCAAGAATGGAGTTCAGCAAACCAAGAGGAAGCACAGTAACCGGTGTATCTATCACTAACACTTTACCAGAAAGGTCATCGCCATATTTTTCTTTTAAGGCCGCAAAATCTTCTTGTGTACCTTCGCCGGCATACACCATTTCACCTGAAACCGTACCACCTTGGTTATCTACAGTGAAACCCGTATTATTTGCAAAGAATGACGGGAATTCTTCCCACTTTCCATCTTGTTTAATCCGTAACCCGTACTCATCTACTGTTCTTGCATTAACTGTAAAAGGATCAACTTTGACCTCACACTCTGGGCAGTGTTCAGACATAATATTTTGGAGCTCTCTTATAATATAATCTTCAGCTTGATGCCCAAAATCTGAACCAATTCTTCGATGATCATTCTTTGAAACTTCTTCCACCCAGTGCATCATCTCTTCTGTAGAAGGAATGTAGTTAGCAGTAAAGCTTTCGTTTATGTCAGTACTTGTTCTGGCTTTATAGGCATCGGCAGCATTACTCACATTATTCCAATGGGGTAGTTTTGTTGCCATATCAGTGATAACGCCAGTCATCCCGGAGCCAGCCTCTTCTGCGAGCTGATTGGGTTCAGCCCATCCAAGATCTTTATTGGTAGAAAAACCTGGAATACCAAATCGGTAAATAGGCTTAACTTTATACCAGTAGTATCGACCATTTTTGATGTCATCATCAATCCAGTTCAAGTCGCTTACTTTGCCACTTTTAGCTAGATAAGGGCCATCATAATTACTGGATCTATAAACCTTGTATGATTTTGCGTGATCAATTTTTTCCCATTCAATACTAATTTTATTTTTCTCTGTGCCGTCACTGGCTTGAACGTCTGCATTTACATTTGCACTTAATAATATACTTGCTGCAGCAATTGAAATGGGTATATTCAAAAAGGGTAAGAGTTTGGTAGTTGTTTTCATTGTCTTTCTCACTTATTATTTTTGTGCCTTTTAATTACAAGTACAATTAAGTTTGTCTTATTTACTTGCACTTGCAGTCTATATTAAGAAATTGATAGCCAAAATTTCTATAGTAAAAATTGAAAAACACCTTTAAAGAATAGTTAACAATGAAAACAGATAATGAAACTTTTTTTATAACACTTGCAGAAACATTGAGCTTTAGTAAAGCCGCTCAAATACTTGGCGTTTCTACTGCATCAGTAAGTAAACAACTTAAAAATATTGAAAATGACATTGGGGTTTCTTTAATTTTTAGAAATACTCGATCAATTCGTCTAACAGATGCAGGAGAAGATTTTCTTAAAAGCAGTAAAAAAATTATCGATATTAGAGGGGCTTTCTTCGATAAAATAACGGATACAGATGAACATTGTCAGGGTACTATTTCAATGACGGTTCCAACAGTATACGCAAGCACTGAGCTAATTGAGATAATAAATAAATTCAAAGAGTTACATAATAATGTTCGATTTAATATAGCAACAAACCACCAAAACTCAGATATCATTGGGCTCCCATTTGATTTGGCTATTCGTCTTGGCGTTTTAGAAGACTCAGGCCTGATAAGCAGAAAATTAACTGATGTTTCATTGCATATATGCGCTTCGCCAAAGTATTTGAAGCGCTTAGGTTCGTTAAAAAGTCTGCATGATTTTTCAAAAGCAGACTTAATTATTTTAGACGGGTTTAGTTTAACGAAGAGGGTAATAGATCAATATTTTGGTGGCATTAATTTATCACCAGAGAAATTTGTAGTGTCTACAAACGACCCAAAAGTTCAACTTAATGCCGTATTAAAAGGTATGGGGGTAACTGTTTTGACTGATTACATCGCTAAACCTTTTTTCGAGTCTGGTGAACTGGTTCACATCATGCCATCGGTCAAACTAGGAGCATTACCACTCAGTTTGTTATACCCTCGCAATAAGCAACTACCTTCTCGTGTAAGAAAATTTATAGATTTTATTCTTGAACGATATAACAAAGATAATTAAAGCCATACAAGGGTAATTTTTTAAGGGTTGGCTGAGCTCGATACAAGGCATTAGTCTAATTCTGAAAGTTTACCTTCAAGATACTTTAACTTGCTTTCTTCTTCTTTAATTTTACTTTGATATTTATAAATTTTATCTTCTTCCCTATACTCTTTGGCTTCTTTTAAATTAGTTTTATACTCTGCTAAGTCATCATTTGACGACTTTATTTCATCAATTAACTCTTCCTTTAGCGCTTTGTCTGTGCAATTTTTTTTAGCATTACTTAAAGATTTTGTTAATCCGTCTACTTTACCCTCATTATATTTTTCCTGAGCGATCTTAAGTTGGCTTTCTATTTCACAGAACTTTTTTTCGCAGCCTTTAAGGTTATCGCAATCGGTTGATGCCATTACAGGAGAGGCAATTGTAAATAGTAACACCCAGTTAAGTGCTTTAATTGAAAATATAGGTCTCATTGTTTTGGGCATGATTGCTCTCTTTAATAATAATTTTATTGTACAAATTGAGGATTAAACCGAAGCGCACTTACGCACTTCGGTTTAATGTGTAGAGTCTTGTCTACAAGGTCGGAATAGTTAATGTAGATTGCTTTTTACTACTAAATTCAAAATCTATAGCGTAGTTTTTACTTGATGGTGATTTGTACTGTGGGTCTTTGGTATCAATTGCCAACACCACTTTATGCCCCGCGGGAACATCATAAGCAGTTGTAACCAACTCAAAATCTACAGTGATTTTTTTACCCGATTTTGCATTAGGTAAGGTCATCACACCATGAGTAATTAGCTTACCCGTACCTAAAGAATCCATGTCATACAAGTATGCGACGAGCTGGACTTTATCGTGCTTAGGCTGAATTTGTAATGTTACACTTGGCTCACCACGAATTTGCATGGGGTTACTTAAACGATCGCTGTCGAAGTAAATGCTTCGCACTTTTGAGGCAAGTGGAATACTGGCATAAATCGGAACCTCAAACTGTTCCAATATCTGTGATAGTATCGGGATTTGGGTGCTAAATATCGTGCCAGCCCACGCGTTAATGGTATTATCTCTGCCACGCCAGCTTTGATAAGGGTAACTTTCAAGGTCGCCGGTATCAAAAGCACTGCGAGGGTGGAAGTAATATGTTTTATCGGTTGCTTCAGGGATTGGGTAAGCTTCAAAACTGTCAGATTGGTCTTTGAATTTTACTTTCATATTAACCGGCTTTGCATCAGCCATTTTATTGGCTTCACCTTTTAGGTGAAAGTCAAACCAGTCATAAACGTTGTTCCAAACAATATCCTCACCTATACCTGTCATAGGGGGGATTAGTTCAGCGGTTGCATGTGTTCCCGACACTAAATCAATGTACTTGGGTACAGTTAACTGTGAAAACATGTCCATCAAACTGTTCGCTTGAAACATGTTATCTCCGTAAGCTTTAGAAAAATAGATCGCTGTACCGTTGGCATTTAATTGGTCAACATAGTTAATCGGA
Organism: Hahellaceae bacterium; assembly: GCA_016744695.1. Classification (GTDB taxonomy): domain Bacteria; phylum Pseudomonadota; class Gammaproteobacteria; order Pseudomonadales; family Oleiphilaceae; genus Alkalimarinus. The sequence continues at coordinate 18,230 of JADGDV010000034.1, forward strand.
GAGCGTGCGTTTGCCCACTCAATGATAGGGGGCAACGCAGCGAGATTTTGGTTTTTTATGTTTTCCCAGTGCTCTGCCATAATAGGGTCTGGGTTTCCTTGGTTTTGCCCTGCAAGGACTAAAATTTCGGCCCAGACTAAACGAGGTGTTTGATTACCATATAAGGCTTCAACCAGGCTTCCCCACCCACTCATCGCAGCAACCGCCTTAACACGGCTATCTTGTGCGGCGCCCATTAAGCTAATACCAGAGCCATAAGAGACCCCACCAGAACCTATAGCGTTAACATCTACAGGGTAATTCTCAATTAAGAAGTCAATCGCTTTACTGTAATCAGACAGGTCATCTGGCCCTGCCGTACCTATCAGCCCACCTGAGGTGCCAAATCCTCGTGTAGTATAGCTCAGTACAATATAGCCCTTTTCAGCAAGGTCTCCTGCTTGTTTTAGGTATTCGTATTCATTAAGTGCCCAGCTATTAATAAATATAACTGCCGGTAAATCCCCTTCTAGATTAGTCGGGACAAATACATTAGCATCAAGATTTACACCGTCATCCGCAATAATAGAAATATTGTCATCAGTCGTGTAAAGGTCTGATTGGGGGAACACGCCTTTATCCAATAAGCCAGCAGCAAAACTGAGAGCGGGTAAAAAACCTTCATCAGCAATAACTGGTTGAGCAGCGAAGGTCGTCAGGGCTGCTAAGCCCAGTGCAATTATTTTTGTTTTCATAATACGCCTTATTATTTTATTTAAATTTTTATTATTGGTAATGCAGTCTCTATCAATAAGCTCTCCTTCTAATAAATTAACGTGGAAGTTTTTGGTAATACATTTAATTTTCTGTTTAACCTAACCCAACAAGTAACCTCCATCAACATTCAGGCAAGTGCCTGTGGTATAACTTGAGGCATCGGAAGCTAAATAAAGAACTGCGCCTGACATTTCGTCTGGGTTTGCCACACGGTCCATCGGCACATGTGCCATAGCTTGTTTTAATATTTGTGGGTTTTTCACGAGAGCTGAAGCAAATTTTGTATCGGTTGCACCAGGCAATAAAGCGTTTACACGAATACCTAAAGTGGCACACTCTTTAGCAAAGGTTTTTGTCATTGAAATAACAGCGGCTTTAGTGATGGAGTAAATACCTTGCATTGGCCCCGGAATAACGCCGTTAACAGAGGCAACATTAATAATTGAACCTCCCCCGTTTTTCTTCATTAACTTTCCACCTAAGGTAGACATAAAGAAGTAACCACGGATATTAACATCTATCGTTTTTTGAAAAGCACTTAAATCAGTGTCTAATACATGACCAAAATATGGGTTGGTCGCTGCATTATTTACAAGAATATCCAACTTTCCATGAGAGTCTTCAATTTGTTGAAAAATAGATTCTATCTGTTCCATTTCTCCTATATGACAAGCTATTGCTTCTGCACTCCCACCAGACGCTATGATCGAATCAGCTACTTGCTGACAACCTTCAATTTTACGACTTGAAATAATTACATGCGCACCATTTTCAGCCAGTGATTTTGCGATACTTTCACCAATACCACGGCTTGCACCAGTTACCAGCGCGACTTTACCTGTTAGATCAAATGCATTGTTCATTTTGGTATTTCCTCAATATATTAAGCAGTGTTGCTTGTATGTACATACTGCTAGCGATAAGTAACATAGTCAGAGTCAGCCAATTCCAGGTGCAAAAAATTATTCAAATAAGCGATACTAATACGCTCACCTGAAAATAAAAATTTTGACACACTGGTATTAGCAAGCATCTCATTAATAGCAAACGTTTCTTTATTGCCCAGTTTTAAAACCTGCTGCAGAATAGCTGAAACTGGCCCACCGGAGGTAAATACAATAATATTTTTTGCATTATCGGCCTGTGCTATTACTTCTTTCATGGCTTTAGTACAGCGTGACTGAAACTGAGGCCACGATTCTTGGTATTCATGGTCAAAATCACCACTTATCCAACGGGCAACGCTGGCAGAAAATGATTTTTGAAATGCTTGGCTAGGTATCTGCTGTTTTGCCATGTCTGATGCCATAACGGCATGATCTTCCCATTCGGGCTTATAGCGGGTCAGCACTTCTACATGGTTGAACTCATTAAACCCAGAATGAGTAACCACAGGGAGCGTACTCTCACCAAAACCGTTCAAAAAATGAGAGGCTGTTTCAACGTGCCGAAGCATATCGCCTGAATATATCTGATCAGGCTGAACCAGTGTTTTAAATTGTGTTCCTAGTATTTTCGATTGTTCACAGCCTTTTTTTGATAACTTGTCATAATCAGCGTGACCAAAAGAAGCCTGCCCATGTCTAACTAAATATATTGCACCCATATGCTTCTCTATTTAAGTATGCGACCTAGTTAAAGCGTGCTTTTTGAAATCAGTTTCATACAGCGCTTCTCAAGATACTTAGCTACATCAACAAAACCGGCAAAACGCTTATCTTTTGTTTGTCCGTGGTAATAACGATAATAAATTTGCTGAACAATAGCCGCCAAACGAAATAAGCCATAAATTTCATAAAAGTCAAAATTTGAAGCCGTTAAACCAGATTTAGCAAGGTAATAGTTGACCACTTCTTTGCGAGTAAGCATACCTTTAAGGTGTGTTGGTTGGCGGCGCATCATTTTGAAACCGGGGTCATCATCTGCTTGAACCCAGTAAGCAAGGCTATTTCCTAGGTCCATCAAAGGGTCACCGAGCGTTGCCATTTCCCAATCCAATACCCCTATAATTTCAAACGGGTTATCGGGATTTAAAACTACATTATCAAAGCGGAAGTCATTATGAATAACGCAGGTTTTAACATCCTCAGGCATCTTATCTTTCAACCAAGCAATAACCTCTGAAAATGAAGTCGCGTCTTCAGTGATTGCTTTGTTATAACGATCACTCCAGCCTTCAATTTGGCGCTGAACATAACCACTACCCTTGCCTATGGCCTCAAGCCCTGCGGCTTTATAATCAACCTTATGGAGGTCTACGAGCTTATCAATTACATTCAAACACAAGCGACGGGTGTCTTCTTCATTTAAGGCCAGTTCTTTGGGCATTTCCTGTCTAGGAATAATACCAACAAAGCGCTCCATTACGTAAAAGTCACACCCCATTACCGCATGATCATCACACTGAGTAAAAACTTCGGGCACATAAGGATAAACGTCTCGAAGAGACTTCATGATATCCGCTTCACGCAGCATGTCATGAGCAGATTTTGCAATTTTTCCAAACGGAGGTCGGCGTAATATCAAGTCTTTATTATAATACTGTATTAAGTAAGTGAGATTTGAAGCACCGCCAGAAAACTGCTTAACAATCGGCTTCCCTGTTAACTCAGGTAACACTTCTTTTAAGTATTCATCTACTTTAACAACGTTAAGATTTTCACCTTCTCTTACGGCTGTTGCTTCATCTAATACTGACATACGCTCACTCCTTTTCTTATTCGGGAAGCTAAAATTTGGATGATTTAATTGTTACTTAAATAATTTTTTTGCCTGATATTTCATCAGAGCACTAAAGCCTTGCGGTACAATTCGCTTGAAATACCACATACGACGCTCTAAAGTGTGAGTAACCACCCAGAATTCATTTTTAATGTAGGCCTCGTAAATACTGTCAGCAATATCTTCAGCCGAGATCTTAGACTGACTCATCATTTTATTTACTTTTTTATGAATACCCCCCATATTAGTGGCACGTATAGACTCTGTAAGATTGGTCTTGAAAAATGCAGGGCATACAACACTGGTTGTTATATTGCTGGCATCAAGCTCAGATGAAAGCGTTTCAGAAAGAGAAATAACACCGGCTTTGGTTACATTGTAATTGCTCATAAACGGCGCATTTAATAAACCGGCTGCTGAGGCAATATTTACAAAATGACCACCGCCTTGTTTCTTAAATACAGGAATGAACGTTTTACATCCCCTAACAACACCCATCAGGTTAATATCTAGCACCCACTGCCAATCATCTAGGCCAATTTCTTCTAGTGCCCCCGCGGCCCCCCCTACTCCTGCATTATTAACAACAATATCGACGCCCCCCCAACGATCATCTAATTGAGCTCTGACTTTTTCTATATCTTCAATTTGTGTAACATCACAATAGGTATAAAAAGCATCTGAGGTAATCGTGTTAAGTTCAGTTTCTGTTTCTTTACCACGATCATTGTTAACATCGCCGATACATACACGAAAACCTTCGCGTGCAAATTTCAGGGCCACAGCTTTACCTAACCCGCTAGCCCCACCCGTAATAAAAATTCGTTTTTCAGTCATGGTGAATACACTCTTCGTGATAATTGTTCGTTAATTAAGTAGGTTAATTAATTTATTTATTTTTGTACTTAGCCAGTTCAAACTTAGAAACAAGTAAGCGGTGAACTTCATCGGGGCCGTCAGCCAGCCTCAAGCATCGAGCATAAGCAAACAGCTGTGTTAATGGCACGTCTTCACACATACCTTCCCCACCATGTATTTGTATAGCTTGGTCCACAATGGTTTGAAGAACATTAGGTGCAACCACTTTTATTTGTGATACATCACTCATGGCGCCCATAATACCTTTTGTATCTAGCGTCCAGGCAGCTTTCATGGTTAGCAAGCGTGCTTGCTCAATAGCCATACGGGCATTGGCGATGATATCTCTGTTGCCACCTAAATTTGCCAAAGGTTTGCCAAATGCCTCACGACTAATGGCTCTTTTTATTAACAATTCTAAGGTGCGCTCGGCTGCCCCTAATGCACGCATACAATGATGAATTCTACCTGGCCCTAGGCGACCTTGTGCCACTTCAAACCCTCGGCCTGCTCCGGCAATAATTGCGCTTTTCGGTAACCTTACATCGGTAAAACTCACTTCACCATGCCCATAAGGGGCGTCTAAATCACCAAAAACAGGTAACATTCGCTCAATTTTTACCCCAAGGGTATTTTTAGGAACAAGCACCATTGTGTGTCGTTGATGCCTATGAGCGTCGGGGTTACTAATACCCATAAAAATTAATACTTCACAGTCTGGGTGACCTATACCGGTACTCCACCACTTGCGACCATTGAGTACAACCTCATCACCTTCTATTATGGCTGTTGCGGCTATATTAGTAGCATCTGATGAGGCTACATCTGGTTCAGTCATGCAAAAAGCCGAACGTATTTTTCCTTCCAATAGCGGCGTTAGCCACTGCGCTTTTTGTTCTTCTGAACCATAATGAACCAACACTTCCATATTGCCTGTATCGGGCGCATTACAGTTAAAAATTTCTGGTGCAATAAAACTTCGCCCTGTCTGTTCGGCTATAGGGGCGTATTCAGCATTGCTCAAAGCGGGGCCATAGCCTTCAACTGGCAAAAACATATTCCATAAGCCCTGTGCTTTAGCCTTTGCTTTTAGCTCATCAATAATGGGTAACACAACCCATGGGTTATCCAGTGAATTGAGCTCTCGAAAATAATCATCCTCTATGGGCAGTATTTCTTGCTCCATAAAGGCTTTAACTCGGCTCAAATAGTCTTGCGAACGTTCTGATAAGCTAAAATCCATGGTTGTCTCCAAAGGTTTTGTAGAACACTGCTTAGGTAAAAGGATGTTCTACAGTAATTGATATTTAATCGATAATTTATGCTAAGCCTCACCGCCTAATAAAACAAATGAATAATTTGAATTCATCTCTATTAATATTTAATATAGTATAAAGTATAGTACAGATAGCAAAAACCATACTTATTACCATGAGTAACTATTATGAGAATAGACCTTAATCTCTTTACCGTTTTTGATGCGATTTATACAGAAGGGAATTTAACGCGTGCCGCGAATGTACTTAACCTAACCCAACCGGCAGTGAGTCATGCATTGGCTCGTTTAAGAGACAATTTTGATGACCCTCTTTTTGTTCGTCAGGGTAATAAAATGCAACCAACGGCTATTGCTAAAAATGTGATTATGGATATACGTGAGGCTTTGTGTCAGCTACATGTAGCATTGCAACAAGCTAAACAATTTGACCCCTCTACGGCAAAAAATACTTATTCACTTAGCCTTCATGATTCATTAGAGGCCTCGTATATTCCTTATTTAATGAATCAAATGGATAAAGAAGCACCCCAGTCTAATTTGAATTGCCCGCGAATAAGAAGAAGTGACCTGGAGAATAAGTTGGCATCAGGCGATATAGATATGGCAATTGATATTCTACTGCCTGTTAATGATAGCATTTGCCACACTCAAATTAGAAAAGACCAACTTGTGGTTGTGGCGGCAAAAAAACACGCTGCATTAAATAAGTGTCTAGATTTAGAAACCTATCTTGAACAAAAGCACGTATTGGTCTCATCTCGCTCATCAGGACCAGGTCTAGAAGATTTTGAATTAGGAAGATTAGGCTTGCAGCGTAGAGTTGGTTTACGTTGCCAGCATTTTTTTACCGCTTGTCGCGTTGTAGAGGGAAGCAATATGCTTTTAACAATGCCTGAAACATCTGCAAAAATTTTTAGTGAACAATTAGATATAACAACCTACCCTGTACCTGTAGAACTGCCAGTAATTGATGTTCACCTCTATTGGCATCTTAATTCAGATAAAGACCCTGCAAATCGCTGGCTTAGAAATAAAATTCTCATGGCTTAGTTTTTTGCTATTTTCATGATTAACTACTGAAGAAAATCATACCCTTTTGATTTTTCGACAAGAAAATCAACAAATGAGCGTATATTTGGAGAAAGGTGTCGAGCGGAAGAGTAAACCACCCAAAGTGTTCGTTGAGGAAAAGTCCACTGTGGGAGAATAGACAATAGTGAGCCATCCTTAATATTTTCAGCACACAAGTAGGTAGGAAGCTTTGCAATTCCATGCCCCCTGCAGGTGAGTTTGTGGAGTAATATCTGGCTATTAACAATGACAGGGCCTGTGACAGAAACCGTTTGTTTTTCATGACCTTTAGAAACACCGCCTTGAGAAAGCTGCCATTTGGAATAAATTTCTAAATTACTCATGCGCAAACATTTATGCCCACCTAATTCTGTTAGATCTTTTGGCATGCCATTTTCTCTTATGTAGTCAGGGGCAGCACAAAGAAGGTCTGTTGTATTACCCAATGGCCGGGCGATAAGTGTTGAATCTTTTAGATTGGCTAAACGGATGGCTACGTCAAACCCTTGGTCAATGGGATTAACTATTTCGTTACTGGCAACAATGTCAACTTCCACTTCAGGGTAAAGTTTTAAATAGTCATCAATAATATCACCAAGAAAAACATAAATTGACTCAACAGGAGCGGTAACTCTAAGCAAGCCTTTAGGGGTTTCGTGTGAAGACATAACTATTTGGTTCGCATCAGCAAGATCTTTTGTGATGCGCGCGCAACGTTGATAATACATCATGCCCGTCTGGGTTGGCTTTACTAACCGTGTAGTACGGTTCAATAGTCGAACGCCCAATTGGTCTTCTAAACGACGTATTTTTCTGCTGACTGTCGATTGAGGGACCGCCAAACTATCAGCGGCACCACTAAAGCTACCTAATTCAACCACTTTTACAAAAACTTCAATATCATCAATCATAGTCAAAATATCATCAATTCTAATTTATCCAAAAATGAATTAAAGATATACAATTATCATAGTTAATCCATATATGCATTTAATGATAGAGTAGTTGCTACAAAGTTGCACTTATTTAGTCACTCCAAGAGGTTAATATGCGTTTAAATACAGAAATTTGTGTTGTTGGCAGTGGGTTTGCCGGAGCGATTATAGCCTCAAGGCTCGTAGATGCAGGCTATAGCGTAACATTGTTAGAGCGTGGCCCTTGGAGAAACACCCTCCCCCTTGCTTCTTCTGGTATAACACAGGGGTCACCCTTCCCCAGAGGCGTTAAACTTTTCACCCAACTATTACGCACCTTGCATCATCCAAAGTTACCCTTTAAGTCACTCACTTTTTCCAAAAAAGGGCTGTTTGAATACGGTGTTTATAAAGGTGTTAACACGATTTGCTCTTCAGGTGTTGGCGGTGGCAGCCATGTTTATGGTGCATTAATTGAACGATCCCCAAATAAAGAATACTGGAATGGTATTTCAGATAGTTTAAATGAAGAAATGATGGATGCTCACTATCAAAGAGTAGAATCTGAGCTTTTGGCTATATCACCCTCATCTGTATCAAATATCCCCAATTACACACCCGATAAATGGAAAGACAGCAATATTTTCAATGTTTCTGATGAGGTTCCACAGCCTTCTATGGGTTTGCTATTTCCTGACCATTCCTCGTCTGAGAAGCCCTCAACTGACGATCAAATTAAACGTAAAGCATCACGTTACAAGGGAGACTCCACATTTGGCTCGCCTTCAGGGGCTAAAGGAACAGTAGATTTTCTCTATCTTATTCCTGCATTAAAAAAAGGCCTGAAAGTTCTCGATATGCACGAAGTTAAGTGTTTACGAAAGCTTGAAGATGGTGGATACACTATTGATGCGATTAATCATCGAACGAACAAACCGCTGGCTATTAATTGCAATCAGGTCATTTTAGCAGCTGGCACCATGAATACCACACGATTGTTATTCCAAAGCCGAGCATCAGGTGGTCTTCAGGGCATGCCTATGCTGGGTCAAGGCTTCGGGTCTAATGGTGATTACTCGGCATTATGGGAGTTACAAGATACCGAAAGAGACTATAGGCAGGGAACACCTTGCCATGGTCGAGTGGCCATACCCGGCACACCTAAAGAGCCAAACTATGTGTTAGGGGGTGTAGATATACCATCACTTCCACGCTGGGTACCAGGCTTTATTCGCACTCCGGTAAATCGTCAAAAACATAATTTACTTTTAATTGGAATGGGCGCAGATGCGGCTGATGGTGAGTTCACTTTTCATAAAAATAAGTTATCACTAACGTATAATCAAAAAAATAGCCCTATTTTTGAGCAGATTAGAGAAGGCTTTAAGCAAGTAAGTAAAGCGTCAGGCAAGCCCGTTCGTTATGGATATAAAGCAGTCACCGTTCATCCTTTTGGTGGTGCGATAATTGGTACCGACGAACGCTCTGGGGTTATCAACAGTAATGGAGAAGTCTATGGTCATCCTTCATTATTTGTTGCTGATGGTTCTGCCTTGCCAAAAGCAGTGGGTGGGCCACCCTCATTAACCATTGGCGCATGGAGCTCACATGTAGCAGAACAGATAATCAAAAATTATCCAGCATCCCAAAAAGCCGTGAAACTTATGGCAGGATATGACCTTGTCGGGAACACCCTTGTTGCAAAATCATTCAAAGAATTAGATTCACTATTTGCAGCACTACCAAGCCCAACATCATTAGACGTTGACGGGCATTACTGGGGGAAGCTGTTAGTCACCCGAGGGCTTACCCTAGCACCATTTTTTATACGTCGCCCGTTGATCTGTGCCTTTGAGAAAATTTTATTTCTTAACTGGAAAGGAAAATCATTTTCAGGCAAGAAAGGTATTAACCTGTTTAAAAGTTACGAGAAACCAAAGAAAGCACTTCCCTTTAAAGTGGGACTAGAACTCAGCCATGACGGCAGTGGGCAGGTGGTTCAGCTAGATTATAATATTGAGAAAAACCCTAAGAAATTCCGAAAAATATCAGGAGAAGCCAGGCAGCTTAATGAAAGCGAATGGTTGGCTAAAATGTACTATGGAAATAAAAACTGGCTTTATTATATTTTGAAAAAATAGAGGAGCTGAACCGCTCAGTATTTTTAATACGCATAATGGTTATTGTCCCCATGTGCGTTTATGCTATGCTATGCGTATGCAACTCATAGTAATCAATTAGGGTCATTTATTGACGGAAAGTAGCATGGCATTGCACGCAATAGCCCAATGTAGTTTGCAGTGCACGAAGTGATTTGTTTGTATCTTTTGTTTTCAATACATCACCCAGAACATCACCACTTTCATGAAACGCTAAGCCTAGTGACTTAAAGTCATTATTACTGAACATATTACACATATTTTTCATTTCTTCAGTTAACCCCAGCTTTGAATGAGCTATTTCAGAACCCTTATCAAAATCTCCTTCAGCAATTGAGCTTATAATAGTCTGGACAGCTTCTAGATGAGATCTCATATTTGATAATTGATGCTGCTTCATTTGTGGCGAGAGATTAAGAGAAACTCTACCGTCATTCATAGAGTGCTTCATGTTGTGATGCATCATTTTGCCCATAGGGGCACCATTCTCATCGGCATAGGCGTTCAGAGTCGCCCCTAGAAAGAAAAGTATCGCAAGTAAAGCTGTTACATATTTGATAATCATTGATTTCCCATTATATTTTGATGTCTGACGCACGACTGCATTCAGAGTCCGCTGCAATGCCTTATTAGGCTATTTTACAGTTTCCAAGGTTGCCATTTTGATTCCTGTAGAAATCAGGGTTATACCAGCAACTTTGTTAATTATGCGTATAACCCAAGATTTTACCTGCTTTTTTGATAATTGTTTACCCATACGGCCAAACATAGTGTAAACCAACAAATCAGCCAAAAAACAAGTGAGTCCCATAAGGAGCATTTGAAACACAACGGGTTCATTAGGGTCAATGAATTGTGGTAAAAGTGCAGAAAAATACAGTAGTGCTTTGGGATTTGCTAATTGTACAACTAAACCTTGAGTGAACGCTTTTGCTGGACTTATTTTAATGCTTTGAGCTTCAATATTTATAGCACCAGCTTTGGTAAAAATTGCTGAAGCCCCTAGAAATATAAGATATGCAACACCAAACCACTTAATAATTGAAAACACTAAACTTGATGCTACGATCAGCGATGCGATACCAGTAGCCGACAATATAAAAAAAAATGCGTCAGCACTTGCTACACCAAAAATACTTATAAAGGTTATTTTTGAATTATGGGAGGCACCCTGCGTCGCAACAGTGATAGCTGCAGGCCCAGGAACTATAATAAGCATTACAGTTGTAACAAGAAAGAAAAGATATAACTCGATATCCATAATATTCCTATTTTTGCCCACTTTGCACATGGGAATAGTGGGATGACATGCTTTTTTTCATCATCTCCTTACCTATTATTAAACATATGCCTAAACTTGAAAGAAACGGTAATAGTTAATTAATAATATCCAGCTGGCTGCTCTGCCACCCTAAAAAATCGCCATCTAAGTGGTATAAGTTTTTGTAATCAAGATCTTTTAGCAAGTCTGTCACCATCGAAACTCTTCGACCACTTTGACAATAAAAAACTATATTCTTTTTTAGATAGGGATCTAATAATGAAATATTTTTTAATATTGCATGATGCGGGATATTTACCGCTGAAGCTATATGCCCTGCATTAAATTCGCCAGGCGATCTAACATCAATCAGCACATAGTTGTTGTCTTGCCTGTTTTTCCCCTCTAATATCGATAACACTTCTTTTTGCGTCAGATCTGTTACCTCTGATTGAGCAAATGCATTACCTGAGGTAATAAAGACTATCGCCAAAAACGAGCAGATATGAATAAGTAGTGTTGTAGACCTTGTAGTTCTCAAAAACATTAAAATTTATCTCCTTTTGGATACCCTAAAATCCATTTACTTTATACTCGAGTGACCCCTTTTTGTAAAATCATTCAAAGAGTTGGATGCGATATTGGGGTAAGCTGTTAGTCACCTTATGCCCTGCTCTAGCACCTTTATTTATAACTGGCTCCATTACATTATTGAAAAAATAATGTAATGGAGCAGCTCAAATAAGTTTTTCTTATTTGAGCTGCTCCATTTTCTCGCTTGTCACTCTATGAGACTTCTTATTATATTGCACTCAACGTTATAACCACTTTCACATCAACCGATAGCAAAGGTTTAGCCCGATGAGCGTAGTAAAACACTGCAAGACATTAATTTTAGGCTCAGGGCCTGCTGGCTATACCGCTGCCGTTTATGCGGCTCGCGCCAATTTAGACCCTGTTATTGTTACAGGCATTCAAGCAGGCGGCCAATTAACTCAGACTACCGATGTAGATAACTGGCCGGGTGATGCGCAAGGCGTTCAAGGCCCTGAGTTAATGCAGAGAATGCAAGAGCATGCTGAACGCTTTGATACTGAGATCATTTATGACCATATCAATGAAGCAGACCTTTCTTCGCATCCTTTCACTTTAAAAGGTGATTCTGATGTATATACCTGTGATGCATTAATTATTGCAACCGGCGCATCGGCTCAGTATTTAGGTCTTGAGTCAGAAGAAAAATTCAAAGGTCAAGGTGTGAGCGCTTGTGCAACCTGTGACGGTTTTTTTTACAGAAAGAAAAAAGTAGCCGTTATTGGTGGCGGTAACACTGCCGTAGAAGAAGCTTTATATCTTTCTAATATTGCTAGTGAAGTCATTCTGGTACACAGAAAAGATAAGCTACGTGCTGAAAAAATTCTTCAGGATAAGCTCTTTGAAAAAGAGAAAAATGGCAATATAACTATCGAGTGGAACACAACATTAGATGAAGTATTAGGTGATGGTACGGGTGTAACAGGCATCAGACTTAAAGTTGAAAATGGTGAAACTAAAGACCTCGACTTAGCGGGTGTATTTATTGCTATTGGCCATAAACCAAACACCGACCTTTTTGAAGGCCAGCTTGAAATGAATAACGGTTACCTTTCCATTAAAACCGGACTAGAAGGTAATGTGACTGCCACCAGCATTCCTGGTGTATTTGCTGCGGGTGATGTAACTGACCAAATTTACAGACAAGCCATTACTTCGGCAGGCTTTGGTTGTATGGCGGCTCTAGATGCTGAGAAATTTCTTGACTCAGGGGAACAATAAATGAACTTTAATTTCAAAAGTATAAAAATTACCTCTCTGCTTTTAAGGGTATATGGTTTAGGTTTAGTTGTAGGGATGCCTGCACTGTTCTTTCTTTGGCCCCCAGGGTTTCAATGGGGTAGCCACCCTGAATCTCATCATGACCCATTGTCACCTTATGTGTTTATGCTAGGCTGTATGTATATCTCGCTTGGCATCATGCTGTTACGATCAGCTAAGCAACCTCAAAAGCACACAAGCATCATTGACTATACGATTTTATCCAGTATTTTGCATGGCACACTAATGACCGTTCAATCGTTTATAGAGCCTCATGAATTTTGGCATTTAGCAGGTGACGTGCCAATATTGTTTTTTATGGCGCTTACTTTGATAATATGGCACCCTAAACGCATTAATAATGCAGCCTTTAGTAAATAGGGACGTTTATGAGTAAACATAAAGATCATGGCCCTGGGGTTCGCTTCCCTCCCCCTATCGTCCCTGTTATTTCAATATTGACAGGTGTCGGTCTTCAGTATGCATACTCACTACTTATTAGCGTTCCTTTTTTAACACTATTCGGAGCTGCCTTTCTCTTTTCAGCAGCTTTATTAATATTGCTGTCAGTTATGGCTTTTTATCAAAATAAAACCAGCATTTTACCTCACAGGCCTGATTCAGCATTAATAACTTCAGGCCTGTATAAAATAACACGCAACCCCATTTATTTAGCATTTGTATTACTGCAAGCAGGCACGGCATTAGTTACCCAAAATGGGTGGATACTTATGTTTACACCTGTAACCATTATTATACTAAATGAAAAAGTGATTAAAAAAGAAGAAGCCTACTTAACAGGTCTTTTTGGTACAAAATATCATGAATATTTGCTTCAGGTACGTCGCTGGCTGTAAATCTAGTCACCTAAATTCGTATAATAAGAGAACCCTGAATGCTAACACGCCGTGACTTACCCACCTTGAATTTACTCAGAGTATTTGAAGCGGCGGGACGCTATCTAAGTTTCAAAAAAGCGGCTGAAGCGCTCTTTGTAACCCCGCCAGCAGTAAGTCAACAGGTAAAGACGCTTGAAGAGCAACTAGGCATCCCTCTTTTCATTCGAAAAAATCGTGAGCTCGCATTTACTGAAGCGGGAGAACAATACTGGCAGCAAATTAACACTCAACTAAATCAACTTCGGCAAGCAACAGCGACCTTAAGAAAAGACTACAGCCACAGAGTGCTTAAAATCAGCTTAATGCCTCCCGTCGCAAGCCGGGTTGTATTACCCAATCTTGCCTCTTTTCATAAAGAATACCCAGATATTGAGCTTCGTATTGAGACATCATTACGCAATGCTGATGTTTTAAGCCAGCAAGTAGACTTAGCTATACGCTTTGGTGAGCCGCCTTGGGATGGTTTACTGCATGAAAAGTTAATAGACGCCTATATTCAGGTAGTTTGCCCTACCGGAACCAGTGAAAAGTATCAATTAAAACAAGCACCAAAGAATATCTGTAATGTCCCCTTAATTCATATGACTGAACGACCTTATGCATGGCAGCGCTGGTTTGAAATGACAGGATTTGGGGAACCCACAGGCCAACAGTATTATTTGGACGATTACCCCGCTGCAATGGACGCGGCAGAATCACTGGGTGCCATGCTAGCACTAATGCCAGTTGAAACCCCCTTAATCAATAGCGGACGGGTTGAAGCCCCCTTTCCTGCTCTTGGGCCGCTTGAAGAGTCCATTTATGCGGTTTATCATGAGGGTAACAAAGATGACTTAGCCATTCGCTCGTTCATTAACTGGTTACTGCAGCAGTTTAACCGCTTAGAGTTAAAATCATCACACATTTAAATAATGCATATTTCAAATAAGTTATTCTTATCTGATATTCTCCTTTTTCTCGTTTGTCAACGCCAAAGTGTTCTCGTATATTGTACACAAACCAACCAATTATATGTTTTCAGCATTGGAGAGAAACATGACTGTAGTTGCTCAAACTTTAGGCTCCTTTAACCCGAACAGCTTATTAAAACACTCACAAAAAGAGTTAGATGAATTATTTAAAACACTTCCTGCACTTACAGAAGGTGAGCTTGAAGGTGTCTACCGAGGTCGTTTATTTGCCATTATGGGGCTTGGTATTCTTCCACGATTTTTACGTAATTTACTTTACCGCCTGCTTCAAACCTTTATTAACCCATGGAAAGGGAAGCGATTTGATGGTGATAATGGCGCAAATATCTGGTTTTCAAAGAGGGGAACCCTACCTTATGGGTTCTATAGTATTAATTCGCAAGACAGCGCCGTTGATGGAGAACCCGTTACTCACTTATCGTACGACGTTGATAAAAATTTAAGAATATTACGCCCTGTGCGCGGTGAAACCAGAAAGCTTTCAGATGGAGTCTATCTTGCAAGAATGAATTATCAAACACGTAAGAAGTTGGTACGAGTTTTATATTTCACTTTAGATAACATTAGCTAGATTTCGGAGCTTTGTAATGACAAACAAATACGATGTTATAGTAATTGGAAGCGGTTTTGGCGGCTCAGTCTCATCTTACCACTTGGCGAAAGCCGGTGCTAAGGTACTCTTATTGGAAAGAGGCCCTTGGCGCGATACAGAACCCGTACGCGCAATGGGGATAAAAAAACGAAGCCATTTACCCGCAGGTAGCCATTTTTATACACATATACTTAATCGTTTTAGTGCGCCTTGGTTACCCAAATCAGGAGTCAAAGTTAATACGCACGGCTTGTTTGATATTCACTACGACCGTGACATGAGTGTAGTGTGCTCTTCTGGTGTAGGGGGTGGCAGCCATGTTTACAGTGCGATGAATATTCGACCCGCAGTAGACGCGTATTGGGATAACCATGTTGATGGTGTTAGTACCGACATGATGGAGCCACACTATCAATGGATGATTGATAAAATGGGAGCTCGCCCCCCTGCCCTTGACGATAATATTCCTAACTTCACAGGTAAACGTTATGAAGACTCACCACACTTTGTGGCTGATGAGAGTGTTCAGCAACCTGCAATGAGCATGGATATGTCTTCAAACCCTGAAAACTTTAGTAATAACAGTTTTTTTGGTTGTGTGGGCTGGTCTAAAGCGACCCTAGATAAAATTTTATTGTCTCCTGCAATTAACGCGGGGCTCGAAGTGAAAGCGTTACAGGAATGTCTTGGCATTTATCGCATTGATGGTCCTTCAGCGACTAGTTATCGACTAGAAGTTATGGACCACCAAACTAAACGCCACACCTATTATCAAGCAGACCGCATTATTTTAGCGGCAGGGACCTTAAATACCCAACGCCTGCTATTTCGTAGTAGAGATAATGGAGGTTTGTCTGGAATGCCTTCGCTAGGTTGTAACTTTGGTGGTAATGGTGATTTTCCTGCCTACTGGGGCGTTAACGAGAAAGGCGCTGATTTCAGTATAGGTACACCCAGTCATGGCCGATTTGAGCTGCGCGATTACCCTTCATGTCCAAATTTCACAGAATACGGTATGAGTGGTATAGATGACGTTCCCCTTGTTGGGAATGCGGTGAGAAACCGGTTAAAACGTGATCTGGTATTAGTCGGCATGGGCGCAGATCGTGCCAATGGGGCTTTTACTTGGAAAAACGGGCGACTTCGTACCCGTTATATTCAACACAACAACCCCATTATAGGGGCTATTGCTAAAGCTTTTGAAGAAATCAGCCGTCGCAGTGGAAAAAAAGTCTGGTTCACCAATAAGCGATTACTCACCGTTCACCCATTAGGTGGTGCTAGATTGGCCTCAAACCAAAATGATGGTGTCGTCAATGAACAGGGGGAAGTTTATGGCAACCCAGGATTGTTTATCGCTGATGCGTCAGCGTTACCCGCAGCACCAGGATCTCCCCCATCAATGACTATTGCCGCTTGGGCATGTCATGTGTCGCAAACCTTGAGTAACAAAATATAAAAGGAGTCAAAATATGGCTACGTTTAGAAAAAGAGTCTTCACACCAGTCACATTTACAATAAGCCTTTCAAAGGCTGTAATTTACTCTCCCGTATTGATAAAGGCGCTAATCAAGCCGGCAACATCCCGCGCATTACGTGAGAAAGTGATGCTATCAACAACCTCTGTTAATGATTGTCGTTATTGCTCATGGGTACACACTAATCTTGCGTTACAGAATGGTGTAGATCTTGATGAACTAAATCAAATGCTAAGTGGTGTTACCGGTGAATTAAGTGACGATAATGAAGCAGTGGCTGTTATTTTTGCACAGCATTTTGCAGAACAGCAAGGCAAACCTGAAGCCGATTTAAAAGAACAACTTAAAGCTGCATTTAATCGCAAACAAAAACGAGAA
>JADGDV010000035.1 GCA_016744695.1 Hahellaceae bacterium
TTGTATGCTGGTAGCACTACAAGCTGAGTGTTCAATGGTCAGCCCCTTCGGGGCTTGGTGTTTATATAAAATGCAGTGTAGATTACATGCTGAGAGTGGGGAGAAACTTATAATCATCAAATTTATATATCAGCATGTCTTTCTGTGAAATTCGCTTTGACTATAAACCTGCCTAGCTATATTTAAATTTTATCTGTTCTCTTTCCCAGTTAGATGCACTCATTACAATAAAATCTTCGCCAGCACAGCGAGTAACTTTTACAGGCTCGTGCTCACTAATAGTCTATTCGACATATGTTTTTAGGTTGTCCCTAAATTGGTTTACACTTATGATATTCATAATTCATTCAACAGCCTATGTACGCTGTTGCGCAGACTGTAGTATGAAATTATAACGAGGCAATCAAAGGCACCCCACTATTGATGCTAGAGGCTTCCACCTCATTAGTTCATGCAACAAATCAGTATTATTTTTAATCATATAGGACATAAATTATGCAAGAACTCATAGATAAATTAGATATTAATCAATACTTACCAACACTTATTGCTGGCACGACTAACGTGCTACTTGCAATTTTAATCTTAATAATTGGTCTATTAGCAGCCAATAAAGTAAATAAAGTAATTTGTAAAACAGGCGAAAAGCACGAAAAACTCGACAATACCTTATTTCGTTTTCTAGGTAGTTTAGGTAAATATATTGTACTTGCCTTTGTGGTTATCGCTGTACTTAATCGGTTTGGGGTACAAACGGCATCAATCGTGGCATTGTTAGGAGCAGCAGGATTAGCTGTTGGTTTAGCACTTCAGGGCACACTAGCTAACCTAGCGGCAGGAGTGATGTTACTATTATTTCGACCTTATAAAGTAGGTGATTTTATCGATGCTGCCGATCGATTTGGTAACGTTCAAGAAATAGATTTGTTCACCACTATTTTACAAACATTTGATAACCAGCAAATAATTATCCCTAACAGCCAAATTTGGGGCAGTCAAATTATTAACCATTCTCATCATAGCGTGCGCGGCGTAGACATGCACTTTGGCGTAGCTTACAAAGAAAATACTAGTGTTGTTCGAGAAGTCATTAACTCAGTATTAGAAAGTCATCCTCATATTTTAAAAGACCCAGCCCCTTTTGTAGAAGTTGAAACGCTTAATGATAGCTCGGTAGATTTTTTGGTTCGTCCTTTTTGTAACGGCGAGAATTATTTCAATATTCTCTACTCTGTTCCTGAGCAGATTAAAAAGGCTCTAGATGAAAAAGGCATTGAAATACCATTTCCTCATAGAAAACTCATAATTGAAAAAGAGAAATAAAAAGATAAGCCAGCGGACAAGAAAGTTTCGCTTTCAAGTCCGCTGCTTTTGACGTTATATGCCCTAAACGAAGAGTCATATTTAAACTACATAGGGGTAAATCTACCCAACCTGAATCAAAATCCAATGAGGGGCTATACAATTGGTCATAGCATGGCCTCCGCCACCACTAAACCTGAGTTTTCAGCAAACTCAGGCGATACAAATAAACCGGTGACTTATAGAAATCATTAAGTCGAACTACTTTACTTGCCTGATGAGAGGGTAAAGCAAAGTTATTACTTATAATAAACCGTAAACTACCTTTTCCAAGATCAAGTTTGCTTTTAATTGCCTCCATCGCGGCAGGAAATAAATAGCAAGTAATGACGGAGGCAGCAGACAGATCAGCTTTCAAAAAATCTTCTCGATAAACGGTTAAATTGTGTAAACCCAACGCCCTTTTAATTATCTTCGTGATTAACCATGGAAACATGGACAATTCATACCCTACTATTTGACGTTCTGGATATTTTATTGCTAGGCGAATAACCAAACTCCCCCACCCGCTGCCTAAATCATAAATGGGCCCTACTCCTGTTTCAGCTGCCAGCGCTATCATTGCTTGATAAGCTTTTTTTGAGCTTGGCATCGGTGAGATGCCTACTTTAATGCTGCTAAAAACAATTGAAACAGCCACCATAAATACCGCTACGATTAATACACTTTCAAAAACAAGCAAAGTAAATTCTCAATTATAATTCACAAGGGGCTACAAACCTTTGAACCTGGGATTCAGACATTGGGCAGGAACTTCCTGTTTGATGATCTCTCCAAACCATCACAGTTTGTCCCTTTCCATAGATTTTACCCGGTTCATTCAAGTCATATACCGTTTGTATTAGCGTAATGCTGGATCGGCCTATTTTCACCACATCAATACTACTCATTAGCTGAGTGGGATAATTAAGTTCTCGTGTGAAGTCACAACTTATATTTACGACCACAAAGCCAAATTGAGGATCATTAATTTTCACACCGACATTGCTTAACCAAAGTATTCTCGCCTCTTGAAAATAATCAAAAAATCGAACATTATTTATATGCCCGTAAGCATCCATATCGCCCCAACGCATGTCGGTTGGGCCTTCATAAACCCGTCGTAATAATTCAGTATTCAAAATCAATTCCTACAATTCAGTGCGTTTAGGTTAAGTGTTATCTAGATAAGATATCAAACCTGCTATAGTATCTTTAGTATTAGTTAAACCATGAATAAAGTCAGGTTTTGAGGTGTCTGTATGAATACAAAAACAAATAGCACAAGCAAGCTTGATCAGGTTCTTGCTGAGCAGCGAGTTTATAACTCTCAACGCGCAGCTGGATACAGAGAGCAGGCTCTAAAAATTTACCCTTGGATTTGTGGGCGTTGTACACGTGAATTTACTCGTCCAAATTTGCGAGAATTGGAAGTACATCACGTTGATCATAATCATGATAACAACCCACCTGATGGTAGCAATTGGGAGTTGTTATGTATGTATTGCCATGATCAAGAGCATTCTAAGTATGTGAATTTCTCTGAAGAGAGTGGAGGCACTAGCACGAATACAGCAGCGGCGACTTTTAACCCTTTTGCCGACCTAAAAGAGAAGATGAAAAATAATAAATAACATTTTAATGGAACTCACCAGGCGACCTCGCCTGGGTCTAGCTCATCAATTTCATCAAACCAACCACCACTCTCAAGCTTGAGCTCATTCTCTTTAGTCTTCTCACTAACCCCTGCCTCTCGCACACCGGCATTACGGGCAATTTCATCTTCTGCCTTTCTATTCAATACGATAATAGCTATACGCCGGTTAACAGCCGCTAACGCATCATCATTATCAAATAATACTGATGAGGCTAAGCCCACAACTCGTGAAACTTGCGTTTCTGCGATACCTCCAGCCACCATTGCTCGTCGTGCGGCATTAGCTCGATCTGTAGAGAGCTCCCAATTGGTGTAACCTTCCCGTCCCAAAAAAGGCTGCGCATCGGTATGCCCAGTAAGGCTTATTTTATTAGGCACTTGAGAAATGGTTTTTGCTAATTCAATGAGAATATCTTCAGAATAAAACTTGAGTTCTGACTTACCGCTATCAAACATGGGCCTTTTTGACTGGTCAACAATTTGAATTCTTAAGCCTTCAGGCGTGATATCAAGTAACAATTGATCTTTAAATTCCTGGAGCGTTTCATTTTGATCAATTTTTGCTTCTAGTATCTCTTTTAATTCTTCTAAGCGTTGCTGAGATATATCTTCAGCCAGATCTTCAATCACTTCATCTTGAAACTCAATATCGGTATCTTGCTGATCAGCTGAAGAGGTGGCGACGACGGCTGCACTGCCATCTAAATCAACAGGGTTTGGGCTTCCTCCCTCAACAAACCCAATCGGATCTTTAAAATACCCTTCTATCGCTTCTTTTTGTTCAGGGCTTGTTGATGCACTCAGCCAAAGCACTAAAAAGAAAGCCATCATAGCCGTTGCAAAGTCAGCAAATGCGACTTTCCAGGCACCACCATGATGCCCGCCTTTCTTTATTATCTTTTTTACAATAATCGGTGGCAGATCTTCCACTATTTACTACCCTGACGTGTCACTTTCAACGTGTTGCTTCCAATTTTAAAATGCTAACGAGATTTTACGTGATCATTAAGTTCTTGAAATTTAGGACGCTCATCAAAAAACAACACTTTACGACCAAACTCAACAGCCATCTGAGGAGCCATCCCACCCATGGTGGCAAGAATACTCACCTTAATGCATTGAAGTGCCTTAATCTCAGCGTGCACCATCGTTTCCATCAGTGATGATATAGGCCCAACAAAACCATAGGCCAACAATATTCCTAAGAAGGTTCCTACCAAAGCGGCAGCTACGTGGTTACCTATCATTTCAGGTGGTCCACCTAGAGACCCCATGGTAATTACAATACCCAAGACCGCAGCAACAATACCAAACCCCGGAAGCGCATCTGCAACATTTTGCACCGCATGAGCAGGCTCTTCTAATTCAGCTTGGCGCGTTTCTATCTCCATATCCATCAAGCCTTCAAGCTCATGAGACGCCATATTGCCAGAGCTAATAATTCTAAGGTAATCAGTTATATACTCAATCACTGCAGGCATTTTCAAAATAGCAGGATATCGCATAAATATCTCACTGGCCTCAGGATCATCTACATCAGCTTCAATAGACATTACACCTTGCTTACGCGACTTATCAAAAATGTCATATAGCAAACTTAATAAGTCCATGTACATTGCCTTATTAAATTTTGAGCCTACTAACAATGAAGGTAACGATGTAAACACGGTTTTAATGGTATGCACGGGGTTGGCAATAATAAACGCACCCAAAGCAGCCCCGCAAATGATTAACACCTCAAAAGGCTGCCAAAGTGCAGCAAGCGCGCCATGAGATAAGACATACCCTCCAAGCACACAGGCAAGAACAATAATAGAACCAATAATTAATGCCATAAATCCTTAACCACAAAAAATAAACCAGAAAAAAACAAGCAAACAACTAAATATCAAATACGAAGCCCCATACTATTCTAAGCAATAAGAATAGCCTACCCTTAAACTGTAGCTCTTTAGTGTGATATTTACTTATTATTGTTAAATCAAATATATGCCATTTATAAAATTCCTTACCGTTTTTATAAATACCGTCTACAGTTGTTAGTTAAGAACATTTTTAATCATTTAACAAATACTTATGAATAAAAGCGACGTACCCAAAAATGCCAGCGAGTGGTCAAATTTTCTTTCAACTAAATCGTTATCCACTGGGTCGCTGGTTAGTAAGCAGGTTTTAAAGTCATTAAAAGAAGAAAGTCTGCCCTATAAAACAATTGCCAGCTTGGTTAACCGTGACCCTATTTTTGCCTACTATATAGTTAGCGAAGCTAACAGTGGCAGTGAAGCAACCACATCATCCAGCAAGACGCTTAGCCATGCCATAAGCATGATTGGCGTTGAAAAACTAAAAAATGTAGCTAAAAAAACCCCCTTTAAAAAAACAAAAGAAGGGGATTTACAAGACTTTTATTACAACAGAGCTATAAGCTCCAGCTTGTTTTCTGCTTATCTTGCACGTCAATTTTCCCAATTCAAAAAGACAGGGCAAGAAGATGACATGTATTGGGGCGCACTTTTTTGCGGTGTCCCTTTATGGTATTTATGGCGCTTTGCCACCCCAGAAATGCGATTAATTCGCAATGAAATCAGGGATAAGTGTAAACAGGCCGTTGAAGCTGAAAGAGAAATACTCGGCTGTTCAGTTACAGAGCTGGCACAAGAGTTAATGACCAACCTTCAACTTCCTCCTTTAACTAAAGAGAGCTATTCTCCTGATAGCCAACTGTCTGTAAGACAATGGATTAAGGTCAGTCATCATGTATCAAAAGAGGGAAAGCCGCGCAAAGTTGACGATAAAGAAATAAACCATATTTTATCCCGCCCTGGGTTTGCTGTCGCATTAGCCAACCTTCTAGCCCACTACGCTAGTCATGACTGGTATTCGCGCTCTACCTTAAGAGTACAAAAAGTTATTTCAGTTTACCTTGGCATCGACCTCAATAAAGCCATTACGCTTACACATGAATGCGCAGTAGAAATGTCCAGAGCGCACCCTATTCCCGGCATCATGGTGCCTGCGGCGAAGTTAATACTTCCCCCCAGAGAACGATTATCATACCAAGCACAAAAAACAGCCCCACGCCCAATAGTACAAGCAGTACAAGCAGTACAAGAGCAAAAAACTAACCGCCCCGTCGTGGCTGAAGTACCTGTTTCAGAAAACAATAAAACAGAACAGTTAAAAAAGGCAAACATTGAGTTTTCTGGTGAAAAGTTACCAGAAAAAAGCACCTCAAATAAGCAGTCAACACCACCCTCCCAACAGCAGGCTAAACGTGGTGATAAAGAGATTTTCACCGAATTCACCGACATAATGCTAAATAACCCTGACAATTTCGTCGACCTCCACGAACTAATGAATGCAGCCACTCAGTGTATTTCGTATGGTCTAGGTCTACCCAAAGTCATTGTCGCTCTCGTTAACACCAATGAGACACGCTTAAAAACCTACTACAGTGTAGGCACACGAGAACACCCCGACCTTTCGAACTACCAAGCAGACCTTACGATACCCTCTTTATTTTCTCGCTTAATTGGTAAGCCTTCCAGCGTATGGGTTAAACCTGCCAGTAACAAAAACATATTGGCCGCCATTCCTGCCGAGTTTAAAAGCGCATGTGGTTCGAAAGAATTTTTCTTAATGTCGATATTCGTCAACAAAAAACCTGTCGCTGTTTTTTATGCAGACTCAGGGGCAAAAAATGAAACACTGAGTGAATATGAGTACAAACAGTTTAAATACCTCTGCAGCGCTGCAACTCACTGCCTTCAATACCTAGCAACCAAGCGATCAAAAAACGAATAAAGATAAGTTGATGTGATATTATGTCCACATTAAAACTACATTATCCTTAACGACTCAATGGACTCCCAAATGCATAATATTCCTCTATTACTGGAGCCTGAAGCGCTTCAGCAGATAATAGATGATCCGTCACTGCTTATTATCGATATATGCAGCCCAGCTAGATATAATGAAGGCCATATCAGCGGAGCAATACATCTTGAGCCGAGTGCAACTCAGTTAGGAGCTCCACCTGCACCAGGTAAAATACCCACCACAAAAAATCTCGAACAACTCTTCCAAAAGTTAGGCTTAACCGAAGACAAGCATGTTGTGGTATATGATGATGAAGGTGGTGGCTGGGCTGGTCGCTTTATTTGGCTACTTGATTGCATTGGTCACACTAAGTATTCCTACCTTAATGGCGGTTACCTTGCCTGGGCTGATGAAGATAGGCTATTAAGTAAAGAGGTGCCCGTAGTAACCCCCTCAGAATGCAGTATCAGAATCAATCACAACCATACAGCCTCACTTGATGACGTATTAAGTTCATTAGATGATGAATCTACCATTATTTGGGACGCACGTTCTCCTCAGGAGTATAGCGGTGAGCGAGTACTTGCAGCTAAAGGCGGTCATATTCCAGGTGCGATTAATTTTGAATGGACGCTAGCTATGGACCCTAAGCGAGCATTGCGACTTAAAGATCAACAGCTACTATGTGATACACTAAAGAAATGTGGGATAAGCACTGATAAAAAGGTCATCACACACTGCCAAACTCACCACCGCTCTGGCTTTACTTATATTGTCGCCAAAATACTGGGGTTCAATGAGGTTAAAGCCTACGATGGATCTTGGGCAGAATGGGGAAATACACCAGATACCCCCGTTGAACAATAACCACTGAACTACCACCATACAGTTCTTACACAAAATTAACTTACACAAGGTATAAGTAATTAATGAACCTCGATAAGCTATTTGTTCTCAGCCAATATCTGACACCACAACATGCCCTATCCAGAACGGTAGGTATGCTCGCTGACTGCAAGCAAACACAGATTAAAGACACCTTCATTAACTGGTTTATAAAGCGTTATGACGTCAACATGAGTGAAGCGGCAAAAGAAAAATCAAGCGACTTTGCCTGCTTTAATGATTTTTTTACACGAGAACTAAAACCAGGTTTACGCCCTATTGCAAAAGGTGAAGATGTAATTTCCTGCCCCGTCGATGGTGCCATCAGCCAACTAGGTGACATTAAACACGGCAAAATTTTTCAGGCCAAAGGGCAAGATTTCAGCCTTATAGACCTTTTAGGGGGTGAAGTAGCAAGAGCTAAGCCTTTTATGGGGGGGAAATTTGCTACTATTTACCTGTCACCTAAAGACTACCACCGTATTCACATGCCCTTTGCTGGTACATTGAGAGAGATGATTTACGTACCTGGAGACCTTTTCTCAGTAAACCCTGCAACGGCAGAAAATGTACAAGGGCTGTTCGCACGCAACGAGCGCTTAGTAGCAATATTTGACACAGAGATAGGACCTATGGCGATGATTCTGGTTGGAGCAATGATTGTTGCAGCCATTGAAACGACATGGTCAGGCCAAGTTGCACCACCAGTAAGAAAACTAAAGGTAACAGAATACCCAGCAGAACCAACAAACCCAATTCACCTTAATAAAGGCGATGAAATGGGACGATTTAAGTTGGGCTCAACGGTTGTTCTAGCCTTTCCTGAAAATACAGTAGATTTTGCCGAAGAATTAATAGCCGGTTCAGCCGTTAGAATGGGTGAGAAATTTGGCAAGCGGCCAGCTTAAAGCGTAACCGTGATGCAGCGAAGCGGAATCAAGGGGCTTATAAAGCAAGCATTCACGCTTTAGATCAAGATGGTGGTACTTCTGAGTTAATCAAATAAACCCTGATTCCAGTCGTACCTCCTTACATCAAGGCTACAAGTAAGCGGTGAGCACCCTACAATTTAAGCTCGCTCAACCGCAAACGAAATAACTTCATCAATACATTTGGCACCTTGCATTACCATTTGAAGCCTATCCAAACCCAACGCAACCCCAGAACACTCAGGCAAGCCTGACTTCAAAGCTTGAACAAGGTTATGATCAATAGGGATCTCAGGTAAACCGTGCATTTTTCTAGCGTCGTTATCCGCCTCAAAACGGTGTAACTGCTCTTCTGCATCAATTAACTCATCATAGCCATTTGCCAGTTCCAGGCCATTCACATAAAGTTCAAAACGCTGGGCAATAAGTACGCCACTCTGTTCTTTCACTTTCGCCAACGAAGCCTGACTAGCGGGGTATTCAGTCATAAAGACTGGGTTTTCACACCCTAGTTCCGGTTCGATGCAGTGCGTGAGCAGAAGATCAAGAAAGTCGTCACGAGATAATCCATCCTCGCAAATTCCCGTTTTTTCTTTTGCAAGCTGACCAAGAGATTCATCGCTTTCTCTGTGAGGATCGATATTCAGATAACGCTGAAAGGCTTGCTGGTAAGTCACTTTTTGGGGAGCAGGAAGCTCTGTAACAAGAGAGAGTAATTCAGCCACTTCATCCATTAAATCCTGCAAGCTAAACTCAGGGCGATACCATTCAAGCATGGTGAATTCGGGGTTATGACGCCCGCCTCGTTCTCCATCCCTAAAGCATTTAGCCACTTGATAGATAGAACCAGACCCTGACGCTAATAGCCGCTTCATCGAAAATTCAGGCGAAGTCTGAAGATACATTGTCTTTGCAGAGCTGCAACCAGGTAAACTAAGTTGAGCAGTGACACTAGCAAGATGAAGGTCAGTGACTGAGGCTTGAGATAAAAGCGGTGTATCTACTTCTAACACCGCTTTTTCAGAAAAAAATTGCCTGACCATGTTTAATAAGCGAGCTCGCTGCTTTAACGCATCAAGCTCACAACCAGGCTGCCAAGTCATTAAGACTTAGCGCGACTAACGTACTCAGCAGTACGTGTATCAAGTTTTAATACTTCGCCAATATTTACAAACAAAGGTACGTTAATGGTTGCCCCTGTCGTAAATGTCGCAGGCTTGGTTCCACCCTGAGCAGTATCGCCCTTCAAGCCAGGATCAGTTTCTACAACTTCAAGGTCAACAAAGTTAGGGGGTGATATAGTCAATGGCGCGCCATTATAGAGCGTGACAGTATATACAACCTGCTCCTTTAACCATTTTTTACAATCACCTACTGCCGTTTCATCAGCACCATACTGCTCAAAAGAACCATCTGTTAACATAAAGTGCCAAAACTCACCGTCTGTATATAGATATTCCATATCAAGCTCGATTACATCAGCGCCTTCTAATGACTCTCCTGACTTAAATGTACGCTCCCAAACACGCGCTGTGCGTAAGTTTCTCAACTTAACCCGACTAAAGGCCTGCCCTTTACCAGGCTTTACGAATTCGACCTCAAGCATGGAGCAAGGGTCACCTTCTAACATTACCTTTACACCTGACTTGAATTCATTGGTAGAATAGTTGCCCATTGTTCCTCACCGATCTAAAAAATTAACTGATTAACTCCTGAATTTCGAGACACCATCACCCCGATATTCAGAAACGTTATATATGGAAAGTCGCTTATGATACCGCGAACCCTTGATGCTGTCGAAATTCCTGACTGGAAAGAACACCTTTCTGGCGCTATTTCTTCTCCAAAAGCGCTTTCTGAGCGTTTAGGCATCCCAATTACGGCTATTTCCAGTGATGCAAATAAAGATTTTAAGCTATTTGCGCCTGAACCTTACTTGCAGCGTATTGAAAAGGGAAATTGCAACGACCCTCTTTTAAAACAGATACTGCCGCAACATGCAGAAATGATATCGCCTACAGACTACTCAAGCGACCCTCTTTCCGAAGAGTCTTACAACACGATCCCCGGCTTAATACATAAATATAAAAACCGGGTTCTTCTTGTTTCTGGTGCCAGTTGCGCGATAAATTGTCGATACTGCTTTAGAAGAGACTTTCCTTACGCTGAAAACAGATTATCAAAAGAGCAATGGCTTAAAGCGCTAGCCTATATAGATCAGCATACTGAATTAAATGAGGTCATTTTAAGTGGCGGAGACCCCTTAATCACTAATGATAAGCAATTACAGTGGCTAACCCAGCATATCAGCGAGATATCACACATCAAGCGACTGAGGATCCACACCCGCCTTCCCGTGGTCATCCCTCAACGCATCGACCACTCATTGATTAAATGGCTCACCGAGCTACCATTGCAAAAAGTCATGGTACTGCATATCAACCACCCAAATGAAATAGACGCGTCCGTTAAAAAAGCCATACAGGATATTAAGGGAACGGGAACCCTAGTTCTAAATCAATCAGTTATGTTAGCAGGAGTCAATGATTGTGCTGAAATTTTGAGTGCGTTGAGCGAGAAATTATTCAATGCAGGCGCGCTTCCTTATTACATTCATAAACTAGACAAAATTAAAGGCGCAGCGCATTTTGATGTTCCAGAAGAAAAGATGCAAAATATTTATTCAGACCTACAAGCGACGCTACCCGGATATTTAGTCCCTAAACTGGTTGTAGAAATTCCTCATAAGGCATCAAAAACACTATTTACCGACAGTTTATCGGCCAATCAATTTAATGAAGTTGGTTAAATTAATGTATTACAAGTAGCATGACACCCTGAAAAGCAAAACAATGCAAAATAAAATAATTTTGGGATAAATGTCAGGGCATCAAAGAGTTTTTACTGACACTTCGAAAAACTCTGCTATTCTCTAGCGATAGGTGCTTGTATTTTATAGGAAGACTTCGGTATTCGATACTCGCAAACCAACCAATCCTGTCTTTGAGAATGTTTCTTTAATAAAAAAGAGTCCCTCTCAAAGGCCTTGCTGTATTTAGTATGACTAAATGGTGCCAATTAAATGATTAGCCAGGAAAGAACACTTAACATAACCACCCCAGAACAAACCCTGGCAACACTCTCTTTCTGTGATGCAACGCCCCATGATTTGAAAGAGTGGGTAGACGCACTGCCTATGGCAAATATTGGTGAAACAGCGCGACTGCTGTATCACGCGATTATAGAGCTCAACCAATTAATTATTTCAACACAAATACGCAGCCAGTTACTGGAACTTATTAGGCCCGCCATTCAGTATGTTTGCAGAGAGCTATCAAAGCATTATTTAAACCAGCCAATTATTCTCCCTGAAAAACAAAGAAAAATTGCAAACCTTTCTCAAGCTTTACAAATTCATCTGGCAACAGGCTATAAAGTTGTTCTTCTTGAAAGTGCTGGCAGTAAGTTAACCGAGAAAGTAAAAAAGAACCTTGCCTTAACCTGCCACCGTATAATTAATGAATATAGCCGAACGATTTTAAGGTCATCACAGCTCTACTGCCCAAGCCCAAAAAACACATGGCTAGAAGCACATAGTATTTATAAGTTTGCAGAAGAAAATGATCTACTCAAATATGCTATTCGAGACGAACAAAACATAAGTAAAGCCGAAACCAGCATAGCTGAAGCCTATAAAAGAATGTTGCTTCTAGGTTGCTGCAAAACTAATCAGTTAAGACAGAGCGATTTAACATTAATTTTTGATGCTTTCGAGGTGTGGGCTTCATACACAGATATAGGCCCATATTACTCTTCAAGCTCTATCTTTATTCTCAATATGGAACGTGATGCTCCGCCAATTTATCGTAGCCTCCTGCATGATTCATTATCTGATCATTACTACGGTTTTGATACAACTACCCTAGTACAACACTTAACCGACTACCTCGACTCAACGGGCCGACAAGGTCAGTCGCAAGATGACTTAATAGAAATGCCGTTAAAGCTTCAAGATCAGCTAATATCACACTTGAGCCAGGCATTAGGTATTTTAACAAAACGAAATTTCAAGCGGATGAACAGCAAAGGGCATTTGCAACTTTGTACAGGGCTCACCGCAGCACACTACTTTTGCTCAGGTGAAGTTGAGTTTAATAAGCAACTTATTCAGGACATGATTAAAAAACACATGGAACCTGACGACGAAAATGTATTCTTAAAAAGCAGCAGAACCAAGAATGATGCTTGGTCCGATGCGTTTGATGCAGGCCCATCAGGCTCCGTGGCCGATGATCACGTAAGTATTCCAGTCAATTTCACTCGCTCAATTTATGAAGAAGATAAAGAAAAGAAACCTGCATTTAAACATTACAATGCACCTTTAGTTAACACCAGCCCTGGCGGCTACTGTTTGCAGTGGGTAGGCGAAATAGCAGGAAACATTCAAGCTGGCGAAGTGTTAGGTATTAGAGAAAGCGAGTCACACCCTTGGAGTGTTGCGGTCATACGCTGGATCAGACAGGTGAAACAACACGGCACACAAATTGGCGTTGAGCTATTAGCACCTTCAGCTCAGCCCTGTGGTGTACAGCTCATTCAAAAAACAGGTGATCACAGCGAATACCTGCGAGGCCTGCTATTACCTGAGCTGTCGGCTATTGGACAAGCCGCGACATTGATTACCCCAAGGCTTCCATTTCAAACAGGGCAGAAAATATTGCTCAACCAGCAGGGCGAAGAAACAAAGTGCCAGCTAAACAAACGAGTAGCCGCAACCGGAAGCTTTAGCCAATTTGAACTGAAAATTTTCTCGAATGTAGGCGTGCTTGATACTGCAAAAATCGTGAAAAACACGGGAGAGGATGATTTTGACTCTTTATGGCCATCGCTATAGATGGATATAAGTGAGCATAACCTTAAAGTTATTGACTCCAGCACTTGAGCTGTGGGCGTCTGCACTCTAAAATAACGGCCAAGCGGAAGAGATATCCAGTTACTAATAAAAAGTACTAATAAGAAGTAGAGTGAATGCGAAAGAAAAATAAAACTGTCCACCTTCTAATTCTCGATCAATCACAAAATGATGCAGAGGAAATGGTCAGCCTGTTAAGGAATTCAGGAAGAGCCACAAGAGCACATCGTGTTACCTCCGAAGAAGACTTGCTCGAGTCACTCAAAGAACATTCATGGGACCTGTTTCTGGCTAGGGAAGAAGATGTTGAGTTTGATGCATCAGCCGCCCTGTCACATATTAAGCGTTTAGATAAAGATATACCTTTTATTGTTCTCAATAGCGCCTTAAACGATGAAAATATTGTTAGCTACATGAAAGCAGGTGCTCAAGACGTAATTCCGTTTGAAGATAGAAAGCACCTTGTACTGGTTATTAACCGCGAGCTCACTAATTTATATGAGCGCCGCAACCGCAGATCAATTGAAGTTCATCTTAGAGATGCAGAAAAACGTTGCCAACTTTTACTAGACAGCTCAAAAGCAGCTATTGCCTACATCAATGATGGCATGCATATTTATGCCAACAGCTCTTACATGGATTTCATGGGCTATGATGATGTGGATGATTTAATCTGTATTCCTGTTTTAGATACTCTCACCCCAGACAGCCAGAACGAATTCAAGGCCATCACAAAGCTTTACACCGATGGTGAGCTAGAAACAAAACAAATGAGTGCAGTGACTCGTCGTAGTGATGACTCAGAAGTTCAGGTACTAATGTCTTTTTCAGTCGCAACGTATGATAGCGAACCCTGTACTCAAATTATTGTCAGGCCCGAACAAGATAGCGCAGAGCTAGAAGAAAAATTAAAAGAGATTAGCAGCCAAGACCTGCTTACAGGGCTATACAACCGACAACACCTCATGGAAAAACTAAGTGAGGCCATTGAGCAAGCCGTATCTAAAAGCCAAACAGGCGCTTTATACTACATTGCATTAGACAACTTCATTCAAATTAAATCTAACGCAGGCATTGCCGGTGCTGACCTCGTGCTAAGTGATGTCGCTAACGTTCTGCGAGAGCAAACAGAAGAGTCTTGGACTTTAGCTCGTATAAGTGATGACGCTTATGGACTACTGGCTATGTCACAAGACGACAGTGATGCTGCAAAAACAGCTGAAAAAATTCGCAATGCAATTGAACAGCATATGTCGGATGTATCGGGGCGTACCGTGCAGGTTACCACTAGTGTTGGTATCGCCCTTATTAATGAGAACTCACCTAAAGCACAAGACATACTAGGCCGCTCTCATAATGCCTCTGATGAAGTTAAAAATCAGGAAGGCAATGAAACGGGTAACGGTATTTTCACCTATGTAAGCAAACGCGCTGATATTGACGGCGACTCCAGTGTATCTAGCTTACAACAAGCGCTTGACGATAACAGATTCAAACTATTATTCCAGCCTGTAATTAGCCTCAGAGGCGAGAGCGAAGAGCATTATGAAGCCTTCTTAAGAATGATGGATAGCGAAGGAAATGAAGTGTCTCCGTATGATTTTCTTCCTCCTGCAGGCCCATCAGAAATGGCTAGCAAGATAGATCGCTGGGTGATACTTCAAACAATTAAACACCTGAGCGGGCATCGATCTAAAGGGCATAAGACCAACTTATTTTTAAATTTAACCGCAGAAACCATTCAAGACAAAACATTCCTACCATGGCTCAGCGTAGCACTTAAAGCCGCTAGATTACCTGGTGATTCTCTTATATTTCAGATCAATGAAGCCGATGCAGGCACTTACCTTAAGTTAGCTAAAGACTTTGCCAAAGGGCTAAAACAGCTCCACTGTAAAATTTCCATAAGCCGCTTTGGCTGTGCCCTAACCCCATTCAACACACTAAAACATATAGATGCCGATTACGTTAAGCTTGATGGTTCATTTACTGATGAAATACAAAAAGATGAAGAGTCTCGAGAGAAAGTTAAAGAGATGATTACGTCTTTACAAGCTCAAGGTAAACTAACGATTGTTCCCCTTGTTGAAAGCGCTTCAATTTTATCGACCTTATGGCAGGCTGGTGTTAACTTTATACAAGGTTATTATTTACAAGCACCTACCACAGAAATGAATTACGACTTTACTGAAGAGTAATCCATTAACTTTTGTCATTCCCGCCTTCGTGGGAATGACACAAAATAGAATAACGATAAATACGAGATAATATCAAGCGTCGAACATAAACGGTGCGCACGGCGCACCCTACGAGCGCTTACTCTGTTTCCCTGTCACGAAAACCAATCAAATAAAGAACACCATCAAGACCCAGTGTTGATATAGAGTGCTCAGCACTTTCTTTAACTAAAGGCTTGGCTCTAAATGCAACTCCCAAACCAGCCTTGCTTAGCATGGGCAAATCATTAGCTCCATCACCTACAGCAATAACCTGATCTTGTTGAATATTTTCTTTCTCTGCGATTTCAAGTAAAAGTTGTGCTTTTCGAGCACCATCAACCACCTGCCCTGTTACTCTGCCGGTTACTTTACCCTGCTCAATCTCCAACTCATTAGCATACACATAATCTATGCCTAGTTTTTTCTGCAAGTAGTTAGCGAAGTAGGTAAATCCACCAGAAAGAATAGCCGTTTTATAACCTAAGCCTTTAAGTGTACCAATTAAACGCTCAGCACCTTCCGTAAGGTTTAATCGCTTAGAAACCTTTAAAAGTACTGACTCGTCCAGACCTTTTAACAACGCAACTCGCCGCGCAAAGCTTTCAGTGAAATCAATTTCACCTTGCATCGCTTGCTCAGTAATTTTTGATACTTGATCTCCTACACCAGCCTCTTTAGCTAGTTCATCTATCACCTCAGCATCAATGAGTGTTGAGTCCATATCAAAGACAACCAAGCGGCGATTACGACGAAATACCGTCTCTTCCTGGAAAGCGATATCAACATTCATATCGGCAGATATTTGTAAGAATTCAGCTCGCAGAAGGTCAATATCCGGCGCAGTGCCTCGCACTGAAAATTCTATACAAGCCTGACTTTCAGATTCATCAATATTAAGCTGTGGACGACTTGATAAGCGACTTATATTATCGATGTTCAGGCCATTTTTAGCAGTAACCTTTGATACTTGAGCAATTTGATCAGCTGTAATTGATCGCGCAAGCAAGGTGACTATATAACGTGCCTTCCCCTTACCTTTCACCCAATTCCCGTACTCTTCTTCGCTAACAGGCTCAAAACGAACAGGCAAACCTAGCTCATGCATTTTAAACAATAAGTCTTTCAATAAAGTCGATGAAGACTGCTCATCAGGGATCTCAATTAAAATCCCCCACGTTAAATGATCATGAATCACTGCCTGCCCGATATCTAATATGCGAATATCATACTGAGCCATAATTTCAGTAATTTCTGAGGTCAACCCGGGCTTATCTTGACCCGATACATTAATTAATACTATTTCACTCACACCTTAACCCTTATTAATTTATTCAGCGCTTAAATTTAGTCTGTACGGTCCAGATTATCGCTAGCTTCACCCTCTGGATTGGTATCATCCACTAGATCTGCCCCTCTTTTTTTACTGAGGATGACTTCAATACGATCTACTTTCTGCAAACCTCTCGGCAGCTTATGGCCACGACGGCCACGCTCACCTAAATAGTGCTCTAAATCATTAAAACGAAGCTTTAGGTGACGCTTACCTGAATAAATCACTAACTGATCTTCTTCACTAAATATCGTCACTAAGACCATTAGCTCTTCACGACTCTGCACTCTCGCCGCAGGAATACTAATAATTTTATTGCCTTTCCCTTTTGATAATTCAGGTAAATCTCTAACAGGAAATACCAGCATCCGACCTTCGTTGCTAACTGCGACTAGGTATTGAGATGATGCATCTGATACCTCTATAGGCATCATCACCTCAGCCCCTTTAGGGAGACTGATTGCCGCTTTACCTGCTTTATTTTTACTTTGAAGATCAGCCAGCTTGGTCACAAAGCCGTAACCTGCATCACTCATCATCAATAATTTTTTATCGGAGCCCCCCATGACCACCCCTTTAAAGGTAGCACCTGAAGGAGAGTTAATACGGCCAGTTAATGGCTCACCCTGCCCCCTTGCTGAAGGTAAAGTATGCGCTGGGAGGGTATATGCCCGGCCGGTTGAATCAATGAAAATAACGCCTTGATTACTACGCCCTGCAGCCGATAGCGCATAGCGATCACCCGATTTATAATTCAAGCCTGAAGGGTCAATATCATGACCTTTTGCAGAACGCACCCAGCCTTTATCAGAAAGCACAACCGTCACAGGCTCTGATGAAATTAAGTCCATCTCTGAAAACGCTTTAGCCTCAGCCCTTGCAACAATAGGTGAACGCCGGTCATCACCGAAAAGCTCTGCATCGGCAATTAATTCTTTTTTAACTAGTGTTTTTAAACGTTGTGCTGACCCTAGGATTTTTTCAAGATACTGCTTTTCTTTCTCTAGCTCATCCTGCTCACCACGAATCTTCATCTCTTCAAGTCGAGCCAATTGGCGTAACTTGGTATCAAGAATGTAGTCGGCCTGAAGGTCAGTGAGGTCAAAGCGTTGCATTAACACGGCTTTTGGCTCTTCTTCAGTACGAATGATATGAATAACTTCGTCTAAATTAAGAAAAGCAGTTAACAAGCCTTCTAATAGGTGCAGTCGCCTCAATACTTTGTCTAATCGGTACTGAAGTCGTCGCCTTACGGTATCGGTTCGATAGCGTAACCATTCATTTAGGATCGTCATCAAACCCTTAACGGCAGGCCGGCCATCTATACCAATAACATTGATGTTCACCCGATACGTTCTTTCTAAATCAGTGCTTGAAAACAAGTGAGCCATTAAGGCATCAATATCAATACGATTCGACTTAGGCGTGATAACCAGGCGTGTTGGGTTTTCGTGATCAGATTCATCACGCAAGTCGGCTACCATGGGTAATTTCTTAGCCTGCATTTGAGCGGCTATTTGCTCTAATATCTTCGCACCCGATACCTGGTGCGGCAACTCAGTAACAACGACATCACCGCTCTCAAGATTATAAACCGCTCGCATGCGTAAAGATCCGCGCCCGGTTTCGTATATTTTTTGTAGTTCATTTTGAGGTGTAATAATCTCGGCACCCGTTGGAAAATCAGGGCCTTTAACATGCTCAAGTAATTGTTCGGTAGTGGCCGACGGCTCTTCTAGTAAACGAACGCAAGCAGCCGCAACTTCTCTCAGGTTATGAGGGGGTATGTCGGTCGCCATTCCCACTGCAATACCTGTTGTACCGTTCAATAGTAAATTCGGCAGGCGAGCAGGTAACGTTGTTGGTTCATCCATGGTGCCATCAAAATTAGGCTGCCATTCAACCGTTCCTTGCCCTAATTCGCTTAACAATACTTCTGCATAATGTGCTAATCGTGATTCAGTATAACGCATAGCTGCAAATGATTTAGGGTCATCAGCTGCCCCCCAATTACCTTGCCCATCGACTAATGGATATCGATAAGAGAATGGCTGAGCCATTAATACCATCGCTTCATAACATGCACTATCACCATGAGGATGAAATTTACCGAGCACATCACCGACTGTTCGAGCTGATTTCTTATACTTTGCGGTCGACTTTAAACCTAACTCCGACATTGCATACACAATTCGACGCTGAACTGGTTTTAAGCCATCACCAATATGCGGCAAAGCTCTATCAAGAATGACATACATGGAATAATCGAGATAGGCTTTCTCTGTATACTCCCTGAGCGGAACGCGTTCAACACCTTCATCCATCAGATCAATAGTTGTTGCCATGAATTACCCTTAGAAGCCCGCTTTTGTAGTTTTAAGCAGGTACAGTTGTTATTTGTCGTTGTTATTTATAATGCTGTTTATTATAGGCATCACGCCCCTAGTTACAATACTTAGGGGTAATAGTTACCACTACAATAGAGATAATTGACTCGTTTCCTGCTCTACCTCATCATTCAAACGAACGCCAACGCCTAACAACCTCACCGGTTTACCGCCCCTTTGCCAAGCATTCTCTAACAATAGTCGAAATGCATCCTCTGAATCCCACTCTTCTCCTGTTAACGTTATCTTTTCCTCAAGGGTCGTTTGAGTAAAGTCATAGAATTTAACTTTTACAAAACGTTTACTAATCGCGCCCGATGACTTCAATTTTCGCCTACACCTCTGCCTTAGTTCTTCCATTAAAAAAGGCAAGGAATCAATGATTGACGTTTTATCCGGTAAATCTTCTGCAAAAGTATGCTCTACTGAGATAGACTTTCTTACTCGAGAAACTTGTAAAGGCCTGTCATCAAACCCTGTTGCAACAGAATAAAGTCGAGCGCCATATTTTCCAAACTTTTGTGTTAATTCCAAAAGACTAAACCGCTGAAGATCCCCACAGGTTTCAACACCCAACACTTTAAGCTTAGCCGCCGTCACTTTACCCACTCCATTAATTTTTGAAACAGGTAAGGTCTTAACAAATACCGGCACATCAGAAGGCTGAATAACAAACAGGCCGTCAGGTTTATTCCAGTCACTCGCCACTTTTGCTAAAAATTTATTAGGTGCTACCCCAGCCGAAATAGTGATATTTAACTGGTTCCTGACTTTAGTTCGAATTTCTTCAGCAATTAATGTGGCACTACCGTTACAATAATCGCTATTCGTTACATCAAGGTAAGCCTCATCAAGCGATAGGGGCTCAATTATCGACGTATACTGTTCAAATATTTCATGAATTTTACGAGAAACCGCCTGATATTTAGATATGTCAGGCTTAACAAAAACCAAGTCAGGACATAATTGCAGAGCCCTTGAAGAAGACATGGCCGATCTAATACCAAATCGCCTAGCCTCATAATTACAAGTGGCAACAACCCCCCGAGATGAAGGTAAGCCACCAACGGCTAAGGGAAGCCCTCGTAAACCCGGGTTATCCCGCATTTCGACGGCTGCATAAAAACAGTCGCAATCACAATGAATTATTTTTCGCAGATTTACCATATTCGAATAGCCGAGCAAAATAAGACCAAACAGCCAAAAAACTGTTTAAATATACAGTTATTATTGCATCTCATTAATAAAACAGGCAAGACAAAGATGAAACAGCGGTATAAATAAACAGAAAGGCTTATTCAAATTCAGGAGTCATCATTAATTGATCGTGTTAACATAACATCACACTAATAACTATTTGCTAGACGCTCTCGGATATTACTCATGGACACAACTGCGCCTTTGGCCCAGCAAGCAAGCTGCCTACAACTAAAAGGGTCTCTCCTCACCCTTACCGTATTAGAGCTAAGCTATTTCGAACCCGCTCAGTTCTCAGCAGAATTATCTGAAAAAGCAGCTCAAGCACCTGAATTTTTCAAGGATCTACCGGTAGTTATTGGCTTGACGAAGTTTGAGAGCGGCAAAGGCCCCGCAGACTTTGAAAAGATAATTAGTATTTGCAGAACCTACTCGGTAAAACCTATTGCGGTAAGGGGAGGAAGCGAAACACAACAAATAGCGGCTAAACTAGCCGGGCTACCTTGTTTACCCTCTAAAAAAGAACGTGCCGCCCCTCCTACTGAAGCCCCTCTACCCATAGAAAAAGTGGAAGAAGTAAAGAAAGAAGAACCCAAAGAGCCACAGGAAACTGAAAAAACGATCAGTGAAGCGAAAGTTAAAGCGAGTCGGATTATTTACCAACCTGTTCGTTCTGGCCAGCAAATTTACGCACAAGATTGTGATCTTATAGTACTTTCTCAGGTTAGTGCCGGCGCAGAAGTATTAGCCGATGGAAACATTCATATCTACGGTCCCTTAAGAGGGCGAGCTCTTGCTGGCGTGAGAGGAAACACTGAAGCCAGAATTTTTTGTCACAGCCTTGAAGCAGAGCTTGTATCCATCGCAGGACAGTATAAAATTAGTGAAGATTTACAAACTGGAAGTTGGAAAAAACCAGCACAGATTCATCTTGAAGATGAAAAACTAACAGTAAAGCCTCTTGTTAACTAACCATTCCTTATAATACATGAGCGCTTACAGAAAAATGATAAGGACAATCAGCAACAATTAAGCATTACAAACTGGACAACGACAAACAGGAAACAGAGCATTGGCTAAGATAATTGTTATTACTTCAGGCAAAGGCGGCGTGGGCAAAACAACCACTAGCGCTTCCATTGCAACGGGTCTTGCAAAAAGCGGACATAAAACGGTTGTTATCGACTTTGATGTTGGCTTGAGAAACCTTGACCTCATCATGAATTGTGAACGCCGAGTGGTTTATGATTTTGTTAATGTCATTAACGAAGAAGCAAACCTTAATCAAGCGCTTATAAAAGATAAGCATGTTGAAGATTTATTCATATTGCCTGCTTCACAAACTCGTGACAAAGATGCACTCACTCAAGAAGGTGTTGAGCGTGTATTAAATGAATTAAAAGAGCGCTTCGAATTCATTATTTGTGACTCACCTGCTGGCATTGAGCACGGCGCTCAAATGTCTTTGTACTACGCTGATGAAGCCATAATAGTAACTAATCCTGAAGTATCCTCTGTTAGAGATTCAGACCGCATCTTAGGTATTCTTCAAAGTAAGTCTAGAAGGGCTGAAATGGGCTTGGAGCCAGTTAAAGAACACTTGCTACTTACTCGCTACAACCCTGCTCGTGCGGAAACAGGTGAAATGCTATGCGTGGAAGATGTAAAAGATATTCTTGCTATCAAGTTACTAGGTGTTATACCTGAGTCTACCACTGTATTGAGTGCATCAAACCAAGGTGTACCGGTTATTCTTAACGATGAGAGTGATGCAGGCGCGGCTTATAGGGATGCAGTAGACCGACTACTTGGAAATGAGCGAGAGCATCGTTTTCTTGAAGTTGAAAAAAAGGGCTTCTTTAAAAGGATGTTCAGGGGGTAATCATGAGCTTGTTAGACTATTTTAAAACAAAGAAAACAAATACGGCATCTATTGCCAAAGAGCGTTTGCAGATTATTGTTGCCCATGAGCGCACTAAACGTGATCAGCCTGATTATTTGCCACAATTACAGCAAGAAATTCTTGATGTAATTCGCAAGTACGTGCCTATCGACCAAGACCAGGTGCAGGTACAATTAGATAAAAATGGTAATTGCTCTGTACTTGAGCTAAATGTAACGTTACCAGATTAATGTAATTACCTATCCCGTAGCCTTGATGAAAGAAAGAGCGACTGGAATCAGGGTTTATTATCACTGAAATCTAATTTTTCCGAATAATTGGAAATAAGCACATTTCGGCATAAAAACCCTGATCCTGCTTCGCTGCATCAAGGCTACGGTTTATAGTAATTCCATTGAGCTACCACTTAGCGTAATGATCCTCCATAAAGCCTGGAATATTATTTAGCTCAATTTTGCTTCCACTATTATCAATCATCCACCCACTAAAATACCCAAACATTTGCTTGAAATTTGAAGCGATTAAGATCGCATTGATTTTTTCTTCACGCCGACCATAAGGCTGAAACGTTAATTCAAGCAAGCCATCTGTGGTTTTAACACGCCACGGCTCTTCAGGACTGTAACGCTCAAATTCAAAGTTTGCCATATTAAGTTTTGTTAGCTCACCATCAACCCACAAACAGTTTTCTGTCACACCCGTTTCATTCACTCCTGCCGCTAGGTTGAGCCCTACACTTCTACCGTCGTTAAGTAACCCTGAAAAGCACGCCCAATTCCATGAAGTTTCTCTACGCATAAAACCGCAGCTCCAATCAGTACTGCTACGCGTGTTATTTTTTGAGAGCTTGTACTCCTTGTCTCCCCAAGAAATAGTGCCTTCCGCTGCAAGACCAGCCGTCTTTTGGGTGAAAACCCATCCGTTATATCCTGCTTTAGAACAAACTCTAAGTGGCTCGTAAGTTGCTGGCTGAAAAAGGGTTACCTCAGCAGAAACGCCCTTAGCAAGATTGACAGACAAATATCGCTCAGTCCCCGTTTCATTAGTGGATATTTCTACTTTATTACCTAGCTGACTAAAGCGGCTTTTTCCGGTATCTGGCTTAGGTTCAATAGAGGTACCGATAGCAAGGGGCTGCAACAAACTACGCTCATATAATTCATTTGTTTTCAGATCATAAACATAAAAAAACACATTACTAATGAGCTTTAAATCAACAATGGCTATTCCAGCAATAATGTCTTCGTTCATTAAACCAATAAACTGAAATTGGTTAAATGCAGCCTCCTTCCGAAGCCCTTTAATGGGCTTGTCCATTGGAGTACGCAAATCATAATCTTGATAGTTAATTTCAGAAAGCGCTTGTGGAATCTCACCATATAAAGGTTGGGAGTTACTCTGGATTAGTTTTAATTTCTGACTCGACTTCACTGTTAACCCTCAAATTAGGAACGATTTCTTTCGATATGCACATTAATAACCCGTACATTTTAACCAAAACACGTATTATTTATCAGTATCAAGTATTTTCTGCTGCTAAACTAGCGCGATATTAAAGGCAATGTTTTCAGTACTACGTTTGATTTAAAAGAAAAAATACTTTTTTTATCTTAGTTAGAGCATTTATACTAAAAACATTAAACACCAAATCGTTGTTTCCATCACTAAAAAGTTTAATTATGAATCGATCCTTATTTATTACGCGTTCAAAAAAGTTATGCACCTTAGTTCTACTTTTTATTTCAACCCTACTATTATCAACCTCTGTGATAGCGGAAGAAATACCTTTAGAAGCGGACAATTGGGAGGAGCAACAAAAAGAAGGGGATATCACTATTTATACCCGCCCTCACCCAAACTCTAGCTTTGAAGCATTTAAAGCCGTAGCAATACTTGATGCCCCGTTAAATAATATAATGGCCGTAATGGCTAACCCATACTCATGTATTGAGTGGGTA
Source organism: Hahellaceae bacterium (assembly GCA_016744695.1). GTDB lineage: Bacteria > Pseudomonadota > Gammaproteobacteria > Pseudomonadales > Oleiphilaceae > Alkalimarinus. Next base: position 24,538 of record JADGDV010000035.1, read on the forward strand.
CATGGCTGTACGGAGTCTTATGGCTTCGATGTGAAAAACTTCAATGATCGCTATGCATACTCAGTTAATGACATGCCTTGGCCATTTAAAGATCGTGACTACGTTATACATATTGAAACAACCAGCAAGCCAGAGAACAATACAATACTCATGCACATGAACGCATCTGCTGACAAAAAGGACGTGTCTGATGATTACCTCCGCGTGTCAGTTGCACAAACCATCTATATTCTTGAAGCACTTGATAATAATAAAACCAAGATGGTCTGGTTACAGCACATTGAGCCAGGTGGCGTACTCCCTGGCTGGCTGGTTAACAGTCTAATTGTTGATATCCCCATAAAGTCACTTCAGGCTTTAGAACAAGTGGCACAAGAAGAAAAATACCAAAATGCCCATATCCGTTTTGATAAAAAGGGTATTATTCAAGGTGTAGATTCAAAACTAACATCCGAGAAATAACACCAATATTCTTATCTTTGAGTCATTATTTCCTCATCTAAGCCCGCTGACCACTACTAAAGTATGTGCTATGGCGTTAAAATAGGTGAAACTGGAATCGCGAAAAGGAATCCATCATGGCAGCACTTACTGCTCGTGAAATAATGACACCTCATATAAAATCAGTCCCTCAATCTTGGACTATGCAGAAGTTTGCAAAATTTTTATCCGATAATGAAATCAGCGGAAGCCCTGTCATTGATGATGAGGGTGAAGTAATAGGCATCGCCACGTTAAAAGATATTGCCGACTTTCATTTGAACAATGTTTCCAGCGACAATGAAAAACGAATGAATGATGACGAGCTAAAAGAAGCACGTCGTCTGAGGCAATTTATCTTTGAAGAAATGATAAAAGTACCTGTTGAAGTACGTGATATCATGACACCTATCGTTTTTTCAGTAGAAGAAGATGCCACGGTAAAAGAAATTGCAGAAATAATGATGGGTGAGCATCTACACAGAATATTTGTAACTCATGCAGGGGAAGTCACAGGCATTGTCACTACCTTTGATTTTCTAAAAATAATCGCTGACTCCCAGTAAATACAAAAACTACAGGCCAACTACTGTGAGATGCATAACCCAAAGATTAAGAGCCATTGACGACAGTGAGAAAGCGGCAAGACGACAGTCCATTCTGGATGCCGCCAAAGCATTATTTTTAGAAGATACCAGCGGGCTGCCTTCAGTTATCAGCATCGCACGAAAAGCAGGTTTAGCAAAAGGTACGGTTTACCTTTATTTCAAAACCAAAGAAGAAATATTTCTTGCTATATTAACTGAAGACTATGAAATATTAATGGTTGAAGTTATTGCACTACTTGATAACCCATCATCGATTGATGAACTAGTTGATAGCCTGACTTCTACACTTATTAGCTTTCTTGATACTCACCCACGCTTTATGCCACTGGCTAGCATGGCTAGCCCAGTACTTGAACAAAACGTTGATATAGAGATAGTCGGTCAATTTAAGCTAATGCTAGCAGAAAAAATAAACGACATAGATGAACACTTCCTACTTGCCTTCCCTCATTTCAAGAAAGGGCAATGCGGTAGTTTATTACTACATACCAACGCCTTAATTTTAGGCCTTTGGCAAATGCAAAGCTGGCCAGAGAAACTAAAGCCATTATTAAACCAGTTTCCATTTAACACTGTGGTACCTGACTTCAAAAAAGACCTTACCTTATCCCTCAAAAATCTATGGAAAGGCTCTCTAAGTAGCTAGAGATAATCGTTTTAATACCAGCACAAAAAAGGCGCTGCATTGATTGCGCGCCTTTTTGTTTAGAGCTTCCTTTACCATTCCTTAGGCATCTATCATAAACGTCTTAGCGTGCTAAAAATTGAATATACCAAGGCATCGCTTTCTGAATGCCTTCTAAAATTCTAAAGCTTGGTGCATACCCCAATAATTTAGTCGCTTTACCAATATCAGCCTGTGAATGACGAACATCCCCTGCTCTAAAGTCTCTATAAGTCGGCTCTGCATCGACTAACACACCATTTTCATTCAGTGCTGTTTTTATAGCGCTAAAAAGAGTGTTTAACGTAGTTCGATCACCCACTGCTACGTTGTATACTTCATTCTTCGCATCTTCAGATGCTGTTGCGGCCAAGATATTCATTTGCACGGTATTTTCAATAAAACAAAAATCACGACTGGTTTCACCATCACCATTAATAAATACTTCTTCTTTCTGTATCGCTGATGCGGTCCATTTTGGGATAACCGCCGCATAAGCACCGTCTGGATCTTGTCGCTTGCCGAACACATTAAAATAACGCAACCCTATCGTGTTAAAGCCGTAGGTACGTGCAAAAACATCAGCATATAATTCATTCACATATTTAGTTACCGCATAAGGCGATAAAGGATTGCCAATATTCTCTTCAACTTTTGGTAATGCAGGATGGTCGCCATAGGTTGAGCTTGAAGCCGCATAAGTAAAGCTAGACACGTTTTCATCCCGGGCCGCCACGAGCATATTTAAATAACCGCTAATATTCGTGGCATTAGTGGTTGCAGGGTCATTGATAGATCGTGGTACAGACCCTAAAGCCGCTTGATGTAAAACATAATCAACACCACTCACTGCTTTTTGACAGTCTTCCGGGTTCCTTATGTCACCTTCTATGAAAGAGAAGTCATTCCATTGTGCGTCTGATACTTCACCTTTTACTTCATCTAAATTGTGTTGATGACCGGTGGCAAAGTTATCTAAACCGACTACTTTTTGATTCATTAGCAGCAATGTTTCTAACAGGTTGGAACCTATAAAACCTGCAACACCCGTTATTAGCCATGTTTTTGGACTAGCGGTCAGGTCTTGTTTAATCTGTTCGTATTTTGTCACGTGGTTTTGGCCTTCTAATAAGTATTTTTACACAATGTTTAATGATGTATTACGTGTATTGTAATGATTTTAACACTGACTTGCAGGAGATATTGACGCTATCACGGAATTATTACCTCTGCATGTTCACCAAGCAAGGCTTTGTATTGTCGCATCAGTGCTTGTTTTGCATCGTCATCCCCATGCACGATACGAATTTCCTGCGGCTTATTTCTCATTCTTTTTACAAAATTAATCAAATCGCTCTGATCAGCATGAGCCGAATACCCTGAAATGGTGTGGACTTGTGCTTTTATCGGGTATTTTTTACCATCAATCGTAGTATACCCACCACCTTCACCATACTTTTGAATTTCATGGCCTGGAGTGCCTTTTGCTTGATAACCTACAAATAAAATATCGGTACGCTTATCGCCTAATAAGGCTTTTAGGTAATTTAGAATTCTCCCCCCTGCACACATACCACTAGCCGCGATGACAATAGTGGGCCTTGCAGTCCTCTTAAGATAAGCGACGGTGTTTACATGAGTTTGATGGTCATCAATGGTTGTTAGCTGATCGAAGGAGAGCGGGTGCCGTCCTGAGCTTACTCGTTTCTGTGCTTCTTTATCCCAGTAAGGCTCTAACTCTCGATATACTTTTGTGAATTTGGCCGCTAAAGGGGAATCTATCACGACTTCTATGTCCCCCCAGGGCAATGCATTATTATGATGTTTCCTATTTTCAAAAATGATACTTTCCAATTCGTACAGCAATTCTTGAGTTCTCCCTATGCTGAACGCAGGAATTAAAATAACCCCCTTATCTTTTACGGCCTTTTCAATAATGGCTTGTAGATTTTTTCTGCGAGCCTTGCGGCTCTCATGCTTTTTATCGCCATACGTACTCTCTATAACCAGCACATCACAACTATAGGGCGCTTTAGGAGCAGAGAGTAATAGGGAGTATGGAGCGCCTAAGTCACCCGAGAATATTACCTTTTTGCTACCCTTCTCTGATTTAACCTTACACTCAACATAAGCCGAACCTAAGATATGACCTGCAGGTTTAAGTTTAACATCCAGCTCAGATGAGATTGACTGCCACGTACTGTATGGCAAAGGTATAATTTTATTTTTTAATATCTTCAAAAAACGCGCTACAAGCTGACGATTTCTTGTAAAACCAACTTTAATCGCGTCTTCTAATACCAAGAGGAGTAACGCTGCACTAGGCTCAGAGCAATAGATTGGGCCGTCGAAGCCTGCGGCAAGAAGATAAGGAATTCGCCCTACGTGATCAATATGAACATGAGTGACTATCAATGCTTTTATATGGCTGATAGGAAAATCAATGTCTAACTGATTTTCACCTGCACCGGTTTTTGATACTTCAGCACCCTGGAATAAACCACAATCGATGAGTATACCGAAGTGGTCGTTTATTTTGAGTTCGTGACATGAACCAGTTACGCCGTCCACCGCTCCGTGGTGATGTATTTTCATTGTAGCCGCTCCCTATCAATTAATCTTAATCTGAAATTATACCTATATCACACTCATTTTTATGTAAGAGATATCGCACAAAACAGATAGGCAATATCCTACATCTTTATAATTGTTAATCTATATAATACGGCTCTGCATGGATGCAATAATGTCCCTAAGGATAGGAACAAGGAAGTTGAACACTGAATGGATTCGGTGACGCATTAAGCCATGGAGGGTACACAAGGATTGTGGGCTCCGACTTAATGCTGCTCTTCTCTCTAGCTTTTATTTCAAATAAGTAGACCTTATTCATCCATTTTACTAGCACGTTTATGAGGTCACGCCTCTTATTCTGCTTATCTTTCAATCGCTTTAAAATGGAATTCAAATGCGTATTCGTAAATTACTTTCTTTATTTGCACTACTCGCTACATTCACACTATCAACTTTCTCTATTAATAACGCCTTCGCAGCGGCTAACACTAATGCAGACACAGGAGCTCACGCAATTTCTGTAGAAACAGGAAAGATCAACATCAATACAGCCAGCGCCCAAATTCTTGCCAGCTCCATTAAAGGCATCGGCCTTAAGAAGGCACAATCTATTGTTGATTATCGTGAGGCTTATGGTGCGTTCCCTAATATCCAGGATCTATCAAGTGTTTCTGGTATAGGGGAAAAAACGGTAGCTAAAAATGCACACTTGCTTACGGTTAAGTAATAACTAGTTAGCAAAAGTTTAGTTATTTGGTGGCTCATTTATAACGTCTGTGAGTCGCCAAATGATTACATATCAAGCCTATTACTCAAGCGCCCTTCTCTTCAAATTTACAACCTTTCCACAATGCCTACAGTTGACCTGACACAAGACAATAGATACTTATTGGAATAGTATTAATAAGTAAGAGACTAAAGGCTTTGAAATGACAAAATTTAATGAGCAATATGCTATTAACTTTCTACACCTTCACCGAATGGGAATCGACACTCATCAAGAACCTGTTATTTACATGCGTCAAGATAGCTACGTATGTAGAGCTGAAGGCTTTGGGGCACAATCTAGGGTCTGCGTGAGTACAGCCAACCATAGCATTATTGCTACGGTGAATATGGTCACTAGTGACATTTTATCTCACAAAGAAGTAGGGCTATCTGAGTCTGCATGGCAACTTTTGAATGCATCAGAAGGTGAAAAGGCACATTTTAAACATGCTAAGCCTGCTGATTCAATGAGCAGTGTTCGCGGTAAAATTTATGGCACTCCCTTTACAGACCAAAGTGCTTCAGAAATCATTACAGATATTACCAAAGGCGCCTATTCAGACATTCAGCTCTCATCTTTCGTTACCGCTTGCGCAGATAGCAAGCTCACCACTAAAGAAGTCATATCGCTAACCAGAGCTATGGTCTCTTGCGGCAGAACATTAGACTGGGGCTCACTACAGGTTATGGATAAACACTGCGTGGGCGGCCTTCCAGGAAATCGAACTACGCCGATTGTGGTGGCTATAGTCGCCGCGTCAGGCCTTATTATGCCCAAAACATCTTCCCGCGCAATCACCTCCCCAGCCGGAACCGCTGATACAATGGAGACCTTAACCCCTGTAACCTTAAGCCTTAACCAGATTAGATCTGTAGTTGAAAAAGAAGGCGGATGTATTGCTTGGGGAGGCGCAGTCAGTTTAAGTCCAGCAGATGACATCCTTATACGCGTTGAAAAGGCGCTGGACTTAGACAGCGAGGGTCAATTAGTGGCGTCTGTTCTTTCCAAAAAGATTGCAGCAGGCTCCACTGATGTTCTCATTGATATTCCCGTTGGTGTAACTGCCAAAGTAAGAAGTCTAAATTACGGCCGAAAACTCGCTAAACAATTAACAGAAACTGGCAATGCCTTAGGGATTAACGTTAAAACACTCTTTTCTGATGGCTTACAGCCAGTAGGCAATGGCATTGGCCCTGCGCTAGAAGCCAGAGATATTTTACAGGTACTAAAAAACCACCATCGTGGCCCCGCCGACTTAAGAGAGCGCTCTATAACCATAGCCGGTGAGATTTTAGAGATGGGAAAAGCCGCTCCCCCAGGAGAAGGAAAACGACTAGCTGAACATAAGCTAAAAAGCGGTGAAGCCTGGAATAAATTTCAAGCTATATGTGAGGCGCAAGGCGGTTTAAAAGAACCACCCTCAGCAAATCACCACCACTGTGTAAGTGCAAGTAAAGCAGGGATTGTTTCTTATATAAACAACCGCGTTATTGCCAAACTAGCCAAGCTAGCAGGTGCGCCAGCCGCGCCAGCCGCAGGACTCGATTTTCATGTTAAGCTAGGCGATAAAGTAGAGCGAGAAACCCACATATTTACTATCCACTCTGAAGCCCCAGGTGAACTTCAGTATGCCATTGATTTTCTAAATGAACATCCTGGTGCGGTACAAATTGAGGAAGAATGCATTTGAAACCGATACTTTTTGATTTTTTTTACAGTAAAGACACATTATTTACAGAGCTACTTAATAGCGGCCAATTTGAAAAGGGCGAAGCAGATATCCGTCGCTTTCCTGACGGAGAAAGTTATGTAAGAGTGCTCAGCCAATGTAATCAACGCAAGGTTGTCATTCTAGCAAATTTACATCACCCCGATGATAAATTACTACCACTCCTATTTCTCTGCCAAGCATTAAAAGAGCAACATGTAGAGCACATTACTCTCATAAGTCCTTATTTGCCCTACATGAGGCAAGATAAACGCTTTCATGAAGGAGAGTGCGTTACATCCGCTCAATTTGCCTCAATTTTAAGCCCTTCAATCGATAAAATTATCACGATAGACCCTCACCTTCACCGCTACTCGTCGCTTTCAGAAATATACAGTGTAGATAACGTGGTGCTTAAAGCAGATAAGACCATAGCAGAATGGATAAAGAAGAATATTAGCAACCCTCTCATCATCGGACCAGACAGCGAAAGCGAGCAATGGGCCGCCGCGACGGCAGAACTTATTAACTGTCCTTATCTGGTTTTGTCCAAAGAACGCAGAGGCGATAGAGAGGTAAAAATATCAGCACCTCAAGCACGAGGTTTATCCGATCATACTCCTGTTTTAGTGGATGATATTATATCAACAGGCAGAACAATGATAGAAACGGCCAAAGTACTTAACACCGAAGGCTTTGGCGCACCTGTTTGCATTGGTGTGCATGCTGTTTTTTCAGAACGCGATTACCATGCCTTAAGAAATAGCGCTATTGAAAAGGTCATCACTTGTAATACGATACCTCATCACAGTAATGGTATAGATATAGCTAATCTGCTATTAAGCTCTGTAGAGGCCACATAGATATTGAAGTATAAAGAACCTAAGCAGGTTATTATAATAACCTGCTTAATGAGCCTTGTTAGGCAACTTTTTGTTGAAATTCGTCTCGAAACACTTCAATCGGATCATCATATAAAGTATGTGGATCGTAATCATGAGCCACAGACCAGATTAAGTAATCGATAAATGCCTGTTCAGCCTCTTGATTCGTTTGTACTCGTTTTTTTTCAGCAACAAGTTGTAAGTTCATAGTGCCTCCCATAAGTTGTTTGTTAATGTCATTATGGATTAATTTTGTCAAAAATCCGTAAGTAAATATGCTTACAGATCACTAGAGCAAGGGTTGTGCCAGATTGTTCACCTCTTATGTAAGAGATCTCTCACACGCTTTTCAGCGATACCCTACAGACCTTTATACTGCACTTCCGTACTATTCACTTCGTCAGGGAGACAACAGCAACGACCTATGAACTTTGTTCATGGTCTGCGCAAATAACGCTGGATGCGGACAAGGAAGTAAACAAGGATGGCAGGTTACCTAAGGAATGGTAAGGGAAGCATCTATCTGACAAGGCGCTGCAAGGATTGCAGCGCCTTTTTTGTGTTTATTATTCACAAGGTTATATAGTCGTATACCTTACACTTTATAAAAATCGTACAACCCATACCGATTGAGGTCAGTTATTCAAAAAACAGTTCCAGAGTATCTGCATCAAATATTTTTTCTCCCCAGTTTTCTAGTTGCTCAATAGTGGCATTATTAAGCTTTTCATTTGCCCATACTGGAAGTTTACCAAAACGTTTAGTAAGTAATTTAGTTAATAGAGTAGCTTCACCTTCGGCCTTACCTTCGGCTTTACCTTTAACTTCGCCCTGAGCAATCCATTTTCTTGACCAGTCTCTTGCTAGCATGGCTTCAATCTCCGTTAGATTTCGTAATTCATCTACTTTTATATCAGGCATTCGATGCCTGATGAGGCTCAGCAACCATTCTTTAATCGCTACCCTAAGGTTATCTTGTGCTGGTCGCGCTAACCATATATTTAGATTAGCGGCCACTTTCGCAAACTGTACCTGATCATCTGCAAGTTCTGCCCTGATTATTGCTGCGGTCAGGTTTTCTACTTTTTCCAGCTCAGCGGCTGAATAGCGCCCTTCATCAATTAACCAATACTGTTGTTGAGGTTGAAAGGCTTGAAGTGATGCCGGCATGGGTTGTAGCAACTCAGTAATAGACTGCGCTGCATTCCAAGGTCTGTTTCCATTATATAACACAATGGGCATAACTGGGGGAAGTTTTCCATTTTCGGGTAACTGTTCGCTTTTGATTAAGTCTTGATATAACAAACCGACATACGTTTGCATGCGTACGGCCATGTATTTATTAACCGTTGACTGAAACTCCAGCAATAAATAAACGTAAAGCCACTGCCCCTGAAGCTTAACCCGCCATACAATATCATCAGAACGGGAGCGAATGTCGTCTGTAATATAGCTACTGTTTACTTTCTCTAGTGTTGAAAAATCCAGTTGTTTTATCCAGTCTTGATTAACAAAGCCTGTTAATAGGCTTTTAACCATTTCGGGGAAAGAATAAAGCAGTTTATAACCATGGTCATGATAATGCGGCATATTTTTTAACGTAAAGCTCTGAATAAGTGGTTTACATTTTATTGTACTGACATGCTTTAAATAATCAATAAAAAACTGTTCATACAAACAGCATATAAAAATTATAGCCTTGAAAAACACCGGTAGAGAATATGCTCTTTAGCGGCTTTTTAAAGAATTAAATCACAGATATACTCCCCCCCCCCTCATCGCCAACATTAACACTGACAAAATCACTTAATATGCCGCCAATACGGACATTAAAACTCATCATTTCTTGCATAAAAGCATAAAAGTAAGCCTCGTAAACAGTGACGAAATGGGTTATTTATCGTTCAATATTTAATTGGTTAAAAATATCCCCTCCGTCCCTATACTTTTTTTATAAAAACCCAAGACTGCACATTAATTCATACTGGTATTTTATACAGCTTTTATTTTTTATGGGTGCCTTTAAATTTGATGACAATGATTCTCAGGTGTCACCGACCCTTTTTGATTTACTCGATCTGTTATATCAAGCCTGCCGCACGTAATTTGGCTTGCAAGGCTTCAATCTCTTCTTTTGAACTTTTCTTTTCTTGCTCAAGCTTCTGTTCAAACTGTTGTTCTGCGTATTCACGCTCTTGCCTTTCTTGTTCAAGCTTTAACTCTGCTTGCTCTCGTTGTTGCTCTGCTTGCTCTCTTTGTTGCTCTGCTTGCTTACGCTGCTGCTTTGCCTCTTCAAGCTTACTATGCGCTTCATCATAATCATGCTGCAGGCT
>JADGDV010000062.1 GCA_016744695.1 Hahellaceae bacterium
CTGGAAGAGCATGATGAGCGTGTAAGCAGAAAATGACTAATTTCAAAAACCTTGTCATTTGCGCTCTGGACAACACTCACGACAGGCCTGCTTTTCAGTATCCTAATGATCAGTTAGACAATTACCTTAAGAAACAAGCTAAACAAGATATTAAGAGACGAATTAGCAGGATCTTTATAGCAACACTTCCAGAAGAACCTGCTACGGTTGTGGGGTATTACACTTTAAGCTTCTTATCAATTGAACTAGATCAGCTACCTGAAGAAACCAAACGAAAATTACCCAAACATCCTATTCCTGGAGCTCTCATAGGCAGACTAGCCGTTAGCAAAGACGCGCAAGGCCAAGGTATCGGGAGACTACTTTTGGCTGACGCCATTAAACGCACCTTAGCTGTCAGTCAAGAAATAGCAATTTATACGATGGTAGTTGATGCTATTGATAAAGAAGCAGCTAGTTTTTATCGACAATACGGTTTTTCAACTTTAGTCTCTCATGAGAATCGATTATATTTACCACTTAAGTCATTCTAATATTGCTCCAAAACACTGGAAACTGAACCGGCGTCCATAAAGAACCAATACGGAGGAATTTGTACCTTACGCATCTACTCTGTCGGTCTAGGACTTTGAAGGGCTTCAGCCAAAAGTACAGAATAGATCTTAAATTCGCACAATATTCGCACACCAGAATCCAACTATTAATTTATTCCTTTAATAACAGCTAGTTACAAGTCGTGAACGGCGCATTCGATCCCCGCCGTCTCCACCAAATTTAAAACCCTAACAAATAGTATTTGTTAGGGTTTTTTCGTTTCTAGGGTTCGCAATAGCGTACAATGTCCAGAAAGTGTCCTTAAATATTTAAGCCGCCAAGCGGGTTTAGCCTTACAGCCTCCTCAAGGTGATCGGGTGAGAGGTGAGCATATCGCATTGTTTTATTTATATTCGCGTGCCCTCGTTCGTTAAATACGTAGATTGCAAACGAGCCCTTTTCAACTATGTTCACTATAAATAACTGTTCATTATTAATGTACAGATGATATTAATGAACAAGGCCAACATACTTCATACGCTAGAAAGGTCTTGATTATCAGGTCTTGTAATTTTCACTACCCTCTTTTGCCTGACACTCAAATCCCTATTTACAGACTAATTTGAAAATACAAAATGCAAGACCTGATGGTATGCATGCGGCTCTGGACAACACTCACGACAGGCCGGCTTTTCAGTGTGGTCATGATCAGTTAGACAATTATCTTAAAAAACAGCTAAACAAGATATTAAGAGACGAATTAGCAGGGTCTTTATAGCAACACTTCCAGAAGAACATTCTACCGTTGTGGGGTATTACACTTTAAGCACCTTATCAATTGAACTAAATCAGCTACCTGAAGAAACCAAACGAACTACCCAAGCCCCCCACTCCTGGAGCTCTAATAGGCAGACTAGCCGTTAGTTTTTATCGACTATTACTATACGGTTTTTCTACTTTAGTCTCTCATGAGAATCGATTCCTATACTTTAGTCATAAGTGCGCCACTTAAGTCATTATGAGATTTACCCGACGCATTCGATCCCCGCAGCTCCAATAAACAGCCTAACTTAATCCCTCAATATTCGCACAACAACAAGTTAAACTCTTTAAATTCGCCATAATTAAAGTTAGACTCTTCATATTCGTAATAGTTATGAAGCAAACCTAATATGCCAAACTTATATTTCCCCAAAGATACCAATGACGCTAAACGCCTCTCTGCCTTAGTACATCGCGGTAAGTTAAATCGTATTCGTCACGGCATCTACACCGACGCAGCAATGGAAGAAATTCCTACATTATTAGAATCACGCTGGTATGAGGTGGTAGCTTACCTATGTCACAACCCCCTAGCGGCCTACCGTACAGCTCATGAACTTAGACCCGTAAACGGCCATGTCTTTGTTGTTGCGGATGTAAAGAAGCGCACTAAAATTTCAGTTACTTCTGCCCTGACTATTAATATTTTTCCAGGGGATAGCTATCTTCTTAGCGAACAATTTGTTCCTGCTTTATCTAGAAGCGCTCTTCCTAGGCAACTTTTAGAAAACCTGACAGAAACAAGGTCTACTGCTCAAGAACTAAAATCACTTGGGCCAGAGTGGGTTGAAGAGCAATTATGTAAAGAGCTGGAGCGAAGGGGTGAAGGTGTCTTAAATACACTTCGTGACCAAGCGCGATCAGCAGCACCTACTCTGGGCCTAGAGAAAGAATATTCGATATTAGATAAAAAGATCGGTGCTGTTCTGTCGACTCAAACCATCGAAGGAAACCTATTTTCACCACTAGCAATTGCCACGGCAAAAAATGAGCCTTTTGATTCAAGTCGACAGGCTTTATTTGAAGCCCTCGCTGATTATTTAAAACAGTGTGACTTTAAGCCACTCATATTTGATTACAACTCTGCCTCATGGCGTCATTTATCATTTTTTGAGAGTTACTTTTCTAACTACATCGAAGGCACAGAGTTTGAAATTGATGAAGCTGAGAAAATTGTTTTTTCACGGCAAGTAATAGGAAACCGTCATGAAGATAGCCATGATGTATTAGCCGTTTTTGATATCGTTAGTGACTATCAAGAAATGACTGAAACACCCAGTCACGCTGATGATTTTTTGGAACTTATACAACGCCGACATCACACCATGATGGCTCAACGAGAAGATAAACGACCTGGCCACTTTAAACAAAAAATCAATAAAGCAGATGAAAGTGTATTTGTTTCCCCAGAGAATTTGACTGGAACACTGACGAAGGGGTTTAACATCTATAAACAGTTACCCGAAGGTCTGGCCAGATCCATATTTATGCAGTTTCTCATTGCGGAGTGCCACCCATTTGACGATGGAAATGGCCGCCTCTCGCGCATCATGATGAATGCTGAATTACATTCAGTAGAACAACATAAGTTAATTATTCCGACAGTACACAGAGATAGCTACCTTAACGGTTTGAGGCAAGCAACTAGGCAAGGAAAATTTAGAACCTTTGTTAAGGTCTTCTTTCAACTACAATGCTACTCAGCATCTATCAACTGGTTAGATTATGGTGAAGCCCGTGAACAACTTGAATTACACAAGGCACACGCTCTTCCAGATGATGGCGTTGCAGAATTTAATAAGCAGATAAAAAATCACAAAATGAATTTGCCTACTGTGTAAAATTATACTTTTACTGAAACACTGCATATTGACTCAAAAATGCAAATCATCACTCTAAGGTACCAGAACCAAATCACCCGATGGCCAAACCCAGTGTTTATCATACTTAGGCTTACTTAGTCATATTCTGTACAGGTTCGCCCCCCGCCGTATCCACCCCCTCTGTTTCTTTGATACATACACCTACTATATATTTACATACCCAACAAAAACCCCTTTCCCTTGCCAAAGCTCTGTACCTGCCTGCAATCGCTCATACAAAACATTAGCAACATTGACAGAGCTTTGCTCCAACAACTCCCATTTATGCTGATGAGCGATGTCTGAAAGTTGCTTTAATTGAGATTCATCACTATTGCGGCAACGCCACTTTTCAAGATGATCGGTGGATGCAAAGTGGTCACTCTTAGAGTTATTACAGTCGGAATGAGCAAGCACGAAATTGGCTAGACCATCATTTGGGTAACGTGACCAAGGGATAAAGTGGTCTACCTCTGGTTTCAGCTTTGCTTGCCCTTTAAATGTGTTTTCACAGTAGAAGCAACGATTATTTTGTAGGTCTTGCAAAGGATCAGCAAAACGATGAATAGCATTGCGTTCATGGCCAAACAAAAAGTATTGTAACTTTGACTCTTCTAGCTGATTCATCTTGGCCACCTGCATTGCCCATGCTCGATGAATCATGGGTCTTAGTAGACCATTCAGGTTAACTAAGTAGTCGGCAACATGGGGTAGTATGTGAATACGATTATCAAAGTTAGACACTTGATTTCGCTGATATGCCGTCACTTGCTTTAAATCGACTAGCTTCGTCATGCTCCAACTTATATCATAAATAAAACGATGCTCTTGCTTGCCAAAGTACTGCAATCTCGGCAAAGGCATTTCAATTAGTTTTTTCTCTACTTTATTAACTAATGTTTGGTACTTCGCAGCAAAGTTTTGCCTGACATAGAAGATGGAGCCAAAGCTGGTCGCATCACGAAATGTATGGATGCTGCTGATAATTTCTGCTTGCCCGCTTTTACCCTGTAAAGGCTGCGTCTGCAAAGCGGGGTAAGCTCGAACATGATGCCAATAGTTTTCAATCACTTTAATAGCGAGTTGTTTGGTTGTAATCGTTGAGGCGAGCGTACCGTCCTTATTGGCTTTTTCAACCACCAAGTCCATGAGTGCAAGTAGCACTGCAAATTTATACGTGGTGTTATAAGACGCTTCATCCAATAAGCTTAAACACTGCTCGGCAAATGCTATTGCGCCTAGCGCTTCGGGATTACGACTTAAGCTCACTTCCCCGTCCAATAATCGGCTTTTTCCGGCACCAGCCAGCGCACACCGCCACGAGGGTCTTTGTCGGGTTCGTGATAACGGGGAATAAGATGCATATGCAGATGAGGCACTGTTTGACCTGCGGCAGGGCCGTCGTTAATACCAATATTGTAGGCTGAGACTTGATGGCGTTTATCGAGGGTTTGTTTTTCTTGATCGAGTAATGCAAACATCGCTTGGTGTTCTTGTGGGGTGATATCGAAAAACGAACCTACATGGCGTTTGGGAATGATAAGTGTGTGACCTTGGGTAATCGGAAACCCATCCCTAATAACAACGGCATGTTCATTTTGGTTTTCGATACGCGAGTGCGAGGGTGAATTGATGATCTCGCAAAAGGGGCAATCCGCCATAATTATTATTCTCCAAGTGTCGCTTATAAAAAAACAGTAATTGATTCAGCCGATTGTAGCAAGTGTAATTGTGTTTGAAGTCAAAGGGGTAGTCAAAGGGGGCAAAGTGAAGCTCTCCTATTATTCTAACGGTTTGTTGCCAATCAACTGGGATTCGTTTGATGGGGCTGACAAGAATAACTTGACACTAAGAGGAGCCTTTTTAGCCTTTGATGCATTCCGATAACATACGGACTCGATAGAATCTGCTTCAAAAAAATGGACAATGCCAATAAGAGATTGGAAACCTGCACTAAATAGATTTATGATTGAGTTTGAGGAGCAGTTAGCTCCTCATATTTAAAGCGGGCAGTTACACAGTTTTCTTTACACCCTCACAAAAGTACAAATTTATACAGTATTTACTGTAAATAGATGCCGACTATTTAACCTCAATATCTTCTGTAGCTGCAGGTTAGATCCGCAACATTAGTCATGATTTAATCAAAATCAATATAGAAACGACTTAAAAACTCCATCATCTCTTGCTCATTATTGCTGTTATAGAAATTTATCATTTTTGTATTAAATTCTAGTTTGGCTTTCGCAGGAATAAGAATAGGTGGGATACCTTCAGATAATAGCATTCCATTCATCATTAACCTGCCAGTTCTTTTGTTGCCATCCCAAAAGAACTGATTTCTAGCCATTTTCAGAAATAAAAGCATTGCCTTATTTTTAACATTTTCTGTTTCATGAATAGATTCCACCATTTCATTCCACTTAGCATCTAAGTTGTTGTAAATTGGTGGTTTGTAATCTGTTCCAGAAATTCTGACCCCCCCTGTTCTAAAACATCCCCAATCAAATGCTTCTTCTTCGGCTGCCTTTGCTTGTAGATCACATGCTATTTTTTTTGAAAGGGTAAATTTTCCTGTTTCTATAAGTTCAAAAAGCTTATTCCAACTATCACGTTGATTCATGATTAGCTTCTGATCACTTAATTTATGTCCCCCAACAGTAACACCGTCAAGTAAAGTTTGTACTTCGGGAAATGTAAAAGGAGAGTCTTCTAAGGCAGCTGTATCATATACCAACTGCGCTATATATCTTTTACATTGAAAGATAAGCTTAGAATTCAATTTTTTGTCCTTTTTGTAATCGTAGTTTTTCTGATGTCTTCTTTAAACTTTGGCTAGCTTTATCACTCTTAAGAAGATCATTTCTTTACTCTTCATCAAAATGAATTATTAGCCCCTCTTGCTTAGACATATTTCGTAAACGCATTACAGCTAACAGTAAAGTTAACGATATTAGTTCCTGTTATACATCTGAATAAAAAATACCACAATAACTAAAACCCTTACTCAGACTATGCTAAATCCAGTTTTTTCTTAAGAGCCTCAAGGTAAAAAGTTCTGTTTTTTAACTTTTATAAGCCCTGATAACCAACATACCCTCTTTTTCAGAGCCTATCAATATCACCGCTATATCTGTACAGCAATTATTCACGGTAAGCCATCTATGCTAGACCAATCATAGTAAACATATAAGTTGTTTTTATTATTTAAAAGAGAGGATAAGAAATTGAAATGATACATGCCGGTTGATAATCTTAAAATCTAGACATAAAAAATCCCCGCTTTGCGAGGATTTAAAAATTAAGCACTTTATTCTAAACGCGTGGCGTTTCTAAGTCTTGGGCGCGTTCAATAATATCATTTTGACTCTCAGAAGCCTTCTGAAGAACGATTCTATACACCTGTTTTCTACGGCGCGAGGACGCTGTCCGCATAAACTCCGAAAAAGAAGTTACCGCCAAATTCATCTATTAGCGCCTTTGAAGCTTCTGTTTTGCCTGCGCCAGGTGAACCAGCCATAAAAACAGACACAGGGTTAGATTCCCCGACA
>JADGDV010000063.1 GCA_016744695.1 Hahellaceae bacterium
AAATGTTTAAACTAGGGTGGCTATACAGATCTTTCGTCATGACATTCATATGAGCCCATTTCGAATTCTCGACAAATCCAAGGGCGACTTTCGTAAATCGTACACATGAAAGTTTCACGATCTAAAGCAGAGCACCAGCCATCTTCTAAACGCAACATCGTTTCAGCTCCCCACTCATCTTGAGCAATGTACTTCTTGGGAACACCTGTGTCGGTAATAATCATGACCTCTAAGCGGCAACAGCAGGCCTGACAGTTTGAACAAGTTACTTCTGTATTTGATACATTTTTAATATTAATGGTCATGGATATCATCCATTAGGATAAGGGGCATAGTCCCAATTGCGATAAGCCCGCCTAAATAATATAAAAGGTGCGTAAAATTAAAAGTTGGCCCAACGTCGGGCTGGCCCTGTAAGAATTCAAAAAGGTTTATTGATTGATCACGAGTCAGAATGCCTTGCTTTACAGCAGCATCAATACTTTTCTTTGTTATTTTCATTAGATATTCAAGTTTTTAACTGAAAATGCTTTAACAGTTCTGCATTAGTTGGGTGTTCTTTAAGTAATTCAACCAGTCTTCTTGCACCTTCTATAGGTTTTAGGGGAGTCAGTGCCCTCCGCAAACCCCTTATACTTTCAATATCTTTCGAGTTTAGAAGGAGTTCCTCGCGGCGAGTGCTGCTTTTAGCAATATCAAGAGCGGGGAAAATCCGCAGATTCGCAACCTCCCGTGATAAAACAATTTCCATATTACCCGTGCCCTTAAACTCCTCAAATATCACCTGGTCCATTCGGCTTCCGGTATCAACAAGTATCGTGGCTAGAATGGTAAGCGACCCACCATTTTCAACTTTTCTAGCGGCGCCAAACAGTTTTCGTGGTATTTCCAAGGCTCTAGCATCAACGCCTCCAGACATAGTACGACCACTGCTTTTTACCTCAGCATTGTGTACTCGTGAGAGCCTAGTGAGAGAGTCAATGACAATCATTACATTATGCCCTTCACCCGCTTCACGAAGGGCTGTGTCAAGAAGGTCATTGGCTACGCGTACGTGTTGCTCATAGCTGTCATCTGAGGATGAGGCGTGTACTTTTGCTGGTACGCTGCGCTTAAAATCAGTTACTTCTTCCGGCCGCTCATCAATGAGTAAGGCATAAAGCTTTATCTCAGGGTAAGCTTCCCCCACCGCCTGACATATATGTTTTAAAATGGTCGTTTTACCGCAGCCCGGTGGAGCAACAATCAAGCCTCGTTGCCCCATTCCTATTGGCGCGATCAAGTCCATAGCTCGCGTGGTAAGCTGCTTAGATCCTAGTTCTAGGCGAATACACTGAGAAGGGTTAATGGC
The DNA here is from genome assembly GCA_016744695.1 of Hahellaceae bacterium. GTDB lineage: Bacteria > Pseudomonadota > Gammaproteobacteria > Pseudomonadales > Oleiphilaceae > Alkalimarinus. Next base: position 1,352 of record JADGDV010000063.1, read on the forward strand.
TATACCATTTAAAAAACGCTTTTTGGGGTCATCATGAAATACATTCTCGGCTACCTTATCTACTTGCTTGGAGCTTTTATTTCTTTTCACCTTCAAAGATAATGTTTTATTCGTCATGATATCGGTTTATAGCTCTAGAGAATTAAGTGTCTTCACAGGAAGGGGAGGGGGTGATCATTAAACAATTCGTTATTTATTATCATCGTCAGCTTTTTTAACACGGATTTTATTGCTGCCGATAGTTTTGTTGTTCATATTTTTGATCGCGACTTTTGCTTCGCCTGATTTTGGCATTTCAATGAACCCAAAACCTTTAGATGCTCCACTTTCTCGATCCATTACCAAGTTACAAGACTGAACAGTACCGAATTCTTGAAACAAGCCTTTAAGCTCGTCTTCTGTCGTTAGTCTATCCAGGTTACGTATTAATATTTTCATAAATATTCCATTCCGAGTAGTGTGCTTATTAACGATAAGCTTTGGTTTATTTGCATAACTCCGAAAAAAGGGCCGAAGTCGAGTCGCATAGGATGTTCAGCCATATAGCGTGGCCTTTGATTGTCTTGTTCTATTTTTAACTATCTTGTAAATGCAGGGCTATCTTTTTTTTGCATCTAATTACTATCTCTATTTTTTCGTCTTCAGATTTGTTCAACCAACCACTAATTTCTGATGCAGACCTATAGCACCCCATACAAATATCACTTTCATCTAGATCGCATTGACCTATACAAGGGGTAATTACATTTTTACAATTTACGCCTAACATACAAGATACACTCTAATCGTGAATATTTATTGCTTATGTTTTTACTGGGTACTTTCTATAGTCGAAAGTACTTGATTGCATGATTGTTGGGCTACTGAAATATTTTCAGTATAACCCTCCGATGAGTATGCCAGCATACACCCCTTTGTAGTGCCTTTTACACCCGATAGAGTTCCAATGCTAGAGGCTCTGATATATTTAGTTCCGCTATATGGCAATGTCTTCCCATTTACTTTGATCTCTCCAGGGCCAACGAGCTCAACGTAACCAGACCCTTTGCTTTGAATACTCTGAATGCTTCTAATACTTTGAATGGAGAATGGAACAACATCGGCTGCAAATAATGCAGAAGGGATTAGAGATGCTATAAATATTACGGTAGCAATATACCCCTTTAATCTCATAATACTCCTTGAAAGCTAATGTGTGTTAACTGAGCGACGAACGAGTCGGGTAACCATTAGCATCTAGGAGATAGACAAAAAGCCATTTATGCTCTGCCAATGATAATTGGCGCTTTGGCTGCCTATCTCTTCAATATTGTAAATACTTAGCTATAAAAGGCTTCAACAACGCCCTTTACCTTCATCATAAGCGGTTGTCCTCGTCGGTCCAAGGCCTTAGGGGACGCAATTTTTACCCAGCCTTCACTGATGCAATATTCATCGACATCGGAGCGCTCTTTACCGTTTAGCCTGATGCCAATATTGTGCTCGAAAATTTCTGCCACATAATGTGGGCTACTGGGGTTACTTGAAAGGTGATCTGGTAAAGCGGGTGGTGTTTTAGTGTCGTTCATGTGTGTACCTGAGGTAAATGAAAATTGGCCTATTGTAGACAATATAGACCTAGTGCTCAATGTCGATTGTGCATAGCATCTATATCTTCATTGTACTTAATCCGCTTCCAGCCCTCATAAGCCTCACGTAACTGTCTTAAATAAGAAAGGGCACGACTTATAGCTTTTACCTGATGAGCCAATAACACCATCTATGGGGGTTGCGCCAGTCGAGACTAGTTATTATTCATCAACTTTTCTGTCTGATCTTTTCAGGATCTTGTGATCAATGAACCGATAAACCTATTTTTCTCCCTTGCCCTGATCGGGGCCGGTCAGCCCCATATTTAAATATAGTTACTTCACTAGCTTAAAATTGATTATTTCCAAGCTAGGGCTCCTGGCATACCTCATGGACAATCAATCCCCCAAAGGCGGTACCTTATAATTATCAGCCGGATTCAGCTTGTCGAAGAGGTCAAAAAGTGTGGTCACTTCAGCTTTATTTCCTGTGGTGACTTTTACGTTTCCAGACTGAATTTCTTTTTCAATATCACTACTTCCCAAATAAACAGATGCCCATGTATTTCCATCCAGCTCCAGCACATAGTCAGCTTTTTTCAGATAGGCTGAAGGCTCGGGAATAAATTCGGCAACGCCTCTTCTAATGTGCAGTGCACCCGCTTGGCCTTTCTGGTCTGTAAATACGAACTCAACCACCTTGTTTGTGTCTTTGCTCTTTTCAGGGTCGATCCTGATGCGGTAATAATCCACAAAGGATACAGGGGACTCTGCAATAACCTCGGGAGCAGGAAGAATCATCAGTGGAGACTTGATTTTTCCTTCAAGTGCCAGAGCATCAGTTAAAAGAAAGCCTCTGGCAATAGAGCCTGTTGTTCTGTGGCCCAGTTGACGCAGGATATCTGCTTTAAGCTGTCGCACTTCTTTATCCATAGGGTCTAACAGATAAACATTTTGAAGAAGCTCTGCTGCCCAAGCAAATTCATTTATATCAAATGCGTCCCTGGTTGCCTTGATTACCTTTTCTTTTCCGCCCATGAGTTTTACGGTACGCAAAGCAGCTTCTTTAGGAGCGATTTTAAACAGCTTAGTGCTATCCCAATCGAACCAGCCAATCACATATTGATAAATTGCTTCAGGGAAGTGAACGGATTCTCCGTATACTTGGAAATTCTCAGGTGTATCACTTAAAATAAGAAGGGATCTTTACAAAATGTCGCAACTCGTCAGGCCCCATTCCCTGTATTATTCCACGCAAGGTTTGGTCGTAAGTAAGAGTGATTTGGTCCATATAGTCAGTTAATGTTTTTGATACCTTTTCTTTACCAACAACAGCACGTGCGTGTGTATTAAGTACCATTTCAGGTTGCAGGTCTCTAATGAGCTTTATGCCATCGCGCCAAACTAAGGGTGATCTGTAAACACCTCCACGTAGCGTATAGAGATTAGGAGTGCCCGGCCACAAAAAGTTGTTCAATACAGCCTTCTTCTCTGGTACCCATACCGTTAGGTTATAATCATCGGACATGTATTCCGTGAAAAATTGCAGTTTAACCCCGAGAACTTCAAGTTCTTCTCCATCTTCTACCGTTTTAGTCGCTGGCAAAAAGGCAGTAGGTTTTCCCATCTCTAGTTTGGCTGTTACGCCTGCATCCGGTCCTTCTTCAGGCAATAACAACCCAAAATGAGACATTGTGCGGGCTGTTAATATAGGGCCTACCTCAACAATCGCAGAAGGTATTCCTCCGCTTTTAATGCTGTTCTCAACCGTTTGGTTAACTTTTGGATGGCCTATAACAAGTACATCTTTGGGGTTGTCCACTAGGCCACCTGCGCCCATAGCGTAATGAGAATGGCTGTAGATAATTACCTTAATCGGCTTGTTGCTGACTTTTTCAATGGCCTTTCGTATATGCTCGGCTTCTTCTAGGGTGTCTCCTGTATCATAGACGATCAACCCATCATTCCCTTCTATCACCGTTGTGTTCGCCAACGAGATCCCACCGATGCTCCATACCTCGTGACTTCCGCTGTACGATTCTTATCTAGGCTCCAACCTATAATCTTACGTGAATATAAATCCATAATCACAGACAGGTACATCCAACGCTTACTAACCTTTAAATAGGTAATATCTGCCACCCAAACTTGGTTGATTTTTGAAGGGCTAGTAGCCCCATGTCTCAAGTTTTCTCCTGACGCTAAAAACTGCTTCAACCCAGGCGCTCGTCGTGTCACTTTTACCACCCTACCCACTACACCCATATCTCTCATTAATCGCTCAACACGTTTACGACCAATGATATATCCTTGCTTTTTAAGGGATTGATAGACTCTAGGGCTACCATAGGTTCCGTCACTTTCATCATAAATCGTTTGTATAACCTGCTTAAAAACACCATCACTCAACAATCGATCTGACGGTTTTTGCTTACACCAATCGTAGTAACCACTGCGAGAGACGCCCAATGATGCACACAAATACTTTATGCCTACGACGCTTTTTAGCTTCTGGATGAATCGATATCGTTCTGATGTTCCTCCGCAAGAAACCGTTGCCACTTTTTTAGTAGGTCAAGCTCCTTCTTCAGTTGGGCATTTTCTTTTTCAAGCTTTTTGAGTTTACTCAGCTCTTTGGTTTCTTTTTTTGAATTCGTTATCTTCTGGCGCTTATCAACCACAATTTTTCCCTCGCGATATTCTTTTCGCCAACGAGACAACATATAAGGATGGATATCAAGTTTTTCAGCAACGTCATTGTTTTTAACGCCATCTACATATGACATGGCGACAGCAGTTGCTTTGAAGTTTTCAGAATATTTCCACGTTCGACGTGGTTTGTTTACTTTTGCCATGGGACACCTGATTCCTAGTTAGGTTTTGGTGTCCGTTAAAGCGGGGGAAGTTCAGAGTCCTATGCTGCTACTTATGGCAGTATGTTTACTACGACCATTGAAATTAGACATTTAGCACCATCTCTATAGCTTTTTTGATACTTTCTCTTATTGCTTAATTTAGCTGACTACTGGAGGGTAGAATATTGAAATATACTATTTCTACGCTATACATAGTTAGTGTTTATTTTGTTTGACCTAATATTTTTTAAGAAATTTTGTGAAAAGGGAATTGAGTAATGATTAATGGACTACCTGGATTAATTCCTGTAAATATTCGAATCGGCAGTATTGAAGCGCACTCTTACGACCGACAAAATCCTGAAGCTGCAAAAATTGATAGTTATAACCAAAATGACCCAACACTACTAAAACAAGTATCAGAAACTCGAAAGCTGATTCAACAGTCTTTTTTTGAAGAAATAAAGCTTTCTGAGGTTGGTGTAAAAATTAATTCGCTAACAACCTTTATTCCTCATAGTGTCATCAGGGAGGAAGCAAGTACACTTACAGGACTAATTGAGCATCAAATGGGTTACCTTGATATTCCAAGGGAATATTCCTTCCTGCTTCAACAGAATGAAAAGGGAGAAATCATCGTTGAAAGTAACGTAAGCGCCTAATCAACCAACGTACTTACCATCTATAATTTTCCAAGGCATCATTTCCTAATCAATCACAGATAAGGAAATTAAAATGAGCACCCCTG
>JADGDV010000036.1 GCA_016744695.1 Hahellaceae bacterium
CACTTTATTAGTCGACTTAAGTAATTAAAAAAGTGTTAGTAAAAAATAACTTTATTTCAACTACTTACCCTCTTCTTAATCCGCCGTGTTGTTGGCGTCTCCTTCTGAGGAGGTGCGCATTATATAGAGTTTGGGCTCGCCGTCAATAGAGTTTCGTAATCTAAATTGAAAAAACTTAGTGACGTTAAAAACAACAATTCTGGCACCTGTTAAATATGGTTCTTTTTTATGTTTTTACAAGTTAAAAACATCATCATTTATAAAAATCATTCAACACCCCTTTAAATATAATGCGCTTAATAGTAGATGGGTTCACACACTCCGCATAACATTCGATCGTCTCTATATATAAAGAAAGGGGGGGCTTAAGTATAAATAACAAACAGGTTGAATTTAAGCTTGCATAAACGCTTTATTTTATTGGAAAAGCTAAATTAGTAGAAACCGACCTGAATCTCTCTTAACAATCAACTATAAATAGATAATCAGAACCATCTAATAATTGACCCTAGAGACCACCATTTAGACAAATAATATAAATGATCATTTCGAATTGAAATATTTTATTAGAATCAATACTTACAACCTATCAAACAACGATAAACTTGTTACTTGAGAATAAGTTGAATAAGCAGACTCTAATATAAACTGCTGCATTGTCAGGTTGCTAATAGCCTCGGCATAATCAAGGTCCTGCAGGTCTGCCAGCACCTCCATAGTTAACAACTCAACATCAAGGTGCTGTTCATTTGTTGTCTCAACCGTATTTAATCGAGCCCCAATCTGACTACGAGTCTCCAGTATAGACGTTTCAGCATTATCCAAATTTGTGATTGTATCTTCTAATAGATTATCAAAAACAGCTCGCCCGGAAGGTGTCGAATTAAAATTTTCAAGACCGTAAATTAACTTCTCAACTGTTGATAATACACCTTGCTTTTCACTTGACTGTATAAAAAAATTATCTCCCGGAAGGGGGTCCCCCGCAACCTCAAACTGTATGCCACTGTTTGAAATGGGTGCTCCCGAAACGTATGGCTCATTAGCCGTTAATATTCGACCCGATGACGCCTCCCTTATAGAATAGTTTGGCCCATTCGGAATAACACTCGTCACAGAATTAAATTCTACAACCATATCCTCCGGGTAAAATGCGTCATAAACCTCCTGATCAATAACCTGCCCGGTTGTTATAACCGCAGAGGGATTTGATTGATTCATAGGATTAACTTCTGTAAAAAAAGTATTCTGTGCAGCATCAAGATCCATGAATACAGATTTACCATTCTCTGTTGATGCGATTGTAATGCTTGCATCTATCTGTACAAATCTCTGACCTTCATCCCCATTATACTCATATGAGCCAGAAACATTTTTTTGGAAGGGTGCCTCTTTACCCTGAAAACCACCAAAAACAAACTCTCCACTAGCATCCTGGGAATTCATCATGCCAGCAAGTTGCTCCATCCTTTCACCAATCTCAGATGCTATATAGGTTAGGTCTGTAGAACTCAACGCACCATTACCCGCATTAATCGTTAACTCTCTAACACGCTGAATAACATCATTAATGCTTCCCAAAAGATCATCTTCAAGATTTAGACTATTCTCAACCGATACAATATTATTTTGGAACTGTTCATTTAACGCAAGCTCCTGATTAAGCTGTAAAATACGTGTTGATGCAACAGGGTCATCAGCTGGCGTTAGAACCTTCTTACCCGTTGACATTTGTAACTGAGTTTTTTGTAGTTGAGCATTAACATCATTAATTGCATTAATCCCACCACTAAATAGTTGTTGTGTTGAAACTCTCATTACAGACCCCTTTTATACTATTTTTGACCCGGTAAATACTTTAAAAAACACCTAATAAGGTATCGAACAACTCTCTAGCCACACTGATTACTTGAGCTGACGCATTATAAGCAGATTGATATTGAATTAATTTCCCGGCCTCTTCATCAAGGTTCACTCCAGACACCTCATTCCAACTTGCCACTGATTGCGTAAGCAAGGCCTGACTTGCATCCTTATCTAAGCGAGCCTGATTAGTAAAGGTACCAACCTCTTCAACCAACCGAGAATAAGCCTCATTATATGTACTTACTCCTCCACCGACAGTCCCTAAAGTCTCGAGCCCCGTCAAGGATAAGGCGTTTCTATTATCTGAAAAACCATCTGTGTTGTAACCAATGCTAAATAAGTCACCGGCATTAGGCTCACCCTTTATATCTATTTGAAAGCCTCTGTATGTACTCTGCGCCGTTGGAGATTGCTGGAATACCGTATCAGCATCAGAAAATAGTGTAACGCCGTCACTCATATTTACATCAATGAAACCACCGACAGCTACACCAAAACCTGCCCCAACCACTTGAGAGGCTACAACCGTATTATTGTATGGGTCTACTTTATCAATATCTACAGACCCAGCAGTCACTTCAAACTCAAGATCTACACCTAACGATGATTTAATTGTAAGGTTGCTACCATCGCTAATAGCGTAAATCCCACTAGCCATTAAGCTTGCATTAGCATTTATAATTGTTTCAAGTTCATCGGGGCTATAAACCGCAGGAGCTGTTACGGTTAAAACCTCACCATTTAAAGTTAGGCCATCTATTGCATTAAGGTTACGAACAGTCGCCTGAGAATATGCATTAGCTGTAACACCTTGAGCAGCACTTAACTTTGCGGCAATAGCATCGGCACTATCATTTGCTAACACAGGAACTACTTGGGACGATACAACCCCTGTGTCAGTGTCCCTTGAGAAAACAGTAATATTTTGAGCCTGATAACCATTATTAAAGACTGCGGGGTTTGTTGGGGTGGGGATCTGTGAAATATCAGCACCATTCGCAGAAATCGCTGTTTGTCCTGCATCACTAGTAAAGACCTCATTAGACAAACCGGGGATATAATTTTGATTATTTAGTGGGGGCACTAATGGGACAGGGTTTGCCGGATCAGATACATCTAGCACCTCATATCGTGTTTCACTAATAAAGCGAACAGCCATTGGCGGAGTTAACTCGCCAGGTACAGAGAACGTACTTAATGGTTGATTAGTAGCAGGATTGGTTACATCTAGCATAACCCCTGGACTAATTACACCACTGCCCGTATTACCCAAACTCGCCTCCGACCTAATAGGAGCTGCAAAAGCTATATTTTCTACTCGATCAATATCTAAACTAATATCTCGGGCACCATAGCGGGTGGGCTGAATCTGATATTTATCACCCACTTGAAATGAGCCTGATTCTAAATTAATAGCAAAACCTTCAAGTTCAATGCTCGCAGGAAAGGAACCAGGAAGTATCCCGCGAGTCACGAGATCTCCCGTGCTATTGTTTATAACACTGTAATCAGAGTTACTAGGACCGTTAAACTGCAATTCATAGTTATCAATGGTTAATTTTGATGAATCTACAATTTCAACGCCTATTACTCTATCCATGGGTGGCAGGTTATTTTGATTACCAATAGCCCTGGAGCTCATTAACTGGCTATTATTAATATCAGTAAAAAAGAATCCGCCTAAATTATTTTCAAGATCCATCCCGATCTGGTGCTGCTCATTAACCGTGTCCGCCAATACAACAGCAATAAGCCCCATACTATTAATTGAATCTGCAAGAATGGAGTCTCTAAACTCTAACGCCCCTCCAACAGTTCCGCCTGTTATATCATCAGTAATTACTTGTGTATTACCCGCATTTACAAATGCAATATCACTTATTGAAGGGTCATCCTTACTAGGGATAACACTTAATTGATTAAAGTTATTGTTAACAACTAAAGGCTGACCTTTACCTATAAAAACATTAACTTGATTATCACCCTGAGGGATAATGCTTACAGTGACCTTTTCAGATAGCTGTCGAAGAAGCTCATCTCGCTCATCAAGCAAGGTGTTAGGCGAGTCTCCTGGTCCAGCAGCTGCAGTGGCAATTGTAATTGCCTCATTCAGCTCAGAGATACCGCTTGATAAACTATTAATTTCAGCAACCTCTGCAGACAGTTGCTGATCGATAGCTTGCGACTGCTGCTCTAAACGAGAAGATAGCTGATGAAAACGACTGACCAATGATTCAGACTGACTAAGTAACAACTGCCTTTCTGGCACTGACGATGGGTCATCAGCCCCCCCTTGAACAGCCTCAAAAAACTGGCTCATCGCGTTGGACAAACCTGTCGTTTCACTCGCTAACAAATTATCAATTTGACTAGACTGATTTAACAGCGTATTTCTCTCACTAAAAACCGTGGTATCAGACCGAAGCTGTGTGTTTATAAATTCTTCATTTAAACGACGTATAGTGGTTACAGTAACGCCTGACCCAACATAACCAGCCCCGGTAAGCTGTGAATTGGATGAATCGAAAACAACATCTTGTCGACTATAGCCAGGCGTATTTGTATTGGATACGTTATTACCGGTAGTTGCCAGCGCAGTTTGGTGCGCCTGCAGACCAGTAAGGCCGATATTTAACAAGCTAGCCATCGTTTATATCCTCCAACGTATTAGAGTATTCAATATCATTCATCGCACCTTTAAAAAGTTCTCCATTTAAGATGCTTTGAATTTTATTACTGTAGGCTGGATCAGTTGCGTACCCTGCATCCTGAAGTTTTTCAGTAAATTTATCAGGGTTAGTTAAATGCTGCATTGCGGGTTCGTAGCGCGGGTTATCTTGTAAGAAGCGTGCGTAATCCCTGAAGCTATCTTCATAATTATCGTACGAACGAAAGCTCGCTTTTTCTTTCATTGCGAGCCCATCACGATATTCAGTTGTTACAATTTCAACATCATTACCTTTCCAGCGCTCATCAGCCTTAATACCAAACAAATTAAACGAAGCATCCTGATTAGGAGATTCAATCATATGCTTTCCCCAACCCGTTTCTAAAGCCGACTGCGCTACCATTACCTTAGCGCTAATACCGGTTTCTTTTTCAACATTCAAAGCCATCGGGTAAAGATGAGCAATAAACTCATCAGGGGATGTAAATGTTAGAGGAGAGTTACTAGCCGGTAAATCATTAGAATTAACAGTCAAACCACTTTCAGTCGCTGCCTGCTGTTTAATTTTATCCTCAACCTTAACAATCGCCTCAACTAACTCAACCGCATCCTGTAAAGATTTTTCTACTGGCAACGTTCTTGGATAATCCGATATTTCTTTGTGTAAAAGAGGGTTTTCTGATGCAGTACTTTCAACACCATCAATTTGATTAGACATTTGGCGCATCATCGCATCAGCCAAACCAACGCCCCGCCCTTGAGAGAGAGTAAGACTCATCTGGCTATCAAACATTTGTTGATAAAATTCTGTTTGATCACTATTAAGAAAATTACCTTCACTAAAAGACTTATTAGCTTCTCTCATGCTTTTGGTTATCATCGAAATAAAGAGTGACTCAAACTGCTTAGAAACCGTTTCAAGTGCCGCCGTTTTATCATCTTTTGCTTGAGTTTTAAGTGCATTTAAACCAGAAAACTCTGTGTAGGTATACGCTTGATCAACATTCGAATTTATCATGAATCGTCTCCCTTAAATCACTATCAGCTCGGCTTTAAGTGCGCCGGCTGTTTTTAAGGCTTCAAGGATGGCCATAATATCTCCAGGCGCTGCACCTACATTATTTACCGCCTGAACAATTTCACTCAATGTAATCGCTGGACCAAACTTGAACATGCGAGCAGGCTCCTGCTCTATATCTATTTCGCTCTGTGGAACAACCACCGTTTCGCCCCCAGAAAAAGCGCCTGGCTGGCTAACTTCAGCCCCTTCAGAGATAGTGACCGTTAAATTCCCATGAGTAACGGCTGCCGGCAATACCTTTACATTTTGGCCAACTACAATTGTTCCTGTACGTGAATTAATAATTATTTTAGCCGAACCCTCTCCCGGTTCAACTTCAATATTTTCAAGCACAGAAAGGAAACTAACTCGCTGAGATGCATCTCTGGGAGCCTTTACGGATACTGAACCTGCATCCATGGCATAAGCCGTTTGAGGCCCTAATAAATTATTTAGTTTATCCACAATACGCTTTGCAGTTGTAAAGTCTGCAATATTTAAGTTAAAAGTGAGCGTATCACCACGATGAAATGCACTAGGAACCGCACGCTCTACCGAGGCTCCATTAGGAATTCGTCCCACACTAGGTACATTAACGGTAATAGATGAACCATCAGAACCTTCAGCACCAAAACCACCAACAACCAAACTCCCTTGACCCATCGCATAAACCTGTCCGTCTGCACCCTTTAATGGGGTTAGTAGCAAACTGCCACCTCTAAGGCTTTTAGCATTACCTAATGATGACACGGTAATATCAATTGTTTGTCCTGGTTTAGAAAAAGCAGGGAGGTCTGCATGTACGGCTACAGCCGCTACATTTTTAAGTTTTGGATCGACCCCTTGAGGAATAGTAATTCCAAACTTGTTCATCAAATTTCTAAAAGTTTGATCCGTAAAAGAAGCTTTATCACCCGAACCATCAAGTCCAACCACTAATCCATAACCCACTAACTGATTACTTCGAACCCCCTGAACAGAAGTCATATCTTTTAACCGATCTGCCAATAATGAAGGCGACAGCAATACAGCAGCAAGCGACAAAACACCGACTAGTATTGAAATATTATTTTGCTTACTCATACCATCACCTATTATTTGACTTTTATTGCTTACCATTTAGCACTAACAATTAGAATGGCCACCATTCGCTATTAAAGAAACGAGAACCCCACCCCATGCGGTTACTTTGATCAAAGTCACCCGTTCCACCATAGGCAATTCGTGCATCAGCCACTTTCGTTGAGGGAATAGTGTTGCTAGGGCTGATATCATCTTGACGTACAAGGCCTGTTATTCTGATGTATTCATCACCTTGATTCAGCGTAAGCCACTTCTCGCCACGAATCCTTAACACGCCATTTGAGAGCACCTCTGAAACAGTGACAGATATACTTCCATCTAAGCTATTACTCTGATCACTTTCCGCGTCACCATCAAAGTCTCGCTTAAAGTCAATATCCGTTAACATGCTTAAGTTACCTGCAGAAATCCCAGACCCTAAAAGCGTTCCTTCATCAAACTCAACGGTAGTTTCCTTTCCATAGGAGGTTTCTGCTTTCTTGGACGACTTAGTATTTTCTTCTAATGTTACGGTTAATATATCCCCGATATTAAAAGCAATACGATCACCATATAAACCGAAATTTCGATTCACCTGAAAGATTGAACCATTCACATCTTCTGGCTGTATAAGTGACTGAGGAGGTACAGGCGAATAGGCAGGATCACCTGGCGCCGGCATCTCTCTGGTAACAGTACTGCAGCCACTTACTGTGACCAATAAACCAAATGAACATATTCTTAATATTTTGCTCATCTCACCCACTCCTTTATATATTTGTTACTTTTAAACTAATCATTAGAGATTTTGGCTTATGTACTGCAACATCGAGTCGGCAGTCGAAACGACTTTTGAGTTCATTTCATAAGCACGCTGAGTTGTGATCATGTTTACTAGTTCTTCAACCACTTCAACGTTAGACGATTCAACCATCCCTTGCTCCAAGGTACCTAAACCATCAAGTCCGGGCGTACCTTCTTGTGGATCACCACTAGACCCCGTCTCTCTGAACAGGTTATTACCCATTGCTTCAAGACCCTGTGGATTAATAAAATCGACCGTCGTGATATTGCCAAGAATAGTAGGGGCTGTTTCTCCCCTTACAACTGAAGAAACGGTGCCGTCAGTACCAATAGTTATAGAAGAAGTATTATCAGGAACGGTGATAGCAGGTTCGAGAGGATGTCCATTAGCAGTAACAATATCGCCATTAGAATTCAACTGAAACTGGCCATCTCGGGTATATGATATATTGCCATCAGGCATTAAAACCTGAATAAAGCCTCGCCCATTAACCGCCATATCAAGTGGCTGCTCAGTAACTTGTAAAGAACCTTGAGTAAACTCTTTGGCAGTTCCAACAACTCGAACACCCGTTCCTAACTGTAAGCCAGAAGGCAGCTCTGAATCTTGCGAACTCTTACCACCTGGTTGACGTTCAATTTGATATAACAGATCTTGAAATACTGCTCTCTCACGCTTAAAGCCTGTGGTATTTACGTTTGCTAAGTTGTTAGATGTTGTTGTTAATGCAGTGTCTTGAGCACTAAGCCCCGTTTTACTGACATATAATGCAGGATGCATAAGCACCTCCTAGTTAGCTCGTATACATTCCACTAAAGGTCTGTATACATTTTGTACGACACCATGGCGGAAACCGATAACCGCTTTGTAAATAAAGGCGGTGAGCAATTTCCTGAATGATGTTGCAAACAACGACGGTTTTATGCCGTTATTATTGCTCTACTAGGATATTTGCAATAAGCGTGCCGCTGCTTCCGAATTTTCGTCAGCAGCGCTCATTACTTTTACGTGGAGCTCGTATTGACGAGCTAAAGAAAGGATTTCAGTGAGGGAATCTACAGCATTTACGTTACTTGCTTCTAAAAAACCAGACTCCAATCGAACATCTGCATCTACAACGGCGGGATCACCACCTTTAACTCTAATTAAACCATCCAGACCTTTTTCTATCTGATCTCTTGGTGGATTAACTAATTTTATTCTGTCTACCTCAGCAATCGCATCAGGCGTCTGCCCGAGAGGCACAATTGAAATCGTACCATCAGCACCAAGCTCCATGCTTGCAGCAGGAGGTATAGATACAGGGCCACCATTACCTAATACAGCTAAGCCAGAACCTGTACGAAGTATGCCATTAATATCAGTCTGCAAATCACCTGCTCGTGTATATGCCTCACTGCCATCTGGCGCCTGAACGGCAATCCACCCGTCACCCTTTATGGCAACATCGAGATCACGTCCTGTTTCATTTAAAGGACCTTGCTCAAAATTAGTACCTGGCCGCTCTGTCATAGCATAGGCCCTAGTAGGATGGTGCTCACCATAAACTGGCATGCTTCGCGCCTGAGCAAAATCATTCTTAAAACCTGTGGTATTTACGTTCGCCAGGTTATTAGAATGCGCTTGTTGCGCCAACATTGATTGCTTTGCACCACTCATGGATATATATAACGCCTTATCCATTACTCCTCCTTCACCATTTCAACGTTCTTAAATATGTCTAACAGTTTTAAATATTCAAGATTGTTTGCGTAACCTGGTCGGCTGTTTCTATTGTCTTGGCGTTTGCTTGATAATTTCGCTGGGCGATAATCAAGTTAACCAACTGATCAGATAAATCAACATTAGACTCCTCAAGGGAGCTAGATGATATCGAACCTAACGAACCAGTACCTGGCGCGCCCACAATAGGATTACCCGATGCAAACGTCTGCACCCACGCAGTGTCTCCCGTTGGCGATAAGCCCTCTTCATTATTAAAGTTTGCTAACGCCACCTGACTTAAAACTCTTGACTCTCCATTTGTATATCTAGCAAATAGAATGCCAGATTCATCAACATCTAAGCCTGCAAGTCGCCCCGTTGTAAAACCGTTCTGCTGCATATCATTTATTGAGAACGGACTTCCATACTGAGTGGTATCATCAATATTGATTTCAAAGTTAGAGCTAGTGGCTGGATCAGGGACCGGCAATGTTCCCCCATCAACAACATTGATAGGGCCTGCAGCGCCATTGGAGTTACCATCAGCATCAAGCGGAACCCAGTTTGAAATTAAAACCTGATCAGAAAGGTTAGAGTTTAGTGAACCATCATCATTAAATACGAGCGTATACGATGCTCTTGTAGGCTGAGTGCCTATTACAGGGTCACCCACATCTTCGCCATCAATCTGAACATGCATCTGCCAAGTATTTGGCTGCGCAGAAGTACCCGACGTTTGTTTGACGAAATATAAAGTCTGCACATGACTATTACCTAAGCTGTCATATACGCTTGTCGATGTTGCGTGATTGTAGGTACCTGAATCTAGTGGATCAAATACATTATTACTGAACGGCTGCCCAGAAAATGATTCAATAATGTCGGTATTCGCAATAGCTGTACCAGTGTCCACCGCTGAAAAGGTCGTCCCCTCCTGCCTTACCACTGTTAATACTCCAGCCACTACAGCCTGAGTAGTAGCCGGAACAGTTCCATCCATCACTAAAGAAGAGGCATAATTAGGGTTAGCATTTGAGTCAATTTGGGCCGTACCTGCACCAGAGTATTGGAACTGTAGATCCCCTCCTTGGTTATGAATAATATCGAGTGTTAATTCATTTGCCCCTGTACCACCTGGCGTTCCAGTTAATACAGCAGTAATCCCCCCTAACGCTGAACTATTAATATCAAGCGCCAATTGCGACAACTTATCTTCGTTCGTGGGGTTAGCTACGCCATCAATCGTAAATGGAACACCATTAACAGACAATACATCACCATCAGCCATATTAAACGTTGACTGCGGTATTGTTGCATCTGTTGAAGCCGACGCATCGACACCACTTAAACTAGAAAGAGAAGCCGCAACAGCACCTGCAGATGCACCAGCCGGAGTCGTTATTCCCGCACTGGTTCCATCGCCATAGACTATATTCCAATCAACGGAGGGATAGTTATTTAGTATTTGTGGAGATATAAGTCCCGCAGCCGTACCTGCATCACCAGCAGCCAACTGCGTACCTCTTTCTTCCAATACCAACTCTGAAGAATCAAGATTTAATGTAGGGTTAACCAAAGTAGTTCTTCTTGGAGAAAGGCTACTATTATCAACCTGTATATCCGTTAATATCCCTCCTACATTACCCTCTGCATCAGCCTCAAATCCTTGTAAATTCATTCCAGTGTTATTGACAACAAAACCGTCTTTATCAACACCAAACTGCCCTGCTCTTGAATACTTAGTTTCCCCGCCATCACTCAAGACATAAAAACCATTTCCATCTATTGCAAGGTCAAGCCCCCGCTGAGTTCCACTAATATTGCCGCCATCGAACAGCTGCCTAATATTCTGTACTGTTACCCCTCCTCCCGCCGAGTTTCCAGTATTGCCCAAAAAGGAGTTTGAATAAATATCACCAAACTCAGTTCTAGACTGCTTAAAACCAACCGTACTTGCGTTGGCAATATTATTGCCCGTCACTTCCAAGTCAGTGGAAGACGCTCGTAAACCACTCAGTGCAATGTTAAATGGCATGAAACACCTCGTACCTTGTTATCAAAAGAATTAAAAACATTTGTTCTTATTAAGATCATAAATACTTAACATATTTAGTTAATTTGGCGAACTTCGTTAAGAGGAATTCCTCCCATACCCGCCAAATTTAGGGTAATAGAACTATCACTTCCTATTGATACACTATCCACATTGGCACTAAGCATTGTATTAATCTGCTCGGTTTTTCCACCATAATTGGCTTCAGCTTTTATTGTGTATTGTCCGGCAGGCATCTGATCTCCCGCCTTATTTTTTCCTTCCCATAAAAATGATACTTGACCGGCAACTTGTTGCCCCATCTCATATTGATTAACTAACTCACCCGATGAGTTAAGGACAGAGATTCTTAAGTCAGACGTACTGGCCGGCAAATCAACAACACCGCCTATTGTGCCAGCCATCGAAGTTGGCCCTGTCGAAGCGTTAACCAATACAGAGCGCCCCACCATGGATGATGCCTGTAAAGCCTGTGTAGATTGATAGCTAGACGCAAACCCTTCAACAGTAGAGGTTAATCCCTGCATCTCCTCTAACGAGCTAAATTGAGCCAACTCGGCAATAAACGCACCATTATCCTGAGGCTCAAGGGGGTTTTGATTATTGAGTTGAGCAATCATCAACTCCATAAACTCATTTTTACCAAGCTCGTCCGTAGTATTCGCATTAGGTGCCTGCAGTGAAAACTGGTTCAGCACATCATTGGTTGGCGATACAGAGTTAAAGTCGCTCATAGTTACTCCTATTGTTCCTAATTCTAATGTGCTGGTTTATTGACCTAGTGTTAAAATTCGTTGCATCATGGTTTTTGCTGCATCCATAACATCTACATTAGTTTGAAAACTCCGAGATGCTGAAAGCATATCCGTCATTTCTTCCACTACGTTTACATTGGGGTACATAACATAACCATCATCGTTAGCCATGGGGTGATCTGGCTGAAAGCGCATATTTAAAGGTGCTTCGCTTTCAACAATCCCCTTAACCTCAACCCCTTGAGACTCTGGGTTGTCTGTAAATGCTGCATTAAAACCATTATTAGTCATTACAGATTGTTGAATTGAAGCAAAGACGGGCTTTCTAGCTCTATAGACGTCCTCTGTACTACTGCTTGCTGTATCTGCATTAGCTATATTACTGGCAGTAGTATTTAAACGGATAGACTGAGCAGACATTGCCGAACCAGCAATATCAAAAATACGATTAAGCGACATATTTATTCACCCCTTATGGCACTAGTCAGTGCTTTAAACTTTCCGTTTAAAAACTGAAAGCTGGCTTGGTAATCCATTGCGTTTTTCATGTATGCAGCCATTTCCTGCTGAGTATCTACGGTATTACCGTCAATGGATGGCTGCGTGGGATTCTTATAAAGAAGTGACTCACTAGACTCGCCTTGAGTGCTGATATGCTTTGAACTAGTTTTAGACATCGCCATCTCTAACCCGTTTTGAGCCCCCCCCATTTGCTTGTTAAGAGCAGCTTTAAAGTCCAGATCTCTGGCCTTAAACCCTGGCGTATCCGCGTTAGCTAGATTATTAGCTAACACTTCAGCACGCTTTACACGAACACTGAGTGCCTGTTCATGTATCCCTAATGCATTATCAAACGAGATTGTCATAGCTACTCCACTAAACCAAATACTACGTGTAATTTTAAAATGGTAAATCATGACCACAAAAAACAATTAATATTACTAAAGCAATAGCAATGCCAACTATATAACATACTAATTTATATGACTTTTATTATAGAATTTAAAAATAGAGCCAAATTTACGGCAATGCTTTACCGTATTAGAGGAAATGATTTACAGAATCTAAATGAAAGAGGAGGGAGAAGTATAATTTTACAAGAAAGAGAACGGGGCTTTACGCCCAAGGAGTAATAAAGTCATCAGTATTATTCTGCGGTATAGCCTTGGCTTTTCCTTCTGGCGTGCCTATATAAAGGAAACCAACAATACGCTCACCCTCAACCAAACCCAAACCTTTATGTACGCCTTTGTTATAAGCAAGCGGCCCTGTTCTCCACATTCCACCAAAGCCTTCTGCCTGTAACGCAAGAAGTAAATATCCTACACCAGCACCTAAAGAAATCAGTTGCTCTATCTCAGGGATTTTATGGTGAGCTTGGGTTTTAGCGATAGCGACAACAATCATAGGTGCACGTAAAGGCATTTTACGAAACTTATTTTCTTGCTCAACTGATATAGTTGGGTCATCGGCTCTCGAACTCTCCGCAAAAAGATTGCCCAATTTATAAAGTGCCTCGCCATTCACCGTCAAA
Source organism: Hahellaceae bacterium (assembly GCA_016744695.1). Classification (GTDB taxonomy): domain Bacteria; phylum Pseudomonadota; class Gammaproteobacteria; order Pseudomonadales; family Oleiphilaceae; genus Alkalimarinus. The sequence continues at coordinate 13,508 of JADGDV010000036.1, forward strand.
TAACGCCACGGTCTAAGTTTCCCGTGATCAGGTGCACGAAGCGCAGCCTGAAAAATAGAACCTAATACCGCGCCAGTGGGTGCTGGCGCAGATAGCGCCGGCATGGAATTACGCTCTAACATAAATGCAGTCACAGGATGAGTCATTACTTACCTATAAATTAATCGTTGGTGGCTCTTTGTTAATCTTATAGTACAACACTGGAAAAGTGATGCAAATATCAATAAGATACGTCTATACGTATTTATACATAAGCGGCGTATCCCTTTTAGCAAAACTACAATAATGAATTAAATGACAATAACAAATAAAAATAACCGCACAAGCAAAGTAAGAAAGCCCGTTGCAATCCCTCCAATGCCGGACTACAACGCTCGAGTTTTAGGTTATTTGGCTGCGGCATCTATTATTGTTTCAGGAATATTGGCAGGGCATTTCAACCCAGACCTTATCTGGCTAATACCCGGCACCATGCTTTGGCCTCACCTTCTTTATTTTACAATGAGGTATTTCAATAAACAGCGAAACCCCATCATCCGAAATAAAATTCTATTAGTTGATGCAGCTGTATTAGGTCCAGCTATTGTATTGCTCGATTTTAGCCTCATCCCCACTATATTTTTTATATTAATGCTGAACTTTAGTTTTATTATTGTTGGAGGCATGAAAAGTTGGCTTTACGGTAATCTTGCTTTATTTATCAGCCTGATTATTTCTTCACTTTATTTCGGTGTTAAATTTGCTCCTCAAACGCCCTTTTCTGTTAGCTTAGTTTCGGGAGTCAGTATTGGTATTTACATTTGCATAATGGCCTATTACACACACCGACAAGCAAAAGCACTAGTACATGCAAAATCTCAAATTCAGCACCAAAGAGAGCAGTCAATCACACTCTCTCATAAGTTAGCCAAATATCTTTCCCCTCAAGTTTGGCAGTCAATCTTTACCGGTGAGCGAGACGTAAGACTTGAAACTCAACGTAAAAAATTAGCGGTCTTCTTCTCAGATATTAAAGGGTTTACTGAGCTCTCTGAAGAAATGGAGCCCGAAAGTTTAACAGACCTTCTAAACACTTATTTCAACGAGATGTCACAAATCGCACTCAAATACGGCGGTACTATTGATAAATTCGTTGGCGATAGCATTATGATTTTCTTTGGTGACCCAACCAGTCGTGGCTCCAAGGAAGATACTCTCGCCTGTGTCGCTATGGGTATTGATATGCGTAAACGCATGAAAATTCTTCGGCAAAAATGGCAAAGCCAAGGCGTTAGAACCCCTCTTGAAATAAGAATGGGCATAAGCACTGGTTATTGTACTGTAGGTAATTTTGGTGCTGAAAATAGAATGGACTACACCATCATTGGCAAAGAAGTAAATTTAGCCAGTCGCCTAGAGAGCCTTGCAGAGCCCGGAGAAATTTTAGTTTCTTACGAAACATTTTCTCAGGTAAAAGACACTGTCATGTGTAGAGACAAAGGTGAAATAACCGTTAAAGGGTTCTCCCGATCAGTGCCTATTTATGAAGTTGTAGATTTTAGACGCGAAATGGGTGCAAACCAAAGCTTTATGGAGCATGAAACAACAGGGTTTGCTATGTACCTAGATACAGGAAAGATCGGTACAGAAGAAAAAGATCAGATTGTGCGGGCACTTGTTACCGCGGCTCAGAAACTTAAAGACTCTGATGGTGAAGAAGAATAAAATATATTGGAGTCGGAACAAACCATTTACTGACTCCAATATATGCCTATTTAACTATATAATAGCTACTGACGAGATAATCGATCGTTCCCCGCATAATTTTGTTCAGTCGACCGCAAAGGGTTAATATCCAAACCTCCCCTCCGAGTATAACGTGCATAAATAGTTAAACTATCCGGCTTACATTGCTTCATAATATCTATGAAAATACGCTCAACACATTGCTCATGAAAGTCTTGATGATTTCTATAAGATACAATATAACGCAATAAACCTTCATGGCTTATTGCCTCACCAGAATAATCTATTAACACTGAAGCCCAGTCAGGCTGACCTGTAACGGGGCAGTTCGTTTTTAACAAGTGTGATATCAACTTTTCTTGAACATGCCCTCCTATCGATAAAGAGAGTAAGGTAGGATCGACCTCATACTGAAACGAATTAAGGTCTAAATCATCAATCAGTATTCGATTTTCGTCGCCTGAATTTATATCGAGCGCCTGCCCCAAGGAAACAACACTTACTTCTACCTGACACCCAGCCACCTTACTTAAGTCATCAATTAAGGTGTTTTCAAGTTGTTCTTTAGAATCAAAAGTCGTTTGATTTAATGAATTCAAGTAAAGCTTAAATGACTTAGATTCAATAATATTATTAGACTGACAAGGAAAAGCAAACATAGCAATCGCTACTTGAGGCTTACCCGATGCACTTAGCCAAGAAAGCTCATAACTATTCCAGTAATCTACTCCATTGAACGGGAGGGGCGATTCACTCACCCCAAGTTCGTCTCGTTTTACCTTACGTGGTAAGGGGTATAATAAATCGGGAGAATACTGGTCAACATAATCAGTGCTTTGACCTAGCAAGGTATTATTTAAATCTACCATATTTTGAATAACCTAAAAATTCACAAATCAAATACAATTAATTTAGCTTTCAACCTAAAACTAACTACGAATCCCTTTACCTTTATTCAACAGGTGAAGAGATAAACAAAAAAGAACGACCGTAAACCCGATAATCATCAAAAACGCGACCCCTACATCAATATCAGTAACACCTAATATACCAAATCGAAATGCGTTTACGATATAAAGAATTGGGTTAGCTAAAGAAACTGCCTGCCAAAAATCTGGCAATAGGCTAATAGAGTAAAACACACCCCCTAGGTAAGTTAACGGTGTAAGAATAAAACTTGGGACAATGGATATATCATCAAATTTTGTTGCAAACATGGCATTAATGAAGCCACCCAACGAAAATAATATTGCTGTTAACAACGCTACAGAAACCATAACCAAAGGACTATGAACCTGCAAATCAGTAAACCCTAGGGATAGCAAAGTAACAATTAAACCAACGAGCAAACCACGAACAACGCCACCAGTAACATAACCGGTAAGAATGACCCAATTAGGAACAGGAGAAACAATTAACTCCTCAATACTTCGTTGGAACTTCATACCGAAGAAAGATGAAACTACATTCGCATATGAGTTTGTTATAACGGACATCATTATCAAGCCAGGAACGATAAAATCCATATATTTATGGCCATTCATTTCGCCAATTCTAGGGCCTATTAAATTGCCAAAAATAACAAAATAAAGTGTCATGGTAATAGCCGGTGGCAAAAGAGTTTGCACCCAAATTCGCATAAAGCGACGAATTTCTTTTACCACAATAGTTTGAAAAGCAATCAATGTTTTATTGAAGCCCATTTACTCTTCCCCTTCGACCATACGAATAAATAATTCTTCAAGCCGACTTGAGGAAGCCCTCATACTCATGACGTTAATAGACTGCTTATTCAACTCAGTAAATAAAGTATTAATATCTTGCTCCTGAGCTACACCTACCTCTAAACAACCATCCTTATTAAGGCGGCATTCAAACCCTTCAAGCTCTGGCGCACTATTAATAGGCTTATCTAAATCTAGCACGAAGGTTTCAGCACTTACCTTTTGTAATAATTCTTTTTTACTCGTATTTGCCAGAATACGCCCCTGGTCAATGATAGCTATATTGCGACAAAGCGCCTCAGCCTCTTCAAGATAATGAGTCGTTAAAATGATCGTGGTTCCCTGCTGCTCATTTAACTCCCTCATAAAATCCCACATCGAACGGCGTAATTCAATATCAACACCGGCAGTAGGCTCATCCAAAATCAACAAATTAGGCTCATGAACTAATGCTCTGGCAATCATGAGTCTACGCTTCATTCCACCAGAAAGAAGCCTTGCGGGTTCGTCACGTTTATCCCAAAGCCCTAATTTTTTTAGGTATTTCTCAGCACTTATTTTGGCCTCAACAGCCGGAATACCATAATAACCTGCTTGAGTAACAACTATATCAAATACCTTTTCAAACTGGTTAAAATTGAACTCCTGAGGGACTACACCCAATTGGGTTTTTGCTTTAACCAAATCAGTTTCAATATCGTAGCCAAAAACTTTTACAGTACCGGAGGTTTTATTGACCAATGATGAAACAATACCTAATGTTGTGGATTTTCCAGCGCCATTGGGACCTAAAAGCGCAAAAAAGTCCCCTTGCTTTACAACCAATGAAATGCCTTTAAGCGCTTCAAATTCATTGTCATAAACTTTAGTTAGATTAGTAATGGTGAGCGCATGATTCATAATTGATTAACTATTAAAAGCGGGGGAAGAAAGATAATGTTGGGTCAATAGCGTTAATTTCAAGCCTAAGCTTTACTTATCCGCTTTATCTAAATAATTTTTACGATATACCTCCTCACCCATACACTCAATTTGGTAATCAATCATTTCTTTAAAACAATTCAACATGGGGTCAACCCGTGTTTCAGGTTCTAATATGCTTAACGACAAAGATATTGCTTCTACAGTAGAAAGTGACTCCACCATGGGCGCCTTGCGTATTCGATAATCAGAATGCTTACTTGGCTTTAACTTTACTTTTAATAAATCTTGGAGTGGCTTGTTTGAAAGCATTATTTCACGGGTGTTACGCCAAGTTCCATCTAAAACAATGAGTGTTTTACTACAATTATCATTGTTTAAATTATTAATTAAAGAGTCATTGCACGTCCAATCATTTAAGTCTGTCGCTAATTCTGCTGGGTACAATACTGCCGCGCAGTGTTTAAAATCAGTCACCAGCTCATTAAAATAAGGTACATTAGAAAAATCGACACCGACCCATAATTCGACATTATCAAGACATAGAGTGGCTATTTTTGCGGTACCTAATGGCTTTTTAGTTTCATCAGGATGCTGAAGTATAACTATGCGTGTTTGGTTGTTAACCGGTGATATCCAGTCACAAATACAAGCAGCCTTAGCTTTAAGACACTGCTCACAAACATGTCTGGTCATATAAAAACTACTCTACTAAACCGTTCGATTATAAAGTACTAACTGCTGAAGTGCCGCCAGCTCCATCGATTTGTCGCTCCAGAAATCAAATAACTAGACGGATCTATATCAAACGAACCTGCAGGTAAACTTCCCGTAATATTCAACGTAGACTGCTTTTCTTTACCTTCGTTATAAGAGAGCAGGTCAATTACCTTAGCCTGGTTCAACGGTTGCTTATCTTCATTGAGCACCACCGCAACCTTAGGCCACAGCCTTCGCTCAGGGTTATGATTAAGTACGATACCTACTTCTTTATTATTTAACTCAACCAACGTTCCTGTTGGATAAACCCCAATCGCTTTAATAAAGCTCTCAACTAATTCTTCTTGAAATTCAACATTACGACTTTCATATAATTTTGAAACGGCGATTGATGAAGGCAAAGGAGTTACCCCAGGTCTAGGCTCAATCATCTCTTGGTAAGCATCAACTAGGCCAGCAATTTTAGCCAATAATGGAATCCTATCTCCTGTGATACTATTAGGAAATCCTGTTCCATTATGCCTTTCGCGATGACTCTGCACCACAGCTATAATAGAGCTAGGTATATTCTCAGCAGATTCTAACGTTTCGACACTAAGATCTACATATTTCTTATAGATCTCAAACTCATCTGCATTAAGCGAATGTTGATTTTTAAGAATTTCAGCTGGTAATTTAGCCTTCCCAACCTGAGACAAAAGCACCGATGTAGATAACTGCTTAAGGAGGTCTTTTTCAAGCCCCAGATATCGGCCTAAAACTAAAGCCCAAATAGATGAGCTTATCGCATGTTGGTAAGTGAAGCTGTCATGAACATTAACGCGGGTTAGCCATACCAAGGCATCAGGGTTTCTGATAACACTCTCAACCATGCCGTCAGCCGCTTTATTAACCGCTTTATAATTGGGTGTTCCACCAGTTTGGATGGAGTCATAAATGGAAGCTAATGCCAAACTAACATTACGCTGTAATTTGCTAGCTTTAGATACTTCTTTTTTAAGTGATGATACTATTTTTTGTGAAGATACAGGGTGATATTCAACTTTATTTCGAATTTTTAAAGGAGGTAGTTTTAGTAAATTTTGATTTGAAACCCCACCACTCTTTTTACGCCCAGTCACATTGGCTTCATGAGTGTAATTTTCTTGCTTTCGAGCAGAAACCACGTCAACGTAAACAAATTTACAATAGGACTCAAGGGATTCAACTTCCGCCACGCTTCTGACATAAAAACCTTGAATTGGAAAAGGTGTTTCACACCATGGCCTATCCAAGTCAGAAACATACATGCCAACCTGAAGCTGATTAACGGGTATTTTTTGTCGATTACCCTGCATGATTTACACCCTTAGTGCTCAGCACCAATTAAAAATAAAGACAACTTTCATAACACCTATTTTGCCAAATATTTCACAAGGTACAATGTGAATTTTGTACTCATGTGTAACTAAAAGTACACTGAGACCCAGGTCACAATAAATCCAGCTTCAAACGGTACGTTAAGCCTTAATATTTTAAATTATTATTACGACTAACAAGTTACTTATTCAGATTCACAAATCTTATCTGTCATAAAAGGTGCTTTGTCATTAAAGCTATAACGTGAAACTTTACGAGTAAACACACTGTAAGGAACAACAGAGGCTTTTAGATAATCAATATTTTTAGTGTCGTCACCGTCTTTACGGCTTATTACACTGGGTAAGCAACTCACCTTTATCAACATGCTATGACCTAAATCGACAATATTCTTTGCGTCATTCTCATCACTTATAAACATACAAACCTGGTTAGTACTCTGTAATTTTTTACCTGACAACATGAGGTCTAGGCTTGGGTCACCACAAGCAACAATTCCAGTGCTTGCTTCCGTACACTGGTTTTGATCACTAGAAAGGTCATTAAGTTGCCATTGTCTTTCACTGCATTGTGTCTTAAGCGTGATTTCAGTAGATTTATTATCTTGAATAGCCCATGAAGGATACTCTGCCGTCTTCCATGAAACCACAAACAGTCGGTCTTCTCCCTGAGAATTTTGAGCAGAGAAACTACCATAATGAGAATAGTATGATGCACACCCAGTCATACTGAATAGCACTGTAAACCACAATAAACCTTTAGCCATGTTTTTCTTCATGTACATTTATGCCTTTCATAAATATTAATATAATACATATATATGGGTGATGTATTTTGAATAGTTAATCGACCAGAAGTCATATATTGGAAGATAGGATGTCACCTATAAAAGTAACCAAGAACAAATTATAACGCTAAATTCGGTGTGCTTAGACATATTTATAAATGTAGTGAGCGCAATGGGATGGAGTTCAACATATAGTATAGTTATTATGAAAATAACCCTGTTTTCTCGCAAGTAAACTAACCATCATCAGAAACAAACTTCAAACCAAACCCATCAGCCCCTTTTCGTACTACCACCATATCTAAAATGGGCGCTTCGAATGGAAGACCTTGCATTTGCACTGTCACCACACTACCTAAGGTAGGAAATTTAGCTTCACCAACAATAACAAAAACACCACCATCTGAAATATCCCGAACATAAAATAAGCCTTCTTCAAGCAGGTCATGAGTGACTTTTATTTGGGCATTTAAAAGGGTTCTTGCATGATCTCTCTTATCTATACTCATATTTGTTGTTTTTTCCCTAGATTCCTTGAGTTATAAAGCATGTACAAATAATAAAGTTAATAACTAAATGATAGCATTACACTTAGAATGAGCGAACTAAAAACGGCCTTTAAATTATTTTTTATTGACAATTACACAATTCTAAATGAGAATGATTTACATTATTACTCTATTTCGCATTAACACAAGGTCCGCAGATGATAAACTTCAAACGTTTAATACCCTCTTCTTTAGTTATTATAGGAAGCCTCTTATCAATCACACAAAGCCAGGCGGCTGAAGAAGTAAATGTATACTCTTATCGTCAACCCTTTCTTATTCAACCCATTTTTGACAATTTCACAGAAACTACAGGAATAAACGTTAATGTTGTATTTGCTAAAAAAGGGTTAACAGAGCGCTTAAAGCGTGAAGGAAAAAACAGCCCTGCTGACTTAGTGTTTACAGTAGATATTGGGCGCCTTGATGAAGTAGTTAAAGCTAATGTCGTTCAAGGTGTAACGACACCAACTCTTAACGAAAACATCCCTAGTCAGTATCAAGGCCCTGAAGGTCAATGGTATGCATTAACAACACGAGCACGAGTCATATATGCATCTAAAGAGCGAGTCGCTGAAGGAGAAATAACAAGCTATGAAGACCTAGCAAACCCAGAATGGAAAGGTAAAATATGCACCCGTAGTGGCAAGCACCCATACAACGTTGCACTTATTGCATCAATGATCGCCCATCATGGAGAAGCTGAAACAGAGAGCTGGTTATCAGCAGTGAAAAGTAATTTAGCCCAAAAACCTCAAGGTAATGACCGAGCACAAGTTAAGGCTATAAAAGAAGGTGTTTGCGACCTTGCCATTGGCAACAATTATTATTACGGCAAAATGTTAATGGATAAAGAGCAATCTGCTTGGGCTCATGCCGTCAATATCGTCTTTCCAAACCAGGGAGATAGAGGGACACATGTTAATATTAGCGGCATATCTCTAACAAAGAGTGCACCAAACAAAGAAAATGCAATTAAACTCATGGACTATTTGTCAGCTCCGATGGCCCAAAAAATGTTTGCTGAACAGAATTTTGAATACCCAGTTAAAGCGGGTGTTGAGCCTTCTGCACTGGTTTCTTCATGGGGGAAATTTAAATCAGATGCACTCCCTCTTAAAGACATTGCTAAATACCGTAAGTTAGCGGTTAAATTAGTTGATAGAACTGGGTTTGATAACTAAAGTATGCAGCTCAGACTCAACGTTTAGTACTTAACTGAGTCTGAGCCCTTTATCAATCACCACCGGTCTATTAATGCATACATTCGCTCATACAACACCACTAAATAAACGCTTTCGAAATCCTTGGTTTATTTCAGCATCATTAGTCGCAGTCATGGTCGGACTCCCTATTATTGCTGTTTTCTACCTTGCCTTTTTTCCTGAAGAAAATATTTGGCCTCATTTAGCAAGTACTGTATTACCAGGCTACATTTCCAGCACGCTTATTTTAATGTTTGGAGTCGGGACGCTTAGTTTATTTATGGGGGTTGGCGCGGCCTGGCTAGTAACTATGTGTAAGTTTCCTGGCCGGAAAATATTAGAGTGGGCTTTACTTCTTCCTTTCGCAGTACCCGCTTATGTTATTGCTTACGTTTACACAGACCTTCTAGAGTATGCAGGTTTAGTACAAGGCTGGCTGCGTGCGCTGTTTGGTTGGAGTTCATCAAAAGATTATTGGTTTCCTGAAATCCGAAGCATGGGAGGCGCAATTACAATGATGGCGCTAGTGCTATACCCCTATGTTTACCTAATGACAAGAGCCGCTTTTCTTGAACAATCTATGTCACTTTTTTCTGCCAGTCGCAACTTAGGTCACTCTCCGTTACAGAGCTTTTTACGCATTTCAATCCCTGTTGCTCGCCCAGCCATCGCGGTAGGCTTATCCTTAGTATTAATGGAAACATTGAATGACTTTGGAACGGTTGATTTCTTTGCCGTTAGAACACTTACCGCGGGCCTTTATGATACCTGGTTAAATATGGGCAATATCGGAGGCGCAGCACAGATTGCCAGTTTAATGCTAATTTTTGTAGTCACACTTATTTATATGGAGCGCTTCTCTAGGCGTAAGCAAAAACAGTTTGAGTCTAAAAACCAGGGGCATGCTTTAGAGCAATTTCAATTGACAGGGCTACGGGCTGGCGCGGCGTTATTATTTTGCGCCCTTCCCGTTGTAGCAGGCTTCCTCATTCCTGTAACCGTGCTGAGCTACTATGCCTATCATTATTTTGAAGTAAGCTGGACAAGTAACTTTTTAAACCATGCATTCAATAGCTTCACACTATCTGTCATAGCATCCATTACAACTATAGCGCTAGGCATCATGCTTGCCTACAGCAAGCGTCTTAACTCAACAGGGATAACTCAATTACTAGTCCGTTTTTCAGGCTTAGGCTATGCCATGCCAGGAGCAGTACTTGCTGTGGGTATTATTGTCCCCTTCGCGGCATTTGATAATGCTGTGGATGATATGTTTAGACAGCATTTTGGAATATCTACAGGCTTACTATTAAGTGGCACTACCTTTGCCATTATATTTGCTTATACGGTTAGATTTCTGGCAGTGTCTGCGGGATCTATAGAGTCCAGTTTAGCAAAAGTAACGCCTAGTATGGATATGGCATCTCGATCCCTAGGGCATAACAACCTTAGCACTCTGTTTAGAGTCCATTTACCCGTTATCCGTGGAGGTATACTTACTGCAGCACTAGTCGTATTTGTTGATTGCATGAAAGAACTTCCCGCCACTTTAATTCTACGGCCATTTAATTTTGAAACACTCGCGACTCACGTTTATCAGTACGCTTCAGATGAACTACTTGAACAAAGTGCACTGGCTGCCCTCATTATTGTTTTAGTCGGTATCGTCCCTGTGATTTTTTTGAGTAAGTCCATTTCATCAACACGTACTTATAACAAAAAAACGTAAAATTAAAGACCAGCATTAACTTGACACTATTTCATTGAACGAGGAAGATTCACCTCCGTGCTTAAAAATATAATAAACTGGAATTGATATCATAGTGGAAAATCGCCGAGTGGATAATAATGAACTCCTGTTAACCCGAAAAAGTAGTCGGCGAAATCAATCCATTTTCACTTGCACCAAATGCAAGCAAGGAAAAATGAACCCTCTTCACCAAGAGGGGGAGCCAGAATATACAGATATTTTTACTTGTGATAAGTGCGACCATACAGCAACCATTCCTTCTCTTGTTATTATATTTACGCAGTTTATTTCAGCCATTGCAGGTGGCATGGTCTCGGCTTATCTTTTTATTCAACACTTATCTAAAGTACTAACCGCTTTTCAATTTAATACAAGCGATCAGATATCCAGCGATTTGTCATTAATGGCCGTTGCTGCATTATTTCTCTGTGGGTTTGGTTACACGCTTTTTCGGGCTGTTCTCGGAATAAATCGACGTAGAAAATACAGCAGAAAAAAGTAACAACATCCTCTTATATCTAATAATCTCAGTTCATTCAGGAGTTTCGATGTCACACACAATCAAATTATTTTCATTACTCATGACCTTTTTCTTCGCATCAAACATAATAGCCGATCAGAAGTTTGTTGCGATTACTCAAATTGTCGAACACCCAGCGTTGGACTCTGTACGCAAAGGTGTAAAAGATGAACTGGAGAACAAAGGATATATCATAGGGAAAAACCTTGAGTGGCAATATCAAAGCGCCCAAGGCAACCCAACAACAGCGACTCAAATAGCAAGAAAATTTGCAGGCGAAGAACCTGATGTTATTGTTGCTATTGCAACGCCTTCAGCTCAAACAGCAGCGGCCGCAGCTCGCGGTATTCCAATTGTATTTTCTGCCGTAACAGATCCAATAGGTGCAAAGTTAGTAAAAAATCTTGAGAAACCTGGGCGTAATATCACTGGCACAACCGATATGCTACCGGTAAAAGAACACTTAAATCTAATTAAGACACTAATACCTAACATAAAAACCATTGGTACCATCTACAACCCTGGTGAAGCTAATTCGGTCACTATTGTAGAGTTGGTAGAGAAAATAGCCCCCGAGCTCGGCTTGAAGGTTGTTAAATCAGCCGCAACCAAATCTTCAGATGTGCTTACTGCGGCAAGAGCCTTAGTAGGAAAAGTTGACGCTATTTACCTCCCCACTGATAACACGGTTATTTCCGCAGCAGAAGCGGTTATAAAAGTAGGTGAGCAAAATAAGCTACCTGTGATTGCAGCCGACACAGATACCGTAAAACGAGGCGCAATAGCCGCACTAGGATTTAATTATTATGACGTAGGCCGCCAAACGGGAGTAATTGTTGCTCAAATACTAGAAGGTAAAAAACCTGGTGATATACCCGTACAAGGTGTTGATAAAATGGAGCTACATCTAAACCCTGGTGCAGCCAAACGTATGGGCTTATCCCTACCTGAAGACTTACTAAAAAGTGCCAAAGTAATTATTGGCAAATAACAAACTGAGGTAGCGTGTGAGTCAAATTGCATTTTTAGGCGCGATTGAAACGGGCCTTATATTTGCCCTTGTTGCCTTTGGGGTATTCATATCATTTAGAGTTCTAGATTTTCCTGATCTCACTGTTGACGGCAGTTTCCCTTTGGGTGCTGCTGTTTCTGCCACACTGATTGTGGGTGGCATTAACCCATGGCTTGCAACATTAGCAGCTATTTTAGCTGGAGGCATAGCAGGCGCTATAACCGCATGGATGAATGTACGCCTTCATATTTTAAACTTGCTCGCCTCCATACTTAGTATGATCGCTCTGTACTCTATTAACTTGCGTATTATGGGTAGACCCAACGTTGCACTGTTAGGTGAAAACACAATACTGACGCCGCTAGACTCAATAGACCTCCCCTACTATGTAACCACTCCTTTAGCATTCGCTCTTATTGCTCTCGTTGTACTTATTGGGCTTGTGTATTTTTTAAAGTCTGAAACAGGCTTGGCCATGAGAGCAACAGGTGAAAACCCCCGTATGGCAAGAGCACAAGGTGTATCAACCTCTGTAATGATTGTTATGGGAATGGCTGTTTCCAACGGGCTGGTTGCACTAGCAGGTGCTCTTTTTGCACAAAGTCAGGGAGCTGCCGACGTAACAATGGGAGTAGGTGTGATTGTTGTAGGTTTAGCCTCTGTAATCGGTGGGGAGGCCTTGATACCGGCCCGAACAATTCTGCTAGCAATTTTTGCCTGCTTAATCGGTGCTATATTTTATCGACTCGCTATAGCTTTGGCTCTTAACGCTGATTTTATAGGTCTTCAAGCTCAAGACCTTAATCTTGTTACCGCTGTGTTGGTCGCAATGGCCATCGTACTTCCTCGCTTTAAACCATCTTTTAAATCATCGCGAGGAGAAAAGTCATGATCAAAATTGAAAACCTGCGCGTCACCTTTGGGCAAGGAACGCCACTTGAGAATAACGCACTTAGAGGCTTATCATTATCTGTCCCTAAAGGGCAGTTCGTCACTGTTATAGGTAGTAATGGCGCAGGAAAATCAACCTTCCTTAATGCATTGAGTGGTGAGGTTTCAGTTGATTCAGGTAAAATAATTATTGCGGATAAAGATGTTACTTCACAGGCAACACATCAGCGAGCTAAACTGGTTTCAAGAGTTTTTCAAGATCCTCTCGCTGGGACCTGCGCTAACCTAACAATCGAAGAGAACTTATCGCTGGCAATTAAGAGGGGGAAAAAGAGAGGGCTTAGCCTTGCTAATAAAAAGGAATATGTTGAATTATTTCAAGATCGTTTACATAACCTTGGCCTAGGCCTTGAACGACGATTGCAAGACCGTATAGGCTTATTGTCAGGGGGGCAAAGACAAGCAATAAGCCTTCTTATGGCCACACTTGAACCCTCTCAGTTACTTTTATTAGATGAACACACCGCGGCTCTTGACCCCAAAACAGCGCGCTTTGTTTTAGAACTTACCAAAGCTATTATTGAACAACATAAACTCACAGCAATAATGGTTACGCATAGTATGAGACAGGCTTTAGATGTAGGCGAAAGAACCCTGATGCTACATGAAGGAAAGGTAGCATTCGATATATCTAACCCAGAAAGGGAAGGCCTTGACGTTCCTGATTTGCTAAATTTATTTGAGCAGAATAAAGGTGAAGCGCTATCCGACGACGGGCTACTTCTGAGTTAAATTTCATTAAGTAAAGAGGTTAGCTATAAAGGTAGTAACAGCCTCTTTAATCGATTCAACATCTCCCATCAATAGCAATACATTAAGACTGACTGATATTATAGTTACAACCAAAAGTGTAATTTGAAACCCATTTGAAGTACCGTTAGTAGTACGCGTTTCACTTGATAACCTGTTAGATAACGGCTGTCGTCCCGATTTAATCTCCGTTTTCTGATCTTTCACCATCATATGAAACTCAGATAGCACTGCTTCAACACTTTGAGGCCTTAAGAGGGAATCCTTTTCAAGCATTCGAATTAATAATTCCTGAAGCTCATCATCTAAACAATTAAAAGACTTAGAACGAACGATATTGCCTGATTTTTTTTCCGGCGGCGCACCTGTCAATGCATGAAAAAAGATGGCACCTAGAGAGTAAATATCCAATAACTCAGAGTTTTCTTCGTTATCGGGTCGATACCAATTATTTTTATCTGGATTTACTAGGTAATGTTCATCAAGGCCAAAATCAGACAAGCGAGGCTGTAAGTTTGTTGTAAGAAGAATATTGCTAGGTCGTAGATTTCCGTGCACAACACGATTTCTATGAGCAAAAGCAAGTCCTTCGCATATCTGGCAGGCCATTGGCAAAAAGAAACTAGTAGACATAGGCTCTATTAGCCTATCTTGCAATGTTCCCCCAGAAATGTACTCCATAACAATAATAAACACATGACGATTATTTGATGTACCCAAAATATTAACTATATTTGGGTGCTTCAATTGACTCAGTATTTTAGCTTCTTTAAGCCCTGAATCTCTCCCCACTTTTTTCTTAATAACGAGCAAGTTGTTAGACGATTTCTCTTCATATAAATAAACAGCACTGTGTTTGTCATCTCTAATAACATCTAACAAACCAAACCGACTTTGTATCGCAGCTAGACCTTCCCCTGCTCGTTTTTGTTGATCCTGACCTATATGCTGCCCTTGCATCACTCTAAGGATAGTGGTTTTAACTTCCTCAACACTACAAGGGCGGTCTTCTTTATGCTCAGCTAAACACTGCATAACAAGGGTATTGAATTCTTCGGGAACTTCAGGAACCAATACAGATAAAGGGCGCACAGGGCTAGTGGGCAATTGGCCACTGAGTAGCTCATAAATGACCACGCCTAAGGAGTAGATATCACTCAGTTCAGATGTCTCAGTAATACCCAACATCTGCTCTGGAGCCATATATGATTCCGTTCCCATGACTAATTTTGTTTCTTTATCATCACCACTCTGCTTATCTTTAAAAAAAGAGGCTATACCAAAATCTAATAGACGCGCATTACCTTCACCATCAATTAAAATATTAGCTGGTTTAATATCCCGATGAATAACCTCAAGCTTATGGGCATAACCTAAGCCTTTACAGATCTGAATAAGTACATCAATTTTACGGTTGAACGTTAAAACCCCGTCAGCAATTATTTCGCTTAAGGTCTGCCCTTCTACAAATTCCATAATAAACACAGGGCGACCTGAGCTAGTAGTACCTTTATCAATAACATGAATGATATTTGGATGATTTAACTGTGCAATAATTAATGATTCACGTTTAAACCGTTTAATAATAGAAGGGTTGTCTGAAAGCTCAGCAGAAAGTACCTTAATCGCAACAGGGCGATTCAACGAACGCTGAACGCCTCGATAAACGGTGGCCATGCCCCCTTCGCCAATTTTATCCAGATATTGATAACGACTATCTGTCATTTATTTATTCCTAATAAAAGGTTCATGTGAAACTAAGTACCACAGAAACTAATAACAATGCTGCCACAACTCCAAATGCAATAAACTTAACAGCGGACTCCTGTTTATTCTCTGGTTCAGAAGCAATAGTCTGGGGGGCAGTTATATTGCTTTCTTCAGAGGAGATTCCATCCAGTGACACTACTATAATGGTTATATTGTCCTCCCCACCTTTATCCAAGGCTTTTTCTAACAGGTCACTAGCAACAAGTTCTAAGTTTTGCTCTTTTTTGAAGGAAGTAAATATTTCATCATCTGCCAATTCTGCAGTCAGTCCATCACTGCATAATAAAAGTGTTTCACCCTCAAACAAACGACCTGTAATTTTATCTACCAACCAATGCTCGTCATCTACCCCCACGGCATGCATAAGTATTCGCTGAGAAGGATGTGTACGTACTTCTTCGGCCGTAATTTCACCATGTTCAAATAGAAACTGTGCTTGATTATGATCAGCGGTCAGTGGTTCAATTTCTGTTTCATTTATCAAATATGCCCGACTATCACCTACCCAGCAAACTTCGAAATGCTCACCTTTAAATTGTACAGCGACAACCGTTGAAGCCATTCCTCGCACATCAGGCTTAGCCTCACCTAATTTAATAATAGTTTTATGAGCATCTACAATAGACTCTTTGAGCGTATTCCCTAACCGTAATTTTCTTTCAACCGTTTGAGACAACACTTGGCTAGCAAAATCACCAAAACCATTACCACCTACACCATCAGCCACAAGCCAAAGTCCAAGCTCTTCATTCGAGATAAAACTATCTTCATTACAAGCGCGTACATGACCGATATGGGTTTTTGAGGCAGATTTGAACATCGTGTTACCCGTTATTAACTATATACAAACTCAGTATAGGCATGATTTTCAAGATATAAAATCAAACATTGCGTTAAAAAACGTCTGTTTCATCCGCTGACTAATACGATCATATAAATTGACATAATAAAATCCTATGTATCGAAAGTTACCCGCTATACTCAATGAAAGATCATTAATTTATTGTATTCCAAAAAGGCATAGTTCAACCCATGTTAAAGCTACAATTTAGGGATAGACGACAAGAAGCAATATGGCTAGTAGACCCGCTATTCACTATTGGTAGCTCACCCGAAAATAGCTTGGTTATTAACGATAGCCAAATTGCTGACTTTCATGCCGAAATACATAATAAAAACAACAAAGTATTTATTCTAAGTAAAAACAAAGAAGCCTTACTCTACATTAATAATGAAAAGACGAGTAAAGCTAAACAGCTAAATCCTGGTGACATTATAAAACTAGGAGCTATAGAGCTTGATGTCATTGACCCTCAATCAACACAATATCAATCATCTCTTGGCCTAAAACCTGCCAAAGCACCGGAATGGAAATTAAAATCTACTGCTAGCTGGATGGAGAATCAATTATTTCCAATCGAAGGTAAAATAGTTTTAGGAAGAGAGGCAAGCTGTGATATCAGCATTCCGGTAGAACACTTATCTAGAAGGCATGTTGAGTTTGAAGTAAAAGGCGGAAAATTACTGATTAGAGACCTTGACTCATCAAACGGAACCTACCTTAACGGCAAGCGTATTACTGAAAGTAATGTCAGACCTGGCGATAAAATAAAAGTAGACGTTATAAGCTTTGAAGTCATTGGCCCCCAAGCAGACCCAAATAAAACAATAATACGTTCAATTAGCAACCCAAAACCATCCAAGCAAAAAACACCGAACCAAAAGGCTAAAGCACAGCCCGTTCAGTCAAAAGCAAAACCCAAACCTTCTGCTAAAAAACCACCTCTAGCCTCAAAAGGAAAACAAGCTTGGATTGAAGAGCCCACCATTAGTCAGAAGAAAAAGACTAATTACTGGTGGTTTTCAATAGCTGGTTTTTCTATTACCTTATTAGCCATTGTGGCATTTATTAGTTTTAAATAGAGCCTAAAACAAAATATCCTGCAACTTGGCATACCCTTCGCATAGTTAATGTTATAGAGCATTAAAACATAAAAAAGCGGAAGAGGTTTGCCCACAATGAATACAATGACATCTAATCTTCAGCCAGCAGTCAATGAGTTAGCACAAAGTGAACTAGCTGACGTTGCACGGTTATTAATCCACGCCAACGATCTCTATAAAGTAGCTAACAGCGCCTCCACTGAAGGCGTAAAAAGACAAGTCTCACTAGATGGAGCATATGAACTGGTCACACAAGTGATCAGTTACGACCCGACTAACACCCCGGCAATGAACTTATTAGGCCGCATTGAATTAGATAGAGGCAATCTAAATTCATCAAAGGCTCTCTTTAATCAATGCTTGCTTAACTCTCCAGATAATACACAGTACTTAACTAATGCAGGCTATTTATACCTTGTTTCTAATGAACCAGAAACGGCTATTGAGCATTTTCAAGCGGCATTATTAGTTGATAAAACGTATGTGAACGCATTTCTTGGTATAGCCCGTGCGCAACAGGCATTAAGAAATTTTGATGTTGCATACCTTCACTATCGTACATTAGTAAGCTATGGCCACAATAGCACCAGTATTCTTCAAGGTATGCTTAATTGTTGTGAGCACATTCAAATTGATGCTTACCAGCCTTCTTTAGAAGAAGATCTTCTTAATTTGTTTGCTCATAAAGAGTTAGCTCATGACCGACTAGGACGTTTTACCGCGTCACTCATTTGTAAAAAATATGATTTAGAAAATCCAAACAGCCCTATAGATATAATGGCCGTGGCTAATGACCCATTAATTTATCATGGGCTTATGACATGTTCACTGCCAAACCCCTTTGTAGAAGAATTCATTACCCTACTTCGCCAGAGCATTCTCTTTGAAGCCGTTGAAACACG
>JADGDV010000037.1 GCA_016744695.1 Hahellaceae bacterium
TTCGCATTAGCATTTAGGCTATAGCAAATCCTACACTGCCCCCGCAACGGTAGATGGTTTACAAGCCATAAGTCCGACACCAGCCCCTAAACACGATACAGTTCATACGAACTCAGTATTTTTATTTCCTTATTAACGTGCGGGTGAGCACTAAGGACAACAAATTATGACGACTCAATTTTCTTCTCACGCTTCTAAAACCACTGCATCTGTAGCTGTTTCAAAACACTCACAGATTTTCGCAGCGGCTATTCTCGGATTAACCATTGTTTTTGCTGTTGGCCTGTTGCCAATGGATGCGGTACATAACGCAGCCCATGACACCAGACATAGTGCCGCATTTCCTTGCCACTAATCAGTTTCACGTTTTAATAAACTGAACACTACAACACATTAACACTCGAGAACTATTATGTTTTTCAGAAATATTGTATTTGCTGCAATCGCGGCAGGCATTTTGGCGGGTATCATTCTTGGCACACTGCAACACTTCCAAATAACGCCCATTATTTTGGGTGCAGAAATGTATGAAATAACTGACGAAGTTAAACCGCAGGTAACTGCCGAAGCTCACGATCATACGAACCCTACCCATCATACTCCGGAAAAAATGGCTGAGCACCTTGCTGCCATAGATGCGGCCACTAATGAACATTCAGCTCAAACAACTGAAAGTCATAGTGGCGGTGATCATCATCACGATCCTGAAGCCTGGTCTCCTGAAGACGGTGCTGAGCGGATTTTTTACACTTATTTATCCAGCTCTTTAATGGCCATAGGCTTTGCACTGGTAATTATTAGTGGTATGTCACTTTCAGGCAAAAATTCCATTAAGGCTGGGGCTCTGTGGGGCTTGGCCGGCTATATTTCATTTTTTGTGGCACCTACGCTTGGGCTACCGCCTGAAATACCCGGTATGGAAGCCGCCGCACTTGAAGGTAGACAAAGCTGGTGGTTATTAACCGTACTATTAACCACAATAGGCCTTGGTTTACTGGCGTTTGGTAAAGGGGCTTTACGCTGGAGTGGATTATTAGTGATTACCATTCCTCATGTACTTGGTGCGCCTCAGCCAGCGATGCATGGATTTTCACACCCTGATGCCACAGCAGTGGCTGCACTTGAAGCATTAGTAGGCCAATTTGAAATAGCCACAGCCATCGTCAATGGCATTTTCTGGGTTTGTCTCGGTCTCCTGTGTGCTGTTGCTATCAATACGTTCTTCAAGCTTCCTGAAGAAGAAACAGCGAGTAGTACATAGCCATGAATAGAGCCCACTACCCATTTTGCGCCGTCGTCGGACAAGCGGCTTTAAAACAAGCCCTCATTTTATCCGCGATTGATTCGAAGTTGGGTGGTGTGCTGATTAGCGGGCCTAGAGGTATAGGTAAAACGACACTCGCTAGAGGCTTAGGCTCACTTTTAAGCGATGACTCACTCAATCATACGCCCCGCTCTTTTATTACATTGCCTTTGGGTGCCACCGAAGAAAAACTGGTGGGCTCACTAGATATAGAGAAAGTACTGGCGAACGGTGAAGTGGCTTTTTCTCCTGGCTTACTGGCCCGCGCTCATCAAGGTATTTTATATGTCGATGAAGTTAACCTACTCCCAGATCACCTTGTTGATTTATTACTAGATGTTGCTGCCAGTGGTATTAACCATGTAGAACGAGATGGCATTACGAAAGAACATGCCGCTAAATTCGTGTTGATTGGCACCATGAACCCTGATGAAGGCGAACTAAGACCACAATTGCTAGATCGCTTTGGTTTATTTGTAGATATTCAGGAGCAACTTAACCCAAAAGACCGCGTTGAGGCAGTTCAACGTCGCTTGGCCTTTGATGATAATGCGGCTGAATTTATTCAACAGAATGTTCAAGAGCAACAACAATTACACAATGAACTCATAAAAGCACAGACATTATTACCTCAAGTTTTTATTGCAGAAGATGAGCAGTTAATTATTGCTGAGATCTGCTGTGCATCTGGCGCTGAAGGCTTAAGAGCCGATATTACACTGCAACGGGCCGCGAAAGCAGAAGCGGCTAGGCAAGGGGATAAACAGGTCACTGTTGAGCACATCAATGCTGTTTCTGAATTTGTGCTAGCGCATAGAAGACAAAATTCAAGCCCACCTGAACCACCAAAAGGATCTTCACAAAAGCCTCAATCACCCGAAGACAGAGGTTCTCGCTTCAGGTCAAACAAAGACAATACTAACAAGCAAAGCGCAGGCAGTTGGGGAACAATGACGCCAAAAGCAGCAGATACTCTGGAGAGACGCGCCATAACACCAACCGCATCACTACTACAAAAAAGTAACCCGCAAAAATTGAACAACTCGGGTATTAAAGGTCTGGGAAAGTCTAGTTCATCTTCGCACTCAATAGGCCTGCGCAGTCAAACGAATAAAAGCCAGCGAATAGCGTGGGTGCCTACCTTAGTTGATAGCCAAAATGCGGATAAACTTAAGCGCTTACATTATTTAAAGCCACAACAAAAACAAGGGCAACTAAACCTAATTCTAATCGACAGCTCTGCCTCCACCGGCAGCCTACAATCATTAGGCAAAGCTAAAGGCGTTGTAGCTGAACTATCACGTCAGAGTTATGTCGCTCGAAATGATATAGCCATTATCGAGTTTGGTAACAATAAAGTCAGTACACGAGTTCACCCACAAAGAACCCCAAAGAATATCGATCCTATTCTTGATAGTATCAAACTAGGTGGCGGCACACCTTTACGCAAAGCCTTGCTGCAAGCCAAAGAATTATTGCAAAAATCTAGAACAGAATTTCCAAACAAAAAACACTGTGTCTACCTTTTAACCGATGGACGTAGTCAAGACAGCCTTGAGGGCTTAGCTCTTGATGCACATGTAATAGTGATTGATACCGAACAGCAAGCTATTCAACTTGGGCGCTGCAATAAGATTGCTCAAATCTTACAGGGTGAGTACATCCATCTACTGAGCTTACCCGAGCTAAAGCAAACCATAGGAGCGTCGTTGTGAGTAATAATTTAAACAAACAAGAAGACCTTCAACAAAAAAAGCACAAAGCGCTAAAAGCAAAGAAAAAAACCATTGTTGATGAGCGTATAGCCAAAGCAACAGAAGAACGTGGTGTACTGATTTTACTCAAAGGCAACGGAAAAGGTAAAAGCAGCTCCGCCTTTGGCACCATGGCACGTGCATTAGGGCATGTACAGAAAGCAGGGGTTATACAATTTATTAAAGGTCGCCGAGAAACGGGCGAATACTTGTTTTTCAAAGATCATCCCCGTGTCGATTTTCTGGTAATGGGTCACGGTTTTACCTGGGAGACTCAAGATAAATCAAAAGATATTGAAGCGGCCCAGGCGGCATGGAAAGAAGCAGAAGTTATGCTGAAAGACCCGCACTACAACATTATTGTATTCGATGAAATGAGTTACATGTTCAAGTACGAATACCTTGATGTGGAGCCTGTCATCGAAGCACTCAAGAATCGTCCGGCTCATCAAAATGTAATTATTACTGGCCGCACCATGCATCGAGCCTTGCAAGATATAGCCGATACCATCAGCAGCGTTCAGGATGAACAACATGCATTCCGCCTTGGGGTTAAAGCCCAGGCAGGCATTGAGTGGTAACCCCGTTGAATAACACCTTACGGTCCGACACTAAACACCAAGAAGTACTCTGCCCCGCGTTATTTATTAGTGCAATGGCTTCTGGCCAGGGCAAAACAACCATTACGGCAGGTTTAGCACGTTATCACAGAAACCAAGGCCGAAATGTACGCGTATTTAAAACAGGCCCTGACTATTTAGACCCTTTGATACTTGAGCAAGCTGCTGGCAGCCCGGCAGAACAGCTAGACCTATGGATGGTAGGCAAGCAACGTTGCCGTCACTATTTATATGAAGCGGCCAAAAGCGCTGACCTTATTTTAATTGAAGGCGTAATGGGGCTTTATGACGGAGACCCTAGTGGTGCCGATTTAGCCGAGTTTTTTGGCATTCCTGTGGCAGCCATCATTAGTGCGCCAACCATGGCGCAAACAGTCGGCGCCCTTGCTTTGGGTCTAACACAATATCGTCCATCACTCCCCTTTGCAGGCATTATTGCCAATA
The DNA here is from genome assembly GCA_016744695.1 of Hahellaceae bacterium. GTDB lineage: Bacteria > Pseudomonadota > Gammaproteobacteria > Pseudomonadales > Oleiphilaceae > Alkalimarinus. The sequence continues at coordinate 4,122 of JADGDV010000037.1, forward strand.
CACTGGGTAGCGACCGACATGCTGAGCTCATTGCTGAAAGCATGCCGGAGAGTATCCCTCTGCTAGGATGCCTGAAAAAACAAGATTCAATGGCACTGCCTCAGCGACACCTTGGCTTGGTTCGCCCTCATGAATTAGAAGACTATGATGACCGTCTCAATCACATTGCTGAAATATTGCACTCAGCAGGGCTCACTGAATTACCTGCTGCGGTTGCTTTTTATGATTCAGACGAGCCCTTAGAAGATAAGGCAAATAACAGCCCATTAACGGGCGTAAAAATAGGCATCGCCAAAGATGAAGCCTTTAGCTTTATTTACCCCGCTAACCTAAAGGCATTAGAACAGGCAGGGGCCGAGCTTTCTTTCTTTTCACCTTGTACAGACCAACAGCTACCTAATGTAGACTGCCTATGGCTGCCGGGTGGCTACCCTGAATTGCACCTCGAAAAATTAAGCAACAATCAATCAATGCAAAAGGCGATTAAAGCCTTTTATGAACAGGGTCATAAAATTCTCGCTGAATGCGGCGGCATGCTCTATATTCAACAATCAATTAACACGCTCGATGGGCAGGAGTGGCCAATGGCTGGTCTGATTCCTGGTGTAGGGGTTATGCGCACCAAAGGGGGATGTCAGGGAATGCAAAGTGCAGAACTACCCGAAGGGGTGCTGAGAGGACATGCTCACCATCGAAGCAAAAGTGAAAGCACCCTACCCGCTATTGCCTTTGGAAAACGCATAAAGCACCCCGCTCCAGGTGAGCCCGTTGTTAGAAGCAAAGGTTTAACAGCCTCTTACCTGCACTTTTACTTTCCTTCTAACCTTGCTGCCACGGTAAAACTATTTCAATCTGCGGAGAAAAATCGTGCAACCGCTTCTGTATTGGAAGGAAAATACGCGTGAAAATACGAACAGCGAATCGAGCCGACCTGAAACAAAGCCTCTCCTTTGACACGAGCACGTTGAGCGACGCCGCACGCAATCGGTTCGAGCGCGTCGTCAGGGTCAGCACCGTCAGCCAACAGCATTTCAGAATGGTGGAAGGTATGCCCTCGCAGCTCACCTTCAGGCCAGCGCATGGTTTGCAATCCAATACCCTGAAAGCGCGACCTCATTTGGGCCTTAGCAGGAACAAGCCCACACATCGCACTGGCTACACCTTCAACAGACACCAGCTCATCCAGCAAAAACAACATGCCACCACACTCCGCCAACACGGGTGTATTATTGTCGACCAAAGCTTTAAGGCTAGTTTGAGTGAGTCTACAAGCGCTCAATTGATCCGCAAACAACTCAGGGTAGCCACCGGGGAGCCACACGGCATCACAGTCGGGAACAGCCTCATTGTTCAGGGGAGAAAAGAAAATCAACTCTGCCCCAAGGGTTCTCAACACCTCAAGATTGGCGGCATAGATAAAACCGAAGGCCTGATCCTTAGCGATAGCAATGCGTCGCCCAGTCAAGTTGCTTTCAACAGGGTCAACAGGCTTGGGCAAAGTAAAGCAGATAGCCTCAGGCAAGCGTTCAATTCCACCCGAAATACCACTGCTGAGCAAAACATTCACACCCTCGTCCAACCATTGGTCAAGCCCCGCCAACTCACTGGCCTGCACCAAACCCAAATGACGCTCAGGCAGCGTCAACCGCTCATCTCTGGGGATACCTGCAATCAAAGGGATACGAGCAGGTGTTCCTTGCCTGATCAACTGAAAATGATGGCTACTGCCCACACTATTAGCGATAACACCAGCAAAAGGCAGGTCTGGCTGAAAGCTCTGCAAACCATGGGCAATGGCACCAAAGGTCTGAGCAACCCCTTTGGCGTCAATAACCACGATAATAGGAATACCCAAAATTCTAGCGAGATCGGCACTGCTATTACCGGGGTGTCCATCAAACAAGCCCATAGCACACTCGATGATAATCAGGTCGCTATTGCTAGCAGTACGGTGCAACAACCGTCGCACTTCCGGCTCTCCCATCATCCAGAGATCAATATTAAACACGGTTTTTCCAGACGCGCATTCATGGATCATCGGATCGAGAAAATCAGGACCAGTCTTAAAAACCTGAACCCTTCGGTCCTTGTTCCTATGCAAACGGGCGAGCAAGGCAGTGAGGGTCGTTTTACCTTGACCCGAACCTGGGGAGGCGATCATCAAAACGGGGCAACTTACCTTGCCAGTGATTTGTTGGCCTTCAAGGGCTTGGGTGCTCTTTCTCGCTTTAAAACCGAAACTCATATAATAAACTCTATACTCAATAAGCCTAATTTAGGCAGCAGTATAAACCGTAAATCGAGAATCTGTCATGATTGAATCACCCACTTTCGCGTTATTAAGCGCTGGCTTAGGTTTAGGCTTGCTACATGCATTCGATGCAGACCACATAATGGCGGTCTCAACGCTATCTAATAAACGTCCTAGCATTAAACAATCTATTAAGTTTTGTGTTCAGTGGGCTATGGGTCATGGCGGTGTATTAGTTGCCCTAGGCTTAGTCATGTTTGCTCTGGGTATTCAAATACCAGAAAGTCTGTCATTTTGGGCAGAGCGCATTGTCGGTTTTATGCTCATAGGTCTTGGCTTGTGGTTGCTATTTACGCTTTGGAAGCAATCGGTTCACATGCACGTTCATCAACATGGTGATGTCACTCATGTACACCTATCAAAAGATCATAGCAATAAACATAACCATACTCCCATTCTTGTTGGCATAACCCATGGCTTAGCAGGAAGCGCTCCGGTTCTCGCTTTAGTGCCTGCCGTCAGCCAAGGGAAGCTTGATATCGCTTTAGGTTATATTGTGCTGTTTTCAGTGGGCGTTATGGTCAGTATGTTTTTATTTGGCGCCTCACTGGGTAGTCTTCAAAAATGGCTACAAAACCGCAGTCAGCGCTTATTTAATATCAGTCGAGGGGCGGTGGCTTGCTTCTCAATCGTTCTTGGTAGTCTATGGATTACCGAAAGCTTTGCCCCCTTAGCCTAAAGCTACTAATAAAATGCGTGCAGAAACCTCCGAAACCAAACAAGCACTACGCAGCGGTTATACCACTGGGTCTTGCGCTACAGCGACGAGTCTTGCTGCCGCGCGCTTGTTACTCGAAGATAAGGTAACCGAAACCTGCACCATTACACTACCCCGTGGCCAAACGGTGGAGTTTAAACTAACAGACTGCCGTTTAAGCAATCACCACTCAGCTTTAGCATCAACCATCAAAGATGCAGGGGATGACCCTGATGTGACGCATGGGGCTACCGTTTTCGCCGAGGTAGAGCTTTGTGAACAAGCGGGCGTATATTTTCAGGCCGCTCAAGGGGTAGGCATCGTTACCCTAGAAGGTTTATCCATCAACAAAGGCGAACCGGCCATTAACCCCATCCCCCGCCAAATGATGACCTCTCACCTCACCCTCTTAGCGGAAGAACAGAACTATACCGGCGGTTTTAAGGTCAGTATTGGCGTTGAGAATGGCGAAGCTATAGCGAAAAAGACCATGAACCCTAGGCTTGGTATTGTTGGGGGTTTATCAATATTAGGCACCACCGGCATTGTTCGCCCCTTTTCTTGCTCGGCATATATTGCATCAATTCAACAAGGCATTGATGTCGCGTATCAAAATGGCGTTAAGCATATTGCCGCCTGTACTGGCTCGACGAGTGAACAACGCGCACAAAATATCTATAACTTGCCAGAAATGGCGCTCATAGAAATGGGCGATTTTGTTGGTGCAGTGTTCAAGCAATTAAGAAAGTCACCCATTGCTAAGTTATCGCTAGTAGCTGGTTTTGGTAAGTTAAGTAAATTAGCCAACGGCCATATGGATCTGCATAGTCGTTCATCAGATATTGACCTAAAAGCACTCGCAAATATTGCAAAACAAGCCGGTGCTAATACTGCTTTATGCCAGCAGATTATGTCATCTAATACCAGTTTACAGGCTTTAAAGTTGAGCCATCAGCACAATATCCCCTTGGGTGACGCCACTTGTAAGCAAGCACTTACTATTACTTCAGAGCTTATACCTAAGTCCATTCAAGCTGAAGTATGGGCTATAAATAAGCAAGGTGATGTAGTGGGGCATGCCGACTGGGTTTATGGCCAGCGCCCTTTAAGGGGGGTGAGTTGAAAATATTATTACTCGGCGGAACCCGAGACGCGATTGATATAGCCAAGCAACTCATCACACTGAGTGAAGGCTCTGCATTTAACATTGAGCTTATTTACAGCCTTGCAGGATTGGTAAGACTGCCGTCTATTTCTTGCACCATTCACCAAGGTGGTTTTAGTCAATACGCAGAGCCACTAACCCGTGATACTGATAAGAGTAAACAAGGGCTGAAACAGTTTTTATTACAACACCAAATAGATAAGGTGATTGATGCCACCCACCCTTATGCTACAAACATTAGCACTAATGCCGCTGAAGTTTGTAAAACGCTGAATATCCCATTACTGAGTTATTGCCGCCCACCCTGGCAAGCACAAAATGAAGACCAATGGATTATGGCTGATAGTTGGTCTGATGTAACAAAAGCAATGCGCACTTTTAAACGTCCATTTATTACCATTGGCCGAGATGCCATCAATAAGGTAAATAGCATTCCAGAACACCAGTTTTGGTTAATTCGCTCTGCTATTGCCGATAATGTAAAACAAGCAAACTATAAAATTATTAAGTCGGTTGGCCCCTTTTATGAAGAGCAAGAGCTCGCCTTAATGAAGGCTAATCATATTGATGTCGTGGTTTGTAAAAATAGCGGCGGTAGCGCCGTTGATGGCAAACTCAAGGCCGCTCGCCTTCTGAAAATTCCCGTTATTTTATTGAATAGACCCAAAAAAGATTCCCATACACACAATAGTTATGAAGATCACACTGACGACAGCCATAACTTTGTCCACAAACACGAACTAATAGAGAAGATTATGACAGACAATGAAAAGCCCGCTTTACTGGTGGTCGGACACGGCTCACGCGATGTTGATGCTGTGGCAGAATTCCACCAACTAGCAAAACACTTTCAAGAAAAATACCCAGATCGCCGATGTGCGACGGGGTTTCTTGAATTTGCTCGTCCGGTTATTGCAGACGGCCTTCATAAATTGGTTGAGCAAGGCTCTACAAAAATCACGGCAATACCGGGTATGTTAATGGCTGCAGGCCATGCAAAAAATGATATCCCCAGTGAGTTAAATACTCTACAAGCCGAATATGATGGTGTAGACATTACGTACGGAACCCATTTAGGTGTTCACCCTAATATGGTTCGCGCTGCTGCCGCACGAATAGAAGAAGCTGAAGTCACTATGAAAAGTACCTTTGGTGATGACTATGACCGCAAAGATACCTTGCTTGTGGTTGTGGGCCGTGGCGCTTCAGACAGCGATGCAAACTCCAATATTTGTAAAATCACACGCATGCTAGAAGAAGGCATGGGCTTCGGTTGGGCTATCACTTGCTTTAGCGGTGTGACCTCGCCCTTAGTTGATGAAGCGCTAGAGCGGGCTCACGGCCTTGGCTTCAAAAAAGTCATTGTCTTCCCTTATTTCTTATTTACTGGCCGTTTGGTTAAAAAAATATACGAATGGTCCGATGAATATCAAGCTAAGCACCCTGACGTGACCGTAGTGAATGCCCCTTATTTGAACGACCACCCCTTAGTGCTGGAAACGTTCATGGACAAAATGGAAGAAGCCGAACAAGGCACAGGAAACATGAACTGCCAAATGTGCCAATACCGGGTACAAATACTGGGTAGTGAACATAAAGTAGGTTTACCACAAGAAGGGCATCACCACCATGTAAGGGGCTCCGGTACCGATGCAGACCTTGATCATAGCCACAGTCATGATCATGGGCACCATCACCACGATCACAATCATAAATAGATCAAAAAATAATCAATGACATACGAATACGAAAAAGACCCTCATGCCATAGAGGTAGAGTCTTTCCGACAGATCAGAGCGCTCACTAATTTAGGCGCGCTCGATGCGGATGAGGCTCAGGTGGCCATGCGGCTGGTACATACATGCGGTGACCCTTCTTTAACCGAAGAAATAGTGCTTTCGAGCCAGTCGGTATCTGCAGGCTTAAAAGCAGCGACCCATCAGTCAACCGTTTTGTGCGATGTTGAAATGGTAAAGCAGGGCTTAACCAAGCGCTTTCAGGATGGCCCGGTACATTGCTTTCTAAATGATGAACGCGTTCCCGCTTTAGCAAAAGCCAAGGGTGAAACACGCTCTATGGCGGCGCTAGAATTATGGAAACCCCATTTGAAAGACAGTGTGGTCATTATTGGCAATGCACCGACGGCGCTATTCCGATTGCTGGAAATGATTGCCAATGGCGCTGACAAGCCTGCCCTCATTATTGGCATGCCTGTTGGATTTGTAGGCGCCGCCGAATCGAAAGAGGCTCTCATAGAAGCCGCCGATAGCATGAACCTGAACGTCATGTCTCTACGTGGTCGTCGAGGGGGTAGTGCTCTGGCAGCCAGTGCATGGAATGCCTGTTTAAGGTTGTCACGAGGAGTTCGTTTCTAATGTGGGATGGCAAAGTCATTAATGTTATTGGTTTAGGTGTCGGCTCAGAAAATGGCCCGTCATTAGGGCAAGCGGCACTCAATGCCCTCGCCGAAGCCGATTGGGTTGTTGGGGCTTCTCATCAACTAGAAAAGGTTGCTGGCTACCCAATAAGCGGGGAACAAATCGCCTATCCCTCACCTTTTTCAGCGTTATCAGGATGGCTGTCTTCTCACCAGAATGACAAAATCGTACTACTCGCCTCTGGTGATCCACTCTACTTTGGCTTAGGTGACTATTTATCGCGCACGGTAGGGCAAGAGCACCTGACGTTTCATGCCAATATATCTAGCGTTCAAGCGGCTTTTCATCAACTAGGGCTGCCCTGGCAAGAAGCCGAGACTATCAGTTTGCATGGCCGTCCTCTAAAAAGTATTCGTGTACGACTCCAGTCAAACGCTCTCTATGCGGTGCTCACAGACCAAAACAGCAATCCAGCAGCCATCGCTCAAGAACTTATTGATTGCCAGTTTGAGCAATCGATACTTTGGGTGTGTGAAGATTTAGGCGGTAAAGAGCAACAAATCAGAGAGTTCAGGGTTAATGATCCGGAGCTTGCAAGCCTTACCTTTCACCCTCTGCATGTGACCATTATACAATGTAAGGGAGCAGGTGGTTTGCTTCCGTCATTTCCTGGTATAGCTGATGATCAATTTGAAACCGGCAAGGAACCTGGCAAGGGCCTCATCACCAAAAAAGACGTGCGCTTGGCCATTCTTTCTCAGCTCAGTCCAACGTCAGGAGAGATAGCTTGGGATATCGGTGCAGGTTGCGGCAGTGTTGCGATTGAATGGGCACGCTGGAACCGTTCGGGGCAAATTTACGCCATAGAAAACAATAATGAACGCCTCAATTACTGCCGTATCAATCAGGCTAAGTTTGGGGTACTCAGCAACCTGTCTATTATGGCGGGTACAGCACCTGGAGCCTGCCAAATTCTACCAGACCCTGATGCTATATTTATTGGCGGAAGTGGTGGCGAGTTAAACAATATCTTAAAGTTTTCTTTCACTCGCCTAAAATCAGGCGGACGACTAGTTGCCTCAGCCGTCACTGAACATACAAAATCTACGCTGCTTCAGTTTGCAAGTAAACTACCTGACTCCGTCTCTGTTGAGTGGTCTCAAATATCAATATCCAAAGGCGATTCTATTGCTGAACAATTAGTAATGCGCCCTCAGCTTCCGGTTACCTTGCTTACCATCATAAAGCCAGCAATCACACAAAAGGTTGCCCAATGACAGGCATATTTTATGGCGTCGGTGTAGGCCCGGGAGACCCAGAACTTATCACCTTGAAAGCAGCACGGTTAATTGGCCAGAGTGATGTAATTAGTTACTTATGCAACAACGCAGATAGCGATAAACCCAAGCATTCTCAATCAAAAGCCATCGCTCAGTCTCTGATTGAAGAAAGAGCAAAACCTGCCATCGAAATCAGTATCCCAATGCCCTATAAACATGACCGTACGGCAGCAAACCGTGCCTACGATCAGGCTGCCGAGACTATAAGAAGTGCACTTAGCCAAGGGCAAGCTGTTGTTTTTCTCTGCGAAGGTGACCCTTTATTTTTTGGTTCATATGCTTATCTGCAAGAGCGCTTATGTGAAGATTTTACCTGTATCGCTATTCCCGGCATCAGTTCACCCAATGCCGCTAGCGCAGTAGCGGGTATTCCCCTTGTGATGCAAAAAGAGAACTACGCAGTGCTCTCCGGTCGACTTAGCGATGAAAAAATACTGACTCACCTGAACGATTTTGACAGCTTGGCTTTAATGAAAGTAGGTCAATCCAGAGCAAGACTATTATCGCTCCTAAAAGCCAGCGGTAGGCTGCAAGATGCTGTTTATATTGAGTATGCGACACGAGAGCAACAAAAGATTGTTTATGATGTGTCTACTTTAGATGATGAAGCTGGGCCTTACTTTTCTCTGTTCATTATTACTCGTAAACAGAGAGGGTCATAAGCGGTGGAGCCAGTGAATAAACAAGCTAACAGCGTCGTCATCAGCCTAACGGACCAAGGCCAACAGTTAGCTTCGCGCCTTGTCGAGGCTAAGGTTGTTGCTCAGCATCAGCACCGGCCAAAGCCCTTTACTGAAACGGTACAATCACTCTTTAACAGTGGCCAACGATTAATATTAATCTGCGCGACTGGCATTGCTGTTAGAACCTTAGCTCCAGCACTCACTGACAAATATCAAGACCCTCCTGTATTGGTTCTCGATGAACATGGCCAGTTTGTTATTCCCCTGTTATCAGGTCATGAAGGGGGGGCTAATGATTGGGCACGAGAAGTAGCCGAGGCTATTAATGCCCAGCTGGTTATCACAAGCGCACAAACCTATTTAAAGCCCCAATACGTGGCGGGTATGGGTTGTGAAAGAAATTGCCCAAAGTCCGTACTACGCGAAATACTGGAAACCACTTTACAACAAGCACACTTAACGGTGGATAAGCTAAGCGCTATTGCCAGTATTGATGTTAAGCACGATGAAGTCGGGTTAATTGAGCTAGCGAAGGAACTCAACATACCTTTTCACACCTATAGTGCGGCACATTTAAGACGCGTTGAAGACCTTTTAACTCAACGGTCTGACATTGTATTTAAAGAAGTAGGCTGTTATGGCGTGGCAGAAGCCGCCGCTTTGGTTGATGCTGCGACGCTAATTACGTCTGCAGACCCCGAACTAATAATACCCAAACATAAAAACAGACAGGCGACCTGTGCGGTTGCCCGAATATATGACTATTAATCGCTTTTAACGAGAACAACATGAGTAAACTTTACGTCATTGGAACAGGCCCTGGCGGGCTTGAGTATTTACCCCCTATTGCTAGAAAAGCCATTGAAGCCAGTAGCCAGTTGGTTGCTTATGGTCTTTACCTTGATTTACTCGGTGAACTCATTGAAGGTAAAATCCGTCATGATCGTCCACTAGGTGAAGAAATAGAACGCGCCCGACTAGCCCTTCAGCTAGCCGCTAAGGGAGAACCTACCGCATTAATATCCAGTGGTGACATCGGTATTTTTGCAATGGCCACCTTGGTTTTTGAGCTATTAGACAAAGAACCAGAAGCGGGTTGGGAGAAAATCGAAATCGAAGTTGTTCCTGGTATCTCTGCTATGCAAGCCGCTGCGAGTAAAATTGGGGCGCCTTTAGGCCATGACTTTTGTGCTATCTCGCTATCTGATTTGCTCACACCATGGGAAACCATTGAAACCCGTTTAAATGCGGCAGGCCAAGGGGATTTTGTTATTTCTTTCTACAATCCTGTTTCAATTAAACGAGACTGGCAATTAGCAAAAGCTAAAGAGATTTTGCTGCAATATCGCCCTGCATCAACCCCTGTCATTATTGGCAGAAACCTGACCCGTGACGAAGAGAAAATCACCATCACTACATTGGCAGATCTCGACCCTACTCAGGTTGATATGCTGACCTTGGTGATGATTGGTAATAGTGAAAGTCGACATATCACGGTTAACAACGGTGAAGCCAAACGTGACTGGGTCTATACCCCCAGAGGCTACTCTAAAAAGCTAGGTTTTAAAGAAGCAGGACAAAATTCATGAATGTATATTTTGTAGGGGCAGGCCCTGGTGATCCAGAACTCATCACCGTTAAAGCACTGCGCTTAATTCAAGAATGCCCAGTCATTCTCTACGCAGGTTCTTTAGTGCCTGAAGAAATACTCAGAGATGCCAGTGAAGATGCTTTAATTGTTGATACTGCACCACTCAATCTTGACGAGATTATTGAGCTAATAAAGCAAGCCAATGATAAAGGCCAAGATGTAGCCCGCGTTCATTCCGGCGACCCTTCAATTTATGGTGCCACGGGCGAACAGATGCGTCGCCTTGATCAACTCGATATTCCCTACCAAGTGATACCCGGTGTTACCGCTACGAGTGCCTCAGCGGCCTGGTTAAATAAAGAGCTGACCTTATCTGGCATCAGCCAAACCGTCATCATGACCCGTTATGCGGGTAAAACACCGATGCCAGAACGTGAGAATTTAAAGTCACTGGCTCAACATGGTGCCACACTGGCGATTCACCTTGGCGTTACCCGCATTCATAAAGTGGTTGAAGACTTACTTCCTTTTTATGGTGAGAACTGCCCCGTTGCCGTTTGCTACAGAACCTCATGGCCTGATGCAGACAAAGTAACTGGTACACTCGGCAACATCGTCGAGAAGGTAAGAGAAAAGAAGTTCACTCGCACCTCGCTCATATTGGTAGGTCATGTACTCGACCCTGAAAACTTTGATGATTCTTATCTTTATAGCGAAGACCAGGCACACGTATACCGACCCAAAGTGAAGCCAACAGAACCCAGAAAAGTAAAACGTTAAAATTGACCATAAATAAAGAACTAATATTTACAGGAACAAACATGCAATTAAATAAAATTCCAGCCACGGTTGTCACGGGTTTTCTAGGCAGCGGTAAAACAACCCTGCTCTCTAATATTCTCAAGCAAGCCAACGGCAAGCGCATAGCGGTGATCGTTAACGAGTTTGGCGAACTGGATATCGATGCAGACCTGCTACGCAGCTGCCCTCTCGATTGTGAAGATGAAAACGCACCAGCAACCTCTCAAAGTGCTGGCAATGGTGTATATGAATTAGCCAATGGTTGTATTTGCTGCACGGTTGAAGAAGAATTTTTACCCGTAATGAAAGAGCTGGTAGCCCGTCGTGATGATATCGATCATATTCTCATTGAAACCTCTGGTCTGGCATTGCCTAAGCCATTAGTTCAGGCGTTTAACTGGCCAGAAATCAAAGCGCACTGCACGGTAGATTCTGTCATTACAGTGATCGATGGTCCAGCCGTGGCGGCAGGTCGCTTCGCCAACAACCCTGAACAAGTTGAGCAGCAACGACAATCCGATGAAAGCTTAGATCACGACCCTGACCTACAAGAGCTGCTAGATGATCAACTCGGTTCTGCCGACTTAGTGGTAGTAAGCAAAAATGATCTGGTAGATGAAGCCACCCGCAAACAGGTAGATAGCATTGTGCAAGGCCAGGTCTCAGATGAGATCAAAATCATTCATGTTAGTAATGGTGACATTGCTTCAGAACTGATTATGGGGCTAGAAGCCGCTTCTGAAGAGCGAATAGAGTCGGTTCATACTCACCATGACCACCATCACGATCATGGCCATCACCACAAGCACGCCCATGACGATTTTGATTCAGTATCGCTGCAATTAGGTGATGTTGATAGCCATAAACTGATCAGCATTATTAAAGAACTCATCGCGGAACATACCATTTATCGCGCAAAAGGTTTTGCTTCAGTTATAGGCAAGCCTATGAGACAAGTGATACAAGGCGTAGGCCAACGCATCGACAGCTACTTTGACCGCCTGTGGCAGCAAGACGAAGACCGATGCAGCCGTATTGTGTTGATTGGCAAAGGCTTAGACGAAGCCATACTGCTAGCCGCGTTAAAGAAAGCCGAGGTTTAAACCCAGTATGCATCTGTTAGCCGCCAAGCCAGGTGGGTTTAATGACGATGAAGGCATCATAGACCTGCAGCAAACATCAGCTGATATCGTCATTCTTGCTGCTCAGGATAGTTCACTGTCATTGCTCGCCCATTGCGCTGAGCAATTACCCGCAGACTACCCTGGTATTCGGCTGGCTAACTTTGTAAACCTAACCAAACCCGCTGCATTTGACCTCTATGCTCATAGGGTGCTAGAAAAAGCTAAGCTGATTATTGTTTATCTACTAGGAGGAAAGGCCTACCTTCCCTATGGTGTTGAACAACTACAGCAAATTTGTGAACAAACTGGGGCGCAACTGGCATTAGTGCCTGGGGATGACCAGCCTGACGAAGAACTCTTTAATGCAAGTAACCTAGATAGAGAAGACCTTATACGACTATGGCGATACCTGCGTGAAGGCGGCCTTCGTAATACCGAAAATCTCTATCAGTTTATTCAACAGCGCTTTTTCAGTGATACCTTACACCCTGAATTTGAAGAACCACGCCCCTTACCCAGAACACTTATCTTCTGCCCCGACCGCCAAGAACAAACCTTCCATGAATGGCAACAAAAAGTAGAAGAGCGCAGGCAACAGACAAGCCAAGCAATACCCACTGCTTTGTTACTCTTTTACCGCTCTCACTTACAGGCGGGCAATACTGAAGCCTTTTCTAAATTTATACAGGTACTGGAAGATAAAGGGCTTGCTGTATTGGCCATCGCGAGCGCTTCACTCAAAGAACCTGAGTGCAAGGCAATGGTCGACCAGTTAGCGATAAAGAGTGATTGTCGTGTGTTTCTCAACACCACTGCTTTTTCTATTCAATCATCAACGGGGAATGCAGACCTCAGTTCTCAGCCTGACCTGCTGGAACCTGAACCACTCTTCTCGGTGAATGCACCTGTACTGCAAGTCATTCTAGCCGCGAATAGCGAAGAAGACTGGCAACAACATAGTCAGGGTTTAAGAGCGAGAGATATTGCGATGAATATCGCACTGCCAGAAATGGACGGTCGTATTATCTCACGGGCTGTGAGTTTTAAAGGTGACTCAGGCCGAAGTGAACGCACCGAATACGATACGGTCAGCTATCGTTTACAGCATGATAGAGCGCATTTTGTCGCAGAACTAGCAAAACGCTGGGCTGAGCTTTCAATAAAAAAGAATGCAGAAAAACGGATCGCGCTCATTCTAGCCAACTACCCTACTCGCGATGGCCGCATAGGCAATGGCGTAGGCCTAGATACACCGGCATCCGCCATAGAAATACTAAACGCAATGGCACATGCGGGTTATTCAGCTGGAAACATCCCTGCAACGGGTACAGCGCTAGTAAAGGAACTACTGGGCAATATAACCAATGATCTAAGTAATTTAGATTTACGTCCCTGCCAGCAAAGCCTCGCCATAGAAGAATATCAACAATACTTTAATACGCTACCCACTGAATGTCAGCACGCGGTTTTAGAACGCTGGGGTTCACCAGAACAAGACCCTAAGGTACGTTCAGAGCGCATTATGATCGCAGGCATTCGTCTTGGCGAAACTTTTATCGGTATTCAACCTGCACGGGGTTTTAACATTGATGTCGCCGCGAATTATCATGACCCAGACCTCGTACCCCCACATAGCTATTTGGCCTTTTACTTTTGGCTACGTCATAGCTATCAGGTCGATGGGTTTATTCATATTGGTAAACATGGCAATCTCGAATGGCTACCCGGAAAAGGCCTTGCACTAAGTAATCGTTGCTGGCCAGAAGTAGCGCTAGGCCCCATGCCTCACCTTTACCCCTTTATTGTTAACGACCCCGGTGAAGGGGCTCAGGCCAAACGCAGAAGTCAGGCAGTGATACTTGATCACCTAATGCCCCCTATGACCCGTGCTGAAAGCTACGGTGAACTGCAAGAACTTGAGCAACTAGTTGATGAGTTATATCAAGCCATGGGGCTTGATCCTCGTCGTGAAGACTTTTTAAGAAACAAGATACTCGATCTCGTTAATAGTACAAATCTGCTAGCCGAACTAAACCTGAAAGGTGATGAAGCAGACGATGAGAATGCCGTTCTCAATGAAATTGATGCCTATTTATGTGATTTAAAAGAAGCACAAATTAGAGATGGGCTACATACTTACGGCGTAAAACCTTGCGGAGAACAACGGGTCGATACACTCGTAGCGCTCACCCGCCTCCCTCGTGGCGAACATAGAGACGTCGATGCCAGTATTCTGGTTTGTTTGGTAAAAGACCTTAAGCTAAACATTGAACAGCATGCAGCTAGCCCTCTTTTTGAACCCCTGCTATTAGATGCTAAGGCAAAATGGAGTGGTCCAAAACCCGCTTTGCTTAACAACATAGATGAGAGCGCATGGAGAACCCATGCTGATACTAGAGAGCGTTTAGAGCTATTGGCTAAACAGCTAGTCGATGAACATATATCCAAAGAAAACGACTCACAGCCACATTCTATAAAACATTCACTGCCAATTACTGAGCAACTTTTTCAGCATATTGAGAACGTGATTGCTCCCGCCTTTGACGGCAGCGCACCTGAAGAAATGAAACAGTTACTCAACGGTCTCAATGGCGGCTTTGTTCCACCGGGCGCTAGCGGCGCACCTACGCGAGGTCGTTTAGACGTATTACCCACCGGGCGAAATTTTTACTCTGTTGATAACCGCAGCATTCCCACCCCCGCCGCTTGGGAACTAGGTCAAGCATCAGCAGAGCAACTGGTTTTACGTCACCTTCAAGAGCATGGCGATTACCCACAAACACTCGGCTTATCAGTATGGGGAACGGCTACCATGCGCACAGGGGGGGATGATATTGCCCAGGCCTTCGCATTAATGGGCATAAAACCTATTTGGGCAACAGGCTCTAATCGTGTGGTAGATTTTGAAATCATGCCCGCTTTTTTGCTTAACCGCCCTCGTGTTGATGTTACGTTACGGGTTTCTGGCTTCTTTCGTGATGCCTTCCCCAATGTAATGAAGCTTTACGATGCAGCCGTTACAGCCTTGGTGGAACATGAAGAACCAGGCAACACCAATACGATCAAAAAACGCGTAGACGCAGACATTGAAACCTTAATGCAAAACGGCGTTTCACCAGAACACGCTAAAAAACAAGCGAGCTGGCGCGTATTTGGCTCAAAACCCGGCGCCTATGGTGCTGGTTTACAAGGCTTGATCGACGAACGCTGCTGGGATAAGCCCGAAGATCTGGCTGAGGCTTATATTAACTGGGGCGGTTATGCTTATGGTCAGAATGATCAGGGCACAGAAGCCTTCGATACCTTTGAACATCGTCTTGGCACGCTACAAGCAGTGGTGCAAAATCAAGACAACCGCGAGCATGATCTACTAGATTCCGATGACTACTATCAATTTCAAGGCGGCATGACCAACGCGGTAAGAGTTATTTCAGGTGAAACGCCAGCGGTTTATCATGGAGACCACTCTAACCCTGCATCCCCTAAAATAAAAACCCTTCAAGAAGAACTCAATCGTGTTATTCGCTCGCGCGTTGTTAATCCAAAATGGATTAAGGGCATGCAACGCCATGGTTACAAAGGCGCCTTCGAAATGGCGGCCACGGTCGATTACCTTTTTGCCTACGATGCCACCACCGATATGATCTCAGACTATCAATACGAAATGGTCACCGACAACTATTTGTTTGATGAACAGAATCGTCAGTTCCTAGAAGAGCATAACCCCAAAGCCATGCAAGAAATGGGGGAACGCTTGATGGAAGCGATTCAGCGAGGCTTATGGGAAGACCCAGGGGAATATGCTGATAAGCTGGAAAACCTGCTGCTTGATATTGAAGGTCAGTTAGAGCAAGGTGGGTGAATATACGCAATGTGGTTCAACGTATGATTTTAGGCTTGGTAAAATATACGGCAGGAAAGTGGTGCTCTACTCTTAGGCTATATAAACAGTAGCTAGTGGTTTTTAATCAGGTCTTCTAAATCAGTAGGTGATACAAAAACAAATGACTTACCATACTTAAGTTTTGTTAACAGCTTTAACTTATCTGACATTTGAATTAGATCCTTTCTAGCTGTTTCATAAGCTATGCCATGAGAGTTTTGATGCTCATTAATATTATAGATAAACCTAGGATGCTTTAAAGCATGCCTCAATAACGCTAGCTGTCTAAAGTTAAGTTTACCCTTAAGTTTGTTATTAGTTTCTAACAAGCTTTCAGCAAATTCTACATCTTTAATCTTCTCATCGAAGTAGGCTTGCAGCTCTACTATAGATAGCTTAATCACCTCTAGTTGATGAACAATAAAATAGGTTAGATCATTGTCATCAGTCTCGGTATGCAAGAATGCTTTACCATATTGGACAGGTGCTCGTTTGATCACCTTTGAAATAGAAATAAACTCCATTAACCAATAGTCTTGATTTGCTAACGCCCAGTAGAACAATGCTCTTGCCGTTCGACCATTACCATCTACAAATGGATGGTCATAGGCCAGCATAAAGTGCAGAACAATTGCCTTGATTACAGGATGCAGAAAGTCTTCTGATAACTCACCATTAGCAAACTGACATAGTAATGCTAACCGTTCTTCAAGCTCGCTGGCATCAGGTGGCGTATGCAATACATTTTGGTTTTCATCAACAACATGTATATCTTCATCACCATCCCTGAAACAACCCGCTTTTTCTTGGTCGTCTAAGGTGCTTTCAGTCACTATTCTGTGAAGCTCTAATACAATTGAAGGCGTAAGCTTCTCATCCTTGTACTCTCTAATAAACTGCATCGCATGATAATTATTCATTATCATTTGCTCGCTTTTATCTTTAGGGTCTCTTCCTTGACGAATCATTTCTTTAGCTACATTTCTAGTAGTGGATGCGCCTTCGAGCTGACTTGAACTAATAGCCTCTTCTACCAATGACCTTATGAGATAAGTGTTTCGTATATTCGGGTTAGCGATTGGTTTTTCAGCAGAGATGCTTCCTGCTGTATTTAAATCTAACCAATGCAGTTCTTCCTGTAAGTTATTAGGAACACAGAACTTAAAGGGCTTACCGTACTTATCCATTAAAGGGATAGTTTGGTACATACTATTTCTAGAAAACTTAATACCTGCCCACCACTCCTTATTACTATACCCTTCAGGCGATTCAAGGTGCTGTATCTTATCCCAGTGAAGGTATCGTCCTTTAGCATCAACAGGACTGAACTTACTTAAAATGCCCGTTGCTTTAGTAGAATCCTTCGCAATCATATCAACAAAGATTGTCTCTGCATCAGGAGGCGTAACAGGCATTTTCATATTGTTAACTCAATATAGGTTGTTAGTTAAAAAGACTTATTACTAGCTTTTATATATCTAGTAATAGAATGCTAGACTAAGTTCTTATAAAAGTTAAATACTATTTTTTAAGATTCTAGTAATAAAATCATTCACTCTAAATAACCTTAATTCAACTGTTAAATATAAACCTTTACTATCAATAGATTACTTAGTCTTCTCGTAACTTCTCAATAACCCGTGGCAAGCGGCACTCGCTGGCTGATGATATCCTGCAAAGGCTCTAAAATTTAATATTATCGACTTAAAAACTTCATAACACGCCTATTAATAAATGTGGGTGAAGCATTACTTAAAGTATGCATTACACTATAAAGCAGGCTGACGGTCCGATGGGTTTTAGGTGATTTTACTTGTTTGATAATAACCGCCACCACGTCTTCAGCTGATAAATTAGCACCTAAACGGTCCATTACTTTGGCCGATTTTTCTTGCGAGCTAAGCATATTGGTTGCAACAAAAGGGGGCATTACGTCGCACACACTAATGCCAAATTTATGCCATTCGAGCTCTAGCGCTTCGGTTAGTGCTTTTACAGCAAACTTACTGGCGGAATAACTGGCTAACTCAGGCACGCCATAATCACTACTAGCAGATGACATGTTAACAATGGTGCTTTCACCATTATTTTTTAAAAAAGGAAAAGCAGCTTGAGAGGCATTAATAACACCAGCGATATTTACACTTAAAATACGTTGATGCTGTTCATTCGTTATATCTTGAAAAGCGCCTATTTCGAGTATGCCTGCGTTATTGAGTAATACCGATAATTGCTTGTTATATTCAGAACAAAACGCGGTAATTGCCGTGCTTACTTGTAAAAAATCACTCACATCAACTGAATATAAGCGAACATTACGGTTATCCCATGCTGCCGTTACCTCTTTTAATAACGGCATGTTTACATCAGCCATGCCAACCCTATAGCCCATTTGATAAAAATGATGAGCCGCGACTAAACCAATACCAGAAGCCGCCCCCGTGATAAATATTGTTTTTTTATTACGCATGATGTTTATGCTGCACGGTATTAATGTGTTCCATTTGAGGCTCTTTCATTTCATCAACCCATCGCTGCCAAGTATATGGCCATAATATGGGGTCGCCATCGGCATCTAAATACCAGCTTTGACAGCCACCCACCCAGCTTGTACCGGTTAAACCGGCTTTTATGTACGCATTAAAATCATCAATAGCACTTTGCCTGGCTTCACACTCATCAAATTCTCGGTCACGCCATTTATCAATCATTTTTACGACATAATCACCTTGCACTTCACTCATAGCAATAACAGAAAAGTTACCAATAGGCGTATTGGGTCCAAGCATTAAAAAGAAGTTAGGATAGTCCGTTAACATCATTGAGCGATAAGCTTTAATTTTATGTTCCCATGCTTTATCAATATGCAGGTTATCACGGCCAACTAAGTTCATTGGGCGCATAAAATTAAAAGCATTAAAGCCAGTAGATAATACTAATACGTCTAGATCGTGGTGTTTACCGTCTTTCGTTATGATGCCCGTTTCAGTAATGCGCTCAATACCTTCGGTAATAAGTTCGGCATTCGGTTGTTGAATGCCTTTATAAAAGGTTGTATTAATAATGACGCGCTTACAGCCTACTTGGTAGTTCGGTGTTAATTTTTTTCGTAATACTTTATCTTTAACGCTTAGCTTTAAGTTGGCATTACATAAAAAGTTAAGTAAGTGCTTTTGTAAAAAGTGCCCTGTTACGGCCTTGGTAAAAAAATGCTCTAGAAAAAATTTACCTGCATTGCGATGAAGCTTAGTGACGCTAGGGTATCGAGTCATCATTTTTTTCATAGAGCTTGAAAAGGCAAAATCGGGTATATGCATCAACCATTGTGGCGTACGCTGAAAAACAGACACTTTTGCGCCCGTATTTATTAATTCAGGTATTGCTTGTGCCGCCGTTGAACCTGTACCGACTACACCCACGCGTGTTAATTCAGATATTTCAACGTCATGATCCCACTCTGCGGTATGAAACATTGCCCCCTTAAAGGTTTCAATGCCCGGAATTTCTGGAAACTTAGGGTGATGTAAAATACCGGTTGCACAAATAATAAAATCGGCAATATAGGTTTGATCTTGGCTGGTTTTAACCGTCCATTTACCATGATCATATCGTGCATCGCTTACTGTTTCATTAAAACGTATGTGCCGTTTTACATCATATTTATCGGCAACATGTTCAAAATACGCTTTTATCTCAGGACCTTTAGCAAAAAAACGACTCCATCTTGGGTTAGGCTCGAAGGAGTAAGTATACATGTGAGAAGGCACATCACACGCGGCACCGGGGTAAGTGTTTTCACGCCAAGTACCACCAACGCACTCTTTTTTCTCAAGTACAATAATGTCATTAATACCGGCTTTACGCAGCTTAATGGTCATTAAAATGCCCGTCATGCCCGCACCAATAATGACAACGGAAGGGTTTCTTTTAGCTTGGCTCATAGAACACCTTAAATATTATGATTTTTACTTTACACTGAATGAGATAAGAGTAAGTGCAAATAAATGTATATCATTAGCATAGGTAATTACGCATAGTTGATCTATGGTTTAAATAGACGCATATTTGTGATTTTAAGACAGGTTTTTATTCGTTATGGCTATTCGCAACATTACCAGTGTACAAATAATCATTGCTTATGGCGCTGAACTAGGTGTTGCTGAAGATACATTATTGCAAGGTTCTGGCTTGGTACATGCCGACATCATTGATCATGAGTACCTTGTTGAAGACAAGCAAGAGCTGCATATTTTAAATAATTTAATGAATCACACCAGCAACCCATTTAAAGTGGGTATGGAGTTAGGTAGCCGTTACCATATTACGAGTTATGGCATCATGGGCTATGCACTTTTAGCCAGTAATAGTTTTAGAAAGGCGATTGAATTAGGTTTACGTTACTTGGATCTCACCTATGCCTTTTCAAAAATAAAGTTAATAGATCATCAGGGTGATTTATCGTTAGCGTTTTCATGCGATATCCCTGGAGACTTAGGCTTACTTGTTTTAACGAGAGATATATGGGGCGCAAATACGATTCAACAAGAAGTATCTGAAAGGTTAAGTCACCCTCTTAAATTACAATTTTCAATATCGCAACCTTGTGGCATTCCATTAAAAATTATAGAAAAAAATCGTGGCGGTAAGGTTTATTTTAACGCAGAATTTAATGGATTTTCAGGAAAGGCAACACACCTTGACCTTCCATTGAAAAAAGCAAATGAAGCCACGGCCAGAATTTGTGAAGAACAATGTAACCAGCTATTACAGCAAAAACAGCATTGGAAACCTATCGCTAAACAGGTTAAAGAGACATTAGTCCATTTAGGCATGACAGCATCAATGGAAGACATTGCTCACTATCTAGCCCGTACTACTCGCACGTTGCATAGACAGCTAAAACAGGAACAAACCAGTTGGCGACAAGTGCGTGATGATGTGCGCATTGGTATTGCTGAAGAGTTATTGTTAAAGCCCATTCAGCTAGAAGATATAGCCGAACGGCTAGGGTTTAGTGATGGCGCTAACTTTAGCCATAGCTTTAAACGATGTAAAAATATTAGTCCAAGTCAATACCGCAAACAAGCGCTTAAGCATAAACATTGAGGGGGGTCACCCATTGCTAACAAAGAATAAAATAGCCATATTAAGCATAAGTATCGTGCTTGTTATTATCACTACCTTACTTTATTGGGGCGAAAAAAAACCTTCATCACTTTCTCAAACATTTCCTAAAGAAATTGCTCATGAAAAAATAATACCACCGGTTATTCGCGTTGAGTCTATTATAAAAAGAGGCGTTCTACGGGTGGCTACCCGAAACGCACCCACCACATATTACCAAGGCCCTTTAGGCCCGAAGGGCTTCGAGTATGAATTAGCCAAAGACTTTGCTAACTACTTAAATGTTGACCTTGAGATTATTGTTTATGACAGTATTGCAGATATTCTAAGCGCCATTAAAGAGCAGCAGGTTGATTTAGCCGCCGCAGGCATTACTAAAACCAAGACTCGGCTAGAATCATTTTTATTTGGCCCTACCTATCAAGAAATAGAACAGCAAGTCATTTGCAACAGGGAGCATAAAACACCCAAAAAAATAGCCGACTTGGTTAACCGTGACCTGCATGTTATATCACGAAGTAGCTATGTTGAACGGCTAAAAGAACTGGTTAAAAAACACCCTAAGCTTAAATGGACAGAGCATTCAGACATCTCTACTGAAGCATTAATTCACAAGGTGGCTAATGGCGAGATGGAATGTATTATTAGTGATTCTAATATTATTAAACTCAACCAACGGTACTTCCCAAACCTTAAAACAGGCTTGTCCATTACTAATAAACAAGCCCTTGCATGGGTACTTCACAAAGATTCTAGCACCTTAAAACAAGTATTAAATGACTGGTTTGTACAATATACAGAACTGAATCAACTCAGCGTGCTAGAACAGCACTATTATTACTATGTGCCTATTTTTGACTATGTAGACATAAGAGCATTACACAGAAGAATTGATTCCAGACTCCCTAAGTATCAACCATTCTTTGAACAAGCAGCCAAGCAACATGATCTAAACTGGGTTTTACTCGCGGCCCAGTCTTATCAAGAGTCTCACTGGAACCCCAGAGCAAAAAGCCCTACTGGCGTAAGAGGCATGATGATGCTAACACTACCTACCGCCAAACAAGTTGGTATTAAAAGTCGATTAGATGCTGAGCAAAGCATAAATGGCGGGGCTATTTATATGTCTTCATTAATGGGCCGCTTACCTGAGTCAATTCCAGACAGAACAAAAATTTGGTACGGCCTAGCCGCGTACAATATTGGCATGGGGCATTTATATGATGCACGAAACCTTGCTAGGTCGCTGGGTAAAAACCCAGATAGTTGGGAAGACATGCAAGAAGTGTTACCGCTTTTAGCTAATAAAAAATACTATTCCAGACTACGTTATGGCTATGCACGAGGATCAGAGCCGGTAGAGTATGTGAAACGGGTAAGGCATTATCGCGATATTCTTGAGAAGGCCAAGGCACACGAAGCCGCCAAGGTTAAAACTAAATAAAAAAGGGGCTAAACAGCCCCTTTTTTATTATTTACGTCTTGCCAATATGCTTCTACGCCACATTGCTCCAATCATTAACAACATTAATAAGAAGCTATCAGCACTACCGCCTCCACCGCCGCCGCTAGAAGGTGAAGCCTCTTCCTCAGCTTCCTCTTCTTTCGGTTCAATAGCGAGGCCGCCCGGGTCTCTAATTACACCGTTGGCATTTCCATCCATATCGTTAGGACCGCCATCTTCTATACTTAATTGAATACACTTCCTGTGAGGGGTAAGGCCAGACGTATACTCGCTACTTCCTGCTGGAGGACAAATACCTGCGTTAATTCTTGCCGAACTAATTCGGTTAGTATCATTTTCTACAAAGTCACTCCAACCGTTTAGAGGATTAAATTTGCGATAAACTGCATCTCTAGGTACACCTAACTTAATAGGCAGAACTATATCAACAGTCATCCCAGGTAAAGGCAGGCCACTTACATCAAAGTCAAAATACCCTCCGAAATTAGGTATTTCATCCAATGTATTGTGAACGGTTTTTGTGCCCATAAACTGGATAATGTCATCTAAACTGACTATCGCATCACCTGCATCACCCGCTAATGCTGTTGTACCTATATTCAACTTTAACCCAGGTAAAGTACTAATAAGGCCTTCTGACCCACTACCTGACCATGCTTGTAGCTGATGCTTATCCATTGCCCGATCAAAAGCATTAACAATTCCGTTATCATCATCGTCACGCATTTCATTGTCAGGTTTTGCTTTTGGCACAATTTTGACATCAATTTGTGTCGTGGTAGATAACTGAGGAGATCCGTTATCAGTGACCGTCACTTCAACAAGGTATACGCCAGTCTCTACTGTGGAAGGGTCAAAAGATGCACTCTTAGTATCTGTATCTACTTGAATAACACCCAATTCATCAGCAAAATTCCAAGTTAATGTATGAGTATCACTACCATTAACATCATTAATGTCGGCATGTATCGTAGAAAGCCCTTGATTACTAGCAACAATACGGCTTACTCGCTCTCCCTGCTTTACATACAAATCAGTAGCAGGTGCAATATTTTCTTCAACTATAGTAAGATTTATTTTATTTTGTACACCTAAAACCACATGATCAAGGCTTGAAAGACTCAAGCTAATAGTCTCCCATCCTTCAGCAAAACCATCATCAAACACAGTTAATTTAAACGATCCTTTTCTTCCTTCGTTAATAACAAGTGTTTGAGTTTCTAATTGATAATCTACATCTTGCTGAGCCGTGCCTGTACCTTCTACTTCAATCTCAATAATAACAGGATAAACCGGTGAATCGCCGCTTAAGAAAACATCTAAAACAGCGACTGAACCCTCACCTATATAATGATCCATAGGCAGATCCACTCGTGGCTTAACATCTAGCTCTACAGGGTTAGTACCATTAGTAATTTCTTCATAGTCACCGTACCCGTCTAAATCAGAATCTACGCTTAAAGGGTCTGTTTTATTTTTAAATTCTTCAACGTTAGTTAGCATGTCGCCATCTTTATCTTCGGCGCCATCATTAGCATTGGATTTATCGAAGCCATGCTCTTCTTCCCACACATCAGGCATACCATCGCCATCACTATCAACCAATTTAATGTCATCAACAATATGAATAGTAAAAGATACTTCGGTGATATTACCGGCTAAATCTTCAGAGATGATATCGAATGTGTGCTCCCCCAAAGACAGTTTAGAGAACCAATGGGCAAGTGAGGTGTATTTAGAACTGACTAATAAAGCACCGTCTTCCATTACCTTAGTACTCTCAAGACCACCCTTTTCTACAATCTTTGCCAATAACCTAAACGATTTATCCTTTAATAATTGGGCACCAGGAGCAGGAGAAATAATGGTTATCGCTGGTTTAAGGTCATCACTTAAGGGGTTCTCATCAATATTATCATTAATATCATCATTATCAGTGTCGGCTTTAATTGGGTTAGTCCCTTTTAAATATTCGGATAAATTTGAAAGCGTATCACCATCTTTATCCAACCCGGCATCGTTAAAGTCTGCCTTATTTAATCCGTAAGTTATTTCCCATTGATCTGGCAACCCATCGCCATCAGAATCAACTAAACTTACATCTTTAGTAGTTTGGTATTCGATAGTTTCAGAATATTCATTACCAGAGTTATCTGCTACAAGTATCTCAACTTTATAGGCCGTATTTTCTCCATACCCTAATGTGACCTCTAATGAAGGCGTGTATGAAAACCCATCCCATTCATTACCCCACTCTATAGGATCTCCATGATTTCCATCATTATCTTTAATAAATACTTGAGTAAAAATACTCTTAATACCCGTTACATCAAAAGCTGAAATACTAAATTTATGTGTACTTCCAAGCTCTAAAATAGTGGCATTGTTTGCTATCCCTGTAACGTTAACTTCCGGACTCACATCATCAGCTACAAATCGCTCTAAATAAGTAAAATCTATGCTATTTTCCGTGCCTAAAGCTACATCAATATCCCCGTCCGAATCAAAATCTCCTGTTGCGAGAGATGAGCTATAAGCAGCATCGCTGCTAGCAATTGTAATACCTAAACTTGCCTCAAAGGGAAATTCAGTCCAGTCATTCAAGTAAACTTGCGTTACATTCCTTTGGATTCCAGCATCATTAAAAGAAACAACAAGATCAAGATAATTATCATTGTTAATATCAATCATATTGATATCTGAAACATCAGTATAAAAAGGCTTTTTTACAGGTATCCAGGTAAAAGACCTATTTTCATCATTCAGTCTAAAAATGTAAAAAACACTATTCCCTCGGCTTGTACCCAAAACGATATCAACATCTCCATCAGCATCAATATCTTCTATCTCGATTTGGTTTACACTGGCAGTAGGCGCAGAGATATAATAACTACCGCCACTTTCGTTAAAGGGTGTTTCAGAACCGTCATGAATGGAATATGTCAATTTACGATAGGAAGGCACATTATTATCTACAGAAACAACATCTAAATTCCCATCACCATTAATATCAGCAAGTTCAACATCAATCGTATTATGGCTACCTGCACTTGTATTTTGGGCCAACACATCATGAAATGGGTCAGTCGTCCCGTTGTTTAAATACAGTTTATTCTGTGCCCCAATATTCCCTACAACAACATCTACAAAACCATCGTTATTTACATCCCCAACAGTAATACTGGAGCTTTCATCTTCATCATTACCAATGCTCAATTGCTCAAACACAGGATGTGGAACACCATTTAAATCTTCACTATTACCAGTATTAATAAAAACGACGTTACTACTATCCGAGGATGATGCAACTATATCCAATTTGTTATCATTATTTATGTCAACTACCACCAGATCACTAAATGATGGGTCAACACTTAAAGCAGCCCCAGAGGAAAAATCATGATAATCAAACCCTGCAATTAATCCTGTATTATGGAATAAACGAACACCGGAACTCGAAGCAATAACTAAATCTAAATCGCCATCTCTATCAAAATCACCCTTGGCTACAGCACCAGATACTTCCTCTCCGTTAATAAGTTCTCCAAAACTAACTTTATGCTCATACTCAGGTACTAGATTAACTCTAGCCGCATTAACATCAATAGTTAACCCTGCAGCAAAAGACGAAACATTAAAGAAGCCCATCAAAAAGAGAAGTGCTACGGATCCTTGTGACAATTTCATAGGTACAGCCTTGATATCAGTAATATTGTGTTTGGATTTATAGATATATTTCGATAATGTAACAAATTGTTACTTTCTTATCTGAGAGGAAGTTCCTATTTTATATAAATAAATAGGTAGATTAGGTAACAGATAATTTATTTATATAAAAATACAGCTGTAAGCTGACTCAATAAATAATAAAATCTCTGTTATCATGTTGCTTGGCAGTTTTAATACGACACAGATAGCTTATCGGAATGCTTTATGAACAAACCAAAAATCCTATGGGTTAATACCCTGCTTTTTTCAATCACAGGTTTAATCGCATTAATTGGCGTGCCTTGGTACGGAATAGTCCATGGTTTTGATGGTTATCAGGTGCTGGCAACTATTCTATGCATGGGTTACTGCGGTATGTCTATTACGGCGGGTTACCACCGTCTTTGGTCTCACCCTACGTATAAGACCAATATTGTTATACGGGTTATTTATGCCATTGGTGGTGCCTTTGCTCTTCAAAATAGTGCCTTACACTGGTCATCAGATCATCGCGTTCACCATAAGTTTGTGGATAACAACGACAAAGACCCTTACTCGGCTAAAAAAGGCTTTTGGTACTCTCATATAGGCTGGATGCTAAGGGACTATCAGCGGGAGCGCTATGAAGATTACTCTAATGTACGTGACCTTCAAAAAGACCCTGTAGTTATGTGGCAACACAGAAACTACCTTCTATTAACCATTATTACTAACGTAGGTATTCCTTTAGCTATTGGTTTTTGGCATGGAGACGTTTGGGGAACACTGCTTATGGTGGGTGTTTTACGCCTGGTACTTTCACAGCACGTAACCTTTTTTATCAATTCACTGGCTCACCTATGGGGCAGCCAACCCTATACCGATATAAACACCGCTAAAGATAACGCGGTACTGGCTTATTTTACCTTTGGTGAGGGCTACCATAATTACCATCACTGCTTTCAAATGGATTATCGTAATGGTATTCAATGGTGGCAGTTTGACCCGACTAAATGGTTAATTTGGGGGCTAGAGAAGCTTGGGCTCGCTAGCGATTTACGACGTTGTGGTCAAAACCGCATTGAAAAAGCGAAAGCAGAAATGGCACTTAAGATAGCGACTGAAAACCTGATGAAACTTCCTAATGCCGATGAAATCATCGCTCGACTTCAAGCTGAATTCGATTGTTTAGTTGATGGCATCAATAAGGCTTATGAAGCACGAAAGGTCTGGCTTGAAACAAAGAAGAATGACTTGATAAAGGCGTATGATAAGTCAGAGGCTATGCAGCAGTACAACGAACTTAAAAGCAGCCTGCAAGAGCAACGCGAACGATGGCAAAACCTTGTGGCACAATATGCT
>JADGDV010000064.1 GCA_016744695.1 Hahellaceae bacterium
GCATAACCATCAAGTGCCTCTTGCTCTTCAAAAATAACGGGGGATAACAGGGTCATTTGTTCTTCCAAAGCGGTTTACGCTTTTCTAAAAAGGCATTCACACCTTCGCTCTGATCTTCTGTGTCAAAAAGATTAACAAAATAATCACGCTCAGCGGGTAGTGCTTGCTGCATAGGGTTACTTCTTCCCGCTTGAATTAGCGTTTTGCAGGCGGTTACTGATGATGGGCTTTGCTTCGCTACTTTATTGGCTAAATCAAGCGCGGCCTGTAATGCATTTCCGGTGGTAACAACTTCTTCTACAAGCCCTATAGAAAGTGCTTTATCGGCATCAACACGCTCACCACAAAGGATCATTCGTTTTGCCCAGCCTTCGCCTACTAACCAAGGTAGATTCTGAGTGCCGCCGGCACAGGGTAGTAAACCAACTGTGGCTTCTGGTAGTGCCATTTTTGCCTGTGTTTCTGCAATCCGAATGTCACATGCAAGGGCGCATTCAAGACCGCCCCCCATAGCAAAACCATTAATAGCTGCAATGGATACCCCTCTGAACTGACTTAAGGTCTCAAAGGCTTCACCAAATACTTGGGCCATGTCATGGGCTACGTTCTTGTCTCCATCGGCAAACAGGTTTAAATCTGCCCCTGCAGAGAAGAACTTCTCGCCTTGCCCTGTGATGACTAAACTATAAATGTTGTCATCTTTATTTAAGTTTTGTATGAGTGACTTTAAAGCATTAAGACTCTCTGCATTCCACGTGTTAGCCGGTGGATTGTTAATGGTAATCAGCGCTGTGTGCTCAATAACTTCACATAGTAATTTGGCGGTGTTAAGTGTTATGTCATTCATATCTACATGTTCCTGTTTTTCTATTTACCGTCTATTTATTCTTTGTATTTCTTTTTCTTATTTTATAACGTCCATTGCGCCTTCCAGCAATAGCCTGCGGGCAATAATGACGCGCATGATTTCATTAGTACCTTCCAATATTTGGTGTACTCGGCTATCTCTTACGTGGCGTTCTAAGGGGTATTCGCGAATGTAGCCATAGCCTCCGTGTATTTGCAGGGCTTCGTTGCAAATAGTGAACCCTGCATCGGTTGCAAAGCGTTTAGCCATGGCGCTGTAAACGCCAGCTTCAGGGTCTTTCTGATCAAGTTTCCATGCCGCAAGGTGAACCATTTGTCTGGCTGCAACAAGTTCTGTAGCCATGTCTGCTAACTTAAATTGTAAGGCTTGAAAGTCAGCCAGTGGGCGGCCAAATTGTTGTCGATCATGAAGGTATTGCTGAGCCTGTTCGAGAGCGGCTTGAGCTGTGCCTAGTGAGCAGGTCGCAATATTGATACGCCCACCATCAAGCCCCTTCATTGCAATTTTGAAACCTTCTCCCTCTTTTCCAATTAAATATTTTGCAGGAATCTTTACATCTTCAAAGGTGATTGCGCGGGTGGGTTGACTGTTCCAACCCATTTTTTGTTCTTTTCTTCCGTAACTAATGCCTTCAAGGTTAGCGGGTACCACAAAACTTGAAATACCCTTAGCGCCAGCGCCTCCCGTTCTAGCCATTACCACGAGTACATCTGTTGCCCCTGCACCGGAGATAAACATCTTACTGCCATTGATGATATACGCATCGCCATCTCGTTTCGCTGTTGTTTTTAATGAGGCTGCATCGGAACCTGCGCTAGGTTCAGTTAAGCAATAAGAGGCTAGAAGCTCCGCTGAAACTAATTTAGGACACCACTCTTGAATCAGCTCCTGACTACCGAAACTGGCAATCATCCAGGTGGCCATATTATGAATAGTGATATAGGCCGTGGTTGATGTGCAGCCTTTTGCTAGTTCTTCCAGAATTAAGCTGGCATCTAAGCGGCCTAACCCCATACCTCCATGCTCTTCGGGCGTGTACATGCTACAAAAACCCATTTCCCCCGCACGCTTGATTACTTCAATGGGAAAGAGTGACTCTTCATCCCATTTGGCCGCGTTCGGGCTTAGCTCTTTGGCTGCAAACGCTTTAGCTGATTGTTGGTAGGCTTGTTGTTCTTCGCTAAGCTTAAAATCCATATTCTTTAACTCAAATTATTGTTTACTTCACCCGCTTGTTTACTTCAAGGTGATCGTCATGTTGGGCCCGTGAAGCGTATCTTCATCAAACCAGCGGGAGGTTATAGTTTTAGTTTCTGTATAGAAACGTACGCCTTGCTTCCCATAGGCATGCTGATCACCATGAAAGGAGTTCTTCCAGCCTGTGAATGAAAAGAATGGAAGAGGCACGGGGATAGGAACGTTAATGCCAACCTGCCCAACTTCGATGTTGTGTTGGAAGTGGCGCGCTGCGCCTCCTGAGTTTGTAAAAAGAGAGGTTCCGTTACCGGATGGGTTTTGATTGATAAGGTCAACGGCTTGTTCTAGTGACTCAGATTCCATTGTTAGTAAAACAGGGCCAAATATCTCTTCTTTGTAGAGCGTCATGTCGGTTGTAATGCCAGAAAACAAGGTCGGCCCAACCCAGTTTCCCTCAGGAAACTCCGAGTGTGTAAACGAAGAACCGTCAAGCTCACAATGAGCGCCTTCCTTTTTGCCATGTTCAATTAAGCTAAGAACACGTTTTTTAGATTGAGGGTTAATCAAGGGCCCAAAACCAGCATCTTCCTCGTTCCATAAACCGGGTTTTACTTGCGCAATCGCTTCTTTTATTTCTGGAATCCAGGCTTTGCTCTCACCAACAAAAACAGCAACACTAATCGCCATGCAACGCTGGCCAGCTGCACCGACGGAAGCACCAACTAGATTGTTAATAACCTGCTGCTTGTTCGCATCGGGCATAATAACCATATGGTTCTTAGCACCTGTCATGCATTGAACGCGTTTCAAATTATGAGTGCCTGTACGGTAAACATGCTGACCTACAGGCGATGAGCCTACAAATGAAATGGCTTTAATATCAGGGTGGTTCAGTATTTGGTCAACCTGTTCTTTGTCGCCATGAACAACTTGCAGCAAACCTTTTGGAAACCCTGCTTCATCAAACAGCTCAGCAAGACGCATAGGGGTCATTGGGTCTTGTTCTGAAGGCTTAAGAATAAAGGTGTTACCGCAGGCGATGGCCAGAGGGAACATCCATAAAGGGATCATTGCAGGGAAGTTAAAGGGGGTAATGCCTGCGCAAACGCCGAGCGGTTGAACATAGCTGTAAGTATCTATGTCTCGAGCAACGTTTTCAGCGGTTTCTCCCATCATCATAGATGATATGTTACAAGCCTGCTCTACGACTTCTATACCTCGCCAGACGTCGCCTTTTGCATCGGCAAATATCTTGCCCGTTTCTTGGCTTAGTATTTCAGCAATGTCATCATGATTATCTTTCAACAGTTGCTGATACCTGAGCATTAAGCGAGCACGTTCAGGGGAGGGGGTTTCTTTCCAGCTTTGAAACGCTGTTTTGGCGCTGGCAACCGCTTTATTTATTTCTTCTTCGGTGGCGCAGGGCGTTTCTGTCAATATCAATTGAGTGGCAGGATTAGTGACAGGAATTTTGCGTTTGGACTTACTTTGGCTGAATTCGCCATCTATATATAACGGTAGTGTGCTGTGCATGATTTTTCCTTTAGGTCAAAAAATGCGCTGTTTATCAGTATAGATTGAGATTATCAGAGGTCAGCGTAATTTAAAATACACCGGTTAATTTGAGGGTGTCGACATAAGAACGTGTCGAACCACAAAAGAAAGAACAAAACTGCTAATCAGTAACGACTCAACCCTTCCACATCGTTATTATTTTTATTTGTTTATTCTTATTTTTCTTTACGTGTTACTTCACATCGGCTGTTATTTTTATTTGGATGCCTTTGTGCAATTACATTCAGGTAGTGTGGTTCATTATTTAAACCAATACACTGAATAACTCGATTTCTCGATCGAACCCTGATTAGCAGCGATGAAGTGATTGTAAACTGAAAGTGAGTGGATTCTCGATTGACTAAATTGCTGCATTGATGGACTATATTGTTCTTTTTAAATAATGTACTAAATTGTACAACGCTAAAGAAACTTTAAAAAAAACAGGTGGGTGTAATGTTATTAACCTCAGATTGGCCACTGCCACCTGAAGGAACTCGTTTTTTTGTACCTGATTTTATTGTGGCACTGTTCACAGAAAACGTGCTTTGCAAAGACCTTTATCCCTTAAGATTTGGCTATTACCCCAAGGCGAAAGGCCATAATATGGTGCGTGACGAGCATCATGATGATCATCTACTCATTTACTGCCTTGATGGAGAGGCTGATCTGGTTGTTGAGGGGCGGCATCATAAGGTGAGCAAAGGGTGTTTAGTGTTATTGCCAAAAGACAGTCTTCATTCCTACTCGGCAAATAAAAATAACCCATGGACAATCTTTTGGATTCACTTCGATGGAGAGCTGAGTCAAGCCTACCTGGATAATCTGAATTATAGCTTTGAAACGCCCATTATTCGCTTGGGTGTATTGCCCCGTTTGGTGTCTGGGTTTGAGTCATTACTGGCTGTGAGTGCATCGGGTTTTGGTCAAAAAGTGTATATCCATATTGCCAACCACCTTAAGCAATTATTGACTTATATTGCGATTCAGATTCCAAAGGCAAAGGCCGGTGAGAGTAAGTCACTTAATTTAGATGAGGTTCATGGTCTTATGCAACATAACCTGCATGGACAGATAGATTTGGACTTATTAGCGGCTAAGGTAAACTTATCAAAATATTACTTTTCTAAAAAGTATAAGGAGCTTACAGGGCGCTCACCCATTCAGCATTTTATTCATTTAAAAATGGAACATGCCTGCTATCTCTTGGATGTATCGACCCAGCACGTGAACCAGATAGCAAGAGAGCTGGGTTATGATGACGCCTACTATTTCTCCCGCTTATTTAAAAAAGTGGTCGGTATGAGCCCAACTGAGTATAAGAGGGTGCGTTATCGTTAATGTGCTCATTTTTTAGTTTAAGTGACTACAAATGCTCTTTAACCAAAGCTTCTATTAAATCAATATGAATATCCTGGTCATTGAGTGCAGGGATATAATGAAAATCACTGCCGCCTGCTCCTTCAAAATAGTCTCGATTCTCCTCGTCTATCTCTTCAACCGTTTCAAGGCAGTCAGCCGAAAACCCAGGGCAGATTACATCAAGCCCTTTTAGTTTTGTCTCACCGAGTTCTTTCATTCTTTCATCGGTATAAGGCTGTAGCCATTCAGCAACACCCACTCTCGACTGGTAGCATAAACACCATTGATCGTCTGAAAGGTTTAATGCTTTTGTTACATGTTCGACCGTTTCTACGCACTCATCAGCATACGGGTCACCTTTTTCTACATAGGCTTTGGGTAAGCCATGAAAAGAGAAAAATAACTTCGCTTGCCGACCTGTTTTTTCCCAGTGCTGGCGCACGCTTGTTGCCAATGCCTCTATGTAAAGAGGATGCGTGTGGTAACGCTTAATAAAACGAATTTGAGGTATGTTGCGCATCTTACTGGTTGCACGCATTAATGCATCCCATGATGCTGCAGTGGTGGTTGCTGAGTATTGAGGGAATAGCGGCAACATGAGTATATTTTCGTAACCTTCGTCTTGAAGCGCTTTAAGTACGTTCTTTAGCGAAGGGTTTCCGTAGGTCAT
>JADGDV010000065.1 GCA_016744695.1 Hahellaceae bacterium
CTGGAGGAAAGTGATTTGCACAATCAATGTGTTGTGGTGGAAGGCCTAGGTCGGCCGTGAGCGCTGAAAAATACCAGGGTGTGATATGATCTGTTGAAGGTGTATTAATAATAGAGGCACTACTTTAGTGTTGTTGTTGTTGTGCCTTATAAATGTGTGGCAGGCTCTTTGTTTTTCATTTTATCCCATGCCTTCTTACGCTCTACATGCCTTGTTAGAGCAGAGGATATTTCTTGCTCTGAAGGAGCTGATTCAGTTTTTATAAGTACTATTAGTGCAATAGAATGAATAACTTCAGTTGAATCAGGGTTGCAAATAACTTCCCCTGTATTCTCAATGTATGCCATGGCTGTCCCCAAATTTTCCTGAATTAATGCGCAAACAATATCAGACCAAGTCATTTCAAAAGTTGGTACTTCATACCTGTGGGGATGGTCATTCTCATGAGTAAACAAATCTTCTAGTACCTTTTCTGTGCCAGGGGCGATTAGAGCCCTAATAATAATTTCAGGGTAGCTTCGTACAGGCCGAAGTATAGACTGCGCACCTAGTTTACTTAGGCGTTCTCTATTAATGTCATCAACACACTCCACTAGGCATCGCTTAGAAAGGTTAAGCTCCATTAAGCGGTGTAGTGTGTCAAAAGTATTGCTATCGGATGATGTATCGTTGGCATCCTTTGCAAGTATTATTATATGGCTGGCATTTTGAACGCTTACAGCAGATAGATCCTGCGGACTCGTCCCGGAGCCGTGAAAGTGCGTCACACCAAGTTCTACTAGTTCACTCGGTAGGCCGTTTGGGAATTCCGTGGTGAGTATCTGTATTGGTGTGGATTTATAATCGTCATTTGCTCTTAATTGTTGAATAAGGCGAATATAGTATTGAGTACCGCCATGTTTTGGTGAATTAATAAGAAGAACTTGGTTAGTCATGTTCCATCTCCAGCGTCCGGTTCTGATTCGCTCTCTACGATAGAACCGATAGTCAATGTAGTCACTAATTATCAAGGTGACGAGTGTGATTCCTGTTATATACATCAAGGCAATGGTTGCGATTTGCCCAGCAGGAGTGGCTGCGGACAAGTCTCCATAACCAACAGTTGTTATTGTGGTTAAGGTGAGCCAGAAGGCTTGCTGAAAGGTCATTCCTTCCAAAACCAGCATTGCACCAATATGTAAAAGTAATAGACCAAGTAAAATTAAAAAAAGTCGTTGAATACGATTTTTTAGTTGCCAGTCGGTCTGATAAATGGCTCTACGCTGTAAGCGATTGGTTTTCTCTTTATATGGATTCATTATTTCCGATATATATCAATCTTAAAAGCTAACTCTAGTGTTAATCTTAGAATATTATCATAGAGTAAATATAGATTTATTTTAGCTATATGGCTAAATGACAGGAGTAATATAAGTGATAGAGCAACTTCGGCGTGAAATTTCTAAAAAAGACCCTTGTTTTCAGCACATGTTAGAAGAACGGTTGCTATGTTTAGATGAGCAATTAATTAAACAAGGGCTGGTGATAAAGGCTATTGAAGAGCAGCAATTAAAAAACATCCTGTCTATTTGGTGTTTAAGTGATTTTGTTGCCGAGGCAACAACAAAACACCCTGTAATGCTTATCGACCTTCTAGAAAGTGGAGATATTTGTACCTCTTATGATGATACGGCTTTATCAAAATATTTAACTGAGAAAATTAAGTCGGCACAGACTGAAGAAAACTTACTGAAAATCCTAAGGGATTTCCGACGAAGAGAAATGTGCCGAATTGTCTGGAGAGATTTATTAAATATTTCAAGTATGCAGGAAACAACACGAGATATGACGTTGCTTGCTGGTGCTTGTATTGATCAGGCCCTAAATTGGCTTTATGAAGACTGTTGTCAAAAATGGGGCACACCCTACGGAAAAGATTCTGGCTTACCACAACGAATGGTTGTGATCGGAATGGGTAAGCTCGGTGCTTATGAGTTGAATGTGTCGTCAGATATTGATTTGATTTTCGCTTATCCTGAAAACGGAGAAACTAAGGGTGAGAAACGTACACTTGAAAATCAGGCTTTTTTTGTCCGTTTAGGACAGCGTTTAGTAAATGCTCTTGATAAGCATACTTCAGATGGATTTGTCTTTCGCACTGACATGAGGTTACGTCCCTATGGTCAAAGCGGTGCTTTGGCTTTGAGTTTTAATGCAATGGAGGAGTATTACCAGGACCAGGGAAGAGAATGGGAGCGCTATGCCATGATAAAAGCACGTGTTGTTGCTGGGCCTCAGCAGCAAGGTGATGTTTTGATGGGTTACCTTAAGCCATTTATTTATCGACGCTATATAGATTACTCTGCCTTTCAGTCCCTAAGAGACATGAAGGGCATGATAGAAAGAGAAGTCCGTCGTAAAGGCATGGAGGCTAATATTAAGTTAGGCTCTGGTGGTATTCGTGAAGTGGAGTT
The DNA here is from genome assembly GCA_016744695.1 of Hahellaceae bacterium. Classification (GTDB taxonomy): domain Bacteria; phylum Pseudomonadota; class Gammaproteobacteria; order Pseudomonadales; family Oleiphilaceae; genus Alkalimarinus. The sequence goes on from JADGDV010000065.1 coordinate 2,454, forward strand.
TATAGTACAAGCCTTTCAGTTAATTCGTGGTGGTAGAGATATTCGTTTGCAAACCCCTGAATTAGCCGTTGTTCTAGAAGTTTTAAGTGAAAGTGATTTGCTACCCCAAGATGCCGTCGATGAATTAAGTGAGGCATACATCTTCTTGCGAAATGTAGAGCATGCTATTCAAGGAATGAAGGATCAGCAAACACAGATGCTTCCTGAGGATGATTTAAGTAGGTTACGTGTTGCTTTATCTATGCAGTTTAATGATTGGCAAAGAATGAGTGATGCACTTGCGACCCACCGAAGTAATGTAAGTCGCCATTTCTCTCAAATTATTGCTGATGATGAGAATGACTGTGAGAGTGAATCTAAGGTAGAAAGTGGGAGTGAGTGGTTAGCTTTGTGGCTTGGAGAGTTGACTGCTGAAGAGGCGGAAGAGTATTTAAGTGAGAAAAAATTTGAATCTCCAGCAGTAAGCTATGAATTGCTTTTTAAGCTTAGGAACCTAAGAACAGTTCAGATTATGCAGTCACAGGGGCGAGTACGATTAGATAAATTTATGCCTCTATTGCTGGAAGAAGTAGCTAGAAAGGAAAATAGCTCACTTACTTTACAGCGTGTTCTTCAATTGGTTGAAGCAGTACTGCGTCGTACTGCTTATATAGTTCTTCTTTATGAAAACCCTAATGCGCTCGAACAGCTCGTGTGGCTTTGTTCAGTTAGTCCATGGATTGCCGAGCAGCTAAGCTCTACACCGTTGTTGCTAGATGAGCTGTTGAATTCAGAAAGTTTATTTAGCCCTCCTAATAAAGAAGCACTCCGAGACGAGTTAAGGCAGCATTTACTGCGAGTGCCAGAAGATGACCTTGAGGAGCAGATGGAAACTCTTAGGCACTTTAAGAAAGCGCATGTTCTTAGAGTTGCAGCATCGGAGTTACGTGGAACCTTGCCTTTAATGAAAGTAAGTGATTACTTAACATGGATTGCTGAGGCTGAGTTGGAGCAAGTGATTGATATCGCATGGCGCAATTTAACAGATAAACACGGCTATCCTTTACGTGTAAACGGAGAGTCTTGTGAACTTGATTTTGGCATCATTGCCTACGGAAAAATGGGGGGGTTAGAGCTAGGTTATACTTCTGATCTAGATCTTGTTTTTATCCATGATGGTGATTCAAATAAGCCGACCACAGGTGAGCGGTCAATAGATACTGGGGTATTTTTTACGCGACTTGGCCAACGGGTTATTCATATTATGTCAGCGCAAACCGCTGGAGGCCAAATTTATGAAGTGGATATGCGCTTAAGGCCATCAGGCAAGTCAGGGTTATTGGTTTGTTCTCTTAAAGCCTTTGAAGAGTATCAAAGAAAAGAAGCATGGACGTGGGAGCACCAGGCGCTAACCAGGGCAAGGTTCGTTGCAGGAAGTGCTTCAGTAGGTAGAGCATTTGATAAAATCCGTTGTGATATTCTTAGTGAACACAGAGATTTAGCTAAACTTCGTCATGATGTTGTTGATATGAGGGAGAAAATGCGAGATTCACTAGGAACAAAAACACCTGAAGGAGAGCTTCCTAGCGTTTTTCACGTGAAGCATGATATAGGTGGAATAGTTGATATTGAGTTTCTTTGTCAGTTTGCTGTGCTGGGCTGGTCTCATCAATTTCCTGATATGTTGCATTGGTCCGATAATGTACGAATCTTGGAAGTGATGGGAGAGTGTGGTTTGCTTGATGTCGAGGTGTCAGAGCAACTCACAGAAAATTATAAGTCTATGAGATCTGTCATCCACAAAAGAGCCTTACAAAAGCTTAATAGTCGAGTGGAACCAAATGCTTTTACTTCAGAGAGGGCTTATGTAAGCTCAAAGTGGAATGAGTTTGTTGTTCAGAATTAGGCTGCTATTCTATAATAATTATCAATAAATCTGGTTTTTAGGGGCATCTATTAATGGTAAGCTAGCCTCAACTATTTAGTGACTTCGTGTTCCGTGGTTTTTTGAGTCGATGGCTTATCATTATGAGGAAGAGTACAACTCCAAATGGTTAAAGATTGTTGAATAAATTGAGTGCAGAAAAGCCTATTGTAGTTTGGTTTTTCACAGACGATAAACCTGGGCACTTAAATCAGTTAATGGGGCTTGAGGCTCGCTTATCTGCTCATGCGAAGATTGAGGCTCGTTGGTTTTCTATTGCGAATAAGAGAATCAGCTGGTTTGATGCTCTGTTAAAACGATTTTCTTATGAGGGGGAACGCTCTCCTGATCTAGTCGTAGGTGCTGGTCGAAGAACACACAAATATTTAGTGGCAACTAAGCGTAGCTATGATTGTTTTTCGCTTGTTTTGATGAGGCCGTCTTTACCATTAAGTTTATTTGATGCAGCGATTATTCCAGAACATGATAGCCCCGCCGTTAAAGATAATATTTTAGTGACTGTTGGGGTGCTAAACAATGTAGTACCTCGATCTATAAGTGCTGAGAATGTAAAATTAAACCATCGAGGTTTGATTTTAATTGGTGGAGAGTCTAAGCATTACACCTGGGACGATGAGAGTATTCTCCAGCAACTTGAATTAATAGTAGCTAGTTCGAATGACGTTGATGAATGGGTTTTGGGCAATTCTCGTAGAACGCCAGATTCATTTTTAACATTACTCAAAGAAAAAAAAATATCAAAATTAAAAATCGTTGAACATCAAAACACGGATCGCTCATGGTTGCCTATGCAAATGGCAAGCTCTGAATGTATCTGGGTTACGCCTGATAGTGTGTCTATGGTTTATGAAGCTATTACGTCAGGAGCGAATACCTTCATCTTTGAGCTTAAGCCAAAGAAAGAAACCCGAGTGGTTAAGGGTGTGCAGCATCTTCTGAAAAAAAAGTTGCTATCGCAGTGGCCGAATATTGATATGATTTGTCAGCCTTCTGTTTTATGGGAAGCTGAGCGGACGGCTGTTTGGTTGTTGGGACAGTTGCGGTATAAGGATCAAAATGATTGAGCGAAAGCTAAAAGTAATTCAGGTTTTACCTGAATTAAATGCAGGTGGTGTGGAACGAGGCACTGTCGAATTTGCGCGTGAACTTGCCCAAGCAGGTCATGAGTCTATCGTGATTTCTAATGGCGGTCGTCAAGTCACACGGTTAGAGGCTGAAGG
>JADGDV010000066.1 GCA_016744695.1 Hahellaceae bacterium
GTGGGTTATTATCATGCTGAATGGTCTTTCGATATCCAATCTAAAAACTTGCTTATTACCCTAAACGCCGGGCCACCGGTTTTATTGCGAAAACCGTTTGTTGATATTATCGGGCCTGCGAGTGAACTCACTGTTTTTACCTCATTGATTAGTGAAAGTCAGCTTATTACAGGAGCAGTACTTGACCACTCAGATTACGATGCGCTAAAGAAACAGTTAATGCAGCGAGCAAGGTCTTTAGGTTTTTTTGATGCAAAGTATTTGTCCAGTGAGTTGGTGGTCGATGTAAGAATTAACCGGGCCGATATTAAACTGATATTAGAAAGTGGAGAGCGCTACCAGTTTGGTGAAGTAACATTCACCGGAGGGCAGTTGTCTGATGTGTTTTTATCTAAAATGGTGCCATTTAATGTAGGAGAGGACTATAACAGTGAGTTACTGGCTGAATTTCGTCGAGATCTCAACGAAACAGGGTACTTTTCACAAGTGACTGTTACTCCAACGCATGTACTTAATGGCACTAAGCGTCAAGTTGATTTTCAAGTAAATATGGAAGATAACAGTCAGCATCAATTTGAAGTGGGTTTTGGTTTCGATACCGATAACGGCCCAAGGGTCAGGCTTAATTGGGATATGCCCATCATTGGTGAGGTAGGGCACGCCTGGCGTTCTAAGCTAGAGGTATCAAAGCCTCTTCAGGAAGTAAAAGGCACGTATCGTATTCCTTTATCAGAGCCATTGAATCATTTTTTATTATTTAACTCAGGCTTCACACATCAAAAAATAGAAACAACAGAGTCCAGTTTGGCCGATGTAGGGGTTTTTCGCTTGAACCTTAAAGAAGATAACTGGCAACATCGCTATGGTGTTAGTGTTGACTATGAGCGCTACCGGCAAGGCAGTGGAGAAGACAGCGATGAGTGGCGTGAAGTTTTCTATATGGTGCCGGGTATCGATTGGATGAAAACAGATCTGGAAAAAGGGGGGGACCCTTCATGGGGTTACCGGTTTTATCTAGCCTTTGAGGGAAGCGCAACAGCACTAGGGTCTGATACCAATTTTTTTAAGGGCCAAATTGGGGCTCGTTGGTTAACCTCGTTGGGTGACAGCTCGTTTAGGCTACTGAGTAGAGCAAATTTTGGTGCCATTGATACCAGCAGTATATTAGATGTACCCGTCTCACGAAGGTTTTATACTGGTGGCGATCAAACCATTCGAGGGTATGAGTATAACGCAGTAGCCACACGAGATGATGAGGGTGAACTAGTAGGGGGGCGATATTTGAACGTGTTAAGTCTGGAGCTGAGTGGTCGAGTGACAGACCGGTGGCGAGCCGCTGTATTTGCAGATACCGGGCGGGCGTATAACGACCTTGATGAGCCCTTTTCAAGCAGTGTTGGGCTAGGTGCTCGGTGGATATCTCTTATCGGTGAAGTAAGAGTAGATCTGGCTCACCCACTGGACAATGACGCAGAAACCCCCGTTAGGTTGCATGTTTCAATGGGGAGTCCTCTGTAAAATGTTACGTTTACTTAGAATCATGCCACGTTTATTTAAAATTTTGTTAATGGCTCCTTTATTGGTCGTGGTTATTGCATTGACTTGGCTGCTTTCTACTAAAGAAGGCACACACCTAATCGCTTCGTTAGCCAATGAACATCTGGAAGAGCTAAGCTTAGATAATGTTGATGGTTATTTGTTTGGACAGTTAACTGCAGACCACGTTAGGTGGAAAAATGAGTCAGTTGATGTTTATGTTACGGCACTGAGTGTAAACTGGGAGCCACATTGTTTGTTTGACGCATCTCTTTGCTTTGATAATTTGACAGCAAAAAAGCTAGATATCACCGTACCTCTTACTGCAGATGAAACGGAGGACAATGAACAAGAAAAGAGCACCTTACCTGAAATTGAAATGCCTATAGGGATTGTAGTATCTTCTGCAAAAATTGATAATATAGCGCTTAAAATCGGTGAAAGTTCACAAAAAATAACAAACACTCAACTGACTGTACAGTGGATTGATCACACTCTGAGCATTGAACATATTGTCGCTGGTTATCAGGATATAGCATTCAACGGTGCTGGGGTGTTAGATTTTTCTTTACCCTGGAAAAGCCAATTGAGTGGTGATGCCAACTACTTGAATCCAAACGTATCTCTCGCTTTTAAACTTAAAGGAGAACGCCTGAGTTTTGAGGTGGACGCTGATCTGAATCTGGCTGATTTTCAGCAAAAAGCTGCCGAAGCTATTGCTTTATCTGCATTTATTTCTTTTGATAAGGCAAATTTACCACTAAATATTAAACTGGAATCGCCTACTGCTTTGCTGCTACCAGTTTCAATGGACGAACCTGCCTCAATGGGTGAGTCGGTTGTGATTGACGTTAACGCATTATCTATTAATACCAGCCTTAGTACGATGTCTATTGACCTTAAAAGCGATATTAAAACACCTTATTGGAGCGACTTGTCTTTATTGCTAGATGCACAGTTTATTGAAAATAGCCTGATAATTAAAAACGCTGAAATAGGCTCAGATAATGGTCAAATATTCTTGCAAGGGAAGGTAGACAATAGCCCTGTCATACCTTTTGATCTAGCGTTAAAGGTAGACGGGGTCGCACTGCATACTTTGCCATACTCAGCGCTGATAAATAGTGAGTTAAAAATAAGCGGTAAGGCGGGAGGGGAAAAACCAGAGCTTGATCTTATTATAAATACACTAGATGGGCTGTTAAATAATAAGCCCGTGTCAGCAAACGGTCGTTTTAATCTGTCTTCACAGCGTATTAATGTAGAAGAGTTAGTACTTAAATCAGGTGAAAACCAGGTTTTTTTAGAGGGTGAATTATCCGCTCAGCAAGATGGCCACCAAGCCCTTAAATTAACCGCGCTATTGCCCGAGCCAGAGCTTTGGTTGCCGGGTTTGAGTGGCGCGTTCAACGGAGATCTGTCACTAAGTGGCGCGGTAACGGCGATGAATGTTCAGGGTGAATTAAAAGCAGAGCATGTTTCTTATGAAAAATATACGTTGGGCAATGGATCGTTAATAGTCGATATAAAACAGTCTGCCAAGCAGCTTAGTTCTGTCAGTTTGATGCTGCAAGAGCTTGATTTAGGCGAGCTCACCTTTGAAACAATAAAGTGGCAACTAGCCGGAGACACAAATAAATCAGAGTTACAGGGTGACATCATTCTACAAAATTACGGTGTTGCTAAGGTGAAATGTGAACTCACATATCTTGCTTCAATTGAGGGCGAGTGTGGCCATCTTAGCTGGTTTTCTGACCATTTATCTGACCCTCGTTTAGGGTGGATTAATAAGAAAAATATTGCATTTAGTGTAAATCCAGAAACCCTAAGTGTTCAGTTAGAGCCTTTTTGTTTAACGACTCACGAGGGCAAAATATGTAACCGCGAGATGGCATTATGGCAGCCTGAAGCCGGCTATACCTTGTCAGTTGACGCAATCAATATCCCTTTGCAACGCTTGGCTTACCTAAAGACTGATGTACTAACGCTTAAGGGCTTATTTAATGCCTCAGCCAATGTGAGCCAAAAGCCCGGGGAAACCATTAATGCAGATGTTATGTTTAACTTGACCGAAACAGATTTATCTCTCGCTCTCAAAGAGTCTGGCGGTGTTGACTCTTTTTTAAATATGACACTGAAAGAATTGTCGGCAACACTGGCTTTACATAACGATCAGCTTACATTGGATACCCGCCTAAATTCCTCACAATTAGGTGATGCTAAAAGCCATTTTCAGCTAGAAGATATAGGGGGGAAGCGCGGCCTTTCAGGCAATATTAATGTTTCTGGTTTGAACTTGTCATTTTTACAAACTATTATTCCGTCTGTTGAAGGCTTATCTGGTTTTATTTCTAGTGACTTACGTTTTGCAGGGAGTCTTGATAAGCCCTTTATTGATGGTGACTTTACGCTCACAGAAGGCTTGTTAAAAAGTGATTATTTTCCTGAGACATTACGGCAGATTAATGTGGCTGCACAATTTAATCATCAAGTATTAAGTTATAAAGGAAGCTTTAACTCTAATGGGGGGGCGGCTAGTTTAGATGGAGAGTTAGATTGGCAGCAGCAGTGGCAGTTGAAAACCTCTTTGAAGTCAGAGGCGTTTAAAATTACGCCAGCAAGCGGCATTGATTTAACCATTAAGCCAGACCTGAACCTGCATATTCAAGAGGAGCTTGTAACCGTTACCGGCACATTAACCCTGCCCAAAGCACGTATTGAAATAAAAACATTACCGGTTGGCGCTAAGTCTGTCTCTCCGGATACCCGTATTATCGGCTTAGATGATGACGCCTCGTCTCAAACCGTATGGCGTTATCATTCCAATATTAATATCGTATTAGGGGATGATGTATATTTTCGTGGGTTTGGCGTTAATACTTACTTAACTGGGCGCTTACTACTAAGCCAGAATGAAAATGGTACCTTTGCCGGTACAGGGCAAATTAGCACCGAAGATGGGTTTTATACTATTTGGGGGCAGCGATTAACGGTGAAAAATGGTAATTTCATTTTTAATGGTCCGTTAGATGAACCAGATTTGCAGCTAGATGCTTACAGAGATATTTCAGGGGACAGTATAATAGTGGGCGTAAAAGTTACTGGGCAGGCTTCTGACCCCGAAGTAGAGTTCTACTCTCAACCGGGCATGAATGAGTCAGATGTTTTGCATTACTTGTTAACGGGGCAATCACCCGATGGCGGGTCCAATAGCTCAAGCCTGTTGAATAATATGGTTATTTCAGCCGGATTATTCGGTAGCAGTGAAATCACAGAGAAACTGGCGAGCAAGGTGGGTGTCAGTGATTTTCAGGTAGCAACTCAAAGTGATGAAGAGGGTACAAACTTAGAGCTAAGTGGATATATATCGCCTGATATTTATCTTCGGTATGGGGTGAGCTTATACGACGATGCAAAAACAATGGCGATGAGATACCGACTGAAGCAAAACTTATTTGTGGAAGCCGCTAGCGGAATAAACAGCTCTTTAGATATTATTTATTCGTTTGAGCGTCGGTAAGGGTAAAATATTTCGCGTAAGCTGTGCTACGCGTATCGTTTCTATTGCTAGACTCTGTTTTTTAAGCTTATCCAGAGATATAAATTTGGCTTGACCATTTTTGATTTTTTTTAATCTTTCCGAAAGAATATTTACGTGCCATGCTGGAGAGTTTAACTCTACATTATCATAGCGTAAGGTATCCCAAAGAAACTCCATCGTTTGAAGTTTTTCGGATGTGCTCATTTGCTTTATCTCGTTCTGCTTCATTTTCTTTCTCCTGCTTTACGCAAATTAGCAACATTGCAACAATCAGTCAAATAATCGACCCGCATTGTCAAGCAGCTGTAATGTTTCTTAGCTAATATGTGCGTGTACTGTAAACAAATTGCTTACTTAACCATATTAATACTA
>JADGDV010000067.1 GCA_016744695.1 Hahellaceae bacterium
AGGCCAGCAAAGTAGCGGGAAGAATATATAGTCTTTAAATACCTGACGGCCAATTTTACTAAAAAAAGCTTTTTTTAATGCTTCACGGCTAATAGGCAGGCTGCTATGTTCACGGAGCTTACCCATAAAAATTCGCTCTGCAGCGACTTCATGATAAGCAATACCCCATTCAAAAAAAGCACTCAAGGCGATGTATACTGGCACTTGCAAACGGTTCTTTGGCTTCCATGGCATATCATCACTTAAGCGTAGCAATCCATAGCCAAAATCTCGGTCTTTACCAATCACGTTGGTGTATGTGTGGTGTTCATGATTATGGTAACGACGCCAAGAGTCGGCATCTCCCGCTATATCCCACTCATAACTACGACCATTAATATTTGGGTCATTCATCCAGTCATATTGACCATGCATCACGTTATGACCAATTTCCATATTGTCTAATATTTTAGCTAATGCCAAAAATAAAACACCGGCAACCCACCATAAAGGACTAATGAAACCCAGAACCAAAGCAATACGGCCACCTATTTCACTGGCACGCTGGACGCGAATAACATTTCGAATATAGTCCGCATCTTTTTGACCGACCTTAGCCATGGTTTTTTCACGGATATGGTTTAAGTCTTGTGCAAAATCGTCTAATTTATTTTTACTGATCATAATGATATTGAATCCTTAAATGTTACTACAGAGCTAAAACCACATCGGCTACAGGTACACTCACGCATAGCTGTATTTCTTCCTGACCGGTATCACTATATTTTTTGGTTTTACTGTTATACACCACGCCACTTTTCTTCTTACAGATACATTGATGGCAAACACCAATACGACAACCTGTAACCGGTTTTAACGCCGCCTCTTCAGCTAAAGCCAACAATGTTTTTGGCTCTGCATTTTCGGTACTCACTTGCTTTCCAGAATCCTGAAACAGTACATTAACCGCTTTATCAGAGACCTCTAAAGAAACAGGTTCAGGACCAAAAAATTCATAATTAATCTGGTCATCATTTACGGTTTGCCCTTCGAGTACCTTTCTTGCGTGCAATATCATTGGGCTTGGGCCACAAATGTAAATATCACGGGTAGAAAAATCCTGACAGAAACCTAACAAATGGGCGTCACTGAAAAAACCTACGTCATCAGTATCAATAAAATGGATATCAAGGTTTGGCACTTGCTGTTGAAACACTTCAAGCTCCTGACGGAATATAAAATGTTCATTGCTACGGGCGTAATACATTAAAGTAACAGGGTGTTGAACGTCCGTTCCCCTAAGTGAAATTTGCTGAAGTATTGACCGAAAAGGGGTAATGCCACTACCACCGGCAATCAATAAGGTCGGCTCTAAAACCTCATTTAACACAAAACTACCCTGAGCCTCAGATATATTCACTACACTGCCAGCACTGAGTGCTTGAGGTAACCAAGGGGTTATTTGTCCCTTCTCCTGAATACGTATACTGATTTCAATCAAACCGGTTTTTTGAAAATACGCTGGGCTACTAGAAATACTAAAAAAGCGACTCACCCAAGCCCCTTCTTTTTCTACAATAAGTTCAAGGTACTGCCCTGCACTAAACCCTTTCCAGCTCTTATTAGGTTTAATAACCAGCGAATACATGTCAGCTGATTCCCTGCGTACATCCATAATCGTGCTACGAAAACGATCAGCGCGCCACTGAGGTAAAAAAAACTGAACAACAGGCTCAAAATAGGCTTCAAAGCTAGCATTATTAGTTAGATTTCGTGCTAACCAACAACTAACTTTTTGCATTGAACTTAAGGTATCTATACTCATAATTACAACTCATTATTACGAAATATCATTTTTACAGCGCACGAGTGTACCCTGAAATAATTTATTAGTAAAGATGGAACCAGTGGTAAAGTAATCAGCGATAGGCTTAAGACATAGATAGAGCAGCGAGTTACGGGGGGTTTATAGTAGTTGAATAATGTTTTTAGAATCCGATCACACGTACGAAAACATTTTATAAAAAGGATAAATATCAATCAGAAAGCGGAATTAGCTCTTGATACACCAAGTCTTGAACCTCCTTTGAAAAAGGCATTTCCAGATGACCAATTCCCCTTAATGGAACATTGCGTGCGTGTTTTAATATTGGGCTTTCCTGGGGTGAAACAATACTGTCATGATAACTAAAAATAGACACCGTCGGCACCAGTGCCGGCTTGTGCTCATGTTCATTGAGTTCGTTCAACCAAGTGTTTGACCAACGTCTCATTTGTCGTAAATGTCGCCCCATAAAGAACACAGTATCCGCAATGGTCGTACCGTGGTGAGGGGTTCCCAAGGTTATTAGCTTCTCAATGCGCTTATCACCTGACATATTATGAATATAGTTACGAGCAACCAAGCCCCCCATACTATGCGCGACAATAACCACTTTCTCCGAGCCTGTTTGCTCACAAATTTCATCGACTCTTTTAGCTAAGCGCCGAGTAAATTGTTCTATATTGCCAAACAAGGGTGGGTCGAGAGTAACACTGTAGGTTTGACCAAATCCTTTTTTACGTAAAAAGCGCCTCATAGGCATCCAAAAAGCCGCATTGCAAAAAAAACCATGCACCATCAATATAGGCAGACCTTCATGGTTTTCTATGGCTTTTCGAGAAGGGTTCTTCATTCGGGGAAGTGCCGATAGCGGGGTTAAAATAAGGTAAAGCAGCATTGAAAAAGAAATTTCATTAAACACTAAACGAAGCGTTTCTTTTATCTCAATTCGCATATGATCTGGTCGATGAGAGCGAGCAAACCAAGCAATTCCAAAAATATAACTGAATATCACAAGGTAAATAACAACAATACAAGACAAGAGAGCAAAAGGAATCAAAATAAGCGAAACCTCAAGACTGACATAAAGATAAATACCCACAAGCCCTAACGCAAATGCACTACCACAGGTAATCAAAAAAAATAATAGTGCCAGCATTTTTTACTCTCTCTCTATATATTTAACTACAAAGCACACATGTACGTCACATTTGTGTACAGTCGTACAATATCAATTTCGTCGCACTCAAGATATAGGTGAAAACTAATTTTGAGAAGTGCTCGATAATATTTAAATACAATAGATAAGCGCGATGCCAGCATTGGTAGACCCTATCGCGACTAAAACCGCGACAGAGTCTAAATAAGACTATTATTTCTTAACTTACCACCTTCTTCTTAGGAGGGCGGCGCGCTTTCAACTTCACTACTTTTGTCTCTTCAATTCTTTTCATTTCAGCACGTTTCTTAACGGCGAGTTCTCTGACTTTATTAATATCTTCATCAGAGTAAACACCATTAACCCCCGATATAGCAGCGAGCTTCATTCCATGTTTAAGGCCAAGCGTATAAATCTCTTTCACCTTTTCCCATTCAATATTACGGCCTACTGTAAAGTTTTCAAACTGCCCTTCCAATGTCAGAACAATGGTTTCTGCGAGGCAAGCAAAGGCCACATTAGGCGGAAGACCAATATCCTTCATCTTCACATCACCAGGTAGCTCAATCTCCCCAGACTCAATAACCAATACATCAGGGCGCTTAGCCACATCGCTGGCAGGAATATCCAGCGGTCTTGCCACATCGGTAATCACGCAACCAGGCTTAACCTTCATGATATCAAGAATTTTCTTACCCGCACCCGAGGTTGCCGTTACGATCATATCCATATCGGGTAGACCCTTATCAGAGTCTGCAGACGTAGCCAGATGTATGACAGCGTCAGGTGTCTCCTTCAGGATAGTCTCTTTTAATGCTAGCAATTTGGCAGTCTCAGGCGCTACTAGATGTATTTCTATGACCGCTTTTGCCAGTAACCGGGCACAAACAGAACCAATAGCACCGGTAGCACCGACGACCATTGCTTTACCCTGGACCTTGCCTTTTTTATCAACAGCAACAAGCCCTAAACGCTTAGTCGCTTCACTAGCCGCCCACAACGCCCCTGAAGCGCTATAACTATTACCTGTCGTAATCGGAAGTGGCGCTCTTTTCGCAACCGTAACACCCGCATCACCTACAACTTTAGTAAACGCGCCAAGCCCCATAATTTGGGCACCCAAACGCTTAGCCATACGTGCCGACGCTAACAAACGACGATAAGTGAACTCAGGGCTATGCGCCATAATTTCTTTAGGGGTGCCGCCCACGGTAATCAACCAACCTTCTGCTTCATCACCGGTCGGTGATTTGATACCTGAAACATGGGAATAGATAAAAGGAGGCGCATAAGCCATCGCCTTTTCAACTGTATTCATAACGGCAGGCGGTGAAAACTTAGAGACAATATCAAGCGGCTTTGCTCTACTAAGGTACTGCTGTGACAGTGGGTGAATCACAAATGCAAAACGGTTAAGTCGCTTGTATCCTGCGGGGAATAAAACACGCGGCTCTGCATCTAAAGTACTCAAAATTTCAAGATAGTCGTCTTGTGTTAACTCTCCCGGCTTTTTGTTCAGTGCAGCAAGAATCATTGCTTCCGTGACATTAATCCCTACACTCACATCAAACAGTTGTGGGCTAATATCCACAACCATATTAACACCTTTTTTCTTTAAGCTATCTAGGCGATCTTCTGAAATAGTTGAAGTAAGCAGTGTTTTACCGCCTAGCTCCTCTAATGAAAACCCTTCAATCTCTTCGTAACTAGCGACGATAACATCCGCTTTCTGCGCGGCTTTTTTTACAATGAACTGATTCCACTCTTTAATAGGCACGACAGTTGGCGATAAAACATGGGGAGGCGACCATTTATTTAATGTATGGGTGCCTGCCGCATAAAGCTCTAATGCGTTGAGCGATGTTATAAGCTTGGGTACACCTAACTGAAAAACAGAATCTGCAAATTGTAAGTTATCGGTATACTCCCCCAACACGGCAGCCGCTTTGTAGTTAGCTACACCATTAAAGAATAGCACGCGAGAGTTATTGAAGAAGTTACCCTGCTCTATTTGCGCATGACGAATAGCCCATTCATGCAAAATACCCCGAAGTGTTGCACCCGTAGTAACCGGTACTTTACTCACTTTATTTTCTAAGCTACGGGTGGCTTTTTGAATAAAATTTCGTGTGCCTACACTGTAGTGATCACGAACGCGCCCTAAGCCAATCACATCGGCTTTAGACTCCCATTCTTTGAGCAAGGCTTCCGCCCGTTTTACATCCTTGTTGGTACCAATTCTAATTACTCTGAATTGCTGACCTAGAAACTCAGTTTTAAAATCA
>JADGDV010000068.1 GCA_016744695.1 Hahellaceae bacterium
AGCATCTAATAACGATATTAATCGCTAAAGGATGGTGATCTTCCTATAGAGGACTTCCACCTCATTAGTTCATGCCCATGCTGGGCGTACACAAGAAGCAGCAACGGACTCCGCATATTTGTCACTTTTTTTGCAAAGAACCGCAAAAAATAGCGCCAAATATGCTGCGCCGTTGTGCTTGGCGTTGAGGCTGTAGAAAAACTCCAGATCTGTTAAAATTTGTGCATTCAACATGGAATGTTTCAGATGCCAAATTTCAAATCTTATAACTACAATCAAAGCTCGATGGTTGTCATCAATTATCGAGACCAACTTCAGCCAGGTACGTTTGAATATGCAATTCATCACCTGATTGAGAATAAGTTAGACCTATCGATATTTGCTCCTAAATACAAGAATGATAACGGTGGTCGAAAAGCTTACGATCCCGCAATTTTACTTGGGATCATCTTATTCGCTTACTCAAAAGGCATTACCTCAAGCCGAGAGATTCAGTGGTGTTGTGAGACCAATATTATTTTCAAAGCGCTGTCATGCGACACGGTACCCCACTTCACAACGCTTGCAAGCTTTGTCAGTAGTCACTCAATCGAGATAGAAACCCTATTCGAACAAATCTTATTGATCTGTCATGAGCAAGGTTTATTGGGTAATGAGTTGTTTGCTATAGATGGCTGTAAGATGTCGTCGAATGCAGCCAAAGAGCATTCAGGTACATTCAAAGAACTAAACGAGAAGCATCAAAAACTACGACGCCAAATTCAGTATCATTTGAAAGAACATGAGCGACTCGACAAGCAAGAATCTAAAAACGAAGAACGAATAAAACGAACAGAACAAGCGATAGAAACGCTTGATAAGGCAGCGGAGAAAATAGATCGTTTCCTAAAGACACAAAGCCCAAGGATGGGCCAAGGCAAAAGACCAAAGGAAGTGAAAAGTAATATTACTGATAACGAAAGCGGAAAGATGACAACCAGCAAGGGTACGATCCAAGGTTTTAACGGCGTGGCTGCGGTGGATAAAAAGCATCAAGTAGTGGTGGACGCCCAAGCGTTTGGGGAAGGACAAGAGCATCACACCCTTGCACCCGTACTTGAAAGTATCGAAGCAAAATTTAAGCGATTAGGTATCTCAGAAAACATCTACGCCACGGGTACAGTTGTCACGGCAGATACGGGCTTTGCCAACGAAAAGAATATGAAATACCTGCATGAAAATAGCATCAATGGTTACGTGCCAGATAATCGCTTCCGTAGTAGAGACCCTAAGTTTGCGAATCAGAAAGCCAAGTACGGAAAGCGTCATCAGGATAATAAACCCAAAAACTCAAAACACACTAAGAAAGTGATACCTGCCAGTGAGTTTAGTTTTGACCCTGTAAATTTGATCTGCCAGTGCCCAGCAGGAGAAACGATAAGTTCTCGAGGCATACGAGAAGATATGTATGGCAATCCAAAAGCGATGTTCGAAGGTCGATTAATGCAGTGCAGAAACTGCGACCTTAAGCATCAGTGTATGAAGAATCCAAGCTCAGCAGATCATCGCAAGGGTTCAGGGCGGCAAGTATCATTTATTGTGGAACATAAGCGTAAACCCAACTACACAGACTGGATGAAGCATCGGGTTGATAGTGATAAAGGTAAGCTTATTTATAGTCACAGAATGTCAGTGGTCGAGCCAGTGTTTGGGAATATAGGTACAAATAAAAAGCTTAACCGGTTTAGTCTCCGCAGCAAAAATAAAGTACAGGGCCAGTGGCAGTTGTTCTGTATGGTACATAATATAGAGAAACTGGCGAATTATGGGCAGTTAGCAGCCTAGCAGAGACTCTAATAGGCCTAAATAAACAGAATACCAGGCTGATGGTGATGAATTCGACAAATGCACTGGTAAATTGTTGATTATCAGGAAATATCACGGCAAAGTGTCAGTAATTAAATAATTTGAAAGGGTGAAGGAAAGTGCTGGTCTCAAACTGGTTTTTCTACAGCCTCGTTAGCTGAACACAACTACATCAACATGTAATTAACAAGGAGAGTCACAATGATTAAAGCGTTAACAGTGAGCAGTTTATTGGCTGTCACTTTCCTCATGGGCCAAGTTCATGCCCAATCGATACCTACAGATCCCCTTGGTGGAAAGCCACCGGCAGGGTCAAAGGTTTCAGTCTCTGATTTAGACTATCAAGTGAAGTACCAGCGTGCCTTCGAGGCTGTGATCTGGTCAATGCCGGCAATTGGCATTTATGGTTTTACCCATGCGACTGAGGCCATCGGAGGTGGAGATAATACAGTTCTGGCTTTCTCGGAGCCGGCCGGACCAAATTCGGAGTTGCTGACCGCTAATGATGTCACACCATACCTGTCGTCACAAACCGATCTGAGCAAGGGGCCGGTGGTAGTGGAAATTCCTAAAGCAACGGACAAGACGAGTCTTTACGGCCAGATCGTCGACCACTGGCAACTATCGATCGCCGATGTCGGACCATCAGGCATTGATGAGGGTAAAGGCGGAAAGATCCTGCTGACCCCTCCCGGTTATGACAAGCAGATCCCGTCCGGATATATCGAAGTCAAAAGCCCCAGTTATCGGGTTTATTTCGCCTTCCGTTCGATTAAAAGCGCGACCGCAACAACTGCTGATGCCTATGGGTATTCGAAGACGCTAAAGATGTATTATCTGGACGATCCCAAAGAAACCCAGTTTATCGATCCTTCCGATATGCGATACCCATCCCTTCCCCACTACGATGAGCGTTGGTTTGAGGATGTACACGCTATTTTCACCCTGGAGAATGTGAAGGAGCAGGACAAGGTGATGATGGGAATGTTGGCCACCCTGGGTATCGAGAAGGGAAAACCCTACAACCCAGACGACAAGACCAAGAAGGCGATGAGGCAGGCGGTAATCGATGCCTACTACTACATGCAAAAACGGATATTGCATCCTGCAGATTCGTCACGAACCTGGTGGGAGGGCAAGCACTGGAGTAACGGCTTATTTGCTGACAAGAACAGTGGCTTCAGTTATGTCTACGAGAACTTGATAGATATCGATGGCCGTGCGGATCGATATTTTATAGGCACCTACTATCCCCAAAAAGTGGGACCGCAGCCGGCTACTCAATATCTGTTTGCCCTGGCCGATGCGGACGGCAATGAGTTAAAAGCGGGAAAAAACTACTCATTTACCATGCCAGCCAACGCACCGCTCACGCAGTTCTGGTCCTTGATTATTTACGACTTGGAAACCTGGGCCTTCATCTACAGCCCGGAGCAGCGTCCTGGGCTTTCTTCTGCCATCGATGGTGAAACCATGCAGAAAAACGAAGACGGCAGCACCACGCTCTATTTTGGTCCGAAAGCGCCCAAAGGGCAGGAATCCAACTGGATTCCGACTGCCGGAAAGAAGCCGATCCCGGTGCTTCGTGTCTATGGTGGCACCGAGAAATTTTGGGACAAGTCCTGGACGATGCCGGATGTTAAATTGGTGAAGTAATTTCAATGTAGTCAGCTAACAATCGCTTGCACCCGACAACCGGCTCTGTCACGACCCGGTTGCAGGTGAAGCTAAACGTTAGAATTCAAAGATAGATTATGCGTAACTTTAGAAATGTACCTTTATCTAGGCAAAAATCGCTCGCTGAAGCTTTCCCAGAATTACTGAGCCTTTACGATTTCATCGAAGTAGCGGATTATAAAAAGGTTTCGATTTCAGTTTTTGATCACTGGTTAAGTCAGGATGAAGCAATAAAAAATATTGATAATGTTTCAACCATTCAGGCTGCTAAAAATAATGATTTACTGCATAAATTTACAATATCGTTAACCCAATCAACTGAAGCATACTTGGTAAAGTTTCGAGGTAGAAATTCAGACAAGAAAGTTATTTTTAAAGAGTTTACCTCTCAAAAGGCGCTGGTAAATATCTTAACTCCTGAATATCACTTTTCGGGTGATAGGTATCGGTTTATTCTGGTTCTTCCTCAACTAAATATAGTGTACTTTGAAGGCTCTGATTTTACTCATCAGGTATACTACAAAAGAGAAAAAGACATGGAGTTTGTTTCTGTACTAGCAAAGGAAAGTGGATTGAGTATCATCAAATGAATTCTAACCAGGGTAAGCAATGGATTCCGCAACGTGTCACGCTTTTTGTACCAAAAAGCCCGCCAAGTTGCTCCACCATTGTTACCAGCGTTATGAGCAATACATAGGAATATCATGCTAGGGATTTTCAAAGTTAAGCCATTATTGTCAGTCCAAGATATTGGCTTTCAAGTTGATACATATAAATGGCTGCTCAAAAACTTTGGAGGCAAAGACTTTTATGAAGAAACAAAATTGGTTCTTCCTACAAAAGAGTTTTTCCCTTCAAGTGTTAACAGCGAAGATGAGGCTGCTTTAGAAACATTTAATGCTGTAAAAAAATTTGCGGGAATGGATGATTGGCCTTGTAAACTTGAATGTCAGGAAGAAGATATTAACCCACTTGTAGCACCCACTATAGCTATCCAAAATATACCAAATAACCCTTTGGGCACATTTGAAGCAAAGAGCCAATCTGAAATAGTCATAACTTATAATCCATCAATCGTAGGCAACCCTACACAACTTGTAGCTACTTATGCTCATGAGTTAGCACATTACTTAACTGGCTCAGGTTCCGAAGAGCCACCAGGAGGCTGGGAAAACTGGGAGTTTGCAACTGATATCGCAGCAACATTTCTTGGGTTTGGTATCTTTATGGCAAGTTCAGCTTTTAATTTTAGTCAATATACGGATGTTGATTCTCAAGGGTGGCAGTATAGCCGGAATGGTTATTTGTCAGAAGAAGAGCATATATTCTCTCTAGCAATATTTATCGAGCTAAAAAAGATACCTATTGAAAGTGTATCTAGCTTTTTAAAACCTAGCCTTAATAAAATGCTAAAAAGAGCAATGAAAGAAATAAAACAACTAAATTTAATAAGTGAGCTGGAATCAGTAGAGTATGTTCAAACTAGCTCATAACAAGAAGCTCAAACGGACAAAATATGCTGTCACCTTTTTTGCAAAAACACGCAAAAAAACTGCCATCAAATTTTGCCCCTTAGCTGGGCGTTAGGCACGGGTGACACATATTATTAAATCATCAATTTATTGCGCATTCACAATCATGATAGTGTCTATTTCTATTGGGTTTATTCGTGATGAATC
>JADGDV010000038.1 GCA_016744695.1 Hahellaceae bacterium
AGCTGGGATCAGGCAAAAGAAGCCGCAAAGACCATGGTTCAATCTCGTGTGCAGCTTTCAATGCTACGTTTAAGTAACGCGATTGAAACTGAAACACAGTTAGCGCTAGCAGGGCATGAAACACAAATTGGATTAATGGAAAAAGCCTTGTCATTAAAAGGTGTTTCTACTGGTAAGTGCATGATGACTTTTGGGCTCACGGGCTCTAAAGCACAGTGTAAAGCCGCACTTTCTCAAGTGAAGAGCATTATTAAGCCTTTCAAAGGAACCTATACAGGCACCATGCTAGGTAAAAAGTGGGCGGCAAAGCGTTTTACGATGCCTTATTTAAGGGAAGCATTGTGGGATAAGGGCTATGTTGTTGATACGCTTGAAACGGCGACTGACTGGGAGAATGTTGACAGTCTGTTAAATAAGATGGAGGGCAGCTTAAGAAATGCTCTTAAAGATCAAAACGAAGATGTTCATGTATTTACTCACCTGTCGCATTTTTATGGCCAGGGCTGCAGTATTTACACCTCATATGTATTTCGTACAGCAGATAGCTATGAAAAGACGGTTAATTGGTGGAAAAAACTCAAGTTTCCAACCTCTGAAGTTATCGTTCATAACGGTGGAACCATTAGTCACCAGCATGGTGTAGGTAAAGATCACGCGCCATATATGCCTGTCGAAAAAGGCGAGCTAGGTATGTTTGCGATTCGCACGCTTTGTGATGCTTTTGATCCTGAGAAAAGAATGAATCCGGGCACGTTGTTGGTTGAATAGAAACAACTAACACCTATTTACAAAATTTACCGGAGAGCATTATGAGCGAAGTAATTTGGTCACCAGGATGGCGTGAGCAGCAGGTCAATAAATTGCGACTGCAGCCAGAAGAGAAACAGTGGGACTTAGTTGTTGTTGGCGGTGGTATCACAGGAGCAGGCGTGCTTAGAGAGGCAACACGCCGAGGCTTGAAGACATTACTGGTTGAACAAAAAGACTTTGCTTGGGGTACCTCAAGCAGGTCATCCAAAATGGTTCATGGTGGTTTGCGGTATCTTGGTTCTGGTCAGATTGGTTTAACGCTCGAATCGGTTAAAGAGCGGCAGCGTTTGTTAACTGAAGTGCCGGGGTTAGTGAAGCCTCTTAACTTTTTAATGGGCCATTATAAAGGTGGTTTTCCAGGCCCCTTTATTTTTAATGTGTTGCTGACTATTTATGACTTGATGGCAGGTAAGCGCAATCATCGTTTTATTAAAACGGCAGTGAAAGATTTCTTTGCTCCAGGTATGAATAGTAAGAACCTTAAGGGGGCCACACAGTTTGCTGACGCGGTAACTGATGATGCAAGGTTGGTGTTAAGAGTGCTGCATGAGGCGAACAAAGAAGGCGGTGTTGCTCTAAATTATGTATCTGCCAAAGATACATTGCGTGAAGGTGGTCGAGTTACAGGGCTCAAACTGAAAGATGAAGTCAGTGGGGTAGAGTTTGATGTGTCTGCTAAGGCGGTTGTTAATGCAACGGGTGCCTGGACAGATGAATTACGTTCAAATTTAGGTGCAGATGCGGTTGTTCGTCCTTTACGTGGGAGCCACTTGGTTGTGCCTTCATGGCGCTTACCTACGGCTTATTCTGTTAGTTTTTTCCATCCTAAAGATAAGCGACCGGTATTTGCGTTCCCTTGGGAGGGCGTTACCGTGATCGGCACAACAGATCTTGATCATCAACAAAATATGAAAAAGGATGCCTGTATTACACAGGAGGAAGTTGACTACCTTTTGAATGGGGTTAATTTACAATTCCCTGAGGCGAATATTAAAGAGTGTGATGTGATTTCATCCTATTCGGGGGTTCGTCCTGTTGTAGGTACGGGTGCATTAAACCCTTCAAGCGAAAAGCGTGAGCATTCTATTTGGGACGACCAGGGGATGATTAGTGTGGCGGGAGGTAAACTCACAACCTTCCGTTTAATTGCATTAGATGTTTTGAAAAGTGTTGAAAAGCATATTCCATCCCTTGATGTAAATAGTGGTGATGCTTGTATTTTTAAAGCGCCGTGTGAAGTGAATTCAGAATCAGTAAAGCAATCAGGTTTATCTTCTTACCATATAAAGCGCTTGCAAGGACGTTATGGTGATGCGGTCGAATCAATTGTACAGAAAACCGAAAATGCTACTTGTATAGAAACTACAGACACATTATTTAGTGAACTGCGCTGGGCCTTAGAAAATGAAACGGTTGTTCATTTAGAAGATTTACTATTGCGTAGAACTCGGCTTGGTCTGTTGTTAAAAGATGGAGGCGAGGTTGTATTTGAGCGCTTAAAGCCTTTGTGTAAAGAGGTTCTTGGCTGGAGTGAGGCTGAATGGAATTTAGAATTAAATGACTATAAGCAACTCGTTGTTCAATGTTATGGCTTACCCAATGCAAAGTTCCAAGAGTCTGACTTGTTAGTGGGGTCGTTATGAGTAAGCGCTATATATTTACAATAGATAACGGCACTCAAAGTGTACGAGCACTTCTGTTTGATCTTGAAGGTAATTTAATCGGCAAGGGCAAGCAAGAACTAGAACCTTATTTTTCAGACAAGCCAGGCTGGGCTGAGCAGCATCCAGAGTATTATTGGGACTCTCTGAAAATAGCCTCTGACAAGCTTTGGGCGAGCGTGGATATAGACCGCACTGAAATTGCGGGCGTTTCAGTGACAACCCAGCGAGGTACCGTAATTAACCTCGATAAAAATGGAAAGCCGTTGAGACCAGCCATTACCTGGTTGGACCAAAGGCATGCAGCGATTGAAGGTCCTATCAAAGGGTTATGGGGATTATTATTTAAATTGGCGAGAGTGAGTGATGTCATCAAGCGCTTTCGTGAAAAGTCTCAAGCGATATGGATTAAGCAAAATCAACCTGAAATATGGGATAAAACCTATAAATATCTATTGTTGTCAGGCTATTTAACTTACCGATTAACGGACAATTATGTTGATTCTATTGGTGCTCAGGTAGGTTATATTCCCTTTGATTACAAAAAACTGAAGTGGGCGTCAAAATCAGATTGGCGTTGGAATATGCTTTCTATGACACCTGATATGTTGCCTGAATTGGTGCAGCCGGGGGAGTTGATGGGCAGCATTACCGCAGAAGCATCCGCACAAACAGGGATTCCAGAAGGCACGCCTGTTATTGCGTCTGCCTCAGATAAGGCCTGTGAAATTATTGGTTCAGGGGGTAATAAATCTCACATTGGGTGTATGAGCTATGGTACTACAGCAACGATTAACATGACTAATAAACGTTATGTTGAGCCTATACCCTATATGCCTCCATACCCTTCTGCGATACCTAATTCTTTTTGCTCAGAAGTGATGATTTATCGTGGCTTTTGGATGGTTAGTTGGTTTAAAAAAGAATTTGGCCAAAGAGAGCAAAAAATTGCAGACGAAAAAGGAATAGAGCCTGAACAGCTATTTGATGAGTTAGTTAATAAAGTGCCTGCAGGTTCAATGGGCTTAATGTTACAACCGTATTGGTCTCCAGGGGTTAGGGAGCCAGGGCCTGAAGCTAAAGGTGGCATTATTGGGTTTGGTGATGTTCACACGCGAGCTCATATTTATCGTGCCATTCTGGAGGGCTTGGCCTACGCCTTGCGAGAAGGCAAAGAGAAAATTGAGAAACGTAGCGGTAAAAAAATAACGAAACTACGGGTGGCAGGAGGGGGGTCACAAAGTGATGCAGCTATGCAGTTAACGGCAGATATTTTTGGTATACCAACTGAGCGCCCTCATACTTATGAAACATCGGGTTTAGGGGCTGCTATAGACGTCGCAGTGGGCTTGGGTGTGTACCCAAACTTTGATGTTGCGGTTGATAAAATGACGCGAGTGGGGGATGTATTTACACCAGACCCCGAAACCGTTAAAAAATATGATCGCTTATACAAAGAGGTGTATTTGAATATGTACCAGCAGCTTCAGCCTTTGTATCGGTCTATTCGTGATATTACGGGTTATCCGAGTTAATAAGGCCTGTAATGTAAATTACAGGCAAAAAAAAGCGAGAGACTAGTGTCGCTCGCTTAAATAAAATAAAAGGCATGAAAACAATAAAACTTTTTGAGCTCTAATCCCGTTCTCTACTTAAAGAGATTCATAAATGCAGCGGAAATACTGCATAACCTTCCGCTTATGGGGGATACTACTTGAACCCACAATCAAAGGATAATCGCTGAGTGAGCATCTTTCTATGAGAGAAAGGTAAGTAACTGTAACGATTTGTTAAATATGAGAATGTCGTCATTTTACAGTTTACTCATAAGCTTTATTTATGCCGTTTCTTTAGGTTCACTTTTCCAACGGCTAATTGAAATAGTGCCTGTATCATATGAATATTGCAGCTTATTAAGAGCTGATCTTTCAACATCTTGTGCTTTAGGGAGTGTTTGCTCGCTATTAACGGCGCATACACTGGTACCAGCCTGAACAGATATAAATCCAGCCGTTGTTTTGAATGCTTTTAGGCTAATGCCATCATGAATACGTCGATAACAGCTAGAGGTGCAGTGGTCTATGTTGTTGAAGTGTGCAATTACGACAAACTGACTTTCACTTATTCTGCAAACAGTATCTAGTGGGCGTATTAAGTGACGTAAGCGGCGAGCAATACCGAGTAAAATTTCTTCTTGCACGGTGTAACTGTAATTGCTTCTGATTTGATGCCAGTTCTTAATGCCCAGCAGCAGGTAACTGGTTGCGCCACCTCTTGATTCTGAGTGAACAAGGTTTCCTGCCAGTTTTTGGTTTGCAAATCGTTGATTACCAAGGCCTGTTTGCAGGTCGATAATATTCTTTGCTTCCAGCTCTCGGTTATTATCAACCAACAACTGATTGGCGATAAGTAAAGAATTTTGCAAATCAACAATGCGGTCTGCGGCATATATGCGAGGTAGCAACTGTTTATTCATATCTGACTTATAAATAAAGTCATCAACGCCTTTATCAAAAGCCTCTGCCAGAGCCTGCACACCTTCTCTTGCCGTGAGTAAAATAATATACGTGTAATGGTTTATTTGCTCATCAAGCTGGCGTACACGCCCCGCCATCTGTAAGCCGTCCATTTCTGGCATAAGCCAGTCAGCGACTAAAACACTAACGTGGCGTTGCTCCATCATTTTTAGAGCGGCAGCAGCACTATTAGCAAAACGTATATCCCTATAGCCTGCTAATTTAAGTGTTTTTCCAATAATGGTGCTACTGAATTTTGCATCATCAACAACAAGGATAGGTAAGTCTAAATTAGGCATATTTAAGCTACTGAAATGAGTTCAATTAAGGAATATAATGAGATTAATTGCAAAGCATAGAGAGATTATTTATCTCTGTCTACGATCATCTTTAATTGAAGTGAACTAGATCTCTTCTGGATATCTTATATCATATAGTCAAAAGTATTGGTTATACTGTGCGGATATGGTCGTGTATGTATAAATATTAGATATAAAGGAGCCTTTGAATGCCATCATTTGATACTGTTTCAGAAGTAGATATGCATGAAGTAACTAACGCTATTGACCAGGCTAATCGAGAGATGGGCAATCGTTGGGATTTTAAAAAAGTTGATTCAAATATTGAATTTAAATCCAAGGATGACATCGTTATTTTAAGTGCTGAAGAAGAGTTTCAGCTCGATCAGCTTTACGATATTCTTTTGATGGCTTTTGTAAAACGAAAGCTTGATGGTCGGGCGTTAGCTGATGGCGAAGACAGTAAAGCCGGAAAGCAAGTTAAGCGTAGCTATAAACTTAGACAAGGTATTGATCAGCCTACCGCTAAGAAGATTGTAAAAATGGTTAAAGATGCAAAGTTAAAAGTGCAGGCATCTATACAAGGCGATAAGGTTCGCATGACGGGCAAAAAAAGAGATGATCTCCAGGAGGTCATGGCATTTTTGCGAGAAGCA
The DNA here is from genome assembly GCA_016744695.1 of Hahellaceae bacterium. GTDB lineage: Bacteria > Pseudomonadota > Gammaproteobacteria > Pseudomonadales > Oleiphilaceae > Alkalimarinus. The sequence continues at coordinate 5,943 of JADGDV010000038.1, forward strand.
GAACTTGATGTAGCAGTACAATTTGATAATTTTAGAGAGTAAGCCGATTACATAGGGCGTTGTAAATGGCTGTAGGGCGCTCTTGGGCGCCTAATCTAATAAATATTAGTGCCTGATATAGTGATTTTTCTAGATGGATGTGACCATATTAATCGAATCTTTTCATGTTTTTATTCAATTACGCTTTCAGCGTAAAGCATTTGAGCGACATGCATAGTCTTTGGCTTGAGTGCCTTCAATATTATTTTAAATGGGGCTTTAATCATTAAAACGCAAGGAAGTAATGAACAAAATAAGGATTGGGAAGCTAGTATAAAACTGTTTTTTACAAGACCTGTCATTACAATGTTGTTTTTTGGTTTTTCTGCAGGTATTCCCTTGTTATTGATCTTTTCTTCACTATCCCTTTGGTTAGGGGAAGCGGGAGTAGAAAGGTCGACGGTTACTTATTTTAGTTGGGCTGCATTGGCTTATTCGTTTAAATTCTTATGGGCTCCATTGATTGACCGTATACCGTTGCCTGGGTTGACTCGCTATCTTGGGCGGAGGCGTGCTTGGTTGCTCATCTCACAGCTTGCTATTTTTTCATCTGTTGTGCTTATTGCCCTTGTTAACCCTGCTCAGGAAGATGCTTTAAAGTTTATGGCCTTAGCTGTTGTTATGCTGGGCTTCTCGGCAGCGACTCAAGACATTGTAATTGATGCGTTTAGAATAGAGTCTGCAGGGAAGGAGTTTCAGGCCCTTATGTCATCTACTTATATTGCAGGTTATCGCATTGGGATGATTACCTCGGGAGCCGGTGCATTAATTGTGGCTAGTTATTTGGGGTCATCAGTCGCTGCCTATAACTATGACGCTTGGCGTATGACATATTTTGTTATGGCTTCGACTATGCTGGTCGGTATTGCAACCACATTACTGGCAAAAGAACCTGAAAATACGACCGATTTATCATCTAATTATACCTCTCTCCAGTACTTAAAATTTCTCTCCATATTTGTTATGGGGGTTATGGTGTTTGTTCTAACGTATATTCTCTCTGCTGACTTGGTCGCGGGGTTAAAGGGAATACTTACTGCATATACGTCTAATAGCCCTTTATCGAACCTGACTATTGAGGGAATCCGTTTGGCGGTGGGTTTTACATTGGTTATTGGTTTTGTGAAATTAATGGCATTAACCCCCTTATATGAACGCGCGTTGGTGAATGAAGCCTATGTGGTACCTGTGGTTGATTTTTTTCAACGCTATGGTTTACGTTTAGCATTGCTATTATTAGTATTTGTTGGATTTTATCGAATTTCAGATATTGTTTTGGGCGTTATCTCTATTATATTTTTTCAAGACTTGGGCTTTACCAAAACGGAGATTGCTTCAGTCGTTAAAACCTTTGGTTTACTCATGACTATTTTAGGTGGTTTTGTTGGAGGGGTTCTAACGATTAGGTTCGGTGTGATACGAATGCTGTATATAGGCGCTTTTTTAACCGTAGCGACGAACTTGCTCTTTCTGTTATTAGCTCAGGCTGGCCATAATATGCCATTGTTATATTTGGTGATTTCAGCCGATAACCTTTCTGCTGGTTTGGCTAGTGCCGCATTTATAGCCTTTTTATCTAGGCTTACCAATATTTCTTTTACTGCGGTTCAGTACGCAATTTTTAGTTCCTTGATGACACTTTTACCTAAAATGATTGGAGGGTATTCTGGCAGTATGGTAGATAACCTTGGATACTCTAATTTTTTCTTGCTAGCAAGTTTAATGGGGGTTCCGGTTTTGTTTTTGATTTATTTCATTCAGCGCCATGCCGCGTTTAAACGTTAAGACGACTGCTTCCATAGATACTGCTTTAGGGGGATTTTATGACCTTTGAAAATGACATCTTCTGCCAATAAACGTTGTTTTTGTTCTCGGTAAACTTCGCTATGCTCAGGGAAAGATATTTTACCTTGTGCGTTGATAACTCGATGCCAGGGGATGCTTGATCCCTCTGGCAAAGATTTCAAAATATACCCCACATAGCGAGCCTTTCCTGGAAGACCAGAAAGCTTTGCAATTAATCCATAGGTTGCTACTTGCCCGATAGGAATCGCATGAATAGTTTGCAAAATGCGTTGTTGCTCGCTGCTAGGGTGGTTTTGTGTCATTAGGGTTACAAGCGTAATGCGCCATCAACCTCAATAGTACGACCTGACAAATAGTCATTCTCTAGAATAAACGCAACCGTTTGTGCAATTTCTTCAGGTTGTCCTGTTCTATTAAGCGGTATGTGCTTAGTCATCATCTCTAACGCTTCGGGCTTCATTGATGCAATCATATCGGTTGCAATAAATCCAGGCGCTATTGACATCGTGCGTATACCGTACCGAGCTAGCTCTTTGCCCCAACTAACGGTCAAGGCGGTTACGCCTGCTTTAGCTGCAGAATAATTGGTTTGCCCCATATTGCCAGCACGAGCAATACTTGAAATATTGATAATACAACCTTTAGTTTCGTTCTGAACCATTTGAGTTGCAGCTTCTCGGCCGCATAAGAAAACACCGGTTAGGTTAACGTCGATCACAGATTGCCATTGTTCAATCGACATGCGCTTAACAATTTTTCCGTCTTTAGCCTTGATAAGGAGGCCGTCTCTAAGAATACCTGCGTTATTAATTAAACCGTCGATTTTGCCAAAGTCGTTAGTGATCGATTCAAAAGTAGAAATAACATCTTCTTCTTTGGCTACATTGCATATATAGGCTTTGGCTTGGCTGCCTGCTTTTTCGCATAGTTGAATGGTTTCTTCGAGTTTATCCTGTCCTAGGTCGATAAGTGCTAATTTTACGCCTCTTTCAGCTAAGTATATCGCCATTGCGCGGCCTAATCCCTGACCTCCGCCTGTAATTGCTACAACTGAATCTTGAAGTTTCATTTTTAACCTTAATATTAAAAGAGCTATGAGAGTAAAGAAATATGTGAAATTAACGTGTAGCGCGATATTATGGCAGTAATCGCTTATAGAGACCATTAGGATCATTATGAAAATATTATTTTTACTTTTTATTATTATGCCCATCGTTGAAATGACTGTTTTGATTAAGGTCGGTGCAGTTATTGGTGCACCTAGTACCATTGGTCTTGTATTACTTACTGCAATTATTGGTGCGTCGTTATTAAAGCGGCAAGGCTTGAGTACGTTAATGCGGGCAAATCAGAAAATGAGTGCTGGTGAGTTACCAGCTAAAGAAGTCGCTGAGGGTTTTTTATTAGCAGTAGGTGGTGCTTTATTATTGACGCCGGGCTTTGTGACCGACGCAATAGGCTTTTCCCTGCTTATGCCTGGAATTAGAGGCTTAATGATTGGAACATTGATGAAAAAAATGATTGTTAGCGGCACGCAACAATTTTCTCAGTCATCTTCTTCAGGCGGGTTTTCTTTTAAAGCACAGGGCTTTGAAGGAAAAGGGCAAGGTCAACAGAGTGACATTATTGAGGGTGAGTTTTATGAAGAAGGCTCGTCTTCCTCTACATCTCAATCTATTAATGATGAATCGATAGAAAAAAAGTAAGTTTTTTCCCCTAATCTATTGAAATGAACTAATGCAGCCCCATTTATAAAAGCACTCGCTATTCAGTATAAGTGGGGGAAGGCTGTTTGGGCCTTCTTTACTATCACTGAGTCGTTCTTACTTATTTAACTACAGCTTAATAAGCTAATTTTGGGGAATCTGTGAAATGAAGATCCGTCCGTTACACGATCGTGTTGTTGTACGTCGCAAAGAAGAAGAAACTACAACTGCAAGCGGCATCGTACTTCCTGGAAGTGCAGCTGAGAAACCAGCTCAAGGTGAAGTTGTTGCTGTTGGTTCAGGCCGAATTATGGATAACGGAGACGTTCGTCCTTTAGCGCTTAAAGAAGGCGATATTGTTGTATTTGGTCAGTATGCAGGTAGTAACACCGTTAAAGTTGATGACGAAGAGTTATTGATTATGAGCGAAAGTGAAATCTTTGGTGTACTTGAAGACTAATAAGTCTGAGTTTTGAGTTTTTTAACAGGTTTGATTTATTAGTTATAGATCTAATTTATTTAGTATATAGGAAGGATAAATAGTTATGTCAGCTAAAGACGTAAAGTTTGGTGATTCAGCACGTAAGCGTATGCTTGCCGGTGTAAATATTCTTGCAGATGCAGTAAAAGTTACTTTGGGCCCTAAAGGTCGTAACGTAGTACTTGATAAGTCTTTTGGCGCACCAACAGTGACTAAAGATGGCGTATCAGTTGCTAAAGAAATTGAACTGAAAGATAAGTTCGAAAACATGGGCGCGCAAATGGTTAAAGAAGTTGCTTCTCAAACCAATGATGCCGCTGGTGACGGAACAACAACAGCAACTGTTTTAGCTCAAGCAATTGTAAATGAGGGTCTTAAAGCGGTAGCCGCTGGCATGAACCCAATGGACTTAAAGCGCGGTATCGATAAAGGCGTTCAGGTTGCTGTAGAAGAAATTAAGAGCTTCTCTCGTCCATGTGAAAACACGAAAGAAATTGCTCAGGTAGGGACTATCTCTGCTAACAGTGACACGGTAGTAGGCAGCATCATTGCAGAAGCAATGGATAAAGTGGGCAAAGAGGGTGTTATCACTGTTGAAGAAGGTAGTGGCCTTGAAGATGAGCTAGACGTTGTTGAAGGTATGCAGTTCGACCGCGGTTACTTGTCTCCTTATTTCATCAACAACCAAGACAACATGTCTGCAGAGCTGGATAACCCATTCATTCTGTTGGTTGATAAAAAGATCTCAAACATCCGTGAACTACTACCTGTATTAGAAAATGTTGCTAAGGCAAGTAAGCCTTTGTTAATTATTTCTGAAGATGTTGAAGGCGAAGCGCTAGCAACATTAGTTGTTAACAATATGCGTGGCATTGTTAAGGTTGCAGCGGTTAAAGCACCTGGTTTTGGTGATCGTCGTAAAGAAATGCTCCAGGATATCGCTATTCTAACCGGCGGTACTGTTATCTCTGAAGAAGTGGGTTTAACACTTGAAAATGCAACCTTAGACGATCTTGGAACTGCTAAGCGCGTAAATATCAGTAAAGAAAACACAACGGTTATTGATGGTGTTGGTGCAGCTGCAGATATTGAAGCACGCGTTGGTCAGGTTCGTAAGCAGATTGAAGAAAGTTCTTCTGATTATGACCGTGAGAAGTTACAAGAGCGTGTTGCTAAGCTTGCTGGCGGTGTTGCTGTCATTAAGGTTGGAGCCGGTTCGGAAGTAGAAATGAAAGAGAAGAAAGCGCGTGTAGAAGATGCGCTTCACTCAACACGTGCCGCGGTAGAAGAGGGCGTTGTTGCAGGTGGTGGTGTTGCCTTGGTTCGTGCACTACAGTCAATTTCAGATCTTACTGGCGATAACGAAGATCAAAGTGTTGGTATTAACTTACTACGCCGTGCAATGGAAGCGCCATTGCGCATGATCGTAGAAAATGCCGGTGGTGAAGGTTCTGTTGTAATCGATAAGGTTAAGCAGGGTGAAGGTAGCTTCGGTTACAATGCTGGCAACGGTGAATACGGTGATATGCTTGAAATGGGTATTCTTGACCCAGCTAAGGTAACGCGTACAGCACTTCAGTCTGCAGGTTCTATTGCAGGTCTGATGATCACAACTGAATGTATGGTTACTGACCATATTGAAGAAGGTGCTGCACCTGCTATGCCTGATATGGGCGGCATGGGTGGAATGGGTGGAATGGGCGGCATGGGTATGTAGTGCAAAGCACTATTACCGTGACGCTATAGCTACTTAATATGGCACATCAAAAAAGCCCCTTTTTAAGGGGCTTTTTTGTTGAATTAATGAAAATCAATATTAAAGTTGTTAAATTGCGTTGAAATTCCTGATATATGATGGAATTAGAGTTAGAATCAGCCTGTAATTTATTGAAACTACTTGCTCCAGTGCGAGCATAAGAAAAGAAATAAAGCGTGTGTTGAAAAAAATAATACTATTTATCTTATTGGGAACGGTCTCTTATTTAGCCTTTTTGGTTGCGACATTTCCTGTGAGTTTGGTTTGGGCCAATGTGTCTGATCAACTCCCTTTAAAGCAGCTAAAAATAGATGTTAAAGCTGTTTCTGGTTCTCTGTGGAAGGGAGACGCTCTCGTTGCTTCTAGAGGCATAGAAGGAGTTTTAACTTGGGATGTCTCTGTGTCAGGCTTGTTTATGGGCAAAATACCTGTAAATTTAGCGATAAAAAGTAATGTGGGCTCATTGAATACAAGTGCCAAGTTCGCATTAGATGGCGTTGAGCTAACCGATACTAGAGGCAATATTCATTTGTCGGGGTTAAACCCCTTATTAAAGGGCAACCGACTCACCTTGGCAGGGGATGTGAAAATAGAACATTTAACTATTGCCTTATATGATGGTGTACTTACCACAGCAGACGGTCGGTTTACTTGGAGTGGTGGTGAGGTTAAATATCCGGCGGGTCGAGATATTCATGGAGGTCAATTTCCTTCCATGGTGGGTTTAATAAGCCAAAAGGCGAATGTTACTCGACTTTCTATTAAAGATGATCAGTCTTCGGTAAATTTACTTGACGGAGAGTTAGATGCATTTGGTATAGGGACTTTGAAGGTTAAGAGAAGGTTGTTAGATCTGGCTAATGAGCCTTGGCCTAAAAATTCTTCAGAAAGTGATGTAGTTTTTAAAGTTAAAAGAAAAATTTTATAAATATTAAAATGGTCGTAGCAATTGGTTACTGTAAAAGACATAAGTACTGGAAAACTAGATAAACTCCCACAGTGGTCATTCAATTTACTGTTGGCCTGTTTTGTTATTTATGGGGCTAGTTTACTTGCGGAACTTACGTGGGTGCTTATATCTGATGAGCAAAGCGGTTTTTCGGGTTCAGAAAGCTGGTCTCCAGCATCAAACATAGCCGGGCAGAGCTCGGCAAGAGACAGTTCAGTACTTTTAACTATTAGTCTATTTGGGAAAGAAGATACTACAGCACCAAAACAACAACTAATGGAGAGTGTTGATGCCCCTCAAACACGCTTGCAGCTACAGCTAAAAGGGGTCTTTATCTCTGAGCGGGATAATGAATCTAGTGCTATAGTTTCAGAGAAAGGGAAAACCGGTGAATATTTCAGGGTAGGAGATAAACTGCCTGGAAATGCAGAGCTAGTGGCTGTTTACAGTGATAGAGTGTTGCTTAAACGAAATGGAAGACTTGAAACACTTAGTTTTGATGATGGCTCTAAAGGTAATAACTCCATCGCTAGAGTTAAATCTTCTTCAAAGAGTAAGCAAGTAAAATCTCCAGAACAATTTATTAGTGCAGCAGAAAAGCGTATCGCAGAAAACCCAGCAACGGCACTTGCCTCTGTTGGTTTAAAGCCTGTTTCAAATGGAAAGGCAGAAGGGTATGTATACGATGGAAAGAACCCTATGCTGGCTCGAATGAATCTTAAACCTGGTGATGTAGTGAGGTCGGTTAATGGCTTTCCGCTAGGGGATATAAATAAAGATAAAGCGCTGCTTAAACAATTGTACGAGCAGGGTAGCTTAGATGTGGAAGTGGAACGAAACGGTACAAGTTTTTATATAAACTATCCATTACACTGATTAATTAATAAGAACCAAGGGAATATCATTTTCAATGAAGCGGTTTATAGCGGTAAGTTGTGCGGTTATATTAAACTTTATGTTTGTTTTTTCACACTCGGCTTTAGCTGGGGAACAGACATGGAAAGTTAATCTTAAAGAGGCTGATATTAGAGCCTTCGTCACTCAAATATCTGACATTACAGGTTATAGCTTCGTTATTGATCCTCGTGTTAAGGGTAAGGTGACGGTTGTCTCGAATGCGCCAATGAACCGTGACGCTGTATATGAAATGTTTCTTTCAGTGTTGCAGGTGCATGGTTTTGCTGCCATTCCTTCTGCTGGTGTTATTAAAATTGTTCAGCAGAATGAAGCTAAACAAAAAGCGAATAACCTTTCACTTTTATCCAATGTTCCTTCTGAACAATTGGTGACAAGGGTTATACAAGTAAAGAATGCTAATGCACTTGAATTAGTGCCTATATTACGCCCTATGGTGGCTAAATATGGTCACTTGGCAGGTGTTGCGGCTGCTAATGCTTTAATTATTAGTGATCATATTTCTAATATCAAACGCATTAGCAAAATAATAGACGAACTAGATAGCCCTTCTCAGTATGAGCTAGAAGTGGTGCAACTTAATGAGGCTTGGGTTGGTGATTTGGTTAAATTATTGGAAGAGTTAGCCCCTTCTGAGTTAGGCAAAGCAGGCTCTAAACGCTCAGCTAATAAGTTTAGCGTAGTTGCTGATGAGCGTAGTAATCGTTTAATCATTAAAGGTGATGAGAATTTCCGTGGAAAAATAAAGAGACTAATAGGAAAGCTTGATCAGCCCGCAGCAACCTCTGGTACGACCAAGGTTGTTCGCTTGAAGCATGCTGATGCCAAAGAAATGGCTGAATTGCTTAAAGGCTTGATGGGTGATATTAGTTCCGAAACAAAAGATAAAGGTGCTAAAAAGACCAGTAGTGCATCTGCCACGGTTTACGCTGACGAAGCCATCAATGCCTTGGTTATACGTGCTGAACCTTCGGTATTAAAAGAAACAGAATCAATAATACGTCAATTAGATATCAGACGTGCTCAGGTGTTGATTGAGGCCGCTATTGTTGAGATTGGTGAAGATAATACGCAAGGCTTAGGTGTTCAGTGGGCAATGTACGACCAGGGAGGGAGTATTCCTGGTGCGGTAACAAATTTTGGTGAGGTAGGGCTGAGTGCTTCCAGTGTTTTATCTGCTATTGCGGGTGACGATCCGGCTGCCATTGGAGGTATTGCTCAAGGAGGGGTTACTCTTGGGGTTGGTGGAACAAATGGTGGCGTTACGTGGGGAGCGTTGATTCAAGCTTTAGATTCTAATGTTGATGCGAATTTACTTTCGACACCTAAAATTATTACGATGGATAATCAGGAGTCATCTATTATTGTTGGCCAGAATATCCCTATTAAAACGGGCGAATCAACAACAACAGGGGATGGAACAACCAACCCTTTTACCACGATTACCCGAGAAGATATTGGTGTTAAATTAGTTGTAACCCCCAGTATTAGTGAAGGGGATTTAGTAAGACTTGAAATTACTCAAGAAATTTCCTCTATTGCAGATAGTGTTGAGGTAACAACCGATGTAGTAACCCAAAAGCGGGAAATACAAACTAATGTGTTAGCAGAAGATGGCGAAACCATTGTTTTGGGTGGCTTAATTACTGAAGATTACAAGACTAAGGTCAGTAAAGTTCCGTTTCTTGGTGATATACCGTGGATTGGGGTGCTCTTTAGAAGTACTGAGACGAAACGAGAAAAAAGAAACTTACTTGTTTTCTTACGCCCAACCATTTTAAGGGATAAAGCAAAAACCAGACAGGTTAGTGAAGAAAAATTCAACGCTCTTTGGGAACTAAACCTTGGAATAAAAGAAGATCGAGGACGCATCAGAGAGCGTTCAGAGGGAGAGATTATTCCTCGACCATCGGTTGACTCTTTATTTGAAGGGAATCGTTTAAACGACACTATTCCAGAAAAGGCAGAGACAACGGAAGGCGAAGAATAGTTACTTGGTGTAAGCGCTAAGCTTGTTACTTAAGTAGAAATGAAAAAACCAGACGCTCTTAGAGGTATCTGGTTTTTTTGCTTTAAGTCTTTATTAACGGAGGCATTGGGCAGTCAATAACTGTAGCGACAAGTCTTAATAATTCATACTCTCTAGTGTTTACTGTTTGGTCTGCCATCACACACTCAGCACATGACTCTAAAAAAGGCTGCTTTAAGAGGGGTGAAATAAAGCGTAGTTTATTAAGGGCGTGACTAATATTTTCTGCTTTAGCTTTTAGGGTGTTCTCCCATTCAATATCTGCTGAAAATGGCTGCATTGCATGGTTGTATAGTTTCTCACGTAACGTTTGGTTTTGATTAGAGGCTGTTGCAAATAGCTTTATAATTAGAGCGATTTCTTGTGTCACATTTTTATAAGAATGATATTTACTCTTTATTTTTTTTCCATGCAGTGGCGATAATTGCTGTTTAACGAGTGTTATTAATGAGAATTCAAAAAAGGTAAACTTTGAATCGGCATTCGCGAGAATGATAAGGTCTTTTATGAAACGCTGTTTTTGATCTTGACTCTGAGATTTGATAGATGAAATAGCCATTTCAATCAGTGGAACCCGTTGTGGCTTGGTTATTTCCAAAAGATGCTTCATTACATTTGGGTTCGTACCGGCTGCAATAGATCTCTTTCCTTCATCAGAAAGTAGTTTTATTGCTTTTGAGTGATGTTCACTAGCCGTTTCGTTAATCATCAAGGACATAAGTAGCGTTTTTGCTTTCTCAGGGTTATGAGTGAGAATTTTAGTGGCATTGGGTATGCTAGCCAATAGTGTTATCGCATAATCAAGATGAGCAGGAGAGACTTCACCAACAGGCAGATTGGTTTTACTTATCTGCTCGGTGAAGGGGGCAGGGTTAGTTGCGAAAGAGGAGCTGAGAGGGCTCTGCTCTAATATACTTTCAGTAGGTGACGACTGTTGAGTTGATTTAGCTTGCCGGTTGGTTTTATTCTTTTGTGCATTATTTCGAGCTCTGAAGCGAACTAAGAATGATTTATCTATAGCTGATATACGATCAGGCAGGGGAGGATGTGATGCTAGAAGGCCGCTCAGGCTCATTTTTACCGACTCTGAGAAGCATAGATGATTAATGTCTTCTGCGTGATAGGTCGCAGCGAGGCGTGAGCCATCTTGTGTGTTTGCAATTTTATAGAGCGCGCTAGCGATACCTTCAGGGTTTCGCGTGAACTGTACTGAGGCAGCATCAGCAAGAAATTCTCTTTGCCTTGATATCGCGGCCTTGATTATCCGCCCGCAAAATAGGCCGATATATCCAATTATTATCATTGCTAAGCCAATAAAAAGAATCAGAGCATTGCCTTTGTTATTTCTGTTGCTTGAATAAGAGCGTGCCCGTGAGAAACCTGACCGATTAGTCGATATGCGCAGTAAAAATTGGCCTATTTGGCCAAATAATAGAATGCCTGCCAGAATAGCAATTAATCGAACATTAATGCGCATGTCCCCGTTTAATATGTGGCTATATTCATGGCCGATAACACCTTGGAGTTCGTTCCTTGAAAGGTTTTTTAATGCGCCTTGAGTAATTACAAGCACACACTCTGTTGGCTCATAACCCGCTACAAATGCGTTGATTGTTTGTTCATGATCCATTATATAAAGATCAGGCATCGGTGTGCCTGATGCAATGGACATCTCTTCAACGATATTTATAAAGATGCGCTCACTAGCCTCTGATGAGCCTATATTAACCCTGCGCCCCTTAGCCATTTTTGCTACAGCCTCCCCCCCTTTCGCAAGATTTAATAATTGATAAAATGACCCTCCAGCAATGACCAGAAGGGTTACACCAAAAACACTGACGCAATCACGACTGGTAACCCAATCTTTAAATGGCAGTGGGGTGATTCCTGAGTTGTGTAATATTAAATAAGCAATTAGGCTGGTTGAGCTGGCAATGAGCAGTAATGCTAGAATAAAGAGCAAGCCCAGCAAAAATGATTTTTTCCGGGCAAGGTCTTGATGTTCGAAGAAGTTCATATTTTTTAGGCGCTAAATTAGATATTAATTAAAAGAGACCTTCACGGCTTTTTTCGCATCTACATCTTCTAGTTCAAAAAGCGCTGTTTCTTTAAATCCGAAAAATCCAGCAATAAAATTGTTTGGGAACTGTTCTCGGTAGGTATGATAAGCCATGACAAAATCATTGTAGGCTTGCCTAGCGAATGAAACTTTGTTTTCCGTGCTAGATAGTTCTTCCATAAGTTGTTGAATTGTTTCATTTGCTTTGATGTCTGGATACGCCTCTGCTACTGCATAAAAGTTGGCTAGTGCTTTATTCAGTATGTTTTCTGCCCCCATCAGTTTCTTAACTGCTGAAGCATCATCTGGGCGGCTTGCTGCTGTTTTTGTGGCCTGAGTCGCTTGGTTACGCGCTGATATTACGCTCTCTAAGGTTTCTTTTTCATGACTCATGAAGGCTTTCGCAGACTCTACAAGGTTGGGTATTAGGTCATGGCGGCGTTGTAATTGAACGTCGATTTGTGAAAAACCATTCTTAAAGCGATTTTTAAGTAATACCAATTTATTATAAATAGAAATAAGATAAAAAAGAGCGATAACAATAACGCCAATCCCAACTAATGTACTTATAGACATAATTAACCTTTTTATGAAATTATTTGTATAGTAATTTAACTGAGTGAACTTGGCTTTTCTAACAGGTAATTAAGGAACTCCTCAGCTTTCACCGGCTTACTATAAAAGTAACCTTGTCCCATGTCGCAACCATGACTTCTTAAATAGATCTCTTGTTCCAATGTTTCTACGCCTTCTGCAATGACACTTAAACCTAAGCTCTTACTTAGTTGAATGATGGCATTAACAATGCTTGTGTCGTCTTCATTGGCTAGCAGGTCGTGAACAAACTGCTTATCGATTTTCACTTTTTCAACAGGTAGTTTTTTCAGATAGCTTAAGGAGGAGTAACCCGTGCCAAAATCATCAATAGCTGTTGATACTCCCCATTGTTGAATATTGGTTAAGATCTTGACCGCACTTGATAAGTTTTCCATCACGCCGGTTTCAGTAATTTCAACTTCAAGGTATTGAGGTGGAATTTTATGTTTATTGAGCGTATCTAAAATGGTTTTTTCTATACTTGCATCATTTAATTGAACGGCCGAAAGGTTAATGGCCAGTTTGATATTGTAGCCTTGCAGTCGCCAAATAGCTGATTGTTTACATGCCTCGTTAAGCACCCAGTCACCAATAGCGACAATGGTTCCGTTATTTTCTGAAATAGGAATGAATATGTCAGGAGGGACAAAGCCCCGAATAGGGTGAATCCATCGAATTAATACTTCAGCTCCGATAATTGTATTGGTTTTGTAGTCAATCTGGGGCTGAAAAACAATATGAAATTCATTATTCTCAAGTGCATGCGAAAGGTCTTTTTCAAGACTTTTACGTTCCCTCATCTCGCTATCAACACTGGCAACATAAAATTGAAATTGATTTCTGCTCACTGTTTTTGCAAGCGTCATTGTTTGCTCAGATTTTTGCAGCAACTCATCAGCAGTAATACCATCATCGGGGAAGATTGTTATGCCAATGGTGGTGTATAGGTTAATCTTGCTCCCTTCAAATTCAAAGGGTTTACTTAGTCTTAATAATAAATCCTCAGCTAGTTTTGCGGCATTGTATGCGTTTTTAATATTGTATTGAATGAGGGCAAATTGATCCCCCCCAAGTCGAGATGCAGTATGTAATGAACTTTGCAGTGAACCATTAGTGCCTGAAAGCCTTTCAGCAAAAGACTGTAATAGTTGGTCGCCTATGTTGTAACTGAATTGGCTGTTTATAGATTTAAAATCATCAATGCCACAACAAAGAACTGCAATTTTTTGTTCTAAGCGTTTTGCATCATCTAAGGTATTTTGTAAGTGGTTCCTAAACATGAGTCTGTTAGGAAGGGCTGTTAAAGGATCGTATTGTGAAAGCTTAAGCACCCGAGCTTCTGCTGCTCGCCTTTTCTGTTGGTTATCTGATATTTCTTTTAATAAGTCATTTGCAGTACTGACCCAGATCCCAAGTTCATCATCCTTATGGTTTTTAGGTGTTGGGATGGTTTGAAGGCCTGGCTCTGATGGATTTACTTTCAGTAGTGACTGAATAATGCCTGTGAGTGGTTTGGTTAACAATAAGTGGTAAACAAAGAAAAGTATTGTGCCTAAAATACCCGCGCGAAGTATGCCTGAGATGAAAACAACGGATGAGCGATCAAGAAATAGTTCAGCCTTATAGGCCGTATCTATTGTGATTATCAGATTGCCATAAGTAACTGGCTCAGATTTACCTTTTACTAATTCTATTATATATTTTTTTTCTTTGCTGAAAATGGGGTCTGTTAACCAGCGAAAGGACTCGTCTCGAAGTGCTCTGTTTTTTTCAGCGAGAGTGGAATTATCGGGGTGAATAATACCTGCATAACGTATTTCTCTTTGTTTGAATAACCCTTCTACTACTTGTTGTGCTAACTCAGGGTCAATACTGTAAACCGCTTGGGTTGCAGGGTCTTTGACTACATCAAGAATTTGAACCGCTTGGTTATCAAGCTCATCCATTGCCCGTAAGGCGTCTATTATTATTTGCCCCATACTGAGCATGCCTCCAGCAATAAGTGCTGATAGCAATACCCATTTAAGTAATCTAATAGAAAGTCGTTGATTTGTAGGGTGTTTTTGAATCATTATCCGTTTGCTGTCTATTATAACTATAGTTATGCCAATACATCGTGAAAAATCAAATGTCTATTGGGAAGTGTAGTAAAAAAAACGAGTTTGGGGTAGTAAACTTAGATAAAGAATTATGAGGCGTTTTAAGGAGGGTAAACGAACGACTCTCCGTCTCGTTCATCCTCCGGTTAAGCTGAAGAATGACAAGAAAGAGAGTGTTTCTGGGTTAGTGTTGAGGGTTATGCCGCAAGATTTTTTGCAACAAACTCCCAGTTCACTAAATTCCAAAATGCGTTTAGGTAAGTAGGGCGTGCATTTCGGTAGTCTATATAGTAAGCGTGCTCCCAAAGATCTACGGTTAATATCGCTGTTTGACCTGCTGTCATTGGCGTGCCTGCATTACTGGTATTTACAATTTCCAGTGATCCGTCAGCGTTTTTAACTAGCCATGTCCAGCTTGAACCGAAATTATTTACGGCTTTATCGTTGAGTTGTTCTTGGAATGCACTGAAAGAACCAAATGCAGCATTAATTGCATCAGCAACAGGGCCTTTTGGCTCACCGCCGCCATTTGGGCTTAGGCAGTTCCAGTAAAATGTGTGGTTCCAAATTTGTGCCGCATTATTAAAAACAGGGCCGCTTGCTGTTTTGATGACTTCTTCGAGTGTTTTACCTTCGAATTCAGTACCAGGCACCATACCGTTTAGTTTATCTACATACGTTTTGTGGTGCTTGCCATGGTGGTATTCAAGCGTTTCAGCTGAAATGTGAGGGGCCAATGCATCTTGAGCGTAAGGTAGATTTGGTAATTCAAATGCCATGCTTTTGTTCTCCGTTGTTTATTGATCTATATCAAGTATTTGAGATGAGAAAATAATAGCACTAAAAATATCTCATAGCTAACGGTCATTATTCATTTTTTGCTAGATGTGAGGCTAGAGATAAAATCAGGGCTGCCTGGCAAAAATGAAGCGACATTTTTGACACGCCACACGAGCTCCTCATAGCTATCGGCTTGTACTGTGACATGCCCTAGCTTTCGTCCCTTACGTTCTGATTTTCCATATAAATGAAGATGAGCGTAGGGGAGTTTAAGTATAGCTTCTTTGTTTCCTTTTTCTGCAATAATGTTAATCATGCAGGTAGGTTTGTTGGCTTGGGTGTCACCCAAAGGAAGGCCTGTTATGGCTCTAAGGTGGTTTTCAAACTGACTACTTGCAGCTCCTTCGATGGACCAGTGCCCTGAGTTGTGAACTCTTGGGGCCATCTCATTAGCGAGTAAACCGTTGGTTGTTTCAAATAGCTCGAGGGTTAAAATCCCTACATGGTTCAGCTCATTCAGAAGCGCCTTGATATATTCTTGTGCCTGTTGCTGAATAGGCTCTAGTACTTTTGGCGCTGGAGCAATCGAATACCTTAGAATGCCTTCATGATGGCTATTTTCTGCGAGAGGGTAAAATGCCACTTCTCCAGATGTTGAGCGTGCGGCAATGATTGATAACTCGCGGGAAAAATCAACAAATGACTCTACGATAAGGCTATTATGATTAATAGAGGTCCATGCGGCTTCAGCTTCGGCGCTGTCTCGCAGTACGGCTTGACCTTTTCCGTCGTAACCTTCGGTCACTGATTTTGCAACCACAGGGCAACCTAGCTCTTCAGCTGCAGATTTAAGCTCTTTTGCACTATTAACTACGCGGTATTCTGCTGTTGGTATGCCTAACTCTTTAAAAAGTGCTTTTTCTTTGGTTCTATTCTGGCAAACCCTAATGGATTCTGAAGAAGGGTGTAAAGGCTTTTTGTTTTCTATCGCTTTAGTTAGTTCTAGCGGTAAATGCTCAAACTCGTAAGTGACAATATCTACTTGCTGTAAAAAATCATCCAGCTCAGAGCCTGATCCGCCTTTATCAACAATAACTTCGCCAAGGCCGACGCTTGGAGCTCCTGATGTATCATAAAAAATAAATGACATTTCAAGAGGTAGTCCTGCCAAAGCTAGCATTCTGCCTAATTGTCCTGCGCCTAGTACACCGATTTTCATGGCTTTATCCTTTTGACTCATCCTCTGGGATCAGGATTGTCTAAAATAGTTTGAGTCTGGTTTTTTCTAAATTCATCTACTGCTTTTTTGATATCTGTGTTTTGCAGTGCAAGTATTTGACCTGCTAGTAAGCCTGCATTGGTCGCACCCGCTTTACCAATTGCCAATGTGCCTACAGCAACGCCACCAGGCATTTGAGCAATAGACAATAAAGAGTCAATGCCGTTTAATGTTCTTGATTGAACAGGAACACCCAAAACAGGAAGTGATGTTTGTGATGCAACCATTCCAGGTAAGTGAGCGGCACCACCTGCGCCGGCAATAATAACTTTAATGCCTTTTGCTTCTGCTGTTTTTGCATAGTCAAATAACAAATCGGGTGTACGATGCGCAGAGACAACCTTGGCTTCAAAAGGAATGCCTAGTTTTTCGAGCATTACTGCAGCATTTTCCATGGTGGGCCAGTCTGACTTGGAACCCATGATTAGGCCAACAAGTGGTTGCATTTTTAGTCCTCAAAACGAAATGATATTCAGAAAAAGGGGCATATAGTAGTGATTCAGAGATTGCCATGCAAACTCATTTTTAGCAAAATAGTGTCTATTGACGATAACAGAATGAAAAATAGGGAATTTAAATGGATAGTTTAAGGCCGGATAGTGATGAGGTTGATAACTTTCAACAAAAAAGTAGAACATCTCGAACCAATAAAAAAATAATTAAGCCTAAAAAAATCAGTAAAGAAAATCAGGTGAATACTTCTTCTTCTAAAAAAATAAAAGAGCCAAAACCTGGTGTAGAAAATAAATCAGGTACAAATACGGTGCTTGGTTTAATTGTCGTGATATTAGTTGTTGGAGTACTTGGTGCTGGCTGGATTTATAATGAGCAAAGACAAGAACTTACTGCTTTGAGAGTAGAGCTTAAAGATGCTTTGGGATTTATTCGTCAAAGTAAATTATTAATGGCTCGATTTGAAGGGAAGCTCAGTAAAACGGGCGACGAGATGGCAGAAGGTGATACAGAAGCTCAGAAAAAACTAAAGTTTCTTGATTCTGAGGTGCGAAAGTTATGGGGAGTTGCTTACGATCGTAACAGAAAGGCTATCGGGGTAAATGATGGCCTGATTAAATTACATGCTTCAGAATTAAAAAATATTGAATTAGCGAATACAAAGCAGGCGGGTAAGCTAAACGACTTAGTGAAAAAATCGAGTGTACAGCAATCATCAACTCAGGTTTTGCAATCTGATTTGCTAGCTATAAAAGGCTCAAGTGAGGGGTTGTTTGACCAGGTAAAGGCATTAGAAAGTAAGTCTGATATGGCTTTAATGGCAATACGTCAAGAAATGAGCGAGCTAGCTAAAAATGAAGCAGTGATCGTGCGAGTTAAGCAAAATGAGGTAGCTATTGAGTCCATTGATGCATCAAGACTGCAGTTAAATGAACGATTCATTGTATTGGATCGTAAGCTTAATGATTTGCAACTCTCTATCAAATCTCTTCAGTTAGGAGGAGGGACGTAAAATGATTACTTCTGTGGAGAGTTTACTTAAGCAGTTGATTCAAGAAGGCGAATATTTTAAGCATAATGATGATTTATTGATTAGTTGGTATCAAAAAATCAGGGCGGACAGTGGTAAACGTGTATCACAAGAGCTCGAATCCCTCTATGGTGGTTTTTTTGCCAATAGTGTAGGTCAAGCGTTTGTTGCTGCCTACGAAGTTGCCTTGCAGCGACTAACCGGTGTAGACACTCTTGAAGGCGTTGCATCATTTTGTGTTACGGAAAATAAAAGTACGCACCCTGCTTCAATGCAGTCTAGTTTGTCGTTTGATGATGGGTGCTACCGAGTATCAGGAAAGAAAGATTTTGTGACCTTGGCTGGTTGTGCTGAAAAATTATTTGTTGCCGTCAGTTTCGGGCTGTCTGAGACAGGGCGAAGCAAAATTAAACTGGTTGAGGTTGATGTTAATGCGGCAGGTGTAAAGGTTCAGCTACTTCCTGATTTGCCTTTTGTTTCCGATGTCTCTCATGGCGTTGTGAGTTTTGATTCAGTTATTGTGGATCAGGCTAATATTTTCTCGGGTGATGGTTATTCAGATTACGTGAAGCCCTTCAGATGGATTGAGGATATTAATGTTTTTATGTCTGTTGCAGCATATTTATTTAAGCTTTCGCTGGTTTTTAAGTGGCCTGTTGAAGCGAGAGTAGAGATAATGTCTTTGTTGACCTCACTCTCTAACTTGCAACAAATGGATGCTGACAACCCTGTTGGTCATGTTGTGATGTTTGAGTTAGCGGCTGCCCTGGATCAGTGGCTTGCAAAGAATGATGAGGCTTGGAGTAAAGTGCCTGATGAGTTCGTGGTGGGCTGGAAGCGAGATCTTGCCTTACTGAGAGTGGCCGCAAGGGCTAGAAAGGCAAGATACGAGAATGCTATAGCGGTGTTAGATCTGATATAGGCTTATTGAACCGCAATACCTACCTCAAGCGCTTCAAACCAGTCAAGGAATTTACCAATATCGTCACCTCTGAAAATTCGACCATGCTGTGGCACCATTATATCAATGTCGAGTTTTCGCACACGACGGATCCAGTCTTGCTTAGCTCTATTAGAGGGCATCCAGCGTTGGTGGAAAAATTGCATTTTATCTATTTGCTCATTAAAATTTTCTACTTCGAAAGGAGCTCCGGGTTCTTCAAGTGATGCACCTATATCTCCTGAAAATAATATTTTTGCTACAGGGTCGTACACGCTGAAATTGCCAGATGAGTGTAAATAATGCGCGGGAATAAACTGTAGATCAATATTACCTATTCGAACGGTGTCCCCAGAATCTTTGATTGCTGCATATTCAATGTTTTGCATGCCAAAGTGACGTACAAATCCTTCCCATAGCCAGGGAGAGTAAAGTTTGGCATCTGGGAGTACCTGATCCCATAAACCGAGTGATGATATAATGTCTGGGTCTTGATGGGATGCAAATAAGTGCGTTATTTTATCGATAGGTACATACTTAAGTACTGCTGCAAGCATTGGTGCAAATAGTTCGACGCCACCAGGGTCGAGGATGATTGACTGGTCGCCGGAAATTATCATGAACTGGTTGGTATCTATTATTTGCTCAGGTTTGTCTGGATCACGACCAAACATTAACCATTGATGGTTTTCATTGTAGAGCGTTGTTGCTTGCATGGTCGTCCTTTTTGCTTGTTATTGTTGTATAGGTTGTTAGATTTGGACTATTTATGAGAGCCCAACAGGGAGATTGATTGTGATACATGTTCCTTAATCTTATTAGCCATAATCTGAATACCATCAGCCATCTCAACAAGGTGGCCCTGAAACTCTCCTGTTTGCACGGCTTCAAGCTTTGATGTGACGGCAATGACATCAATTGCCCTCATGTGTTGCTGGATTTCATAAAGCTTATTTCTTAATTCACTCATTAATTTATTAAAATGTTCGTCTAATATTTTCTCAGTAGAGATTATTTTTTGAGTATAAATATGGATGTCTTCTTTATGTGGAGCATTTTTCGCAAGCTCATAAGCTTTATTGAGGTAATTTAAAACTAAATTATTTCTCCACTCCATCGTGGAGTGAGTTGAAATTTCAAGTGCTGTTGTATTAATTGACTTGGCTAGGAGTATAGTTTCATTGGCTAGTTCATCATAAAAGTTTGCAATCACGGCAAGCCCGGCCGCTTGGCTGCCGGCTCTTAGTACTATGGCCCTAACATTTTTTGAGGAGATGGCTAATTGCCTGGCAACTTGTTGAGCCTTATGAAGTTCGGAGGCAATCCTTGCTGCAGCCACTGTTTGATGGGCGTGATTATCCGACATAAAACGTTAACCTTCTCATATGCTTATCTAAATAAAT
>JADGDV010000069.1 GCA_016744695.1 Hahellaceae bacterium
CGAACATGATCACGACGACGTGAAGAAAAACCATACAGTGCGAAACGGTCTCCCGTTGCTGAAAGTGCCTCTGAGAATAACTGCAAGCTATCATGAATCACATCAATGACTCGCTGCTCATTGTTGATATAGGTATCTGTTGAAAGTGACAAGTCAGCTAGCATTAAGCAAGACAAATCTCTAGCCTGTGCGGTAAAAGATCGGTAGAGCCGAGGATCACCACTCACCAGCCCATGGCTTCGTTGGCTACAGAAATCCTGCCAGGCGTCCATATCAATCTCTTCACCATCAGCTTGTCTATTAATCCAACTTCTAACCGGCTTTAAGTTGTTAAACTGCCGGCGAACTTTTAT
The DNA here is from genome assembly GCA_016744695.1 of Hahellaceae bacterium. Taxonomy (GTDB): domain Bacteria; phylum Pseudomonadota; class Gammaproteobacteria; order Pseudomonadales; family Oleiphilaceae; genus Alkalimarinus. Next base: position 354 of record JADGDV010000069.1, read on the forward strand.
AGCACTGGCTCTTAAATGCGCTGGGAGCTCTGCTGGCCCTGCATCTTCAGCTATTAACGGTAATAAACAACAATAATCTTCGTAATAACTGTTTTTACGATAATCCCATTCCGGTAACAAAATTCCATCACCCAAAACCAAGTCATCGTTATCGGCAGAAGGCAGGTCTAAATCAAACTTAATACTTGAAGACGCTGCTTTGCGGTCTTTGGACAGGCTCAACACATCAAGATCATCTGCAATGCTTTCAGCATCTTCTTCTTTAGTGTCATCCCCCGCCCTATCAACCGGTACATATTCAGTCCACGAAAAAAGGTTTTCAAGACGAAAAACCATTAAACCGGTATTTTTGTCGTAAGAGTCTTCGCGCTCTGCTTTTTTACGCTTACTCTTTCGTTTACCTGTTTTGCTATCAGCGCTTTCTGCATCAGGGTCATCAGCGATCATACCGCCAACATCACCCTTATTAACACCTGAAGGGTACAACCAGAGGTATATAGGTAATGGTGCATATTTAGCGGGAGGCAAAACATCTTCTGAACCAGGGTCAAGAATGGCTCGCTGTATCGCGGCTTCTTGAATAGCTTCATCGGCACTCAGCTCTGCGGGCTTGGGCCGTAAACGGATAAACGCTTTTGCCAGTTCATGATACGTGTCATGTAAACCTAAAAACTTATCCAACACTGACGCGGTTATACGCTGGTTATCTATAAACCAACTTTTAAAATCATCATGCTGCTGAGACGCTAATGCACTCAACCATATATAGAGTTTGCGATTTAATTCTTTGTCTGGGAAAACGGCAAGGCGTTCAGGCAATCTAAGCGTTTCACCGTCTTTCCAAGCCAGTTCAACCTGATTGTTAGAGCCTGCTACTTTTTGCAGAATGGTTCGACGAGTGTAGTAATCACGAGGTGACGCTGCTTCTATTCTTAACCCAGGATCACCACCCAGTGCACGAAAAAGAATACTTAGCGTTAGCTGATGTTCCTTTAAAAAGACCTCAGCTTCGGGAAAATCAGTACGCGCTTTACGAGTAATAAACTCGTGCCACTTTACGCCTACATATTCTTCCATTTGATTTTCCTGATTTGTTTTTTATTACGACATTCTGTCATCTTCGCGGGAATGACGGTCATTTCCAGACAAACTCTAACAAGAGGCGTAATTTGTCATTTTTTGCCCAGAACATCCTTGATTTAAGACAGTCTCTGAGCGCTATATTATAATGCCTACTTCTTTTTTGATTTAGGTGTTTCTATTGTAACCATGGGAATCAAAGAGGTTTGTTTTGTCTGTTGACCTTCATTCCATCCAAGCAGACTCCCATCTGGGTTATCTTTTTGTACCTCTACGCAAGCACTAATACATTGAGCACATTGAGTACATGTAAATTTACTACGTTTAAAGCCTCTTACAGGCAACCTCATGGGGCAAGCTTCTTCACAATCCTTATCGCAATCTTTACATAAAGAGGCCCGTTCACGGTCAAACTCAACCACCATCGAGCGTGGATTCATCATCCAAAATAAGCTTTGGAACACCCCTACGGCGCAACCATACTTACAAAATAGATGTCGAGCAAAAACAAAATCAACAGTGAAAGCCAGCGTTGCAACACATATAAAAGCAGTCTCACCCACACTCAGATTAAAATTCACAAGATCTAAATAGAGAGGTATGGGCGGCAATAAATATGAAAGTAGACCTAAGGCCCAGGTAAAAGCAATAACAACACTTACACCTACAATAACAAACCAATCCAAGATACTTGCTTTATTTGTAGAACCAGGCGGGACCTTCTCCCAAATAGTCACTCTGCCCGTTCGCTTTTTCATTATGTCGTTAACCATTTCAACGACCGAGAAATGCGGACAAAGCCAGCCACAATATATTCTTCCCCAGCGCCAAAATACAAAAATACCAGTCCCAATAACAACAATGACAGGTAAAACAAAGCGATACAAAACCCGAAGCCCTGTTTCAAGTGGCGTGCTATTTAAAACCCACTCTTTAGACAAATCTAAACTCAGCGCATGACCTAATACAACAAAGTGAGTCTCAGTGAGGTCAAAGCGAAATAAATCTAATACAGGGGCGAGCAAAAATAGAAAGAAAAAGGCGGTGCGTGTGATTAAGCGGTTTCGTTGAAAGTTTTTCATTATCGATTACTACGTATAGGCAATAAAGCTATTCTAGCAGACTCAAGTCATTTTAAATAAAAAGCCCAAAACAAAAAAGGTGACCTTCAAACTAATGTTATCCGGTCACCTAATTTTCTAACTTATTGCTATTCAGCTAAGTATTAGCTCTTAATCAGCAACTACAACCTCATCACCCTTCACAAAGAAGCTAGAAATGTAAGTTAATAGACCGATAAAGAAGACAACACCTGCCGCTTCACGCAACCAATAGAATACAGCGATATTATCTTGCGTTGCCATAAATGACAGTGCTTCACCAGATTCAGGGATACGTTGCATCCATATCTGCAAGATACCTGCTGCAGATAAGAACAATGTGATGAATACCATAGCAATAGTCATCAACCAGAAGCTCCACATCTCAACCGTTTGAGCCTGAGGAGAGTTTCCGTTTGGACGTCCACGCATAATAGGCATTGCGTAAGAGATCATAGTGATTACGATCATTACATAAGCGCCATAAAATGCCATGTGTCCGTGTGCAGCGGTTACTTGAGTACCGTGTGTGTAATAGTTGATTGGGGCTAGTGTGTGTAGGAAACCCCATACACCTGCTCCCAAGAACGCCATTACCGCACAACCTAATGCCCAAAGTGTTGCAGCACGATTCGGATGCTCACGACGACGACGGCTTACCATATTAAATGCAAACACAGTCATCATGAAGAATGGAATCGGCTCAAGTGCAGAGAATATTGAACCAAGGTACATCCAGTATTCAGGTGGACCAATCCAGAAGAAGTGGTGACCTGTACCAATAATACCCGTGATCAATGCCATCGCAATGATGATATATAACCACTTTTCAATAACCTCACGGTCAACACCTGTTACTTTGATCAATACAAAGGCAAGCATAGCCCCCATGATCAATTCCCAAACACCTTCAACCCATAGGTGAACAACCCACCACCAGAAATACTTATCTAGCGCAAGGTTCTCAGGGTTATAGAAAGAGAATAAGAAGAACAGAGCCAAGCCCATTAGGCCAGTCATCATAACAATACTGATAACCGTCTTACGACCCTTCAACATAGTCATACCAATGTTGAACAAGAAGCCTAATGCAACAATAACCACACCAATTTTAGTGATGGTTGGCATTTCAAGGAACTCACGCCCCATAGTAGGTAGTAGATCGTTACCCGTAATCTCAGCTAATGTTGCATAAGGAACAGCAAGATAACCAATAATAGTTAATGTACCTGCAGCAGCAAAAACCCAGAATAGTATCCAAGCTAACTTAGGACTATAAAGCTCAGTCTCAGACTCTTCAGGTATTAAGTAGTAAGCAGCGCCCATAAAGCCAAACAACAGCCATACAATAAGCAAATTGGTGTGAACCATACGTGCTACATTGAAAGGGATCTCAGGAAACAAGAAGTCTCCAACTACATACTGTAGACCGATAATCAAACCAAACACGATTTGACCAACGAACAGTGCAAGGGCAAAAATGAAGTACGGCTTTGCGACCGCTTGTGATTGATATTTCATTATGCTCTCCTTAACCTTCTATGTTTGGCGGCCAGTCATTAGTATTGATACCAGCAGCATACTTAAGGAATGCAGCTAGATCTTCTAATTCCTGATCGTTCAGGTTAAATTGAGGCATTTGTCTACGACCTGGAGCATTGGTAGGCATGGCATTCATCCAACCTTTGAAAAAACCGATGAATGCTTCATCAGATATTTCTCCTCCACGACGCTGGTACACATTACCTAGTTCTGGTGCAAAATAAGCACCCTCACCAAATAAGGTGTGACAACCCAAACAGTTATTTTCTTCCCAAAGCTTTTTGCCATGTGCAACCGACTCCGTAAGATTTTCACGGTTATCGCGCTCAGGCAACGCTTGTATTGTGTCGAACGTTAGACCTAGAAACAAAAGGAAGAAGAATACACTTCCGCCCAAATATATGTTCCTGGCCATGCTCTTGGTAAAGCGCTCAGCCATTTTGATGCTCTCCTTCATTATTAGCAATTACTATCAGCAATTGAGTGCACGGTAAAGGTACCCGTACCCAGATGTAAAACCCTTGATTTTGATCAAACTTCTAATTTTAAAGGGCACTTTTTTATATACAATTTTTCAAAAATACCCCTTATTTTTCAACGCTATACACTAAATACCTATAAATAGGTATTTAAGGGATATAAAAGTTCAATAAAAACCATGACATAAATCAATCTTTTGATGTTTAATTTTATGCGGATTGACTGTCATAATTTCTCTTGATGATGATCAAGGTTTGTAATTGGCCAGAAGAATAAGTTATACGCTGACAATTTAGTCCTTGAAGGGAGACGTCATCAATGATGAAAAAACTTAAACTTGGAAAGATCGCAGCAGCAGTTACCCTAACTACTGCAGCACTTTCAGGAAGCACCGGTGCATTTGCAGCCGCGCAACCAACACTTAGCGAAGCTGACTTCGAAACAGCAAAAACACTTTACTTTCAGCG
>JADGDV010000070.1 GCA_016744695.1 Hahellaceae bacterium
CAGGCCGCTGAGGACAATATATAGCTTGATTCAGCACTTCCTTCCCAGCCATGCAAAAGAATAACTAAGGGACGATCATAATTTAAACCATGCAAATCATGCAAATCATGCTCAGAAATTATTGAATGTAAGCGTATATTTTCCCCAGCTTGTATTATCTCATCTCTGCTTACTTGCAACATGTTTTTTGCTGCTTTCAGTAACTTGGGCTTTCTTAATTTACTGCTTGCGAGTATAGATTGAACATGTGCATTTCGTAATAAACTGGCGGGTTTGAATGTCATGGCAAGTGGCTCTCTATCGACTTGGTAGCGGCATAATAAGAAGCTCACTTAAGCGCAAGCTTGTTCCAATTCTATCAATGCTTCTTCAAGGTATTCAATCATACGCTGTACCCCGGGAACCGTGCGACGACATGCAACCAAGCCAAACTCCATCTTATCGACATAACTGATCGCTGTAATATTAAGGGCAGCACCATTAGTAATAATAGAAACAGGGCCCATTTAATTGCCCGTGATTTCATTATTGTTTAAAAACTCAATATACACCTTAGCAAGTTGCTCGGCTTCTGCATCCAGCATGGCATGTGTTCCACCTTGTATCAGGTGTAACGTTGCATGAGGTATAATTTCGCAGAGATTTTCTGAATGATGAGCGCCAATAATCATGTCGTTGTCACCTGTCACGACCAATACAGGTTTATTAAAATGTTTTAGCTTTTTGCGACTATCGAAACGTTGAACAGCCATAAATTGTTTAATGACGGTACGTCTTGACGTGGGCTGCTGTTTCGTCCGGTTAATAAAATTCTTTATGACATGGCTGTCACCGTCTTTACAGTCTCTTGAAAAAAGTAAATCCAAGATAAATTCTTGTAATCCACGGTCACGCTTCTGAAGATATGATAGCCAGGCTTGCTGCTGCTCTTTGTTTAAGCCTCGGACCATACCTATTTTTGCTGAACTAGATGTTAAGATCAGCTTATCGACACGGTCTGGATAATGAATTGCCATCGCTTGAGCGACCATACCGCCCATTGACACGCCTAGCACTGCAGCAGAGGATAAACCAAAATCATCCAAAACGAGCGTGGCATCTTTTGCTAAATGTTTGATACTGTATAAACCCAAGGGATCTTTAGATAAGCCTGTACCTCGATGATCCATCAGTATTAGCAAAAAATGCTTTTCTAAACGTGAAAGAAGCGATTCCGGCCACCATGTTCTATTTCCCTGCCAGCCCATCAACAATAATAGAGGTTGACCTTGCCCACGTGTTTCATAATAAATTTGCTTTCGCCCTATACTTGCATAGGCCATCATACTACTCCTCAATAATTGAATTTAAGCATCGCCCTAGCGTCATAAGTTTTTTAAATCGCGCATCTTTGGTTTGACCGTGATAATCACAGCCAACCTGAACTCAAACTTTAAGACAATTTTATCCACCAGGCTACAATTAAACCAATGAATCATTATCATGCAGAACTATTACTAATAATAATACTAATAGGACATTACGCTATATTTTGGACGTAACGTTAAGAGCAAAACTGAGGAATATAATGAGGGTTGACCTGAACTTGTTTACGGTATTTGATACGATTTACACAGAAGGAAACCCAACCAAAGCAGCCACGGTATAAACCGTGGCACAGCAGCCTGCCTATACTTCGCATCATAAAACCTCTTAGGGCTACCCCGCATCCATTGCCGCAATAATTTCTTTTGGAATAGGCCTTAAGTGCTTCTCTCGGTTCATACAAACCATTTCAATATCAGCTATCACGGCCGCTTTAATAGCATTAGGACGCCACAACTCTTGACGCCATATAGTTTTATACTGGCCATCTAGGCGGTACTGAGTGCGAATATCACACACATCAGAAAACTCGACACCATCTTGAAAAATTAAATTGGCTTTATAAACAGCAAAGCCTAAACCCTGCTCTTCCCAGAGTTTTGCTATGCGCTTACAGTCAATAACATGCTCACGAACCCGTTCAAAATACTTTAGAAAATTCGGATGATAAACCACTCCCGAATGATCCGTATCTTCATAGTAAATTTGCACGCTATGATGAAAAACTTTACTCATAATTACCCTTTAGCCGCTACAGGCTTGATTATAAAAAGTAACTCACCCTTATTGACCTGCTGACCACCTGCACCTTTGACGTGCATTACCATGTACTTCTGATCTACAGGGTACATTTCTTTGCCTTTCACATTAAAGCTCTTTAAATTTAAAGGCTGAAACATTTTCATTACTTCAAGCAAACAAATGGTTTGATCTACCAAAACAATATCGCCCTCTTTAACATAAGCAGGCTGATCAGGTGTAGCCGAGTGGTAAACAATACTGGTGGAAGGTGAGAATACTTTTAACTCTTCAGACCCCTCAATCTGGATAGACTGCTCAGCATTAACTAACGCGACACTTTCGTTACTCTCAAGCGCAGAGGCAAGAAAATCCATCTTCCTTTGCGTTAATTCAACGAGATAATTAGTGTCGTAGTCACCTGAAATAAACACGTCATCCGCAAGCACCAGCTTTAACAACTGAATATTGGTCTCAACACCTTGTATCTCTATTTGACTCAGATAGTCGATCATAAATTTCAGTGTTTCTTCCCGCGTGTCACCCTGCGCAATAACCTGCGCAATCAGGTTGTCATAAAAAGGCGGAATTGATTTATTTTCACCTACAGTCACAATCGTATCTATTCCGGCTAAGACGGGAAACTCACAGCGTGTCACTTTACCGGGACAAGGAAGCACTTGCAGCAAGGCATGATTAACACGAACCTGCTCAGCGTTAATTCTAACTTCTAACGAATAACCTTTGTTTTGAATTTCAAGATCTTTAATCGACTCACCCATGGCGATGCGGTACTGCGCCTGCACAATATTCACACCACTTACTTTTTCTGTTACAGGATGCTCAACCTGCAAACGGGTGTTCATCTCCATAAAGTAGAGGCTTTGTTTATCCAGATCATAAATAAACTCAACCGTACCAGCACCCTGATATTCACAGGCATCAGCCAGTTTTTCAGTAGAAGAGACAGCAATGTCATATTGAGCAGGTATTAAGGCTGTCGAAAACGACTCTTCCACAATCTTCTGCTTATTGCGCTGCACGCTACAATCTCGAATACCCAGAATACGTGTACAACCAAAGCTGTCACGCAATAGCTGTACTTCAATATGTCGAAAACGTGTAATCAGTCGCTCTAAATACACCGCATCACTACCAAAACTGCTTTTTGCTTCGGCTTGGATACGCGCAAAACAATCAGCCAAATCACACTCTTGTTCAACAACCAAAATTCCCTTACCGCCACCACCATGCACGGCTTTTAATATAATGGGGTAGCCAATGTCACTCGCAATGGTCAATGCCGATTTAATATCAGGCACAACCCCATGACTCCCTGGCACAACGGGTACATCATTACTAATGGCGGTATGAATCGCACGGGTCTTATCGCCCATGGTTTTCATGCTTTGAGGTGAAGGCCCGATAAAATTCAAACCTTGCGCGACACATTGTTGTGCAAACTGATGATTTTCTGATAAGAAACCAATCCTCGGATGAATAGCTTCAGCATGATAAAATTCAGCTACACGCAACACACTGTTGCCATTAAGATAACTTTCATCTGACGTGTAGCCGCCAATACAAACAAGGTGGTCATTATCACCTAACATATCAGCCGCAACAGAGTCCATATCCGGGTCGGACTGCACCAGAATCACACTCAAGTCCATAGCTTTAGCTTCACGAATCAGCTTCACCGCAGTACACCCTCTCGCGTGTACCAGAACACTTTTATAAGGTTCAAATTTACGTTCGATTTCTACTGTATTTTCTTGCTGTTCAACATCGTGATCGTGCTGAGGTAATTCCTGATTAGTTAACCAGCTATGCATAAGGTCTAAAACTGAAGTTGACGCAGCCACAACAGAAGCATCAATCGCCTGTAACCGATAATCAAGATCTTCAACAAAAGGATGTTTGACCAAGCCCTTCATGCTAGAGGTATTTTTAATAAGATAGTTAGAAAGCGTTGCCATTACCGGCAAATACTCAGGCACAACAATGCGACCTGCAAAAGGCATATTAGTACCGGAGAAGTAATAAGTATCAATTAACGGATGCGTAACCAAACTCGCTTGTGCTCCACCAGTACAATCACCATAGCCAAACATCAGCAATGGCAGCCCCAACTCACCGACAAACCAGTTAATTTTATCGTTCACCACCGACATCGAAAATAAAGATGCAGGCCCTTCTTTGGTTTGCATACCACCAGAACTAATAAAACCAACAGCAGGCATAGAGTGCTTGGCACAATAAGCTAATAAACGACAAAAACGCTCTGCACTAGATGTATCAAAGGCACCGGCTTGGAACCCATGATTTGAAACAAATGAGCCAACATCCAAATAATGCCCCTGGTCATCCAGCAAAAACTTTCCGACCCCGGTGATTAGCCCTGAGGTACGCTTAGAGGATAAATACTCTCGCTGAATCGCATCACTAAAACCAGGGAACTGCTTTGGGTCTCGACTCGAAAGTTCAGCATCCAGTTCGTTAAAACTTTCATACAGATGTTCAAGCAAGTCATCGGGGGTAAATATTTTCGAAGGTTTAATTTCATTCAGTACACTCTGAATACGCATATCAGTGGTGGCGTGTAACAAGCGATTCCAGAAGTCTTTTCGATGCCCGATAGAGACAGGCGTAAAGCTGCCAGGGAATTTTTTATTTTCTGCCTGACACTCAAAATATGAAGGAATTAATTTTTCAAAAAAATAACTCACCACCACAAACATCACATCAGACAAGCGAGGGTGCTGTATTTTTTTCCACTGCTCCATTGTACGTAGACAAGGAAGCCATCGCCGTTATTTTTGCACAGCATTTTGCAGAACAGCAAGGCAAACCTGAAGCCGATTTAAAAGAACAACTTAAAGCTGCATTTAATCGCAAACAAAAACGAGAA
>JADGDV010000071.1 GCA_016744695.1 Hahellaceae bacterium
AAAGTGATCATCATCGATTGCAGGGAGTGATCACGTTCAATCGCAGAAGGTGATCAACTTGGTTCGCAGGAGGTGATCATGATCATGTGGAATATGCAACTTGGCTTGCAAAACTTCAATTTCTTCTTTTGAACTTTTCTTTTCTTGCTCACGCTGCTTCTCGGAGTCCTCAAGCTGTTTCTCAGAGTGCTCACGCCCTTGCCTTTCTTGTTCAAACTTTAACTCTGCTTGCTCACGTTGCTGCTCTGCTTGCTTACGTTGCTGCTTTGCCTCATCAAGCTTACTATGCGCTTCATCATAATCATGCTGCAGGCTCATTTGCTCACGAATAAAGTCCTGTCGAGCTTCATATTTAAAGTATTCCAACTGCTTTTCTGAGAACTGTTTTAGTGTTTTCATAGCAGACCTCATTATGGGGGTGTTGAGTTCACTAGGTAAGGTATTCCAACCCTTTGCGTCTTTAAAGAAGTATAGCCAACTATCTGCTTCGCTTAAAGTGCCTTGTTTATGCCATTTTGCCAGCTCTAATACGTGTATGGAGCAGTGGTTGGTTAATGAATAGTGATTATTTTTATCGTATAGTTCGAAATGGTGATGATGATTAGGGCCTAGAAATTCAATTAACTGCCCAATATGTAAAAATAGCAATCGAGACTGACCCCAAGATTTTCCAAGCTTTTGTAATTAAGAGGCAAGAGAAGTAAAGACGAATAAGTCTACTGCCGCATAACGGCTTAGTTCAACAACACAGGAAATGAGTCAGAAATAAGAACGAAGATTAAGACGCCATCTATGATAATAACAATTAACTATTATAACCCTTCATTTACATCCCCTACCTCTATCAAGCCTTGCTTAATTGATTTTTCAGTTAGCAGTTTACGGTACAACTCAACATAACTAATCGCCATTTTCTTACCTGTAAAATGTGATTCATACCGCTTTCGAGAATTTTTCCCATACTCCTTACACAAGCTATCATCACCATTTAACTTATTCATAGCATTACGCAACGATTCAGCGTTTGCAGCGTCCACACAAATTCCTGTTTGATTATGAATATTTACATAACTAGTACCCGTTCCAATCTCAGATGAAATCAACGGTTTTCCATGCATAGCGCCTTCCAGCAACGTTACACCAAAAGCTTCTGACCGAAGATATGACGGAAACACAACCGCTCGGCAAAGTTCAAATAGAGCCGCCTTTTCTTCGTTAGAAACAAAGCCTAAAAACACCACATTAGTTAAACCAAGCACTTGCGCCTTTTGCTTAAGCTCCTTCTCGACTGGGCCCGCACCTACAATCACTGCTTTAAACTCAGCATTAACACAAGCATCAAGCAAAATATGTAGCCCTTTGTAATACCGAAGAACCCCCACAAATAGAAAAAAACCTTCCCCAACACTTGATTTCATACGAACCAATAACTCATTTTCAACAAGCGGATAGGTATCTTCATCAAGGCCTATAGGAATAACTTCTGTTTTATTCTTATATTGCTGTAGAACAGGGCTTGTTTTTAGGTAATTTGGTGATGTAGACACAATACGATCAACAGAACCTAAAAAATTATTCATTAATGGAGAATATATTTTAAGAAGTTTCTTCTGACGCACTATATCCGACTGATAGGTAATTAATGTTACTGTACCAGAAGGGACTAACAAGCGTAATATATCACCAAAAGGCCAAGGAAATTGAAAATGAACAATATCAGCCCACTTACAGGCCTCTCGAAATTCCTTAAACCCTCGAAGTGAAATATTACATGAAGCTATTTCAATCCACTGCGGTATACGAATAACCTGAATGCCATCGAATTCTATTTGCTCTATGTTTTTGGCCGTAGCTGAAAGCGTAAATACTTTTACTTCGTGACCTAAAGCCAATGTACCTTTTGCAAGCTGACGAATTACTTCTTCAAGCCCCCCCTGTGTATCAGGAAAAAAAGTACGATATACGTGAACTATTTTGGTCATATTACACTTACATTTTGTGTGTTTATTAGAACTGCTAAGTTTAACACTACAACGCAATATAACGATATACTTCAGCTGTTTCCTGAGCACAAAATTTCCATGAAAAGCTCTCTGCTCTTTTCAAACCCTTAAGAATAAAACAATCACGTATTTCTTTATTTTCCAAAAGTGTTTTCAAACTCTCTGATAATTCATTACAGTCAGATGTATGGCATAATATACAGCTCCCAGCAGAGAACTCATCCATTGACGTGCCGGCAGTGCAAATAACGGGAACCCCACTAGCCATTGCCTCTAAAACAGGCAAGCCAAAACCTTCATAAACGGATGGGTATACAAAGGTCGTTGCACCAGAGTATAGGATAGGAAGGTCATCCGACGACACATATTCTAGAAAACGAATACACCCCTGCTCATGCAATGACTCAATACGAGCGATAAGCTCCGTATTGCGCCAGCCTGATGCTCCTGCAATCGCTAATGGGTACTCTTTCCGTAATATTTCAGGCAACAAAAGCCATGCATCTAACAACGTAGCCAAGCCCTTACGAGGCTCTAATGTGCCTACAAATAATACGTAGCGCTGATGTTCAAGGCCGTAACGTTTAAGTGTTTCGGTTGTTTGTTCAACGTCTCTAGGTGTAAAGCGGGCATCAGCCCCCAAATAAATAGTCTTCGTACGCTCTTCTGGCAGTTTAAAGCGCTCCATCAACTCTATACGCACCACTTCAGAATCCGTTATTACCATATCAGCACGCTTAAGTGTTTTAGGTAACTCTCGTGTTAGCCATGCAACACGTTCTCGAGGATGATACTGCGGATAATGGAGAAAAGAGAGGTCATGAACGGTAACAACAGATGGCCCACGGCAGGGCTTAAGAATAAAATTGGGTTCATGATAGACCCCGCCTGGCATATTTTTTATCCCCTTACTGAAACGACGGTTCAGCAAGGCCGCGCGCAGAGGATAAGCTAACGGCAGCCCACGTACTAGTGTGCGTACATTCTGCCGTAACTCTATTTTTTTTTCGACTGAAGGGGGTACAGTCTGCCGCTGAGCCTCAGCCACTAACGTTAACTGCTCTTCAGCACTCATCCAATTAGCACCATTAAAGCAGTTAATATGCTCTACTTCAGCTAACGCTGTAAGCTCACGAATTAAATTGTAAGCATAGTAACCAATACCCGTTAAAGGAGGACGTAAAGATTCCGTATTGAAAGTTAAGTTCACTCAACCATTTACCTTTTTACGCCAGTCATCCAACAGGCTCGCCAATGTATCAGCCAAACTATATTCTGGTGACCAGTTAGTTTTACTCCTCAATCGATTACAATCACCCGCTGCAACGGGAATATCTGAAGGCCGCAAACGCTTAGGATCTTGCTCAACTTGAATGGTTGCCGAGCTCTGCTGTATCAGCGTCTGTAATATTCCAGAAATCCGATGCGGCTGACCTGAGGCTATATTAAAAACCCGCTCTTGCAGAGGTATCTCAGTTAACGTTAATAATTCTAGGTAGGCAGCACAAACATCACGCACATCCAGAAAATCACGACTAGCGTCAAGATTACCTACTTTCATCACAGGTTCTTGCAAGCCAGCTTCGATTGCCGCAATCTGTTTTGCGAAAGAGGCGGTAACAAAGTCTGGCGATTGACCAGGCCCAATATGATTAAACGGACGGGCAATTACGCCATTACCCCCTTGACGAAAATATTGATTAACCGCCACCTCAGCTGCCATTTTACTAGCGGCGTAAGGATTCATAGGCTGGCACGCGGTTTCTTCTTTAAGGGGCATTCCAGCCTTAAACGACTCGCCATAAACTTCCGACGAACTAACAAACAGTACAAACGCCTCTGGGCTATGAGCTCGAACCGATTCCAATAAATTGATGGTACCCATTACATTGGTTTGCCATGTGAGAACCGGCTTACTAAAACTGGTAGGTACATGCGTTACTGCAGCAAGATGAATAACATGTGTTGGCTGAACCTTCTGAACCGCCTCATTAACCGCTTGCGGATCACGAATATCCAGCACCACATTTTCCGTAGCCGAACTATAAACCGGAGCATGGGTCGCACAGATTACCCTATACCCGGTGCCCAGTAACTGCGGAACCAATACTCTACCAACAAAGCCATTGCTACCGGTTAATAAAACGCGCCCTATTTCATTCATCAGAAAGAGAAACCTTCACTATTGCGACGTAAATCAGCTTCTACCATCATCTGGCAAAGCTCTTCCAAGGTTGTTTTAGGCTCCCAACCAAGTTCTTTTTTAGCTTTTGCAGGATCACCAATCAATAGTTCAACTTCTGTAGGGCGATAAAATTTAGGATTAACACGAACGATCACATTACCTGTAGCCTGATCCATCCCCACCTCAGCTTCGTCTTTGCCTTCAAAAACGATGTTGATACCCGCCGCTTTGAAAGACATGATAACAAAGTCTCTCACTGTTTCAGTGCGATTGGTTGCCAGCACATAGGTATCCGGCTCATCAGCCTGCAGCATTAAGTACATGCCTTCGATGTAGTCTTTAGCAAAACCCCAGTCTCGCTTCGCATCCATATTGCCCAGCTCAAGCACATCGAGCTTACCCAGCTTAATTTTAGCCACAGAATCAGTAATTTTACGGGTTACAAACTCTCGACCTCGTAAAGGGGATTCGTGGTTAAACAAAATGCCACTACATGCGAAAATATCGTAAGACTCTCGATAGTTGATGGTCATCCAGTGAGCATATAATTTTGCCACGCCGTAAGGGCTACGAGGATAAAAAGGCGTAGACTCAATTTGCGGAATCGCCTGTACTTTACCAAACATTTCAGACGTTGAAGCCTGATAAAAACGTATTTTTGGGTTAACAATACGAATTGCTTCTAGCAAATTAACCGGGCCAAGACCGGTAATTTCTGCCGTGGTAATAGGCTGGTCAAACGATACACCTACAAAGCTCTGGGCTGCTAGATTGTAGACTTCAGTTGCTTGTGTTGATTCCAATAA
>JADGDV010000072.1 GCA_016744695.1 Hahellaceae bacterium
TTCTGAGGCAGTAGCCAAGGGCAGCCAGTATCTATAAAACTACTGGCAATATGCTTTAATTCAGATGGGTGACTGGTGCATATTTGTTGACACCATACCATGAAATTTTTAGGCGCGTGACAGTTAACAAATAGGTATGGCCTATCGGCCATTTTTACTTGTTAAAAAAATCAAGGGAATTTACTTTGTCTGCTTGACCGGAATTTTCTAATGGGTGACCCCGAGCTTTTCAATATTGAATTGATTAAAAAATATTCCCTCCGCCCCCTATACTTTGATCACTGAGGGGCATTGTTTTTTACTCTTGTGCGGTTATGTTATTAGCTTGAAGGGTAATTAGGAATATAGTTTTAGTCAAATGCATAGGCGAATGCAGATACAGAAGTAAACAAAGGAGGCCGATTACCTAGAGAGTGGTAAAGGACGTTCTAACTGACAAAACGCTACATGAATAGCAGTGTTTTTTTCATTGGGTGTTTTTCAAGACAGCGACAGTTAGCCGCTACCTTATTTGTACAAATTTTATTCCCTCCGTCCCCTATACTCCATCGATCTGCGGGTTAATCTTATGTTTCATGGGTTTATCGTCAAACAATGAAGACGATAAGTCTTGAGCAGGGTTAGAGTGATCAGGGGGTGTTTTCATATAGGCATCCTTGTTTTATAAAAACCAAGTACTGTACATTAATACACACTGATACTTTATACAGATTTTATTTTTATGAATATCTGTAAAGTTGATGATAATGACTCTCAGGTTGTCACCGCCCCCTTTGCTGTCTGCTGAACTAATCCGTTACAATGCAAGAACGTGAGAAGCATAATATATAGGCCAAACCAACTCCTGATCATTCTTAGTTCCTCCTGCAGAACCAATTAATTTAAGCGTCCTCGCTGGACTATACCTTGCTTTATAAGATTTTAAAGATTTAGCTTGCGTTCGCTTACCGCTTTTTACCTCAACAGGTATGATACTGCCATTATTATCTTTATGTACAAACTCTATTTCTGCCCCCCGCTCCTCCCATGAGTATGTTGAAGCGTGTTGGCGTGAGAGCCATTCAGTTTGAACAAAATTTTCAGCAAGGTAACCCTTATAATCATAATTTTGTTGCAAGTGGTCGCTGTACACTAGACCAAGCGCGTAGCCCAGAAGGCCGATATCCCCATAAAATATTTTAAATCTATTATTTTTACTATATGCCATTAAAGGAACCTTTGGTTCGCAATCAATAGGGTAGCATTTTGAAATAAGCTTGGTTTTTTCTAACCAGTCAATTGGCCCCCTGAGCTGCTCATACCTATTTTTCCCCTCAATCACACCTGAAAACCTGAAACGCTTAACTGAATCATCTATATTTTTTGCCAGCTGCCTTGGTATATTTTTAAATACAGACTCAATGTGATGAGCATTCACTTTACCTCCATATTTCCCAAAATCGCGTAAATAGCCTTCAAATATATCTCTATGAGACGCTGTAACAGCACTACATCGGCCAAGAATATCTACGTCATCCCCAGTAAACCATGCTTCTACAGCCGCAGGCATTCCACCAGTAAAATAAAACTCCAACAGTCGTTCCCATAGTTTCTGGTGCACTATTCTCTCTCGCGCCATTTCACGGTACGCATCAATAAGCAACTCATCACCAGCAGCCATCAGAAACTCCTCAAAGCACATAGAGTACAACTCTAAAAAATGCACCTTACCAACAGGGAATGAGCCCAAAAGACCAATATTTGAACCAGAAGCACACACAAATAAGTCGGGGCGTTTTTCTGCAAAGAATTTAAGAGACGTTACTGCATTTTGACACTCGCCTATCTCATCAAAAAAGAGCAAGTCTGTGTCAGGGTTAAAACGTACACCAAGTGCTAACTGAATTCCTTTTAGCAGGTGGTCAGGTTCCAAGCTTTCAGCGAAAATTTCAGTAAGGTATGGACTAGCCAAAAAATCTAATTTAAGAACTTGTGAGAAATTATCTTTACCAAAACAAGTTTCTATAAGATAAGACTTCCCTACCTGCCTGGCTCCATCTAATAAAATGGGCTTTCTATGGGTCTGCGCTTTCCACTTAATAAGCTCAGATGTAAGTAATCTCTGCAAAACTCCACCTCAAATAAAAAACCGCGTAACTTACAAGAAAGTTAAAAGTAAACTCTACAAGAATATAGCATATACATAATGATTAAACATACTAATCGACATTTTTACACGCCACTTTATGAATAAAAATACATTTTAAACCGCGACAACCTGTCATGAATCCACATTAATTAAAAAATATAACGCAATAATAATTGTTTTTTCTGTACAAGAAATTAATACCCTATGTGAGAGATATCGCACACGCTTTTCAGAGATATCCTACAGACCTTAATACTATACTTCCGTACTATTCATTTCGTCAGGGAGACAACAGCAACGACTTATGGACTTTGTTCATGGTCTGAGCAAATAACGCTGGATGCGGACAAGGAAGTAAACAAGGATGGCCGGTTACCTAAGGAATGGTAAAGGAAGCATCAATCTGACAAGGCGCTGCAAGGATTGCAGCGCCTTTTTTGTGTTTATTTTTCACAAGGTGGTCGTCATCATCTTGTTGGTACAAATTTTATACGATCTGCTTCTTGAGGCCAGTTACTGCATCTAGGTTAATGGTTAATTAGGCTTCGTAAACAACGACAAAGTAGGTTGTTTATCATTCAATGTTGAATTGGTTAAAAAATATTCCCTCCGTCCCCTATACTGCTCATTCAAAAAACAGCTCTAGTGTGTCGGCATCAAATATTTTTTCTCCCCACCCTTCAAGTTGTTCAGTGGTGGCATTATTAAGTTTTTCATTTGCCCATGCAGGGAGTTTACCAAAACGTTTAGTGAGTAATTTAGTTAATAGTGTAGCCTCACCTTCAACTTTACCTTCAGCTTTACCTTCAGCTTTACCTTCAGCTTTACCTTCAGCCTTACCTTTTACTTCGCCTTGAGCAATCCATTTTCTTGACCAGTCTCTTGCTAGCATGGCTTCAATCTCCGTTAGATTTCCTAATTCATCTACTTTTATATCAGGCATTCGATGTTTGATGAGACTCAACAACCATTCTTTAATCGCTACCCGAAGGTTGTCTTGTGCTGGTCGCGCTAGCCATATATTAAGGTTAGCGGCCACTTTCGCAAATTGAACCTGATCATCTGCCAACTCTGCCCTGATAATCGCTGCCGTCAGATTTTCTACTTTTTCCAGCTCAGCAGCTGAATAACGCCCTTCATCAATTAACCAATACTGTTGTTGAGGCTGAAAGGCTTGAAGCGATGCTGGCATGGGTTGTAGCAACTCAGCAATAGACTGCGCTGCATTCCAAGGTCTGTTTCCATTATATAACACAATGGGCATAACTGGGGGAAGTTTTCCATTTTCGGGTAACTGTTCGCTTTTGATTAAATCCTGATATAACAAACCGACATAGGTTTGCATGCGTACGGCCATGTATTTATTAACCGTTGACTGAAACTCCAGTAATAAATAAACATAGAGCCATTGCCCCTGAAACTTAACCCGCCACACAACATCATCAGAACGGGAGCGAATATCGTCTGTAATATAGCTACTGTTTACTTTCTCCAGCGTTGAAAAATCTAGCTGCTTTATCCAGTCTTGATTAACAAAGCCTGTTAGAAGGCTTTTAACCATCTCAGGAAAAGAATAAAGCAGTTTATAACCATGGTCATGATAATGCGGCATATTTTTTAATGTAAGATTCTGAGTAAGTGGTTTACATTTTATTGTACTGATATGTTTTAAATAATCAATAAAAACTGTCCATGCAAACAGTAAAAAGTAAGCTAATGCATTAAAAAACACCAGGAGCATCATTTATATAAAAGGCCTTTATAAAAGGGCTTTGACCCTGGTGCTTTGGAAACTGGCAACATTACACGTTTTAAAAAAGTTGGGAATTACGCGCCTTATTGCCGGTGCCTGAGAGTGACACCATACCATGAAATTTTTAGGTGCGTGACAGTTAACAAATAGATATGAGCTATCGGCCATTTTCACTTGAAAAAGATCAAGGGAATTTGCTTTGTCTGCTTGACCGGAACTTTCTAATGGGTGAACCCGAGCTTTTTGTGTAAGATATCTCGCACACGCTTTTCAGATATATCCTACAGACCTAAACACTGCACTTAGGTACTATTCTTCTCGTCAGGGAGACAACCGCAATTACCGACGATTAACTTCGAGGTAGGCGCAAATAACGCTGGATGCGGACAAGGAAGTAAACAAGGATGGCCGGTTACCTAGGGAATGGTAAAGGACGCTCAAACTGACAAAGGCGCTGCATGGATGCAGCGCCTTTTTGTGTTTATTTTTCACAGAGCAATAGCTTTTATTTTGTTTGTACAAATTTTACTCCCTCCGCCCCCTATACTGTAATGGGTGACCCCGAGCTTTGTGTACAACCTATACCTATTGAGCTCAGTTATTCAAAAAACAGCTCTAGTGTATCGGTATCAAATATTTTTTCTCCCCACCCTTCAAGTTGTTCAGTGGTGGCATTATTAAGTTTTTCATTTGCCCATGCAGGGAGTTTACCAAAACGTTTAGTGAGTAATTTAGTTAATAGTGTAGCCTCACCTTCAACTTTACCTTCAGCTTTACCTTCAGCTTTACCTTCAGCTTTACCTTCAGCTTTACCTTCAGCTTTACCTTCAGCTTTACCTTCAGCTTTACCTTC
>JADGDV010000039.1 GCA_016744695.1 Hahellaceae bacterium
ATTCATCTCCTTACACGTTATAGAAAAGGTTACGGGGGTTGTGAGGGCCGCTATAAGTTCATTTTTACCTTTAATACGAGTTTTCACACAGCCTGGGTCGAAAGCAGGAGTAGAGCCCTAGGTCGATCAATGTCACTAAAGGGCGAAACGCTATAACGTAAAAAGGCCCTCAAAGGGCCTTTTTGTGGGTAATCACAGATATTTCATCTTAAATGAAACGGGATTTCACGTAAATGAGGTTCGACACTGATTCCAAGCCATTCGAATCAAACCATACTTATGAAACTGTTGAGTTAATTTAAAAATCACTTGCTCTTGAGTATCGCAAACAAACTTACGTACCAAACCGCCTTCTGAAAAGACCTCAACCGTCCAGCATGACTGCTCCCCCTCAAGCTTTCCATAAACAACATCTATCGTTATGCCCTCACCCTCTTGTGATACGCCAGCCATACCCTTCACACCAACATCAATGGTGAAAAAAGCATGCGTTTCATAAAAACCCTTTCGTAAAGTATGCTCAACCCCCCTAACATGGGCATATTCAAAGCCTTGAGTATCTTTGATCTCAGGGTATCTTCGGAATAAGTAAATAAGCATCCACCCTAAGCCTTCGATATAGGGTATTTGTTCTACATCATATTTACTAAAACGTAACGAACTAGGCAATTTGGGGCGATACTTTTCACTATTTAAACTATCCCCTTTCAAAACAACAATATTTGCTGACTTACTAAAACTATTATTAAGGTAATGATTGTGCGCAGCCATCTGGTGTGTTGTTCGTGATTGTCTGCTATTCATAATAAATACCTCCATGGTAATTCGTTTGCCTGAAAATCAAACCGTGATACAGGTCACACTTATATAATCCATTACCTGGTGTTTTATCACAATAATTAGAAACCACCATGACTATAGGTATAAGTCACATCACTATAAAAAGAAACAGCAGGTACGTAAGTGATTACTTACTTAAATATCCAAATAAGACTAAAGATAAAAAAATGTAAAATTTACTAGAGTTGTCTACGGCTCTAATTACAGAACTATCGTACCAGTAGTATAATGATTGGCTCGAGTGACGGAAGGCCTACCAAATGGGGTCAATGACCAGAAAGCCGTTGCCATAAATACTGTACCCATCAAAAACTAGTAGTAAAAAGGAATAAAAAATGACTGAAATAACTGCACTTTGGGGCTTCCCCATTAATGATGAACTACACCTTGATGCGCAGACAACAGTCAAAAAAATTCAGGACGACTGCGGCAAAGGCATCAAAACACTGAATGAAGAAGCGTCGAATATCATCGTAAAACTTACTCATCACGGCCTTGAACATTACTATAAGCGTCCAACTGAAATAGTCCCGATCCCTCCCGTCATGAAAAAAACAGCCGATGGCGGTATAAAAGTGGTAATGAGTGCTGTTCAACTGGTCATTAAACAGTTCTTTAAGAAAAGAAATGATAGTGAGCTAAAGCAACTCAGCCAATTACTTGCGAATATGCTTTGGTTGCACCCTGAAAGTGACGTGCCACATTTAGTATTCATAGTGCATGATAACTTACACCAACGCGCATTAATTCTTATTGAACAAGTACGAACCGACAGCAACACTCGCACCTATATTGATGAAGTCATTGAAACCTTGTGTGAGTTGGTTGAATTAAGCATCACTAACTATTACCACGAACCCACCACTAGAGTAGAAATGGGGAATATTACGAAAAAAACAGCTGACATGAGCATGAACCAGGCTGAAAAAGGCATTAACAAGTTAATTAATAAACTTCTAAGAGCCGTAAACCACAAACAATTAGTTGAGCTTTCTTACCATCTGGAAAGCATGATTCACTCAAGAGTGGCTTAAGGCAACAACGATATTGGAGGTCAGTTGTTTTTATACCTAAAAAATCAATTGACCGCCGGTCATTTACTTATTGTTAAATCCAATGCACAATAAGCTCTCTTAAAGAACAAACCATAATTGCTTACCCTGAAGCTTGATGAACATACAGAGAAGGAGGCAAGTAACAAAAGGAGATTATTGTGAAAAAAGTCATGATCACTAAGGCTGGCGCAGCAAATGTACTGGCCGTTCAAAGCTTCCCTAACCCTACACCAAAAATAAATGAAGTCGTTATTGAAACCAAAGCCTGCGGAATTAACTTTGCGGATATTCTTGCAAGACAAGGCTTATACCCTGATGCCCCCTCTCTCCCTACCTGCGTAGGTTATGAATACTCAGGCATTGTTACTCAAACCGGCACATCCGTTGATAAAGCATGGGAAGGCAAAGCCGTTTTTGGGCTCACACGCTTCCACGGGCACGCCGATACCGTATGTGTACCAGTAGATCAGATTTTTGAAAAGCCTGAATCCCTTACATTTGAACAAGCTGCAGCGATACCCGTAAACTACTTAACCGCATGGCAGCTACTAATTATTATGGGCGCCCTTACCGCCGAAGATAGCATTCTCATACATAATGTCGGTGGCGGTGTTGGTCTGGCAGCTTTAGAAATAGCGAAGCACGTTGGCGCTACAGTTTATGGTACAGCCAGCCCAGGAAAACACGATTTTCTAAAGCAAAAAGGCCTAGATCATGCGATAGATTATCGTAATAAAAACTGGGAAACTGAACTGAACGCCTTAACCAATGGTCGTGGCGTTGAATTGATTATTGATCCAATAGGCGGTAATCACTGGCGCAAAAGCTATCGTTCATTACGCGCCACGGGTCGCTTAGGTATGTTTGGTATTTCAGCCGCCTCAGACTCAAGCTGGCAAGGAAAAGTGAAGCTGTTGAAAACAGCCCTTCAAATGCCCTTTTTTCATCCTATTAACCTAATGAACACCAACAAAGCGGTGTTTGGTGTAAATATGGGGCACCTGTGGCATGAAAATGCCAAAATTCGCCAATGGATGACGCACATACTGGACGGTATTGAAGCAGGGTGGGTCTCACCTCATGTAGACAAAAGCTTTAGTTTTGATCAAGCAGCAGAGGCTCATCAGTATATTGAAGATAGAAAGAATAAGGGTAAAGTCGTTCTAACTCCTTAGATAATCGTAGCCGTGATGGAGTAAAACGGAATCAAGGGTTGTTCTCTGAGTAAAAAACCTTGAATCCGTTTTACTCTATCCGGCTACAAATTAGGAAACATCAATAAACTCATCCGTTTTTTTAAACATATATCCCAAACTCAACAAAAACCCGCACGTTTGTACAAATATCTTTACTGCCCGTCATTTGTACCAATGCTGTTTCCCTTCACGCCCTTAAACTCATCCATACAATTTAATTCTAAAATAGGAACGTTAGAATATGATCCATAAACTAGCATACTGGATTTTAGCAGGGCTTATTATTTCTTTCTCTGCCGCCTCATTTTCATCAATAGATAAATTACTCGAAGTAAAAACAATCCCTGCTATCAACTTTTTCTACAGCAAACATACGCTTTCAAATGAGAGCATGCACAAACAGGGAGATAAACTCGCTGAGAAAACGGCTTATGCCATCGCTACCAAAACCCCCACTGTATTAAATGGCCCATTTACCTACATTTTCGAAAATGTTCAGTCATTTGACCCTAAGGCATTAACCGCACAAATTGGTTGGCCTGTAGAGAAGAAAATTCAAGGTGTTGACTCATTTCTGTTTAAAGAAACCGCTCCCTTTAAATGCATCACCATTGTTCATGAAGGCCCTCATGTAGAGCTACCTCATGCTTGGAAGAAACTAGTGACCCAGGCTATAGCTGAAGGCCATAAAATAACAGGTGAAGGCAGGACACTCATTAAGCTTTCAGGGGCTAATGGTTATGTAGTTGCTGAGCTTCAGTTAGGCGTTCAATAAACCAGCCCATCAAAACTAGTACTCTCATATCTCTTTAAAACAGCACATATTTACTGGTTTCAAGTGTCGTAATAGCTTGAGATCAGATGATGTTGCTGATTGCCCCTCTATCACCCATCAAAAACTTTACGCTCTCTGTACAATTACATGCTTGCCATAAGATTAAATTCCTTTAATCTTAATTTACATTTGATTACCCTACACAAGGACGTTAAGTCATGTTTGCCAAGCTATTAAACCGCCGCTATATCTTTATTATCATTGCTGCTCTAGGCATTCTTACTGCCATCATCATTGTTAAATCACGCCCTGCTATGCAGCATCAACCGGAGAATAGGCCGGCCGTTAAAGCAACCACTATCGACGTTAATCAATACAATGTCAGACCTTCAATTAAAGGGTTTGGCGAAGTTGAACCTGATGTACTTTTAGAAGCAAAGTCTGAAATTTCAGGAAAGATTATATATGTTCATCCTCAACTAAGAATGGGCAATATCCTTCCCAAAGATACGATTGTTATTCGGATTGAAGATCATGATTACCAGCTAGCCCTTAAGCAGGCAGAGGCTGATTTAGCCGTTAGCAAAGCCAACTTAAAAGAGATGAACCTCAATCTGAAAGATATTAAGGTTAATCTGAGGCTAGCCAAAGACAAGCTGGCTATTGCAACCAAAGACCTTGGTCGTAACGAACAACTACTTAAGAAAGGCTCTATATCCAAAACAGCAATGGGCGCGCAACAAACGGTCGTGTTACAACTAAAACAAGAAGTTCAAAGCCTTACCAGCCAACTTGAAACCCTGCCTGCTCAACTAGAAGTTCAAGAAGCCAAAATCATTATTTCTCAGGCGTCGGTTGAAACTCAACAACGCAACCTAGAACGAGCAGTGATTAAGCTCCCCTTTAACACACGCATTACAGCGCTTGCTGTTGAAGAAAATCAGTTTGTGGGCCAAGGAGCTTCATTATTTTCTGCCCAAACTATTAACAAAGTACTCATTAATGCACAGTTTCCGTTAGAGCAGTTTCGTATTTTGGCCAAGGGGTTCAATCATAATCAAACGCTACTGCAAGACGCATTCAATAATGGTGACACTGAAGAACTTTTTTCACGCTTAGGGCTATCTGCAAAAGTAAAACTGGCCGGCGACGAACTTGCCCTCTGGGAGGCCAAAGTAGAGCGTATTAGCGGTAACCTCGACCCAGCATCACGTACCCTAGGCGTCATCGTCAGCGTAGATAAACCTTATGGCGACATTCGTCCGGGTGTAAAGCCTCCGTTAATGCAAGGTATGTACACAGAGGTTATTCTTCTTGGAAATTCCAAAGAATACTTTGTGGTACCAAGAGATGCCTTACATGAAAAACAGCTCTTTTTGGTAGACGAAAATAATCACCTAAAACGAATAGATATTAAAGCCGAAGCCCAAGGCAATATGCTTTTAATCGAAAATGGACTAAAAACGGGCGATAAAATTATCACATCAGATCTATTTCCTGCCGTTGCAGGTATGGATCTCCAAGCGGTTCCAGACCCCGTCAGACAGCAACAAATAGTTGACTGGCTGGAGACTCACCAATGATCCGTTTTTTCACCACTCACCCAACAGCATCTAATCTCATAATGGGGTTATTTATTCTGGCTGGTGTACTCACGCTACCCGAAATAAAACGGGAGACCTTTCCAAATATTAACTCCTTCGAAGTTGAAGTGAAGGTTCTCTACCCTGGCGCATCGCCAACCGATGTTGAACAGGCTATATGTAAACCACTTGAAGATGCCTTAGACGGTATCAGTTTTACTGAAGAGAAACGTTGTCAGGCACGTGATTCTATAGGCCTTATGACGATAAAAATGCTTGAAGAAGGCGATTTTAGCGAGTTTAAAGACGACATTAAAAGTGCGGTAGATGGTATTGATAACTTCCCTGACAAAGCTGAAACTGCCGTTGTTACTGAGTTAGGGAAAACTCAAAGTGTCATCACTATCGCCATCGTGGCTGAAATGCCTCGACCAGAACTGAAAAACCTGGCTGAAGATATAAAACAACGCATGTTAAGGGAGACCATGGTCCCTTTAGTGGATATAGAAGGCTTCTCTACTCGGCAATTCAAAATACAAATTTCACAACAGAACCTAAGACAATACGGGCTGAGCCTACAAGATATCGCCAACTTGGTCACTAAACAAAACATCGACCTCCCCGCCGGAGATCTCACCACTCAAGACCGAGATTACCAAATCCGATTTAGTGATGAAAAACGCTCAATAGATGAGCTTAAACAACTGATGGTCATTGAAGGCGGACAACGTAATGAAGTTCGGCTGGCCGACATAGCCACCATTACCGATGGCTTTGATAATGCAGAAGATAAAGTCACTTTCAATGGCAAGCCTGCGGCGTTTCTAAAAATCAGTAAAAACACCCGTGATGATAGCTTAACGATATTAGCCGCTGCAGAGCAATTTATAGAAGAGCAACGAGAGCGCCTGCCTGAGCAAGTAGAGTTTCATCTCACCCAAGATTCAACCAGCATCATCAATGACCGTATCGAAATGCTTTCGACCAATGCGTGGCAAGGCCTTATCTTGGTGTTTGTGGTGATGTGGTTGTTCTTCGGCACCCGCTATGCATTTTGGGTAGTGATGGGCTTACCTGTTTCGTTTTTAGCCGCGGCATTTCTACTCGGCAATATTGGCGTTAGCATTAACATGCTTTCGATGGTGGCTCTGTTATTAGCACTCGGCATATTGATGGACGATGCTATTGTGATCAGCGAAAGCATTGGCAGCCAAATTAGGCATGGTAAAAAGCCGATTGAAGCCGCCATAGAAGGCACTAAACTGGTTGCAAAGGGGGTGTTTTCTTCCTTCTTAACCACGCTCTGCATTTTCTCAGGCTTACTCTTTTTGAAAGGTGATATAGGCCAAGTATTAGTGGTTATTCCCACCGTGTTAATTGCGGTTATTTCTGTCTCTCTGTTAGAAGCTTTTTTCATACTACCCCATCACTTACAACACTCTCTCGCCCATCAAGATAAAACAAGTAACGCGGAGGGATGGGAGGCTCGATTCAGAGAACGTTTTGATCAAAGGTTTGACCGTACCAGAAAAGTAATCGACCGCTGGGTCTCAGTGCTTATTAACTATCGTTATGCCTTTATCGGCAGTGTAATCGCGGTACTCGTTATTTCAGTGAGTTTACTGGCATCAGGCATTATTAAGTTTTCAGCCTTCCCCAATGTTGAAGGGAACCTTATTCAAACCAGAATATTAATGCCTACGGGTACATCACTTAGTCGCACTGAAGAAGTCGTTAAGCATTACACCGAGACGCTTGAAATAAGTAACAAGCGCTTTTCTAAAGACAATAAACCCGCCGTAGAAGCGGTCACTGTTCAATTCAATACCCATGCCGATGCGTTTGAAGCAGGCCCTCACCTCGCCACCATTAGTATCGATATGCTCACGGCCGAAGAGCGCGACTTCTCTCTCAATGCGTTTATGGATGACTGGCGAGCAGAGGCCGGTAGTGTGCCCGATGCCTGGAGTATCACGCTAAAAGAGCCGACTATTGGGCCTGGCGGACGGGCCATTTTTATTCGCTTGCAAGGCGAAGACCTCGACGAGCTCTCTCAAGCATCGCACGAATTACAGCAATGGCTTGCGGGTTACCCAGGTGTAAATAACTTGATGGATGACCTACGCCCAGGGAAGCCTGAATTCACCCTACATTTAAAAGCGGGTGCATTCGCACTAGGGGTTGACGCGCAATCAGTTGCCTCTCAATTAAGGGCCGCTTATCAAGGCGCTAAAGTGATTGAGTCGAGTATTGGGCTGGAGACCTACGAAGTCAGTGTGATGTTGGATGATGCATCAAAAGATGAACTAGCCGATTTTGATTCGTTCCCCATTATTCATCCGGTATCGGGTGCTGTCATCCCTTTATCTCACGTAGCAGACATATCACCCACCCGCAGTTTTTCACGTATTCATCGTGTTGATAACCAAAGAACCGTGACGGTTTATGGTGATATAGACAGTGAGAAAAACAACACAGGTGAAGTGATTGCAGACCTTAAGAAAAACAAGCTATCAGAACTGGAAACACTGTTTCCAAATACCCATATCAGCTTTCAAGGAGAAGTAAAAGAAGGCGCCGAAACACAAGGGTCGATGAAAACAGCCTTTATTCTAGGCCTAGCAGGCGTATTTATTCTGCTTAGCTTTCAGTTCAGGTCTTATGCTGAACCCTTGGTGGTGATGCTAAACATCCCTCTCGCATTTATTGGGGTGGTATGGGGGCATTGGCTAATGGGTATTGATATTACGATGCCATCGCTGCTGGGGTTTGTGTCTTTAGCGGGCATCGTAGTGAATGACTCAATTCTATTAGTTGAGTTTGTAAAGCGACATGTATCAGAAGGCATGAGTGTTCATGAAGCTGCAGCAAGAGCCAGCCATGACCGTTTCAGAGCGGTGTTACTGACCTCTCTCACCACCATTGCAGGCATGACGCCACTGCTATTCGAGACAAGTTTACAGGCACAAATACTCATCCCACTGGCCACTAGCATAGTGTTTGGTATTGCCAGCTCAACCTTGTTAGTGCTTTTTGTGGTGCCTTGCTTTTACAGCATTCTTGAAGATTTTGGTTTGGCTAAAGCGAAGAGGCACTCCCCTTCATAAAGAATGGCATGAGTCAGCAATACAACAAGCACCAGAAGCCTATCTGGATTGGTCAATTAAACAAGGTTTTAATGAAAAAGAAGCCTTAAGGTTAAAGTGGTTATCAAGAAATATGACTCAGCATGAACAATATATGAATGACTTTATGACGGTTTTTGAAACATTAGAGCGCTGGGGGCCTGGCGATGAAAGTGAGACTTTACGTGCATTATCTAACCTACCTGCCAATCCAGAGAGTGTTTTAGAAGTAGGCTGTGGAAAAGGCTTGGCCACATTGGTCTTAGCCAAACACTTAACCTCACACATAACCGCCATTGATAATGAGCAGTCAGCATTAGATAGTTTAAGTATAGCTTTGGACAATGAATGCCTTAAAGATCGAGTTGAAACTATTTGCGCAAGCATGACCGAATTACCATTTGATATAAAATCGTTTGATCTTATTTGGGCAGAAGCTTCAGCTTACATAATGGGCGTTGAAAATGCCTTATCGAAGTGGAAACCGCTGCTTAAAGATAATGGTATTTTAGTATTCAGCGACTTAGTACTGTTAACGCCAAAGCCCAGTAAAGGGCTTAAGGATTTTTGGGATAAAGAATATCCCGATATGCAAACACCAGAGACTAGACGTACACAAATAACAGCCGCTGGGTACGAACTACTATCAGATTTTACGTTTAGTCAATCGTCATGGGATAACTATTACTTACCACTAAAAGCGCGTATAGAAGAACTAATGCCGACAATGAAAGGGTCTGCCGCATTAGACGATATGGGTAAAGAGGTAGATTTATATCTCAATCATAATGCGGAGTATGGCTATCAGATGTTTGTCTTAAAAAAGCGATAAGTTACCGTCATAACTAAAGCACCTTGGATGCTGAGTCACGGGGTCAATAAACTGAAGTTCCTTTGCCAGTAACTGCAAGGGTTCTGAATAGTCATCCGCTGATAGCGGCTGTAATTTTGGGTAGTATTTGTCGTTCAATATGGGCCAACCCAGAGCCTGCATGTGAACGCGCAATTGATGGGTTTTACCCGTAACCGGGTTTAATTCAAATAAGGCCTTCTGAGTAGACTGTTGCAAGCATCGAATCACCGAGTGGCTATTGGCTTCTCCCTCAGTTACACGCATACAAAAGCGTGGCTCAGACTGTTCGATACGATTCTGAACTTCCCACTCCTGACCTATAATATTTTCACCCTCATTAATGTTGGCATTGCGGTTTAGAGGTTATGTCGCTACATTCTTTTGAAGGTGAACACACTGCACTTGTAAAAGAGCCTACGGTTATTTTGGTGAAGGTAGGACACCTAGCGCCTTGCGATTAATTGATCAACGTAACATATAGGCGCTCGCCAGACACGAAAAATAGAGTGGGACAGCATGTCTAATAAAGTCTCCTTCAACTACTAACAATCAGACCTAAACTGACTTGGTGTGTACCCCGTAAGGCGTTTAAATGCATGTACGAAATTACTTCGGTCCTTGTACCCAAGCTCATAAGATATAATTTCTGTGGAGTAATGCGTATTAGTCAGCATCTCTTTAGCTGCTTCGACGAACACTTCATTTCTCAATTTTGAGTAACTCAGATTTTCAGCCTTCAATTGTCTGTATAAGGTACGCCGACTAATATTTAATTGCTGGGCAACAGTTTCAGCAGAAAGCGCAGGGTCATTCAGCTTGTCCTTAATAATTTGTTTAACCTGCAACACAATAGAGGAACTAAATTGTTTTAATTGCTTCAGGGCTTGCTGCTTTATTATTTGATGAATATTGAAGTTGTGACTAATGTGAGGGACGTCTAGCACGTTGCGCTCGAAGACGAGTTTATCTTTTTTACAGTCAAATTTTATCGGGCATTTGAACATTTGTTCATACAGCGTAATCACCTCCGGTTTCGGGTGTCGAAATTCTACCTGTAATGGCACTTTTTGTCCGCCAGTAAAGTAGTTGCCAATATTTACAAGTGCACTAAACAAAGCCTCAGCATAAAAGGGAAGGTCACCAATAGGGGTTTCATCATTCGACTCATAATAAAGAGTTGCGTGCTCGCCATCTTCGTTTAATCTAAGATCAAATTTTGGGTGAATCAGTTGCTTAAAACGTGAAAAACATTCAATACCCACTCGAAGGTTCGGACTACTCGCAATCAATGGCCCAAACACCGTTAGCATTTCTGGTTGAATACAAGCCCCAATAAGTAAGCCGATACTGGGTTCACCTATATGAGTGGAAAGTAGTTGTATTATCGCTTCAACTTCGTGCTGTTTCAGGTCAAGACCTCGAACCTGTATAGACTCCAAATCAACACCTGCCTCGGCAAAAAGAAGCTCTGGGCTAACGCCATGCTTTAATGCGAGGCTGCTGAGGCTAGGCAATATAATATTGGGTATAGTGGTGTTTATAGTCATGACTAATACAACAAAAGGATAATTAATAACTCATTATTACAATAAATTCCTTTTGGATATAGCACTGATTTCTTCAATGCCTTACAGTACGGCCCAGATTCACACGCTTAGGCCATTATCCCCACAGACCTCTATCAATAATAAAACTACAATGTGTCTAATAAAAAAAATATAACTGCTAATATAACAACAGGTAAGCAAGGAATGTATTCAATAATTACAAGGTACGTATTCGTCGTGGCTGTCATGCCGCTGTTAATGGCAAGCTATGCTCAGGCGGAGGTTAGTGAGAAAAAATTCTGTGTATGGGACCCCGTTGGTAAGGGTGGTCCGGTTGCCTCGATTATTAAAAGTATGACCCCAAAAGCGATTGCCTGGGGCGTTAATTTTAAACTTGATGTATATACCGATGAAAAAGTGGCAGCTAATGATTTTAAGGCCGGGGTCTGCGATGCCGTTGTTACCACGGATATTTCAGCTCGTGATTTCAACGCATTTACTTCGACCTTTAGTGCCGTTGGTGCCATACAAGATGAGCAGGAAACTAGAGCATTACTAACCACTATCTCAAACCCTAAAGCCGCTAAATTAATGCGTCAGGGCCCATATGAAATTGGTGGGATATTACCTATCGGCCCGGTTTATATTTACGTTCGAGATAAAAACATCGACCGAATAGAGCGGCTTCAGGGTGCAAAAATGGCTGTTATTGCTAATGACCCTGTCGTTTCAACTATCGTCAGGCGGATCGGTGGTTCCGTTGTCCCTTCAAGTCTGGCAAGCCTTTCTGGCCAATTCAACAGTGGTGGCGTCGACATCATTTTTGCCCCCGCAGTGGCATACAACGTCATGGAACTCTATAAAGGTTTAAATCATGGCGGCGGAATTATTAATTACCCCCTCCTTAATACATCACTGCAGATAATTTTGCGTCATGAAGCCCTCCCTGAAGGTTTTGGCCAAAACATGAGAGAGTACTCTCTCAGCCAAATGGACAATATGCTGAATGTGGTTAAAGCCGCGGAGGATGAAATACCTGAGAACTACTGGATAAGCATTAACGATGAAGTAAAAACAGACTACGACAACTATATGCGTGAGTCTCGTTTAGCCTTGAGAGATGAAGGTCTATATCAACCCTTAGCGTTAACGTTAATGAGAAAAGTCAGGTGTAAATATACGCCAGCCAACACTGAATGCGTGCTAAAGCAAGAGTAAGCAGCTGAGCGTATAAATATCATGACAGAACTGTTACAAGATCCCGTATTTTGGAAATACATCAGCATCCCTTTTATTGCCAGTTTAATTGGCTGGGTGACTAATTGGCTGGCCATAAAGCTAACATTTTATCCCTTAGAATTTGTGGGTATTCGTCCCTTCTTTGGCTGGCAGGGTATTATCCCCTCTAAAGCCCGAAAAGTAGCCGCGTTGAGTGTTGATGCTACACTCAGCAAAATTAGCACGGTTAGAGATATTTTTGAGCAGATTGGTCCAGACGTTTTAGCATGTCATATTGTTGAAACAGTGACCCCCCGCGTACAAGAATACGTTGATGAAATTATGCTCAGGGAGCACCCCATATTATGGGAAAACTTACCTGAATCAATACGTCAGGGTGTTTATGAGCGCGTGCGTAAAAAAACACCCACACTTGTTGATAACCTGATTGATGATGTGAGCCATAACATCGAGGAGCTATTTGACCTTAAACAGGTGGTTACCGACCAGCTTGCTGAAGATAAACAGTTGCTCAACCGGATTTTTCTCGAATGTGGTAACAAAGAACTCAAGTTCATTATAAATTCCGGTGTCTGGATGGGGCTTATCTTCGGTTTTATTCAGATGGTGGTCTGGTATTTTTTCCAAAACGCCTGGGTTTTACCTGTCGCTGGGCTTATTGTCGGTTTCGCTACCAATTGGATTGCTTTAAACGTTATTTTTCGCCCTCTTAACCCTGTTTCTATAGGCCCCTTCAAACTACATGGCCTTTTCTTGAAAAGACAAGCAGAGGTTACTGCATCTTTCTGTAATATCATTGCCCATGAAGTACTGACTACTGGCAACATCATTAACGCTCTTCTCACGGGCCAGCATGCTGGGCGCACCAATAACATGGTAAAAAAACATATTAAGCCTATTGTTGATGAGACTGCAGGAGTGATGAAACCATTAACTCAAATTGCGATAGGCCCAAGACATTTTGCTAAGTTAAAGCAGCATGTAGGTAATAAAGCACTTGAAATTTCAACCCGCACTTTCAATGACCCTGCATTTAATAATGATAGGGCAAAAGTAATTGAGAATATCATGCGTGAGAAAATGGAGAAGTTGTCTTCTGAAGAGTTTCAGGAGCTATTGCGCCCCTGTTTTCAGGAAGACGAAATTAAGCTGATTTTAATAGGCGCTGCTCTGGGCTTTACCGCAGGTCTAGCCCAGTTTATGTTTG
This sequence comes from Hahellaceae bacterium, assembly GCA_016744695.1. GTDB lineage: Bacteria > Pseudomonadota > Gammaproteobacteria > Pseudomonadales > Oleiphilaceae > Alkalimarinus. The sequence goes on from JADGDV010000039.1 coordinate 13,421, forward strand.
TATTCGGTGCGGCTATTTAGTGATTAGATCTTATTTTCAAGACACCATTGGCTAGGTAACAAGCCACTCCAAGTTTTAATCATTGTTTAGCCAAAGAGTTTTTCTGCCCATTTAGTCAACCCTGAGGTCACACTACCAAAGTGATCTCCATCCATAATAGGAACATCACCCAATTGCTGCTGAATAGCGTCTCTAATCACCGGTGACTTTGCTGTTCCACCGGTTACATAAACAAGGTCTGGTGAACATTGCGCTTGAGTAACTGCCTCTCGCATAAGCGATGATATCGTTTTAAGAGGGCCTTGAATCGCATCAGCAAACAGCTCTCGACTCACTGCTTGCGTTAAGTCTTTTTCAATAAAAGCTAACTCAGCCTCAATTTTCTGATTATCAGAGAGGGCAATTTTGCTTTGCTCTCCACAACGCACTAATTGATGGTTTTTCTTATGCTCCTGAATATGTAACAGACGGTTTACTAAAGCCGGGGTGCGAGCATCACGGCACAATTCTTCTAGAAATTTAGTGTTTTTCTGGCTGCTAAAAAGTGTTTGAGCACTGACATCATTTGTACGTACGGCATTCCAATAAGGCTCACTCGGCACAGATAAACCGCTTTTTAACAGGCTGTTTAAACCTAGCAAAGGCATGAAGGCTTTGTAACTAAGATTAATATCAAGATCATTCCCTCCAACACGCTGCCCGCTGTGTCCCAGAAAGTCGCCACTACGGTCATCTTTTATCCGGTGAGATGGCCCCATACGCACGACAGAGCAATCCGTTGTACCACCCCCAATATCGACGACTAATACCGTTTGGTCTTGCTGCATATCGGTTTCAAAGTCGATACCCGCTGCAAGGGGTTCAAAAAGAAACTCGACATCCTTATACCCGGCTCGTTTAGCGGCGGTGGTAAGAATATCAACCGCCTGAAGATTGCTGTCTTCTCCTCCACTCCCTTGAAAGTTAACAGGCCTGCCAATAACCGTTTTAGTAATCGTTTGCTGTAATGAGCGTTCAGCTTGCTGTTTAATTGACTGCATCATCGCAGTAACAATATCTTCAAAAAGAGCCATTTGCTCCTTTCTTAAGCCACTTGCTCCAAGAAACGATTTAGGTGATTTTACGAAATAGCCCTCTTCGGGAAAGTCTATGTAGTTTTCAATGGCAGCTTCACCAATAAAGAGCGTTTGCTCCTTGGCGGAAATATTAAGGTGTGAACGAATGATGCTCGCATGCCGAACCGCATCAGCTCGTTCCTTAATATAAGCTTCACGGTCAGTTTCAGAGTAAATATTATGCGCAACAGACTCACAAATAAGGCCTCGATCAAGGGCATAGAGCGTAGAAGGAGCAAATGGCTTTCCACCCCATAACGGCAAAAGCTTAACGCGTCCGTTATCCATAACGCCAACGGCACAATTGGAACTTCCGTAATCGAAACCAGAAAACATAATAAATGCTCACACAAGCTGAAAAATAAAGGGGGGCGAAATTACCATAGTTGCTAAGGTATGCAAAGAGCTGATAATCGATTTTTTAATCATAAGTGCTATCCTTAAATATATAACCCTCATTCAGAGTTAACATGGACTCGTGACTATGAGTAACAGAGTAGGAAAGCTCTACATAATTGTACTGTTTTTTGTGTTTTTCACAGACGCTATTTTCGCGGAACCCAAAAAAATAGTGTTAGCCACCTTTAACCAAGATGCTCCTCGCCTAACCGCCAGCGAAATAATCGTTCGCACACTTTACAATAAATTAGGCATAGAACTGAAGATTGTTAAACACCCTGGTAACCGCGTACTGCTTATGGCTAATAGCGCACAGGTAGATGGCGTACTGCTCCGTGGAACCATCATTGAAGGACTGGCAGAAAACCTGCTAAGAATCCCCTATCCCATTGCGCTTATCAAATACTCAGCATTTACCAAAAAAAGTAAACAAATCAAAATTGACGATTGGAACTCACTAAGTCCATACCGAATTGGCGTCCCAAGAGGTATTAAACTAATAGAAGAACGCACTAAAAATTTCAATCAGATTAAAAATAATAACCTCCTCGCTTCCTTCAAGATGCTCTACTTAGATAGAATTGACGTCACTGTTTTGACCGAACTTGATGGTCTATACGCGCTTAAGGCAATGAACCTGCATAATGACATACAAAAGCTTGAACCGGCACTTGAGGTCTCTCCGGCTTATCATTTCCTTCATAAAAAACACTCAAATCTTATTAATAAAATGACTAAGCTAATGAAAAAAATGGATGAATCTGGTGAACTAAAAAAGTTAATTTATCAATCAGAAATGACCGTTATAAGCACGCTCCCATAACGCGCTCACAATAGCGGCCACCGATTCCCTTTAAGCCTCACCAAAATACTCATTCCACTTTTCTTCAGCTTGGTCTCCAAATAATATTTCACATGCTTCTTTCAAACCCTGCGAGCTTTTAATATCTTCTCGCTTAACCACTAATGATATTTTGGAACGACGACGAAGGAAATCATCTAGTGTAGTCACCATTTCTCGACGAGCCGCTTGCTCAATTTCACAACGTAGATATTCTGCATTCTCAATCAGCAGTTCAGCTTCTTTTGAATTTGCTCTTATCTTCTCTAATAGATCAAATGCATGGGCACCATAACGTCGCCATAAACGTTGAGTGAGTGGTTCGGATGATGATGGGTCAGTCATGTCATCAAGTTTCATTAAACGTGCTTGATGCAGAAACTCTCTTTTTACGGAGTCGCTAGGTTCACCAAACCATTTAGTTTTCGGATAAGGATAATGAACCCCCAGCCCAGCAACATATCCACTCACTTCATCACCCACATTTAGGCAGTCCGTTAACTTCCCGCCATAAATACTCAGGTGCTTATCTTGTTGATTCACTTCAACCGCATGCTTTCTTGATAACTGCAGCCAATCCGTCTCATCTGTACCGTCGCCTTCAACGACTAAAGGCCTAACCCCACAACGCTCTGCAACAATATCTTTTTCAGTTAATGGCTTATCAAGATTGAGGCGAGCATTTATATTATCTAATACAAAGGCTCTGTCTTCAGGGGATACTTCGGTAATAGCGTTATCTACTCGTGTATCGGTTGTTCCAATGCAGGTTTTTGGTCCCATGGGGATAACAAAAAATAAGCGTCCATCATCAGCAAAAAAAGTTAACACACGTTGATTAGGCGTTAGCCGGTTAACAATTAAGTGAATGCCTTTAGAGAATGCATGATGGTGTTTAGTTTTCTGCTCTGTTAATTGGTTATGATCGTCAACAAAAGGCCCACAGGCATTAATAAGCACCTTAGAACGTATGTTGAACTCCTCACCACTCATGCTGTCTTTTACTTTAGTATTCCAGCCATTTTCATCACGCTGAGAACCCAATGAACTCACATAATTGGCCGCAATGCAGCCATAGTTCATGGCTGAGCGAATAAAATTAAATACAAAGCGGGCATCGTTGTCATATAAATAAGCATCAGAGTATTCAAAACCACCACTGATGCCTTCTGTATTAATAATGGATTCTGTTTTTGAAATGTCTTTTGATGGAAGAAAGCGTGGTAAACGTGTGAAGCCATTACCCATAGCCCAGTAAAGCAAGGTACCCATATAAAGAAACAGAGGGGGGTAACGAAAACCTTTTTTAATAGTGGTAAGAAAGCGAATTTCTTTTACCGTGGAAGGATAGCTCCGCATTAGTTTGTTTCGAGACATACATAGTTTTCTAACCAGACCAAATTCATAGGTTTCCATGTATTTAATACCGCCCCATGCAAGATTTGACGATTGCTGGCTAGTAAAACCAGCAAAGTCTCGCTGATCAATAAGAGCCACTCTGGCTCCTCGTGCAGATAAAGCCGCCGCTGAAACGGCCCCATTAATGCCACTACCAATAACCAAAACATCATATTGCTCTTGGCTGAGTTTTTTTATATTACTGGCTCGTAATTGCATAAAGACTACTTTTAATTGAATTAGTTATTCTTGGCTGAATAGTAATAAGCAACGTTCATAAAATATAGGTTTTCAATTACCATAATTTCTTTAGAACACATCAAGATGTGATGCGCGTGATTAAAACTTATCAGCAATCTCAACTTTTGCCCTACGAATACAATGACTTTTAAGAAAGTTTAATCTTTTAGACGCCCTCCATCCTTTTGCATTGACTCTAAGCACTCCTTACTGCCATCACTTTCCATCGTGTCGTTAATCAATATGGGCAACACCGGGATATAGAAGTTAATCACACTTTTTGTCACACTTTTAAACAAGCCCATTTTCTTAACTTCGATCTCAGGCGACTCAAAAGGCCCCTTTAGTCTTATTGGCACGGACTTATCTAGCCACTGGATTTGCTTCGCTTTGGGCACAATTAAAAAATCAATCGTTTTGGCCGTAAAATCAAGTACTCCATCGCCGTAAACTCTGAGTTTAGATGTATCAAAAACCATCACGTCACTGCTTAAAAGGCCTTCTGAAAGGTTAAATCTTGCGACGGCACAGTTAATTTTTGAGTCTGAGTTGATGCCCGCCAGTGCCACATTTATAATATTCGTCGTCCAAAAATCTAGCGCATCAGCCAGATGATTTTCAGGCCACACAGACACCTCAATAACACCCGACGACTTTAACAATGGTTTATTCAGATCACTCACATTGCCTTCTAGCGAAATGTCAGCGCCAAAGTAGCCTGTAAAGCTATCGTTTACTTCAGTCTTGGAGGCAGGCGCTAATCTCATCAAAAGTTCCCCGTAGTGGAACTCATTCACCACCACATCAAGTTTATAAGCTCTAGGGTATTCTTCCTCGCTGAGTAAAGTCATATCGGTTATTGGAGAGAATGACAAATTAACTGCAACATCACCTTTCTCCGCAGCAATACGAGTAATGGAATGCCACAATTGAGACGTGTCGCCTAGGCGCCTCATAGAATCAGCGGTCATTGATATTGTTACAGGTTTATCACCAAACCCTTTTGATGGGTTACCTAAAAATACACCTTCAGCATACACAGCAAGCGGTGAATCCCAGCCCCAACGCGCATCTACCTCCTCAAGTAGCCACTGGCCGCTTAAGTCATGTGCAATATTACTGAAATTGACGAGAACATGTCTTAACTCGACATCATGAATAATAAAGGGTGGAATGGTGGCGATATTTCCATCAACCCATTCCATCAATGTAAGTATATTAATTTTGGGTATATTGCCCTTCCCATTCATTCCTTGAACCAGATCAAACGTGACATTAGATAAGACAATTTTTTGAACATTCACGGGGGTATTCAACAGCGAAATAACGTCTAAAGATAACGCCACTTTATCTATTGAAAGAAATGATTTGGCAGCAACTTTTTTGTCCCATAATTTAACCCCTTCCACTAAAACAAGAGTGTCGAGACCCGGTTGAATGGTTACTTCACCATCAATGGAAAGGCCTACATTTGTCGTATTATTGACGAAATCAGTTACCAACGGCGCAAATCTCGTGACTGTAACGGTTGGGCTAAACGCAAAAAGTAGCGTGACCATTACCAGTAACAACGCAATGGGTATTAATAGAAACTGGGCTATCCTTTTCCTTATCAACAAAACATGGCCTGCAGTAAACGATTAAAGAGTGGGCGATAAACGAGCTTTATAGTAGCTATCAATATCCAGAACGTAAATAGTCTGTAAATTTAACTGCTAAACATAATCGTCCATAATATAGTGTACCTGCCACTAAGATGATATACCTGACAAAAACCAGTAAAATACGATCCAATGACAATTTTATTTTACAAACATAAGTCATTATCTGACATTACTCTAAAACCATATAAAGTTGACTAAATTATGGCGTTTTCAACGTCTATTATTATTGTTTTATTATTCAGTTTTATGTTGGCTGGATGCAGCGCTGTGCCAAGAGAAGAGTACATCGCGGCAGAAATACCCCCTGAGTGGCAACAACCTACCAACACAACACAGGTAAAATCATCGGCGTGGATAAAAGACTTCAATGATCCCCAGCTTGAAACACTCATACAACAAGCCCTGATCAACAATCATGACCTAAAAGCCTCTGCGGCGCGCGTTGAAGCCGCATTTGCTCAGGCACGTATCGTTGGCGCTGACCTTAACCCTAGCGTCAACGGAAGTCTTGATGCACAAAGGCGACGTTCAAACTCAGATAATAACGGTAACGTCAGCAATGATTACAATACTAATCTAGGTGCTGGGGTCGATGTTAGCTGGGAGATTGACCTATGGGGCCGACTGTCGAGTCGAGCAAGCGCAGCCACTCTAGATTTTGAGGTCAGTGAAGCGGAGTGGCAAGCCGCCCAATTATCATTGGCAGCCAGTGTTGCCCGAAGCTGGTTTAACCTGACAGAATCTCAACTGCAACTTAATCTGGTTGAGCAACGCTTCAGTAACCTTAGCGACAACCTGATTACCATTGAAGAAGATTTCAAATTAGGCCTGAGAGATGCCTTAGATGTGTACTTAGCCCGCGCAGATGTTGCAGGCGAACAAGCCCGTATTGCCAATCGTAAATCAAGTGTTATGAACGCAAGGCGTACCCTTGAAATACTACTCGGCCAATATCCAGAAGGGCTTATTAAAAGCACCCAAAACCTAACACCACTAAGCACCCCTATCCCCAGTGGCCTGCCCTCTGAGTTATTACAACGACGACCCGATTTAATTGCTCAACTGAAGCAACTTGAAGCCACGAATCAACTCGCAGCCGCCGCACACGCAGATCGTTTTCCTAGACTCACCTTAACCGGAGACATCGGCACTCGCTCTAATGAGTTAAATAATTTAGTCAGTAGCGATTATTTAGTTTGGTCAGTTTTCGGAGGCCTCACCGCGCCCATCTTCGATAGTGGTCGCCTTGAAGCCGAAGAAGAACGAGCAGTGGCCAATATAAAGATCGCCGAAGCCAACTACAACCAGGCACTGTTAACCGCTTTTCAAGAGGTCGAAGAAGGTTTGATCAATGAAACGCTGCTAAAACAACAAGAGTCAGCATTAAAGACGGCCTCTGAGGAATCAATAGCCGCTGAAAATTTAGCCTTTGACCAATACCAAAATGGTTTACGGGAATTTATTACTGTACTTGAATCACAACGCCGTTCGTTCGATGCCCAAAGTACTGAAATTGATGTACGTAACCAACGCCTACAAAACCGCATTAACCTTTACTTAGCACTAGGGGGCGCGTTTATAGATGACACAGAAAAAAAGCAAAACAATCAGCCCTAGTTTAGACACTTGCTATAACTCTAAGCGTGTAATGCAAATAACGACTCACCAGACCGAAGGATTAACAAGTTAATGAACGCACTAACAAAGCAAAGCCTAAAAGTACTGTTGCCACTGCTGGTGCTAGCAATCTGCGTTGCCGCTGCGTTTAAGATCAACCAAAACCCTTCTCAAGCCCGCAAGGCACCAAAAACCACACAAGTGGTACTGAATGTCGATGCAGTCCCATTGGTTCGTAGCGCATATACCGTGCAATTGAAAGCGTATGGAGAGGTTCGCCCAAGAACAGAAGGCACGCTAATCTCTCAGGTAGCAGGCACACTAACAAACGTCTCTCGTCGATTTCAAAATGGTGGTTTTTTTGAAGCAGGTGAACCTCTAGCCCAAATAGACGACCGAGACTATGTTGCAGCGGTCACCATGACAGAGTCGGATCGAATTCAAGCACAGTTTGAATTAGAAGAAGAAATCGCACGCGGTAAGCAGGCAGAAGTAAACTGGAAGCGCATTGGCAAAGGTAAACAAGCTTCTGAACTGGTTCTGAGAAAACCTCAACTGGCCGCGGCAAAAGCCAAAGTCGCCTCGGCTAAGGCTTCTCTCGACAAAGCTAAACTTGACTTACAACGTACTGAAATATCGGCCCCTTATGCCGGTCGCATTGTAGATAAAAAAGTGGATGTCGGGCAGTTCGTTTCATCAAACACTGAATTAGCCGATATTTATGCCATTGATTATGTGGAAGTCCGCTTACCCTTAAGCCCTAGACAAGTTGAATACCTGACCATTCCAGAACAATACAGAGGGGAAGATAATACGCCAGCCAAAGGCCCTGATGTTGCGATGATCGCCAGACAAGGGCGCAAAGAGTTTATGTGGGAAGGGTTTATCAGCAGAGCCGAGAGTGCCCTTGATAGCAATAACAGACAACTCTATGTAGTTGCGCAGCTCAATGATCCTTATCGTCAACGAGAAGATGGCGCTCCACCGCTAAAAATTGGTCAATTTATCGAAGCCACCATCAAGGCCAATACATTAGACGAAGTATTTGTAATACCTCGCTCGGCTCTTTACCAAGGCAAAACCGTCGTATTAGTCGAAAATGACCTACTCGTACGCCGAGATGTTGAAGTCATTTGGACTGACGAAACAAGTGCCGTAGTTAATCATAATCTAAGCGCTGGTGAATGGTTAGTAACAACCCCTTTAGGCAGCCCTGTTTCTGGCACTCGCGTCTCTATTAGGAGCAAATGATGCACGGTCTTATTGCTTGGTTTGCCCGAAATGCCGTTGCTGCAAATTTGCTCATGCTCACAATATTAGGCTTAGGTGGATTCTCCGTAGCGAAGTTAATTCCGTTGGAAGTTTTCCCTAGCATTGAGCGAGATGCCATCAATATCGCCGTAGGCTACTCCGCAGCCTCGCCAGAAGAAATAGAAGAAGGGGTTTCTATTCTTATTGAAGAGGCGATATTTGATCTTGAAGGTATTGAAAAAATCACTTCAAAATCATTTGAAGGCGCCGGCGTTGTCACCGCAGAGCTAGAAAGTGGCTACGATAAACGCGACCTACTCAACGATATAAAAAGCCGGGTAGATGCTATTAACGACTTCCCAGCAGATGCCGATCGTCCTTCTATCGCTATTTCTGAATACAAGCGAGAAGTGATTAGTGTTGTCGTATCCGGTAGACAATCTGAGCAAGAACTACGCGTCGTCGCCGAGCAAGTTCGAGATGAGCTGAATAACCTACCCGAAGTAACCCAAGTATTTTTAGAATCAACACGCGCCTACGAGATAGCGATTGAAGTGCCTGAGCGTATTTTACGTGAGTATAACCTGTCGATGGAAGATATCGCCTCGGCCGTTAAAGGAGGGTCGCTTGACCTTTCCGCTGGTAGCGTAAGAACCGCAGGAGGTGAAGTATTAATACGAACCAAAGGGCAGGCTTATCAACAGGAAGACTTCGAGAAAATTGCCATTCTCACCCGCAAAGACGGCACTCGCCTCACGTTAAAAGAGCTAGCAAATATCAATGACGGCTTTGAAGAAGACCCCGTCAAAATTCGCTTTAACAACCAACAAGGCATTCTGATAGAGGTCTACAGAGTAGGCAGCCAAAGCGCCATTACCATTGCCAATGCAGTCAAAGAATACGTGGCTGAGGTTAATTTAAGAATGCCTGAAGGTATATCAGTAGGCTACTGGCGAGACAGTTCACGTATTGTGAAAGGCCGGCTCAACACCTTGATTAATAGTGCCGTTCAAGGGGGGTTTCTTGTTCTAGTTCTATTAGCACTGTTTCTTCGTCCCGCGGTGGCTTTTTGGGTCTGTGTGGGAATCCCAATCAGCTTTATGGGCGGTTTTTTAACCATGCCTTTTTTCGACGTCAGCCTGAATATTTTCAGCCTGTTCGCCTTTATTCTGGTTCTCGGCATAGTAGTGGATGACGCCATAGTGACAGGAGAAAATATTTACGCCCACATCCAACGTAATGATAACCCGATGGATGCTGTTATACGTGGCACGCAAGAGGTGTCGGTACCGGTTACTTTTGGCATACTCACCACCATCGCTGCGTTTATACCTTTGGCCCTTATTGAGGGTCGCCGTAGCGTGTTGTTTGGTCAAATTCCGCTTATTGTGGTGCCCGTGTTAATCTTTTCACTGGTTGAATCAAAATGGATTCTACCTGCTCATTTAAGGCATCTTAAAAAGCTTCCATCAGACCCCGCAGAACAAGGGCGCTTCACCCGAATTCAACAAGGTATTGCGAACGGTTTAGAAAATGCCATTCTCAAATATTACCGCCCTGCACTTAAGCAAACCTTAGATCATCGCTACCTGACCTTATCACTGTTTATCGGTGCCGGTATTATCATCATTGCGTTAATTACTAGCGGTTGGACGAAATTTATATTCTTCCCTAGAGTAGAAAGTGAAACCGCCCGTGCCTACTTAACCATGCCAGCCGGAACCGCGTTTGAGACAACGGATCAATATATCCAGCGTATGAGCGAGGCCGCTCAAGAGCTTCAAGACAAATATAGAGATGAAAACGGCAAATCAGCCATCAAAAACATCCTCTCATCTACCGGACATGCAGGTGGTACAAGCAGCGGCAACACCAATAAAGGCCGCGTATACTTTGAAGTGGAGTCACCAGAAACCCGTACAGTGGATATTCGCAGCACCCAGCTCGTCAGTGAATGGCGCAAGATGATCGGCGATATTCCGGGCGCAGAATCTTTAACCTATCGAGCCGAAATAGGTCGTTCAGGGGACCCCATTGACGTTCAGTTAAGTGGACAGAGTTTCGAACATTTACGCGCCGTAGCAGACCAATTAAAACGTCAATTAAGTCAATATCCAAAC
>JADGDV010000073.1 GCA_016744695.1 Hahellaceae bacterium
GGGTAAGGTGTAACAACCAATACGTCTAGTGCATCGCCATCATCAGCAAGCGTGTGAGGGATAAAACCGTAGTTAGCTGGGTAGAACATAGGGGTCGCCATAAAGCGATCAACCATAAGGGCACCCAAATCTTTGTCAATTTCGTATTTGATTGGGCTGCTGTTAGCAGGAATTTCAATAGCAACATAAATGTCGTCTGGTGCGTTCTTGCCTACTGGGATGTTGTCGAAGTTCATGACGTTACCTTTGTCCGTAATGTTAATAAATATGTCTACAGAGTAAATACTGGCGCGAATTATAATCGTTCCTGATCACCAAACCAACAGTTGCTTTGTAGCAATAAGCACTTTTTTGTCTAAAGTCCCATTTGTTTGGCTATCAATTCTTTATTGATGCCGATTTTACTGGCAAGCACTTAGTTGCATAATTTAATCTGACTGAGGTGTCACAAATGGAGTAATTCGTTAAGGTGATTTTTACTGCTTTTAAGTATAATTTTCATTACGTAGGGGTAAGTCTTAAGTGTGCTCACCAAGTACAACAATAAACTATCTGGCCTGTATCAGGTAAAATTACGTGGGACTTTAGAAAAAGTAAACGTGAAATGGATATTATAAAAAAGTTAGTCAATAGCGGCATTAATCATGACACGTCATTAAGTCTTGAAAAGTGTATTAGGCTTTGCAATGCTTCTGCCTTGGTTCTTGGTATTAGCTTGATCCCCTTTGTTTTTGTATATGGGTATCATCAGCTATATATGGCCTTATTCACAGTCTCTCTTCTTATTATTTTTAATTTTTGTGTCCCGTACTTCAATTCATTAGATAGAACACCTATAACCCGAATTTTATTATTCTTTGTGAACATGAGTGGTGGGTTCATAAATTCAACTATTTTGGGACAAGACACACTTATTTTTCTCTATTTGTTTGCCGCTTTGCCTGCAACGGTCGTATTTTTTAGTAATTATGAGCATAAAGCACAGTTATTTTGTATGGGCTTGTCTGTTCTGTACCTTAGTTTGGATCTTATTTTTTGTGTGGTGCCCTTTGCCCAGTATGAATTATCCCCTGATGTGACTAATAAAATTCGTTTCTTGGTGATGGTGGGGTCTCTGTCCTGCTTACTGTTCTTTACTTTTTCTTACCGTAAAGAAAATAAAGTGGCGATGAGCGCCTTGGAACAATTAACCATTAATTCTAAAGCTTTAATTGAAGCTAAAGAGAAAGCAGAAGAGGCATCCATTGTAAAATCAAATTTTCTGGCGACGATGAGCCATGAGATCCGCACGCCGTTGAACGGGGTGATCGGCATATCGCATTTGCTGCTTGAAGATGAGCCTAAATCTGAACATGTTGAGAGTTTAAATATTCTTAAATTTGCTGCAGAAAATCTTTTGGTGCTCATTAATGATGTGTTGGATTTCAGTAAAATTGATGCCGGGCGTATAACACTTGAGTCAGTCCCGTTTAATTTTTCTGAGCTGATTCGGAGTATTGAAAGTAGCTCAAAATATCATGCCGCAGAAAAAGGCATTCAGTTCGATGTTATTTTAGATGGACAGCTAGAAAGCGCCTATCAATCTGACCCAGTACGACTGACCCAGGTTTTGCTAAATTTAACGAGTAATGCGATTAAGTTTACAAAACAAGGTTTGGTAACATTATCGATAACGGTCATCAATAATAATGATAAAAGTATGGGGCTTGAGTTCAAGGTTACTGATACAGGAATAGGTATTGAAGCAGATAAACTTAAACATATATTTGAGCAATTCTCACAAGCAGATAGTGATACCACACGCCACTATGGCGGCAGTGGCTTAGGTCTTGCTATTACCAAGGGTATTTTAGATGCATTTGGCACTGAAATTCATGTAAGTAGTGAGCTTGGGAAGGGGTCTGCTTTCGGCTTTATATTAAATATGCAGCGTTTGTCGGCTGACTGGCAGGGGCATTTAAAGTCGGATACAAAAAACCTTTCAGTTAGCTCTGCGCATGAGGAGGACAAGGGTACAGATTTTTCAGCGTTATCTATTCTTGTTGCAGAAGACAACCCAGTTAATATTATGGTGATTCGAAAATTGTTAACTAAATGGGGTGTTAAGCTTGATATTGTTAATAATGGAGAGCAGGCTGTGAAGAAGGTTCAGGAAAAAGACTATGATTTAGTCTTAATGGATATTCAAATGCCTGTAATGGATGGCTTTCAAGCCACGTTGGCTATACGCGACCTCGTAAAGCATGCTTCGTTGCCTATTGTTGCGTTAACTGCAACGACAACTGAAGAGTTTAAGGAAAAATCATTTTCTGTAGGTATGAACGGCTATCTTGGAAAGCCTTTTAACCCAAGCCATCTTAAAGCCAAAATAAGGCAGTTATGCATTTCCCATGAAACTAATTATAGTGTTTAAAATAGCGAAAACACGCCTTGTTTAAGTGCCATATAAAGTCCTGTACCTAATAAAATACTCACTAATGCGTTTCTGAAGAGTAAGTGTGCAACGACCACTACACTTAGCGCTATGATCTCATTAACGCCGCCTTTATCTACAAACCAATTGACATCTTTCACACAATAAATAAGCAATAAAAGCATGATTGCTGGGGGTAGGTATCGGCCGAGAAAAACCAATAAGGGGTGCTCACCTTGTTTACTAAAGAGAATGAAGGGGGCTGCACGAGTGGCTAGGGTTGCTAAGCCCATGGTTAAAATAAACAAAATAATATAAAGCGTATTTCCCATTATTTCATAATTCCTTTTGTCTGAAGCTGCTGAGTTCCAAGTAGTAATGCCAGTGTAAGGGTGATAGAAATAAGTAACATGCTGCTTGAATCAAATAGTACTAAAGTGCTTACAGCACAGACGAGTGCGATAGCGAAGGGAAATACTTTTTTCGTGGCTTTATATTGTTCAATAACTAAGACCATAAATAAGGCTGGCAAAGTGAAATCTAGCCCGGTTGTATCAAAGGTAATGATAGACCCTAATAATGCACCGACAGTGCAGCCTATTACCCAGTAGCTTTGATTTAGAGCGGTGATAATAAATTGAAACTGCCCTTCATCATTGTCGTTTTGATTTGTCGGGTTTGTGAAACTTCGGCTCGCATGGTGTGCGGTTAATAACGAATAGGTTTCGTCCGTTAGCCCAAATATGACATAGAATCGACGCCAACCTTTTGCTTTTAGGTTGTGTATGAGTGATAACCCATAAAATATATGACGAGAGTTAAGGAGTAATGTCGTCATTGCTACTTCAAACATTCCCGCATGGGCTGCGAGTAGGCCTACCGCCATAAACTGTGCAGCGCCTGCAAAAATGAAAACGCCCATCAAGGTGGCCCAGTACCAGGCATAGCCTTGATCGGCCAGCAATAAACCAAAAGCCATACCCATTGGAATATAACCAAATAACACAGGGAGCGTTATTTTTAAGGCACTGTTGATGCTTGTAGTCATTGGTTTAAGGCCTTTTGGTTTTTCGTTTAAAAGGGGCTGTGGTCGAAAGTAAAATATAAGGCTGAAAGGGATGCTTTTCAATAGGAATCGATTTAATAGTGCCCCGAACTGATATTCGGGGTGAGGTGTGTCTCTTTTTGACTGAGTTGTCCTTTTACTGTCTTACTCGTGCAAGTATTGCTTGAATATCGGTAGTTTTGCTTCCTAGCCCTGCATCTTCAATTTTTTTATCCAGTGAGTTTTCGCCTATATCATTCTCAATAACAGTTGCTGCATCGGAGACGTCATCAACTCTTTGCTGGTTTTGCTTAATTCGCTGCAATGATGTTTGTAGGTCATTAATGTTGGTCGTTACCCCGCTTGTGTGGTTGTCTACTATTTTGGACGCTTTGTGCGCGCTTTCCGTGGCTCTGGCTACGCTTAACTCCCTTCGGAACATTTTGACTTGCTGTGCTGCGCGCTGAATAGTTTTGGTTAGATTTTTTTCACGGGTTGATAAGGCTTGAGATGCGCCCTGGTGTTCATTAATTAGCGTTTCTTTTTCAAGAATATCTTCGGCCAGTTCATGGGCTAATGTCTCGTTATTTGTTTCCAGTGCCTTGGCTGTTTGGGCTTCACGCCCCTTAACTTGTTCTTGTAGTGCAGATGTACTTCGCTCAATTTGAACGCGCTCGGCTATTACATAGCTTAACTGTTGCTTTGAGCGGGCGAGGCCTTGTTCAGCATCTAGAATTTCTTGTTCAAATATTCGAATAGCATTGGCATCGATGACTACTTCAGCACTTTCTCTTACTGAACCTCTAAGCGCCGTTGCGATTTTCCTCATTACGTTCATTGTTATTACCCCTGAATAGTTGGAATAAAAATACTTTGTGCCTGTTGTTGCAATATGCTGTTTGTAGGGTGTGCCGTGCGCACCGTTTTTTTGCTTTAAGCGTCAGCGTATTCTTTAATAATCTGCTGAGTTTTGGCTTCAGAAATCTTGTTTATTAAGCGCTGACTTTCATGGTCATCTCTTAGGGTTTTTGACATGGTAATGGTTGAGCTCACCACAAATAGAGCACAAATGGCTAAGTAGCCTTTTACCATTAAATCAGCCGGTATCATTACGATACCTACCGCCATAGCCAGAAGTGAAACGGCAAATGAAATCTTAACGAAAAATAACCAACTTTT